>CAVSJE010000010.1:0-969368 GCA_963728115.1 uncultured Gemmatimonadaceae bacterium
CGCCAGCATGTGCGTCGCGATCCGGTCCAGAAACCACCGGTCGTGCGAGATCACCACCGCACACCCCGCGAAATCGATCAACGCATCCTCCAACGCCCGCAGCGTATCCACGTCCAGATCGTTGGTCGGTTCATCGAGTAGCAGCACGTTCCCGCCGCTCTTGAGCGTCTTCGCCAGGTGCAGGCGGTTCCGCTCGCCGCCCGAGAGATCCTTCACCTTCTTCTGCTGGTCGGGCCCCTTGAAGTTGAAGCTCGCCAGATACGCCCGGCTGTTGATCTCACGCTTCCCCACCATGATCGAGTCCAGCCCGCCGCTCACCTCGTCGTAGACCGTCTTCTCGCCGTCCAGCGTCCGGCTCTGATCCACGTACGCGAGCTGCACGGTCTCGCCCACCTTCAACTCCCCGCCGTCCGGCTGCTCGTCGCCCACGATCATCCGGAACAGCGTCGTCTTGCCGGCTCCGTTGGCGCCGATCACGCCCACGATCCCGCCGCGCGGCAACGCGAAGTCGAGCCCGTCGATCAGCAGCTTGTCGCCATAGGCCTTGCGCAGATTCTTCGCGATCACGACGTCGTTGCCCAGCCGCGGCGGCGGCGGAATCACGATCTCGTGCTGCAGCACCTTCTCCTGCGCCTCCTGGCTCGCCAGCTCCTCGTACTTCTGGATGCGCGCCTTGTTCTTGGCCTGCCGGGCCCGCGGCGCCATGCGCACCCACTCCAGCTCGCGCTGCAGCGTCCGCTGCCGCGCACTGGCCTGCTTCTCCTCGGTCTGCAGACGGTTCTGCTTCTGCTCCAGCCAGCTCGAGTAGTTGCCCTCCCACGGAATGCCCGCCCCGCGGTCCAGCTCCAGAATCCACTTGGCCACGTTGTCCAGGAAGTACCGGTCGTGGGTGATCGCCACCACGGTGCCCGGAAACTCCGCCAGGTGCCGCTCCAGCCACGCCACACTCTCGGCGTCCAGGTGGTTGGTCGGCTCGTCGAGCAGCAGCATGTCGGGCTGCTCCAGCAACACGCGGCACAGCGCCACGCGCCGCCGCTCACCGCCCGACAGTTTGTCGACGTCGGCGTCCCACGGCGGCAGGCGCAGCGCATCCATCGCGATCTCGATCTTCGTATCGAGGCTCCACAGATCGTGCGCGTCGATCTGCTCCTGCACCCGCGCCTGCTCGGCGAGCAGCTTCTCCATCGCGTCGTCGCTCATCGGCTCGGCGAACGCCATCGAGATCTCGTTGAACCGCTCCAGCAGTCCGCGCTGCTCGGCGACGGCGAGTTCGACGTTGCCCTTCACGTCGAGCGTTGCGTCGAGCTGCGGCTCCTGCGGCAGGTAGCCCACCTTCATCCCATCCGCGATCCACGCCTCGCCCTGAAAGTCGTGGTCCACCCCCGCCATGATCCGCAGCAGACTCGACTTGCCGGCGCCGTTGGGGCCGAGCACGCCGATCTTGGCGCCGTAGTAGAAGGACAACCAGATCCCACGCAGAATCTCCCGCTGGGGCGGGACGACTTTGCGCAGATCCTTCATGACGTAGATGAATTGCGGGGGCATGAGCACTCGGGGTTGCAGGACGGGAGGGAAAGCTAACCGGTCGCCCACACTCGCCCAATGTCGGCGCGAATCCGTGCGTTCCGGAGCTCGATTGGTTCGGGTAGCGAGGCCGATCCAGCCAGTCCATGGGGGGCGCCGGGCCGCGCACCGGTACGCCATTGACGGCTGTACGCCAACGACGTATACTGCCCATGTAACTGATCGAGACTTCGGTCTTCACGAAACAGGTGGACGCGCAGCTCACGGATGACCAGTACCGCGCCCTCCAATTGATGCTGATCCTTCGGCCAACGTCCGGAGTTCTCATTCCAGGCTCCGGTGGCCTCCGCAAATTGAGATGGCGATTGCGGGGGCGAGGCAAGCGGGGCGGCGCCCGAGTGATCTATTTCTGGCGTGCCGCAACCCGCCAGATCTTTCTGCTCTTTCGGTATCCCAGGAACGTTCGATCCGATCTGTCTCGGGCCGAACTGCGAACGCTCCGCACGCTGGTGTCCGACGAGTGAACGAGGCGCGACCATGCGAAAGGAATTGTTCGACCAGCTCCTTGAGAGCGTGAAGGAGATGAAGGCCATTCAGGCGGGCAGGCGGAAGTCCGCTCGGTCGACTCAAGCAGAGGACCTGCTCCGCGCGGGAGCCGTCGACGTCGCGGCACTCCGCCGTCGCTTTCGACTGAGCCAGGCGAAGTTCGCCGCGTTGCTCGGCATCAGTGTGGACACGCTCCAGAACTGGGAACAGGGACGGCGCCAACCCGAGGGACCGGCGCGCGTACTGCTGCGCGTGGCGGCGGCCCACCCCGACGCGCTGCTGTCGGTCACCCAGCCGCCTCCAAGACGCCGCACCGGCTGACGACCGCCCCTTCAGGGCCTGTGTTCCACGGCCGTCCGCGGCACCCGCGTCACTTCGTCCAGATCAACGTCGCGCACCCGGTCTGCGCCCCCGCCGCCCGGGTGGAGTTGAATTGCTCAGGGACGTCCGAGGTCGTGTACATCTCGATCCCCGCGATGTCCCCGATCGGAATGAGCTGTTCCGCCGGCGACGCCAGGGTCCGGCTCACGCGCCCCTTGGAGACCACCCGGTTCGGCACCGTCACCCGCACGCCGTCGATGTACAGATTCTCGGCGCAGATGCCGCGTCCGCTCGCCGTCGCCAGGTTGGCGGCGAGATCGTCGAGCGTGAGCATGCGCTCCAACTTCTCGGCCGTCACGAATGCGTTCGACGGCGCGCCCGTCGTCATGCGCCGGTCGTAGAACCCCACGTCCTCCAACCGCCGCACGGTGTCCGCCGGCCCGCGCGGCGTGTGATGCCGCTGCGCACGCGTCACCACCGTCGGCAGCGTCTGGCCGGCGCGGGCCAGTGTAATGGTGAGCGGCACGGTGTCGCGCGGGGAATTGGCCACCAACAGCATCTCGGCCTGGTAGCCCAGCTTCGTGATCCGGATCAGGCCCCCGGCGGTGTCGACGAAGAACAGGGACAGCGTGCCCGTGCTCGACGTCTGTACCGAGAGCCCGTTCGCCACGTTCAGCACCTTCGCGTCGGCGATCGGCGCCCCGGATTCCCGGTCGAACACGCCCACCACGCGCCCGGGGTAGACCCGCGGCGGGCGCGGTTGCTGCGCGATGGCCGGCCACGCCGCGACGGCGAGCGCCGCCACCGCGCGGAGCACGGACCCTTGCATCCCGCCGCCGGAACTTTCCGCCGACATCGACCCTTTCCTGTTCGGGTTCCCCAAATTATCGCACCCAGGGTCCCTGTCGACCCCCCGGGGCCCCTTCCATATTCACCCCGTGCCCTTCACCAACCTCTCCCACCTGCTCTCGGCGAACCCCCTGTTCGCCCTGCCCGTCGTCTTCCTCGGCGGCGTGCTCACCAGCCTCACGCCCTGCATCTATCCGATGATCCCGATCACGATCGCGATCGTCGGGGGGCAGAGCGCCGACGCCGGCGCGCCCCGGTTCCGGCCGCTCCTCCTCACCCTCACCTACGTCGCCGGCCTCGCCCTCGTCTATTCGGCGCTCGGCCTGTTCGCCGGACTCAGCGGCACCCTGTTTGGAACCGTCAGCACCAATCCGTGGTTGTACTTCGTGATGGCCAACGTGCTCGTACTCGCGGCGCTGGCCATGCTCGACGTGATCCCCGTGCGCCTGCCGAACGCGCTCGTGGCCCACGCCAGCACCGCCGGCACGGCGGGCAAGTTTTCCGGCGCCTTCGTCATGGGCGCCATGTCCGGGCTCGTCGCCGCGCCCTGTTCGGCGCCCGTGATGGCGGTGGTGCTCACCTGGGTCAGCACCACCAAGAGCGCCGTGCTCGGATTTCTGTATCTGTTCGCGTTCTCCCTAGGCATGTCGACGCTGCTCATCGTGCTCGGGGCGTCGTCGGGATCGCTGGCCCGGCTGCCGCGGGCGGGCGCCTGGATGGTCTGGATCAAGAAGCTGTTCGCGTTCGCCATGCTGGCGGTCGCCGAGTATTACCTTTTCAAGATGGGACAACTCGTCATATGAAGCTGCCGATCACGCGCGCCCTCGCCCTCGGACTGGCCGCCGCCACGCTCGCCGTCGCGGCTCCGCCCGCCGCCGCCCAGGAGCTGGGCCTCGAGATCGGCACGCAGGCCCCCAACGCCGCGGTGTACACCCTCGACGGCCGGAAGACCGACCTCAGCGCGTACGTCGGCAAGACGCCCACGCTCATCGAGTTCTGGGCCACCTGGTGCCCCAACTGCAAGGAGCTGCGACCCACCATGGACGCGATGGCGGCCAAGTACGGCGACCGGGTGAAGTTCGTGAACATCGCCGTCTCGGTGAACGAGAATCCCAAGCGCGTGCAGGCGTTCGTGGCCAAGTACCACATTCCCGGCGTGCAGTTCTTCGACACCGACGGCGACGCGAGCGGCAAGTTCGATGCGCCCGCGACGTCCTACGTGGTCGTGCTCGACGCCGCGGGCAAGGTGGTGTACACCGGGCTGGGCGGGAAGCAGGACCTCGAGACCGCCATCAAGAAGGTGCTGTAGCGGTTCAGCGGCCGGCGCCGATCGCGTCGCCCATCGCGATCAGCGCCTCCACCACCTCGCGGCAGTGCGCCGGCGTCGTGCGCGGATTCATGATCGTCACCCGCAGCACCCGCCGGCCGTCCAGCTCGGTGGCCGTGATCCAGCCGTGCCCCGACGCGTTGTACCGCTCCCGGAGTTCGCGATTCACGGCGTCGAGCGTCGCCGCGTCGGCGCGGCCGTCGCCCACCCACCGGAAGCAGAGGATGTTGCACTCCGGCTCGTGGAGCACCTCGAACTGCGGATGCCGGGCGATCTCGTCGTGCATGGCGTACGCCACGTCGCACAGCCGGTCGTACAGCGCCCCGATGCCCTCGCTGCCGTAGCGCTGCAGCGCCACCCACAGCTTCAGCACGTCGGTGCGGCGCGAACACTGCGCGCTCCGCGTCCCCTGGTCCCACCGCCGCTCCGCCGCCCCACCGCGCCCGTCTTCCCGGCCGTGAAACAGGTACGGCGCCTGCTGCGAGAACGCCCGCTCCAGGCTCTGCTCGTCGCGCACCAGCACCGCCCCCGCCGACAGCGGCAGCAGCATCATCTTGTGCGGATCCCAGGCGATCGACCGCGCCCGGGCGAGCCCCGCCAGCCGTGCCCGGTGCGTGGGCGACAGCAACGCTGAGGCTCCGTGGGCACCGTCCACGTGCAGCCAGAGGCCGCGGGCCTCGCACAGGGCCCCGATGGTCTCCAGGTCGTCGAACGACCCGGTGGCCGTCGAGCCCGCGGTGGCCACCACCGCCATGACCCCGCGCCCCTCCGACGCCAACCGGTCGAGCGTTGCCTGCAACGCGACCACGTCCATGCGATGATCGCGCGACGGGATCTTCACCGCGTTGTTGACGCCGATGCCGAGCGTGCCCACCGCGCGCGACACCGCGTAGTGCGCGTGCTCGCCGTACACGACCACCGGCGGGTGCGCTCCCACGCCGTCCGCCCACGCCGTGGGAAGCGCCGCCGCCCGGGCCGCCAGCAGCGCCGTCTGCGTCGCTTCGGTGCCCCCCGACGTGAGCGTCCCGCCGGCGCCGGCGCCCCACCCCACCAGGTCGCACATCCAGCGGACGACCTGCGTTTCCAGCACCGTGCCCACCGGCGACATTTCGAACACGGCCACGGACTGGTTGAGGGCGCCGATCAGCGACTCCGTCCACACCGCGGCCGGCAGCGACGCCGACACCTGGTGCCCCACGTAGCGCGGGTGGTACAGATGGTTGCTCTCGGCGATCACGTCGTCGCGAAGCCGGGCCACGATCTCGGCCACGCTGCGCCCGGCGCGCGGCATCGGCTCGGCGAACCGCGCCGCCAGTTCCGCTGCTGTGTGGCGCGTGGTCACGCGCTGCGTCGCGTCGCGCGTCTGCGCCAGATACTCGACGGCCAGCTGCGTGAATGCCGCCGCCACCTCGGGGGCCATGTCGCGCTCCAGCTCGTCGACGATCGATGGGGGCATGGGGATCTCAGTCGGGGCCGGGGCCCGTCAATTCCAGTTCCAGCAGCAGCCGGGTTCTGGTCAGATCCAGCGTCTCGTGACACTGGATGCGCCGCAGCACCACCGGTTCGTCGATCCGCAACGCGAGCATCGCGCGCAGATTCGCCGCCGTCGGCTCGGGAAAGAAACTCAACGTCACGTGCGGCGTGAAGGTGAAGCGCGGGCGCTCGTACAGCAGGCCGCTCCCCTTGATCCGGTCGTGCAGCGTACGGATGGGGCCGTGCGGGTCGAGCGGAAGGACCACGACGTTGGTCTGCATGAACCGCACGGGCGCGCCGAACCGCAGCCGCATCGGCGCCGTGGTGCGGGCGATGGGCTCCAATGTTCCGCGCAGCTCGTCGAGCGAGGTGCGGGTGGAGATCGGTCCCATGCCCGACGACCCGGCCACGGTGAGGTGCGGCGGCTGCAGCGCGGCCAGCTTGGGATCGAATCGCTCCTGGAGCGCGAGCACGCGCTCCCGCAGCGGCGGCTCCAGCGGCGCGATGATGATGATCCCCGATTTCATGCCGGAGGCGCCGTCACCACGCAGCGTGGTACCCCACGTCCATCCCGCCGCCGGCATTCGGCAGCGCCGACAGGTGCAGAAACGTCCGGTCGAACCAGTTGTCCGGGTGCAGGCGATTCCACCGTACGACCATGAGCCCGGAGAGCGTGCCGATGCCGGCGCCGAGCATCACGTCGCTTGCCCAGTGGGCGTTGTTGTACATGCGCGAGACGCCGGACAGCGTGGCGCCGCCGTAGGTGAGCACTCCGATCAGCGGCTGCTCGTGCGGCCAGAAGCGCCCCGCCTCCGCCGTCACCGCGCTGGCCAGCGAGAAGGCGGCCAGCGTGTGCCCCGAGGGAAAGGACTGGTAGTCGCCCCGGGCCCCGAACCCCCGTCCCAACTTGAAGTCGTGCGGACGGGTGATGTCCACGCGGGGCCGGGCGCGCCCCGCCAGGCTCTTGATCACCCAGCCCGCCACCGCCGAGCTGACGATCGCCTCGCCGGAGTGCAGGCCGATGTCGGCCATCGTGCGGTCGTCGGTGAGCCGGCCGGCCACCCACAGGCCGCCGCTGATGATCACGGTGCCGGGGTCGGCGAGCTGCCGAAATATCTTGGCGCCGTTGCTGAACGTCGCGTTGTTCTGGTTGCCCGGCAGCTGCAGGCGCCGGGCCAGGCTCCCGTCCATCGGCCAGACGAGCGCCGTGGCCGCCGCGAACCCGCCGGCTACCCAGGCGTCGGTCGTCGTGAACAGCGGCCCCGTCACGCTGTCGGGCCGAACGCTCCTCGTCTGGGCGCCCGCCGTCGAGCCGGCCAACACCAGCCCCGTCATCACACTCACCACCCATCGCGATGCCCGCATGAAATGCAGTTCCCCTGTTGTTGTAGTTTCCGCGCAATCCGCGTAATGGCAGTTCAATCTGTTCGAGCCCTGCTGGCGCCCAATGCCTGCTCCGCCACCAGGGCATCAACCATGGGAACTACAATATCGCGGATCGCGCGGATGACGCGGATGACTGCTGAACATGCTCCCGCTCTCCGGCTGTCCGTCTGCCGGGCCCTCCTCACGGCGTCACCAACTTCGACTTCAGCGTGACTTCCCGGCTCTGCCGCAGGTCGTCCAGAAACATCATCTGGGCCTCGTACGCCAGCGCGTGGTCCTGCACCACGGCGTCGAGTTCGTAGTTCACGCCCACGCTCAGAAAGTTCACGTCGGTGGACCCCACGCGCACCCAGCTCCCGTCGATCACGCTCGTCTTGGCGTGCATCATCTCGCCCTGCCATTCCCAGATCCGCACCCCGTTGGTGAGCAGGCGCCGGTAGTAGCGCCGGGTCAGGATCGTCACCCAGGGGTGGTCGTTTCGGCTCGGGACGAGCACGCGGACGTCTACGCCGTCGCGCGCCGCCCCGATCAGCGCTTCGCGCTCCGACGGGGCGGGCACGAAGTACGCGCTCGCGAGCCAGATCGAACGTTCGGCGCTGATCGCCTGCATCTGGAGCGCCCGCGCGGCGCGCATGCGCAGCGGTTCGCCCTCGATGATGCCCACGAGAGCGCTCTCGTGCGTGGCGGGATCGAGGTTGGCCCCGCGTGCCATGGCGCGCAGGTGGCGCACCCGCTTGACGCGTTCCCCGGTGACGCGGCGCCACATCGTGTCGAACGCGTCCCCCATGTCGAGTGCCGCCGGCCCCTCGACGCGGAGCGCCGTGTCGCGCCAGCGCGACCGGCGGCGTTCCGCCACCCCCGTGGTCCACTCGCGTCCGATGCCGACCCCGCCCGTGATCCCCGCCGCATCGTCCACCACCAGCAGCTTCCGGTGGTCGCGGGGAATGAGCCCGAGCCAGAGCTTGAGTCCGGGGCGGTTGAACACCCGCACGTCCACGCCGTGCTGGCGCAGATCGCGCAGGTAGCGGCGGCCGGTTCCCCGCATGCCGATCCCGTCCATGATCACGCGCACGTTCACCTGGCGCGCCGCTGCCGCCTTGAGCGCGCCGGCGAACCGCTGGCCCACGCTGTCCGAGCGGAAGATGTAGCTCTCCAGCGACACCGATTCCTGCGCGCCCTCGATGAGCCGGATCATCGCGTCGAACGTCTCCGGTCCGTCGTGCAGCAGATGCACGCGGTTGCCGCTCGACACGTTGGCCGACGCCACCCGCCAGAGGCCGCGCGAAAACAGCGGCACGCCGACCGGTCCGGTACCCTGAACCCGTTCCGCCGCCGCCCGCCCGTCCTCTTGTCCCGATGTTCCGAGTGCCGTATCTAGTGTCATGCTGAATATCGATCTCACCGGCCGTCGCGCGCTCGTCGCCGGCGTTGCCGACGACGGCGGCTTCGGCTTCGCCATCGCCAAGTGTCTTGCCGAGGCCGGCGCCTCGGTCTGCGTGGGAACGTGGCCGCCGGCCCTCAACATCTTCCTCAATCTGCTCGAACGGGGAAAGATGGACGAGGCCCGGCGCCTCGCGAATGGCGAGCTGATGGCCTTCGAGAAGATCTACCCACTCGACGCCGCCTTCGATACCTATGCCGAGATTCCCGAAGACCTGCGGACCTCCAAACGCTACAAGGATACGGGGGACTGCTCGGTGGAGGGGCTGGCGGCGCGCCTCGTCGAGGACTTCGGGCCCCAACCGCTCGACATCGTCGTCCACTCGCTGGCCAACGGCCCCGAGGTCAAGAAGCCCCTGCTCGAGACGAGCCGCGCCGGCTACCTGGCGGCGTTGAGCGTGAGCGCGTACTCCCTGGTCTCGATGCTCCAGCGCCTGGGACCGCTGATGCGCCCCGGGGGTTCGGTGCTCTCGCTGACGTACATGGCCAGCGAACGCGCCGTGCCGGGCTACGGCGGCGGCATGTCGTCGGCCAAGGCCGCTCTCGAGAGCGACACCCGCACCCTGGCGTTCGAGGCGGGCCGCCGGTGGGGGCTGCGCGTGAACACGATCAGCGCCGGCCCCTACGCCTCGCGCGCCGCCACCGCCATCGGGATCATCGAGAAGATGGTGGAGTACGTCTCGCGCAACGCCCCCCTCACCGACAAGCTCGACGCCGTCGAGGTGGGCAACGCCGCCGCCTTCCTGGCGTCATCCCTCGGGTCGGGCATCACCGGCACCACGGTGTACGTGGACAAGGGCTACCACGCCATGGGAATGGCGGTGGACGTGGAACAGCACTAGAACGTCGAACCGTCGATCTCCCGTCGCCCGGTGGGTACGCAATAGGGCGGGGTTCAAACCGATGGAACCGCTGATGACGCGGAAGGTCGCGGAAGAACGCGGATAACCACAGCACCATAGAAACGGGGAACGGCACACCCGTCGAGATCTCGATGGGTGTGCCGTTCTCCCTTGTCGGGCAGTTGCAGTTATCCGCGTTCTTCCGCGCAGCTCCGCGTCATCGGCGTTTCATTCGGTTTGCCGTCTGCCCTACCGAGCACTCGCGCACGGTCCCCGAACCCGTTGGCTGTTCAGTTCCCGTCCGGATCGAGCGCCTCCCCACCGCCCCCGGCATTCTCACTCCCCGGCACCTCTTTCGCCGCCACGTCGACGGCCGAAAGCCCCGCCGACTTCAGCACCGCGTTCACCCGGCTCACGCCGGCCATCGCCGCCTTCATGCGCGCCAGCTGGATGTCGATGAGCCCGCTCAGCAGGTCGTACACCTCGTACGACTGCTTCGTCGGCCGTCCCCACGCGCTCGACACCACGCCCATCAGGGCGCCGATGCGGTTGTTCAGCCGGATCGGATAGTTCAGCGGATCCTCGCTCGCGTGGCTCTGCGACTGGTACAGCGAATCGGCCACCGATTGCAGCGAGTCGCGCAGCGGCGTGACCGCTGCCTCGAACGCGCTCTTCTGCGCCGCCGGCAGCTGCTTCTCCCGGTCGTCGAGCTGATACATCACGTAGCGGATCGTCTTCACGGCGTCGTTCGTCGCCGAGAACTTGTCGCGGATCTTGAGCAGCAGCGCGAACTGGGCGTCGTAGTCGGCCTGCGTCACGCCCTTGATGCGCGGGTCGGGCAGCAGCTTGAAGGTCTGCGTGCCCACCTGCTTGCCGTCCACGGCCAGCCGCACCGTGTAGGTGCCCGGGGGCGCCATCGGGCCCGTCGTGCCGGCGGCCCAGAGCACCATGCCGTTGAAGCTGTGCGCGTCGGCGTACCGCATGTCCCAGCCGGTGAACGTGTTCACGCCGGCCTTGTTCACCGGCCGCGCCACGCCGCCGCCGAATCCGCCACGGCCCCCGCGTCCGCCCCGATTCTCCGGGGCCGGCTGCAGCGCCGGCGACGTCGAGTAGCGGTGGATGAGCGTGCCCTTGGCGTCGAGAAAATCGAGCGTCACCGTCTTGCCCGGCGCCTTGAGCCAGTACTGCACGGCGATCCCGCTGGGCGGGTTCTCGCCGGTGGGATGCACCGCCACGGTGGGATCGCCACCGCGCCCGCCCCCGCGGCCGAAGCCGCCGAACCCGCCGCGCCCGCCCGCCTCGCGGTACTGGTTCTCGGGTTTGAACAGGTACGCATCGCTGGCCAGCACCTGGTCCGAGAGCTGCTCCAGCGAGCTGATGTTGTCCATGATGTAGAAGCCGCGGCCGTGCGTGGCGGCGATCAGATCGCCGTCCTTGAACGTCAGATCGCGCACCGGCACCAGCGGCAGGTTGAGCGCCAGCGACTGCCAGCTATGGCCGTCGTCCGGCGAGAAGTACACCGACCGTTCCGTGCCCGCGAACAGCAGCCCGCGCCGGTTCGGATCCTCGCGCAGCACCCGCGCGGGCTCGGTGTCGGGGAGCGTACCCTGGATCTGCACCCAGTGCTTCCCGTAGTCCACCGTCTTCCACAGATACGGGTGGTTGTCGTCGAGCTTGATGCGGTTGGCGGCCACGTAGGCCACGCCGTCCTCGTGGGCGCTCGGATCGATGCTCGAGATCTTGGTGAACTTGGCGAGCCCCTTCGGCGTGACGTCGCTCCACGTCTTCCCGCCGTCGCGGGTCAGGAAGATCTTGCCGTCGTCGGATCCCGTCCACAGTTCGCCGGCCTTGAGCGGCGACTCGGCGATCACGAAGATCGTCCCGAAGTACTCCACCGACGTCTGGTCCTTGGTCAGCGGCCCGCCGGCGTCGCCGAGCGTGGCCGGATCGTGGTACGTGAGGTCGGGCGAGATCACCGTCCAGCTGTGCCCGCGGTCGGTGGACTTGAACACACTCTGCGCGCCCGCGTACACCGCGTCCGGATTGTGCACCGAGGCGATGATCGGGAACGTCCACTGGAACCGGTACTTGAGATCCCGGGCCGGGTGGCCCATCGGATTGTCCGGCCACGGGTTCACGTTCTCGGTGAGTCCCGTCCGCATGTCCTTGCGCGTGAGCAGATTGCCGTAGCTGCCGGCGTACACCGTCCACGGCTCGTCAGTGCGCGAGGCGATCCACCCCGACTCGCCACCGCCGGCGCTCTCCCAGTTCGACTCGTCCAGCGTGCCGCGGTTCGCGCCGCACTCGGTGGACCGGTCCTGCTGGGCCCCGCACACCTTGTACGGGAAGTCGGTGGTCGCGATCACGTGGTAGAACTGGCCGGTGGGCATGTCCTCGTCCGTCCAGTTCTGCCCGCCGTCCGTGGTCACCCGGGCGCCGCCGTCGTTGGTCTCGATCATCCGCTTCGGATCGTTCGGCGCGATCCACAGGTGGTGCGAATCGCCGTGCCCGCCGCCGCGGATGCCGCGGAAGGTCTTGCCGCCGTCCGCCGACTTCATGAACGACACGTTGTTGATGTACACCGTCTGCGTGTCCTGCGGATCGGCGGTGATCTTCATGTAATACCAGGCGCGCTGCTTGATGTCGTTCTCGTCGTTCACCAGGCGCCAGGTGGCGCCGGCATCGCTCGACTTGTACAGCCCACCGTGCTTGGCTTCGATGAGCGCCCATACGATGCTCGGGTTGGCCGCCGAGATGGCGAGCCCGCTATTGCCCCAAATGCCGGCCGGCAGCCCCGGATTGTTCTTGAGCTCCGTCCAGTGGTCGCCGCCGTCGGTGGTCTTGTACAGCGTGCTCCCCGCGCCGCCGCTGCTGAACGTCCACGGCAGCCGGTACGCCTGCCAGAAGCTCGCGTACAGGGTGTTCGGGTCCGCGGGATCCATGATCAGGTCGGCCACGCCCGTGGAGTCGTTCCGGAACAGGATCTTCTTCCACGACTTGCCGCCGTCGGTGGACTTGAACACGCCGCGCTCGGCGTTCGGTCCGAAGATGTGGCCGAACGCGCCCACGTAGACGATGTCGGGGTCGGTCGGGTTCACCACGATCTTCTCGATCTGCCGCGTGTCGCCGAGCCCCAGGTAGCTCCAGCTCTTGCCGGCGTCGGTGCTCTTCCACACCCCGTCGCCGTACGACACGTTGCCGCGCATCGGGTATTCGCCGCCGCCCACGTACACGATGTCGGGATTGGACGGGGCCACGGTGATGGCGCCGATCGTCCCGCCGAAGAATCCGTCGCTCGCCGGGAACCAGCTCTGTCCGCCGTCTTCCGTCTTGAAGACGCCGCCCCCCGGCGTGCCCATGTAGTACTCGTCCGGCCGCGCCACCGACCCCGACGCGGCCACCGACCGGCCGCCCAGAAACGGTCCGATTTCACGCCACCGGAGCCCGGTGAACGCCAGACTGTCGAAGGGCACCGAAACCATGGCGTTGGCGGTGGTTACGGGGTGCGGGGGACCGTTGCGCTGGGCGCGAACGGCAACCGGCGTGGCAGCGATCAGCCCCCCGAGGGCGATCGCGCATCGAGAACGAATTCCAATCACTTCAGCCTCCTGCGGATTCCTGGCGATTTTGAACCACTGTAACTCCCCAACATGCGCTATCGGCACGCGGGTTGGGAAGGTACGATTGAACGTCGGGGGCGGCGCCGGCGTAGAGTGGGGAGGAGAGCGGTGACGCAGTACCCCCGTGCGCGAGTTCCTCCCATCGGTCGTGTGCCGCCCTCCGCTGTTTGTCAGCCCGTCGTTCCCTCCCTCCCTCCCCCTCCCTCACCCCCCGTTCCCATGCCTCGATTCTCCCCCCGCCTCGCGGCGGCGCTGCTCGTGGCGGCCGCCTGCTCGTCGGCCCCCACGCCGACGCCTGCCCCCCCGCCGGCGCCCACTCCGGCACCCGCGTCCCAGACCCCCGGCAATGCCGGCCGCCGTGGTGGCGGGGCGGGCGCGCCAGCCGGCGAAGCCCAGGCACCCGCCGGCCGCGGAGGGCGGGGTGGCGGCGCCAACGCCGAACCCAACCCGCGTCCCTACCGGCGCGTCGTCACCGCCGAGGCCAAGACGCGCAAGGGCATGTTCGACGTCCACCAGATCGGATCGCAGTACCTGTTCGAGATCCCGCGCAATCAGCTCGGCAAGGACGAGTTGCTCGTCACCGAGATCGCCAAGACCACGCTCGGCGTCGGCTATGGCGGACAGGCGGTCAGCAACCACGTGTACCGGTGGGAACTGCGCGACGACCGCGTCTACCTGCGCGGCATCTCGTACGAAGCGATCGCCGACTCCGCCACGCCGGAATACCAGGCGGTGCAGAACGCCAACGTGCCCGACATCATCGCCGCCTTCAACGTCGAGGCGTACGGCCCCGACAGCTCTGTGGTCATCGACGTCTCGCGGCTGTTCACGCAGCCGCCGCAGGAACTCGGACCCGGCACGCGCATTCCCGGCAACGTGGACGCGCAACGGTCGTGGATCGAGCGGGCGACGCCCTTTCCCGACAACGTGAACGTGTACGCCACGCTCACCTACGCGCAGAACGCGGGCCGCGGCGGCGCGGCAGCCGCGCCCGGGCGCGGCGGGTTCGGCCAGGGCGGCACCACGCGGCCGTCCAACACGATCGTCATGAGCTGGAGCTTCCATCGCCTGCCCGACGTGCCGATGATGCCGCGCTACTGCGACGACCGCGTCGGATACTTCTCGGTGCGGCTCACCGACTACACCGACACCGGGGACATGACCCACGAGCGCTGCTTCATCACGCGCTACCGCCTGGAGAAGAAGGATCCCTCGAAGGCGGTGTCCGACCCCGTGAAGCCGATCGTCTACTACATCGACCCGGCCACTCCCAAGAAGTGGGTCCCCTGGTTCAAGAAGGCGATCGAGGATTGGCAGCCGGCGTTCGAGGCGGCGGGCTTCAGCCACGCCATCATCGCCAGGGAAGCGCCGGACGATCCCGACTGGTCGCCCGAGGACGCCCGGTATTCCGTGGTCCGGTGGCTCCCCAGCACCACCGAGAACGCGTCCGGGCCCAACGTGCACGACCCGCGCTCCGGCGAGATTCTCGAAGCCCACATCCAGTTCTACCAGAACGTGCAGCACCTCCAGCTGTCCTGGTATTTCACCCAGGCGGCCGCCGTCGATCCACGTGCCCGCAGCTTCCCGTTCCCCGATTCGCTCATGGGACGGCTGCTCGAGTACGTGCTCACCCACGAGGTGGGACACACGATCGGCTTCCAGCACAACATGAAGGCGAGCGCCGAGTATCCCACCGACTCGCTGCGCAGCGTCACCTTCCTGCGCAAGTACGGCCATACGCCGACGCTCATGGACTACTCGCGCTTCAACTATCTCGTGCAGCCCGAGGACAACATTCCCGTGGAGTTGCTGACGCCGGTGCAGGGCCCATACGACATCTGGGCCACGCACTGGGGCTACGCGCCCATTCCCGGCGCCACCACCCCCGAAGCCGAGCGCGCCACGCTCGACCGGTGGGCGCACGAGCAGGACACCGTCCCCTGGTACCGCTTCACCACCGCCGGGCAGGCCGGCAGCGATCCCGGTGAGGAGACCGAAGCCGTGGGCGATCAGGACGCGGTGAAGGCCACCGGCTGGGGGCTCCGCAACATCAAGCGCGAGATCCAGTACCTCATCCCCGCCACGACCACCGACAAGACCGAGAACTACGACGAACTCAATTCGCTGTACGGCCGCCTCGTCGGGCAGTGGCGCACCGAACTCACGCACGTGACCAACGTCGTGGGCGGGGCCACTTCGCAGGACAAGTATCCCAGCCAGGCCGGCGTGCTGTTCACGCCCGTCGGACGCGCCCGCCAGGTGGCGGCCGTCAAGTTCCTCAACGAGAACGCCTTCGCAACCCCCGTGTTCTTCCTGGACGAGAACGTGCTCCGTCGCATCGAGCCCACCGGCTCGGTGCAGCGGATCTCGAGCGCCCAGGCGGGCATTCTGAGTTCGCTGCTCCAGAATCAGCGGCTGATTCGGATGGCCGAATACGATGCCCGGGCCAGGGCGGGAGATGGATATTCGATTCCCGAAATGCTCTCCGATCTGCGGTACGGCCTGTTCAGTGAGTTGCGCGGAGGCACGAAGATCGACATCTACCGCCGCGCGCTGCAGCGCGCGTACGTGGAGAATCTGAACGCCAAACTCAACCCGCCCGCCCCCAGTGCCGCAGCCGCCGGTCGCGGCGGCCGTGGTGGCCGTGGCGGCGCGCCGCAGCTCGATCCCAAGCTCTCGGATCTGTATCCCTCGGTCCGCGCCGAACTGGTGGCGCTCGACGCCGAACTCAAGGCCGCCGAGGGTCGCACCACCGATCGCATGAGCAAGGCGCACATCGCCGACCTCCGGCATCGGATTGCCGACGCCCTGAAGGGCAAGGCGGGGGCGGCGGACGAAGAGTAGACCGTACACGGCAGTCGTTCGTGAACCGCCCCACCACCGGAGCACCGGTGGTGGGGCGGTTCGTCGCATCCGGTGGAGATGCGGCGTGAGAATCCGGATCCGCCGTGCCGCCCGGGGTGCCGCACGCGCCGGTGCCCCGTTGACTCCCCCCGCCCGCAGGCGAACTTTCGCCTCACCGTCCCGCCTCCCGACGGCTTCACGGCTTCACGCCCTCGCCACTGCCTCTTGCGCCGCCCTTGGACCCTGCTCCAACGCCGCTGGTTCCTCACCGCCGTCTCCTTCGCGGCGGTGCTCGGCGTGTCTGCCTACACGATTGCCGGATGGTCCACCACCGGCATCGAGTTCTCCATTCCGTGGCAGGCGCACGCCCTGGCCATCCTCCTCGTCGTCGTCGAGGTCGCCGCCCGCACCGTGAAGCTCACCTGGAGCGCCCGCTCGGTGGGCGTCCGCCTGTCGTTGCGCGCCTCGCTCCGCACCTGTCTCGCCGGCGACCTCGCCGCCAACATCACCCCCGGCCGCTCGGGCGCCGAGCCGGCGCGCTACATCGTGCTCGCGCAGAGCGGCATCGAGACCTCCAAGGCGCTCGTCATTCTGTTCGCCGATCTCTTTCTCGAAATGCTCTCGCTGGCCGCCGTGGTCGTCGTCTGCACCATCGTCTTTCGCCACGCCGGGCTCGTGCTCAGCGCGCTGGTCGGGGTCCTCGGCGGCTATTCCGTATTCGTCATCGGCATCGGCGCCGTGGGCGTCACGCTCTCGCGACGCCAGGTGGGCGACCAACCGCCGGC
This sequence comes from uncultured Gemmatimonadaceae bacterium, assembly GCA_963728115.1. Classification (GTDB taxonomy): domain Bacteria; phylum Gemmatimonadota; class Gemmatimonadetes; order Gemmatimonadales; family Gemmatimonadaceae; genus JAGWRI01. The sequence continues at coordinate 16,958 of CAVSJE010000010.1, forward strand.
GTGGGCCAGGCGCATCGGGCTCCACGAGGGACGCTGGCGCGTGGTCCGGCGCTGGTTCGACCGCGTGCGCACCACCGTCGACAACGTGAAGAACGTCGATCTGCGATGGGCCACGGGGGCGTTCCTGATGTCGTTCGTGCACGTGGCGAGCCGGCTGTTCATGCTCCCCGCGCTGGTGCTCACGTCGGTCCGCACCATTCCCCTGGCCCCGTTGGCGCTCTGGCCGCTGGGGCTGCTGTACGGCGCGTCGGTCGTGCCCGCCCCGGGCGGCGGTGGCGCCGTCGAACTCGGCTTCCGCGCCGCCCTCGGCCACGTGATTCCCGGCGGGCTCGGGGTGGCGGCCCTCGTCTGGTGGCGCCTCTACACGTTCTACATCTACATCGTGCTCGGGGCCCTCGCCGCCGGCCGCACCGCCCTCAAGGCCGTCGAGAAAACGGAAGAACTCGAAGAGGAACTGGAACGGGCATAGCGAAAATGAAATACGATCCAGGTCTCGCTACCCGCGTTGCCGACGCCCTCGACCAGATCGGAGAGCGCGCCATCCGTCAGAAGAACGTCTTCGGCGGCCGCGGGTTCATGTCGGGCAAGCACGCCTTCGTGATCGTCGGCGAGGAGGCGATCATCGCCAAGCTCACACCCGACGACTACTCGCGCGCCCTCGAGGAGCCGGGCGTTACCCCCTTCGCGCCGGGCGGGGAGCGTCCCATGGGCACCTGGGTGGTGGTGGACGCCGAGGTGATCGCCGACGACCCGCAGCTCACCGACTGGGTGCGGCGGGCGCTGATGGGTGTGCGAGGGTGAGGCCGTGACGCTGCGTGCGACGCACTCAGCGCCGCACCGTCGCGCACCGTACGCGACTCATCACCTGGAACCCGACCTTCAACTGCCCCCCTCCCGCCGTCAATTCGCCCCGCATCGTGCGCACCGGCGGCTGGCCGAACCGGAGTATCAGCGAGTCGCGGCCAGCACCCGCCGCTGAGCGCAGCAGCTGCCACTCGCCCACCACGCCCGTGGCGCCGAGCAGCTTCCGCGGCGCGTCCGTGCCCGCGGCGCCCGGCGACACCGGCGTCGTATCGAGCATCAGCATACTCGGCGCCAGCTGGTCGCGCGCCGCATTCGCCGCTGCGGCGTCCACCGCGCCGGTGGCGGCCCCTGCCACGCTCCGTTGGGCCCCCGCCGCCACCGGCATCGGCGCCGGAGCCGTCGGAAGGTCGCTGAAACAGACCGGCGCGCTGCCGACCGCCGGTGCCTGCTCCGCCGCTTCGGAAACGCTCGTCACCACGACGTCCTGGAGCTTGAGCCCGTTGAACGCCGATTCCGTACGTGCGCGTCTCGCCGCCGAATCGCCCGCTCCCGCCCCCGCCCCCGCCCCCGCCCGCACCCCGGCTGCCAGATCCATAGCCGTTGGCGCCTTCGTTGCCGCGCTTCCCACCGGGGCAGCCGGTGGAGCGCCGCCGGCCTTTGCCGCCTCCTGACGCTGTGCGCGGACCGGGGCCGGCGCGGCCTTCGGCTCCGGTGTGTGAGTCGAGTCGGGCCTCGGCGGCTGCGTGACCGCCGGCTTCGCCGTCTCGCGAGGCGCGTTCGCCGCCGGCGCGACCGCCTTCCGGCTGTCCGCGCCACTCGTGCCCACGCTTCCCGCCGGCACCGCCATGCCGCTGCCGGCCGCGAACTCCCCCGCCGTTCTCGTCCGCGTCTCCAGCCCCACGGCCAGGAGCAGACCGGCGGCCGCCAACCACGCCACCACCCGTGTGACCTTCGGACGTCTGCGCATCCGCGTGACCTCCGGCGCCCGGCTCGGAACGATTTCCGCTCCCACGTCGTCCAGCGCCGAGAGAATGCGCGACGCGCCGGCCACCAACCCCCGCGCTTCCGCCACGCGGGCGGCGCAATCCTCGCAGTCGGCGAAATGGCGCTCCACCGCGGCCGCCTCATCGGCGCCCAACGCTCCGTCCAGCCACGCGTGAATCGTTCCTTCCTCGAGATGCTTCATCGTTCCTCGCCGTGTCTCCGGCCGGCTCACGCGCCGGCCGCTTTACTGGAGCGCTCCTCGAACACCTCCACCAGCCGCCGCCGCGCCCGGGCCAGCGTCGTCCCCACCGACCCCACCGACAACCCGAGCGCTTCGGCAATCTCCTCGTAATTCAGCCCCTCCTCGCGCATCAGCAGTGCCTCGCGGTCGCGCTCCGGCAGCTGCTCCAGCGCCCGCCGGGCCCGGGCCTGTTCCTCCGCCCGCTCCATGGCCGAGGCCGGCGACTCCACCATCCGTTCCGACTCCTCCGCCCGCAGCAGATCCAGACGGCGGCGGCGGCGTGATTCCCGGCGCGCCGCGTCGCGCACCAGGTTCGTGGCCACCGTGAACAGCCACGCCCGCTCGTTGGCCAGGGTGCGCTGGCGGAGGGCGCGCAGGAACGTCTCCTGCGCGACCTCCTCGGCCCAGTCGCGATCGCCCAACCGTCTCGTCAGGTAGCGCACGAGCGGTCCGTGATATTCGCGGAACAACCGGTCGGCGTCGTGCATGCATGCGGCGCCCGGGGTTACCAGGCGCGCACCACCCGGTCGAGTTCGACGCCCGTCAACTCCGGCGCCTGCGGCACGATCTCGATCGCCACGTCACGTCCCACCATCACCACCCGATCCCCCAGCGCCACCATCGCGCGCAGCGTTGGAATGCGATCGAGCAGGGCGAAGTAGCTCTTGGAGAATGACTGCACCTGGACCGTCCGTGTGGAATCCGTGAGCTGTCCGTCCACCCAGCGTCCGTCACGCAGTGTGAACGTGTGTCCGTCCACCACCCGCACCGTGCCCGCCGCGCCGCTGGCCGCCGAGAGGGAGTCCAGCATCGCCATCGAGTTGGCCGAGCGTTGCGCCGACGCCATCTTCGCCGCTTCGAAATTCGCCTCCGCGGCCGACTTGGGCGCGCCGGCCACCGACGTGGTCACGACACCCTGCAGGTTGACGCCCGGCGGCTGCAGTGCCCCCGACCCGCCGCGTCGCACCGGCATCGGCGCATTCGCGGCGCCGATCGCCGCCATGTCGCGCGGCTCCTGCACCAGATATGAGGTGAACTCCGTGGGAATGCCATACCGCTCGCCCAGCGCGCGGATCTCCCCGTCCACTTCGGGGTTTGGGCCGTGCCGCCGGCGTTCGGCGCTCAGGTAGCCGATGCGCTGCGCCGCCCAGAGCCGCGGAATGAAGCCGTTGTCGCGCGACGCGTCGGTGAACGTCGCGTCCGAGGTCCACCGGATCGCGCGGCCGCGCGCGCGGCCCTCCACCGTCACCCGGGCCGCGCCGTGCCCCGTGTATCGGGCCATCACCACCAGGTCTTCGCCGCCGAACAGATCCATCGGCATCGCCGGCACCACGTCGCGCAGCTGCACGTCGTGGCCGTCCACCCGCACCCGGAGATCCGTCGCCACCGGATCGGTGAGCCGGCCGGCCACCACACCGACCATGCGCTCCACGTCCTCGTCGGGACGCACGAATTGCGCCGTGCCCCGCCCATCCATGGCCAACTGCTCCAACAGGGCGGAATTCACGTCGGCGCCGAGCCCGAAGGTGAACAGGCGCGTGCCGCCGCGCTCGCGGCCGGCGAGTTCGGCAATCTGCGCGGCGTTGGTCATGCCCACCGTCGGCATCCCGTCGGTCAGGAACAGCACGAGACTCAGCCGCTGGTCGCGGGCCGGCATCTCGTCGCGCGACTCGCCGCTGCCGCGCAGCGCGTCGTCCAGCGCCGCCGCGATGTTGGTTCCGCCGCCCGCCGACAGACCGTCCAGATAGCGGCGGCCGGCCGCGACGTTGGCCGCCGTGGCGAAGGTGAACCCCGACCGGAAGTCGCGCACGTCATTGGAGAAGTCGATCAACCGGAACCGGTCGTTGGGCCGGAGCGTGGCCAGCAGCTGCAGCCCGGCCGCCCGCGCCTGTTCGATCTTGCGCCCCGACATCGACCCCGACACATCCACCACGAACGTCACGTCCCGCGCGCTCGGCGCCTCGTGCGTGGCCGGCGGCGACACGGTGATCATCGCGAACCCGCTGTCGTCGAGCTGGGCGTGCGTGAGCACCGAGATCGCCGCCCGGTTTCCCAACCGCACGGGAAACAGCAGCGTCACGTTGGGCGCGTCGCCCAGCACGCGCACCACCTGCATCCGTCCGTCGTCGCGCACCTGGATCCGGTTGGTGGGCGAGTACGGCGCGGCCAGCGCTTCGCCGCGCGGATAGGCGAGTTCGAAGCTCGCCGCCGGGCGGATCGTCGGTTCGGCCGCCTCATCCTCCAACGGACGTACCGGCGGCCCGCTCGGCCGGCCGGCGGCGCCGCCGCGCTGGTACTCCACGCGCAGCGCATCGCCCTCGCGCGGCACCACCGCTTCGTACGTCACGACCACCCGCTTCGTCTCGCCCGGTTGGATGGGAAAGATCCGCGTGCGCAGCAGCCCCGACCCCATCCACTCCACCAGCGCCGGGTCGCGCAGCTTGCGCACGATCTCCTCGTACACGCCGCGCGCGTGCTGGGCGTCCATGGTCTCGCCGCTCACCATCTGGCCGTTGATCGACAGCTTGAGATCGCGAAACGCCGCGCCCGGCGGCAGCGGGAACAGATAGTCCGCCTCGCCCAGCCGCCCGCCGCGGTTCACGAATTCCTCGGTCACCGTGTAGCGCACCACGCGGTTGGTGAGCACGCCGCGCACGTCGCTGCGGGTGCGGACCACCTGTGCCTGGCAGGGCATCGCGGTGCGCGGCCCATCCGCCGGGATGGCGGTGGCGCACATCGGAATCAGCCGGCCCTGCGCCGCCAATGCGGCGGGCACCAGAAGGGCGGCGGCTATGAATGAGAAGCGCATGGTGTCTCCGGGTTGGTTCTACCCGTGAGACGCCATGCGCGGAATAACTTGCACAGCCGGGAACCGATCGGCCCGGCGATCACACCGCAACTCCAATCCACATAAGCACTTCGGGAGTTGGCGCGGCTGGCCGGCCGGGCGTCGCGGCAACCGCTTTCCATCGCCGGTCAGTCGTCCGCCAGCTGCCCCCGGTCCACCACCGGCTCGCCGGCCGGCATCACGTCCAACCCCTCGGGCCGGACCACCTTCCCCTCCAGGCTCCGCATCATCTGAATGAACGGCACGGCCACGTCGGGGTCGAACTCGCTCCCCGTCTTCTCCTCCAGATAGCCGAGCACCCGTTCCGTTTCCCACGCGTCGCGGTAGGGGCGTTTCGTGCGCAGGGCGTCGAACACGTCGCACACGTGCACCAGCTTGCTCGCCTTGTGCGTGTCGCGGTCGAAGTGCCGCTTCGGGTAGCCGCCGCCGTTCAGCATGATGTGATGTTCGTACGCCACCGCCGCGGCGAGGTCGAGTTCGCGATCGCTGGTGATGATGATCTTCGCCCCCTCCACCGTGTGGCTCTGGATCACCACCCGCTCTTCGTCCGTCAGCTTGCCGGGCTTGTTCAGGATCTCCAGTGGCACCCGCACCTTCCCCAGGTCGTGCAGCAGCCCGGCCACGCCGAACGTGCGTACGTCGGCGGCCCCCATCCCCAGATGTTCGGCCAGCGCCATCGTCAGCACCGACACGTTCAGGCAGTGCGTCGTCGTGTACTCGTCGAACTGGCGCAGTTCGAGCAGGGGCAGCACCATCTCGCTCTCGCCGTGCATCGCCACGCTCAGCGACCGCACCACGCTCTCGGCTTCCAGCAGCGGCAGCGTCGCCCGGTCGCCCACTTCGGTGTGCATCCAGCGCACCGCTTCCACCTCCTCGCCCAGCGAGTAGCCGATCGTCGCCGTTTCCACTGGCGCGTCGTACGCGTCCTGCAGCGCCTTCGTCTCACCGCGAATGCCGATCGCGCCGAACTTGATGGACGACGGCCGCGTCTGGCGCGCCTCCGACGTGTCCACCACCGAGAGCGTGAGCCGCGCCAGCACCTGGTCCAGGAAGTACTCGAATTCCTCGCGTCCCACGGCGTCGTCGAACTCCAGCCGTTGCACCCCCGCGTTGGCCAGCCGGCCGGCCCACTCCCAGTCGCGCATCTCGCGCATCGCGATGTTCCGGTAGACCGTCTCCTCGCCCAGGAAGCTGAACTCCGGCTGCGGGTCCGACGCCTGCAGGTCGCGCAGCAGCTCGTATGCGCGGTCGATGGCCCGGTTGCGGGCCGGATGCCCGTCGGAGTAGAGCGCCATCGTCGACAGCGCCTGCGCGAACGCGGTCAGGAACTTGGCGGGTTCGCTCATTCGCTCACCGCCCGCATCGGGCCGGTCACGCGCGGGTGCGCCACCGTCTGCCGGACCTCGGTGTCGCGGCTCCGCCGGGCCAGATTGAGCGCATCCTGCACCCCGGGGTCGTCGTTCCAGAACGCGGCCAGGGCGCCCAGCGCGGCCAGCATCTCCACCGACGGGGGAAGCAGTTTCAGGCGGTGCAGCCACTTGGTGCGGCCGACCACCCGGCGCAGCAACCATTCGCGCGTCGCGGCATCCCGCCGGCTGCCGCCCACGGTGCGGATGCCCAGCGCCCGCAGCGACGCATCGAGTTCCTCGTCGTCCACCCGCTGGCGGATGATCGCCACGCCCTCGTCCGGGCAGCCGTCCTGCGCCGCCGAGAGCGCCTGGAACACCGTGCGGTCGTCGGGATCCGACAGCGCCGCGACGATCGTCTGCTCGCGCGTTTCGGGAAGCTTGAGAAAGAGACGCACCGCCTCGCGGCGCACCACCGGCTCGGGGTGCATGAGATACGCACCCGGGTCCATGCCCGCCGGCAGCCGGTCCAGCCGGCCCAGGGCCACCAGGCAATCGCGCTGCAGCGTGGCCGGTGCCGTGCTCATCCGCGACGCGATGTACGGCCCGGCGTCGCTCCCGATCGACACCAGCAGGTCCAGCAGCCGGTCGCGCGTCTTCCCCTCGTCGGCCCCCTCGATGGCGTCCAGCAGCGGCAGGATCGCGGCCAGGCGCATCCGCTTCACCAGCCGCGCCGCCAGCGCATAGTCCACCCGATCGGCGCCGAGCACCGTGCGCAGGGCATCGTGATCCTCGAGTTCGCGCCACACCTGGTCGGCCACCGCGCGGTCGGGCGCCGCGTCGATCAGATCCAGCAGCGGCGCCACCTGGAGCTGGTCGAGCATCGTCCCGATGGCGTGCTGCACCCGCGTGCCCACGACGCCCACCTCCAATCCCATCTTCACCACCCGGTCGGGCTCGCACTCCAGCGAGAACGGCGACGGCGACATCTCCACCGGGCCGCGCCGCGAGATCTCCTCCAGCACCATCCGGTACGCTTCGGGATTCGGGTCTTCCAGCGTCCATTCGCGGATCAGCCGCACCACCTGTTCGCGCAGCGAGTGGTCGGCCAGCGTGCGCTTGGTCGCGTCGGCGTCGCCGGCGTGCTTGGCCAGCTTGGAGAACATCCGCACCAGCGAATGCGAGATCGTCTGCTGCTCGGCGTCGGCGGCCGCCTTCACGAGTTCCACCACCGCCTCCACCGTCATCCCCTGCGACGCGTCGAGCACGAACTGCCGCCGTTGCCGGTTGTCGCCGCTCATGTCGAGCAGGCGATGGAGCGTCTCCGGCTGGAGCGCGCCGACCATCCCCGAGATGCGCCGCTGCAGCGCCGCCGTCTCCGAACCCTTCGCCGTCTTCAGTTCGTCGGCGATCTGCAGCAGGTACCCCACGATCACCTGGTCGTACGCCACCTCGCGCTGGTGTTCGTCGATCGCCTTGGCCACCACCACCGGCTCGAGCGCCTGGTCGTGCAGGGCGTCGTCGCCCGCCAGTTCGGCGGCCAGCGCCGCGCGCGCCAGCCCCACCCACAGTTGGGCCGCCCGCCCGGACCGCATCTGCCCGTCGGCCGCCGCCGGCTCGGGCTCCTTCCCCTCCTCGTCCAGCAGTTCCAGCTTCTCGTATGTGAGCGGGAACAGCTTCACGTGCGTCCACCGCGTGGACACCTCCGCCGCATCGAGGCCCAGCGGCCGCTCCATGCGGCCCGCGTCCACGGCCATCGTCGCCAGCGCGTCGCCCAGTTCGTCGCGGGTGATGCCGGCCGTCATCTTCACCGCGCCCAGGTGGTGGCGGTGCAGCTTCGACGCCAGCTCCTGCAGCAGCGGGTGATGGGGATCGGTGGCCACGCCCTCGATGATCAGCTGCCGCCGCGCGACCCCGATCGAGAGCGCATTCCGGTTCGCGAGCAGTCCCCACAGCTTGTTGATCACCGAGTCCACCGCCGATTTCAGCAGCGGATGGCCGGCCGGGTAGATCGCGTGCTTGTGGAAGGCGATCGAGAGTTCGACGAGAAAATCCCCCAACTCGCGGGAGAGCGTCGACGTGCCCGCCCCCGCGGCGACCCGGTCGTGCCCCGCCGCCCCGGGGGCCGTCGACACCGGAGGCGCCCCGCCGGCGTCTCCCGCCGCGGTATCCGGCGTCACACCCGCGGGCGCGCCCGCGGCGCCGGCGGCGTCCGGGTCGGGCACAGGGCCACCATCCATCGGCGGCGGTGCGCCGCTCGGCGGAGTTTTGGAGTCAGGCACGGATGCGGAGGCCTGTCTTGTGGTTGAGAATTCTGTGCAGTGGGGGGTATTCCACTATTTGGAGTATGTGGTCCGAGCACCGGTGGGGCAACGGGCAGCCACCCGCGCCGTGCCTTTCCATCGTCGCCCCACGCCGTCACCTTTCACTGTGATCGCCCTCTCAACTTCGAACCGACCGGAGTACCGCGCATGCCGACGCCTGCAGATCTCGAAGATCGTGTGAAGAAACTCCAGCGTGCCGTCTATTACCTGATCTGGCGCCGCACGGGATTCGGGGAACAGTGCATTCACTGTGGCCACTCCTACCCCGGCCACGAACCCACCTGCAAGGCTGCCGATGTGGAGGAACTGGTGCGCTAACCGGCGCATACTGACGACCGAGATGCGAACCGGTTCTTGCCCCGCGTTTCGCCACTGGCAAACGGGTTCACGCTGCCGCATCCCGTCGGGGTGAGCGCCGGCCACCGAAGGCCCCGCTCGGCCCATGTTAACTTCCAATGACAAAGCCACTTACGACCTCACCACCCTTTCGTCCCGCTGCCACACGCTAAATGTCCACTCCCGATCTCGATCTCCTCTGCATCAACACCATCCGCACGCTCGCCATGGATGGCGTCCAGGCCGCCAACTCCGGCCACCCCGGCACCCCCATGGCGCTGGCGCCGCTCGGGTACAAGCTCTTCACCGAATATCTGAACCACGACCCGGCCGACCCGAGCTGGCCCAATCGAGATCGCTTCGTGTTGTCCTGCGGGCACGCGTCCATGCTGTTGTACAGCTGCCTCTACCTCACGGGCTACGATCTCTCGCTGGACGACCTCAAGCAGTTCCGCCAGTGGGGATCGAAGACCCCGGGCCATCCCGAGCACGGGCACACGCCGGGTGTCGAGACCACCACCGGCCCGCTGGGGCAGGGCGTGGCCAACGCCGTCGGCATGGCGCTCGCCGAATCGCATCTCGCGGCGCAGTTCAACAAGCCCGGCCACGAGATCGTGGATCACTGCACGTACTTCATCTGCAGCGACGGCGACCTGATGGAGGGCATTTCGCACGAAGCCGCGTCTTTTGCGGGACACTTCAAGCTCGGCAAGCTCATCGGCTTCTACGACGACAATCACATCACCATCGACGGCGCCACCGAACTCACCTTCACCGACGACACCGCCCGCCGCTTCGAGGCCTACGGCTGGCAGGTGCTCCGCATCGGTGACGTGAACCACCTGTCGCAGATCGACGCCGCCATCGACCAGGCCCGCGCCGACACCGAGCGCCCCACGCTCATCGTCACCCGCACGCACATCGGCTTCGGCAGCCCCAACCGGCAGGATACCGCCAAGGCACACGGCGAACCGCTGGGCGTCGAAGAGGTGAAGCTCACCAAGCAGAACCTCGGCTGGCTGTCGCTCGAGCCGTTCTTCGTGCCGCAGCCGGCGCTCGAACGCTGCCGACAGGCCAAACCCCACGGCGCTGCCCTCCATGCCGAATGGAACACCCGCTTCGAGGCCTACGCCAAGGCCTTCCCCGCCGAGGCGGCGGAATTGCAGCGCCGCCTGGCCGGCGATCTCCCCAAGGGATGGGAGAAGAAGGTCCCCACCTTCTCGGCGGATGACGGGCCGCAGGCCTCGCGCGCGTCGTCGCAGGCCGTGCTCAACGCCCTCGCCCCCGTGATTCCGGAGCTGTTCGGCGGCTCGGCCGACCTCACGCCCTCCAACGGCACCGCCATCAAGAGCGAGCACAACTACACCTGGGAGAACCCGTCCGGCCGCTACATCCACTCGGGCATCCGCGAGCACGCCATGGCGTCGATCATGAACGGCATGGCGCTCCACCGGGGCGTGATCCCCTTCGGCGGCACCTTCCTCATCTTCTCCGACTACATGCGCCCCGCCATCCGGCTGGCCGCCCTGATGAAGCAGCACGTCCTGTTCATCTATACCCACGACTCCATCGGGCTCGGCGAGGACGGCCCCACGCACCAGCCCATCGAGCAGCTCTCGTCGCTCCGCGCCATTCCCCAGCTCACCGTGCTCCGCCCCGCCGACCCCACCGAGACCGCCGAGGCGTGGAAGGTGGCCCTCGCCCACCGCGACGGCCCCGTGGCGCTGGTCTTCACACGGCAGAAGCTCCCCTTCATCGAGCGCCCGCCCTACGCCGCGGCCGCCGGTGTGGCCCGTGGCGGCTACGTGCTGTCCGACGCCGACGGGGGAAAGCCCGCCGTCGTCCTGATGTCGGCGGGGTCCGAGGTGCAGCTCGCGCTCGCCGCCCAGGGCGAACTGAAGGGGCAGGGCATCGCCGCCCGCGTGGTGAGCATGCCGAGCCACGAACTGTTCGCGCAGCAGGACGACAAGTACCGCGACCAGGTGCTGCCGCCGGGCGTGCCGAGGGTAGCCATCGAGGCGGCCCAGCCGATGAGCTGGTACCGCTGGGTCGGCTCCGACGGGGTGGCCATCGGGCTCGATCACTACGGCGCCTCGGCGCCTTACGAGAAGCTCTATCACGAATTCGGCATCACGGCCGACGCCGTGGTCCGCGCCGCGAAATCGCTCGTCGGGTAGCGCCTCCGGCCCTCCCCGAACCGACGCCGAAGCACTCGAACCGCCCCGCCACCGCGACCCCGGTGGCGGGGCGGTTCGCATTGTTCTTGCAGTAGTGACGTCGTCGTTACGCCGGACCACGCGTCGTTGCACCACCGCATCACCCGCCCATTTGCGGGCTCACGGCCTCTCTGCTTCCCGGCTCACGCTTCTCCTGTGCTCCACCTCACAGGACTGTCTGTTTTCTGTACAGTCCGGTCACACTATCTCTTTACTACACAGGCACATCGGGGCATCGTTCCACCTGTCGACGACGACACCCTATGACTGACTCTCTTCTCGCCAGTTACCTCATTCAGGCCTCTGGCGCCCTGATTGCCGCCGCCATCTTTGGCGGCTTCTATCGAGAATACCGCCGGACCTTCCTGCGCGATTGGGCGCTGAGTTGGTCCGCTCTCTGCGTGACACTGATCGGCGCCGCCGTTGGCGTCGTGCTGTCACAGCACCTGCCCATCGGCAGCCCGGTTCGCCTCGGCAGCTCGGTCATCACCGGCGCCGTGGGCTATCTGGAAGTCGTGTGGCTCCTCGTGGGCTCCGGCGACCTCATGGGAATGCGCCCGCTGCGCCAATTGGAGCGCCGCGCCTTCCTGTTGATCGCCGCCGTGGGCGGGGCCGGCCTGGCGCTCGTCCATGGCACCGACCCCGGCGGGGAAGCGGTCCGCTTCATGTTCCGCGCCGGTGTGCGGGGCATCGTCGTCGGGTTCGCCTTCCTCATCGCCGCCGTCCACGTCTGGCGCGCCCCCGGCGTACACGCCATCGGCCGCCGCATCGTGGTCGGGGCGTTCGCGCTCTTCGGCATCTCGCAGTTCCAGCTCCTCGCCTTCCAGGCGCTCGATTCTCCGGGCACGCTCCAGCCTTCGTTCGTCTATTCGCTGGGGTTCGCCGAGTTCGTGCTCCTGTTCGCCATGGGGCTGGGCGTCGTCATCTGGCTGCTCGAGGAGCAGCATGCCGCCGCCACCGCCAACGCCGCCCAGGTGCAGCGGCTGGCCCTCCACGACCCCCTCACCGGGCTGCCCAACCGGAAGCTGTTCCTGGACCATCTGAACATGGCCATCCCCAGCGCCCGGCGTTCGAAGAACAAGCTCGCCGTGCTGTTCGTGGACCTCGACCGGTTCAAGGTGGTGAACGACTCCCTGGGGCACGCCGCCGGCGACAAGCTGTTGCAGATCGTCGCCAGCCGGCTGCGGGCGGCCCTTCGTGAGAGCGACACCGTGGCCCGCATGGGGGGTGACGAGTTCACCGTCCTCGCCCCCACGGCCCACACCGTGGAGGACGCCATCGGGGTGGCCCGCAAGGTGCGCGATGCGGTCAAGGAGATCATCACCATCGAGGGGCGGGAGCTGTTCGTGACCGCCAGCATCGGCATCGGCCTCTATCCCGATGACGGTGCGGATGCGGGCACCCTGCTCAAGAACGCCGACGCCGCGATGTACCGCGCCAAGGCCCAGGGGCCGGATCTGTTCCAGCTCTACACCTCGGAGATGAACGCCCACGCCATCGAGCAGTTGGCGTTGGAGAGCGCCCTCCGGCGCGGCGTGGAGAATCTGGAGTTCCTGATGCACTACCAGCCCATCGTGCGGACCGCCGACGGGTGCGTGTGCTGCATGGAGGCGATGCTCCGCTGGCGCCACCCCGTGCTGGGGCTCGTGCGTCCCGAGCAGTTCATCCGGCTGGCCGAGTCCACCGGGATGATCGTGCCCATCGGCGAGTGGGCGTTGCGCACCGCGTGCCAGCAGTTGGCCGAGTGGCGGGCCGAGGGCTACATCGATCTGCGGATGGCCGTGAACCTGAGCACCCGGCAGTTGCAGCAGCCGGGGCTGGCCGATCTGGTGCGGCACACGCTGGACGAGTACGGGCTGCCGCCGTCGGCGCTGGAGCTCGAGATCAACGAGACCAGTGCCACCGAGTCGGGCGCCGATGCCGTCCGCCAGCTGTCGGAACTCAAGACGCTGGGCGTCGGGATCTCCATCGACGACTTCGGCACCGGCTATTCGTCGCTGCAGTCGCTGCGGACGTTTCCGGTGGACGCGCTCAAGATCGACACCAGCTTCACGCGGAATCTGGTACGCGACGCCAACGACACGGCGATCGCGGTGGCCGTCATCGCGTTGGCGCGGTCGCTGGGGTTGCGGGTGGTGGCGGAGGGGGTGGAGCACCCCACGCAGCTCGATTTCCTGTACGCGCAGCAGTGCGAGGCGTGGCAGGGCTATCTGTGCAGCGCGCCGCTGGATCCCGTGGCGGCCAAGAACGTGCTGCGGCGGATGACCACGGCGGGGGGCCGGATTCTGTCGCCGATCACGATGAGCGCGATCAGCGGGCGGTGATGCACGGACGGTTGACCGTCAACTGATGACGGTCGACGCTGAGCTGCCGTTCGTTACCTCTCGAACACTTCCTCCCAGAGCGCCGCCAGCTCGATCGTCATCGGCTCCCTGGCACGTTCGGGCTGCCAGGTAATCCGATCGACGAGGATCTCGGGACGGCTGTCCTCGGGGCGCCATCGCTCGACCACCCGTGCGTCCGGGTCCACGATCCAGTACTCCGGAACGCCCTCGCGCTGGTAGAGCTCGCGCTTTCTCACCCGGTCGGTGCGGGCCGAGGTGGGCGAGACGATCTCGATAGCCAACAGGGGTTTGCCGGCTTCCGCGTAGCTGTGAGGCCGTTTGCCGGCGATCAGCGGTACCACCACCAAGTCCGGTTGCACCAGCGTGTGCGCGTCGAAGACCACGTCCGTCGGCGCCATGAACATGTGCCCCACGCGGTCGGTGGCCAGGTAGGCATGGAGCTGCCTGGCGAGAAGGAAGGCGGTATCCTGGTGATCGTACGACGGCGCCGGGGTCACGAACAGCTCGCCGTCGATGATCTCGTGGCGCTTGCCGTCGTCGGGGAGCGCGTGGACCATGTCCACGGTCCAGTGGGTTTGCGTGGCGGGCATGCCCATACCGTACTCTCCTCGGCGGATGGGAAGCAAGGGTGCATGCCGCACGGTGGGACGCGGGCTCGCGAAGCCCATCACCGTTTGACCGCCGGCCGTACATTGTCGGCTGTCGACTGCCAGTTGTAGTTCCTACCCCGACTTCTTGGTCGGTCCGCTCGGACGCTTGCGGGCGGCGGCCACGACGGCGCCGATGCCCCGGGCGGGTGTGGGCAGCAGCGGCGTGGGCTGCTTGTCCGTGAAGTCGGGGACGATCACGCGCAGCATGGCGCGGAGGTCATCGGCGCCCGAGCCGTCGAGGGCGCTCTCGATCAGCTGATCTATCAGGTGATCCCCCCAGTCCTCCAGCGTCTCTTTCCGTGCCCGGAGCACTTTGGGGTGCTCGGTCCGCTCGGCCAGTTCGTCGCTGAAGAACATCTCCTCGTACAGCTTCTCGCCGGGGCGGATGCCCGTGAACTGGATCTTGATGTCGTCGCCTTCCTTGAGGCCCGACAACCGGATCAGGTCGCGGGCCAGATCCACCACCTTCACGGGCGCGCCCATGTCGAGCATGAACAGCTCGCCCCCCTTGCCCAGCGCGCCGGCCTGGAGCACGAGCTGCACCGCTTCGGGGATCGTCATGAAGAAGCGGCGCATGTCGGGATGGGTGACGGTCACCGGTCCGCCCTCCCGGATCTGCTTCACGAAGGTGGGGATCACGCTGCCGCGGCTGCCGAGCACGTTCCCGAACCGGACGGCCACGAAGTTGGTCCCGTGCTTCAGCGCCGCCCGGCGGACGACGTGTTCGGCCACCCGCTTGGAGGCGCCCATCACGTTGGTGGGGCGCACCGCCTTGTCGGTGGAGATGAACACGAAGTGCTTCACCCCGATCTCCACCGAGGTATCGACGATGTTCTTGGTGCCGAGCACGTTGTTGGTTACCGCCTCCACGACGTTGCCTTCCATGAGCGGCACATGTTTGTGGGCGGCGGCGTGGAACACGGCGAACGGGCGTTGGGCGTGGAACACCTCCCGTACCCGGCGGGTGTCCCGGATGTCGGCGATCACGGGCACGATGTCGAGGCCGGGGTGTGCGCGCCGGAGTTCGTACAGGATGTCGAAGATGGGGTTCTCGCCGTGGCCCAGGAGCACCAGCCGGGCGGGGCCCAGGGCGGCGAGCTGGCGGCAGAGTTCGCTGCCGATCGAGCCGCCGGCCCCCGTCACCAGCACCGTGCGGTCGTGGGCCAGAAGGGCCACCTGGCGGAGGTCGGTCTTGATGGGTTCCCGGCGCAGCAGGTCCTGAATCTCGACATTCCTCAGGGCCGTCACGCTCACGGTTCCGCTCAGGATCTCGCCCAGAGTCGGAACGGTGCGCGCCTTGATGCCGCACCTCATGGCCGCCTGGACCACCTCGCGGACCACCGTTCCGGAGGCGCTGGGCATGGCGATCACGACCTCGGTGATCCCTTCGCGCTTGATGATCGACGGCATCATGGCGAGCGTGCCGAACACGGGAATCTTCCCGATGCGCAACCCGCGTTTTGAGCGGTCGTCGTCCACGAAGCCCACCGCCCACATGCCGAGGACGGGGTTGGACGACAGTTCCTTGAGGATCGTCTGGCCGGCGGCGCCGGCGCCGGCGATGAGCACGCGGTGGGGGGAGTCCTCGAGGCCGCGGCGAATGGCCCGCCAGCCGCCCATCCGGATCAGGAAGCGGGGGGCGGCCAGGAGGACGACGCTGAGGACGCCGCCATTGAAGAGGACCGAGAGTGGGATGCGGGAGGAGATGAAGCCGGCATCGAGGAGTAAATTGGCTCCCAAGAGGGCCGCGACGACGGATCCCGAAACGCCCGGCAGCGATCACCAACTCCAGTTCGGCGATGCTGGCGTAGCGCCACATCGTCCGGTACACCCCGAAGAGGTAGTACACGAAGATTCGCGCCGGCACCATCACCAGCGTGAAGACGACGACGTTATGGAGTTGGTGGGGGGGCCAGTGGAAGCCTTCGAACCGCAGCGTGAACAGCAGAAACGGCGCGACGGTGAGTAGCGCCGCGTCGACGAGGAGCAGGTAGCGGTTCCGGGTGGAGTTCATGAGGCCCTGAGAGCCCAACAGTTAGCAGGTCCGTTTGGTCACGCAGGAGAATATGTTGCTACGTACGTGCACACAAGCGCGTCTTCTTTCATCATGTAATCATCATGTTGGTTGAGTCCGTCAATCACGATCGAGGCCGTTTGCCTGGGATTCAGTCGCCGACGGTTGGCCTTCTGCGGGTAGGACGATCGAAGTTGCTGGTTCGTTAAATTCTTGACCGGACCCCGTGCATGACTGAGAATCCGGTCGGCTGGCATTTCCGGTGATACGGACCCAAGATCACATTGAGGACTATGCCGATTTTCCCGTTGATCAGCTTGGGGGACCGGGACCGACTATGTGATGCTCACGTGCGCCCACGATATTGGTTCAATGCTTGCGAACGGCGCCCAATGGCTCATCAGACTCCCGCGATGGGACCTGGGATCCGCGACAGTGATTCCACACCTGGTTTCGAAGCACGAGGAGAACCGCAGTGTAGCATCCAGCGTCTGGCGCGATGTTGGAACGGCGCTCCGGAGTAGGATCAGGTGCGGGATAATCCGCGAAGCCACCGACCGGTGGCGTGCACGCGAAGCTCCGTCCCGATCCCGCTACCCCCGTGGTCAGGAAACCGGGGTTGAACCATGGATGAGTCCAGTCGTGCTCGAGTCGTACCGTCGCCCGCACCTCTATGGCCGCCATCATTGCCCGCAGCCCACTTGGTCGGGGCGCGTAAGTGGTGACGTGTCGAGGCTAGTGGGTGAGCATCCACGTCAGGACAACCCTCACGAGCGCTTCGATCCTCGGGTCGCCGGGGCTGCCAAACCCGCCCAGTCCAAACGCAAATCGGTTGTTACCGCCGGCAAAGACTCCGGCGCCGCTGGGCGCGATGAAGAACGTGGTGTCATAGAAGTCGCCCGGAGCAGGAGTAACTTGGGTCCGAGATCGGAATAGCACCTGGATATCCGCGGGGCTCGGCGGGCTAGCATAGGCCCGGTCCCCCTCGTTGCTCACGTAGCCAGGTATGGAATCTCCGCCGGCCAGACCTGCCGCTCCAAGGAATTCCTGGGCTTCCTCGCCGGAAATTGTGTCCGGAACGCTGAGGGGGAAGGTGACCCCTGACTGAGCTTGGCCGCTGTACATGACCCCGTAAAGTGCGTTCTCCGGTCGGTTGAGCGGCGGATCGCGAAAACGGGTCGTAACTTCCGACGGAACTGCGGCCTCGGGGTCGTTCGATGACTTGAAGCAGGTCACGACATCCATCGGTCGCCCCGCGTCGTCAGAGCTGACTCGAACGTTCCAATACGCGTTGTTTCCCGCCAGGAACATCAAATGCACACCCGAATCGCGAAACTGTTCGACGCGGTCGAACATGCGGTATGTCCAATACTCACTGTGCGCTGCGAACACGAATGCCTTGCCGGGCCTAATTATCGAATCGGGTTGGGCATCCAAGTCGACATCAGAATCGTACCCTAGGTCCAACCCCTGCCTTTCGAGCCACTGCGCTACTCGAATTTCATTCGCCCCAACCGAGTTCAGAAAGTAGCCAATACCACCCGAACCGCCGTAGGGGCGATCGAACGAGACCCGATGAGCCAGTTCCCCCGATTGGTTTCTCGTGTAGAGGCTTGAGCCGCCGAATTCGTTATACGCCTGCCACGTCATCTGTGGTAGGATCACATGGATCGCGTGAGGCACGCGAGCGGTTACGACCATGGGGTAATACGCCGCGCGGCCGTCGCCATCCACTACTCGAATCACGTACATGCCTGAGTACCAGGATCTTCCCGTCGCGATTCGCACCGTGACGTTCCACGGGCATACGACAGGACCTGGATAGGGATCCGTGCAACTCGGCTGTGGCCCGGCCAGCACTGGACCAAGGGTAAACATGAGCCGGGCGTGAGCGCCGCCGTACCACCCGATTCGATAGATGTTCACCGTGACGAACCCGGCGACCGCTTGGTGCACGAATACGTCCATCGTGTCGCCCGGAAAGATATGGTATGGAGAGGCCCAGACCGCGAGTTCTTCCAGCGACGCGAACCCGCCCGGCCCAGGCAACCAATCCGGCGCTCCTCGTTGAGCATTCTCTGCTTGAATTGTGCTTTCCCCGCGTATCGTGGCCTGTGTAATCGATGGTGGGCTCTTGGGAGCAAGGATTCCACCATCAGTGTTGCAAGCCATCATGCAAAGGCAAGCGCCAATGCGAAGGGAACGGAATGCAACTTGCTCCGAATAGCTGCGCTTGGAAGGGCCCTTGTGCACGCCGGACAATGCGGAGCGGCTTTCGGATGCACTACACATGACCGGAGCAGTGCTCTCCGGGTCGTGGACCAAGGGCCGGCCGACCAACTTACGGAGGTTGGCAACTAGCTCGGTAATGGCGGGGGTCACGCTCAAGTCCGCGCGCCGAGCATGGAGCGCACTCGTTCGATTATTGCTTGCGCGTCCATCCCATATCGGGTGCGAAGATACGTCTGGGAACCCACAATCGACGAGAACCCGGCCGTGAGACCGATCCGCGAGAAACGCATCGGTCTCACCCCGGCATCCATGCACGCTTCTGCAACGGCACTCCCCAGACCGCCATCCAACGTGTGCTCTTCGACCGTCAAAAGGCCGCCCGTTCCCCTGCAAGCGTCGAGAATTGCCTGGCGGTCGAATGGCTTCAGGGTGTGTACGCTCAGGACCCGAGGCATGATCCCCGTTTCCGCCAGCACATCTGCAGCCTGGAGCACAACTCCGAGAATCCCCCCCGTTGTTGCAATTGTCACATCGGTCCCGTCTCGCACCACACGCGCTTTACCGAGCGCGAATCGCTCACCTGGGCGTTGGGTCTGGCCGGCGGTCGACTTGTCGAGGCGCAGATAGCACGTACCAGGCGTTGCGACCAGTGCCTCGGTCGCCTCCGCCGTTTCCCAATCGTCACCCGGCGAGACCACCGTGATGTTCGGGAGTGCCCGCAGAATCGCGAGATCCTCAGTCGCGTGGTGCGAGATCCCTAGCGCTCCATACGAAAAGCCACCCCCAATTGCGACCACCTTCACGTCGGCGCCGTGGTAGCAAGCGTCGTTTCGCACCTGCTCCAAGCAACGCAGCGTTGGGAAGTTGCCAATCGAATACGTGAATACGATACGACCTTCGAGGGCCAGTCCTGTGGCAACGCCAGTCATGTTCTGCTCGGCGACGCCGACATTTAGGAACTGCCCTGGTAGGCTCCTCGCGAACGTATCGAGCACGCCGAAGCCAAGATCACCGGTGACCAGCATTACGCGCGGATCGGCCTTCGCGATTTCCAGGAGACGCGCGACGAAGACGTCTCTCATTGCTCCAGCGATTCCAGTTCAGCCAACGCCCTGGCGAACTCTTCTCCCCGGGCCGTTCGATAGTGCCAAAGGACGGCGTTCTCCATGAACGAGACACCTTTGCCCTTCGTCGTGTGGGCCAGAACGCACGCCGGCTTTCCGGGTTCGGGTGAGCGGTCTCCGATTGCTGCGCGCAGGGCTTCATGGTCGTGACCGTCGCACTCCGTGACTGCCCAACCGAATGCCCGCCACTTATCCGCGAACGGTTCGAGAGCGAGTGTATTCTCGACGCTATCAAGCGATTGAATCTTGTTGTAATCCACGATCACGAGCAAATTGTCCAGCCGATGATGCGAGGCGAACATGGCCGCCTCCCAAACCGAACCCTCATCGCACTCTCCGTCGCTCTGAATGCAAATCACGCGATTCGTTCGCATGTCAGCGCGGCAAGCGAATGCCATACCCGCACCTACGGAGAGGCCGTGTCCGAGCGAGCCGGTCGAGAGTTCGACCCCCGGGACGCCCTTGTGCGATACGTGGCCGCTTAAGTCTGAACCGTCCTGGTAATGCGTTCTGAGCTTCTCCTGTGGGAAGAACCCTCTTGCCGCAAGAACAGCATACATCCCGGCTCCAGCGTGCCCTTTGCTGAGGATCACTCGATCGCGAGCCTCCCAAGCCGGATTGGCAGGATCGACGGCTAGTACAGCGCCATAGAGCACGGCCAGCACGTCGGCGACAGAGAGCACGGATCCAACGTGCGAACTGCCCCCCGTGCTCGTCATTCGGAGCGCATGGATGCGGATTTGCCGGGCCAGGGCCTGCGTTTTGATCACCCATTCCGGCGGGCGGCGATTCATTGCGCGGTGATCCGACAAGTGTCAGCGCTCAACGGCCGTAGAAGGCGCGAATGGCGTCTGACACGTACCGTGCGTCTTCGACGCTGACCATCATGTTCATCGGGAGCATGAGACAGCGCCGGAAGAAGCGTTCGGTTGCCGGCAGCGAAACGTCAAACCCAAGCGCGGGAATCTGATGCACGGCCGTACCGCCCCACTGAATCAGGGTACCGATGCCGCGTTGCTTGAGAAACTCCTTCAATTCATCCCGCCGCGCAGCTTCGATCTCGAAATTCTGGTAGATGTCGAAGTGATCCGGGTCCGCGTCGGGCGCCGGCGGGAGTGAAAGTTCTGTTACCGCGCTCAATTCTTTGTGGTAGATCCCCGCCAAATGTCGGCGGTGACTGATGATCCCGGCGTAGTCTTTGAACTGCAGATGCAGGATCGCCGCCTGCAGATTATCGAGGCGGGAATTCATTCCCCAAGCGGTTACATTTCCGTTCAGATCTCGTCCGTGGTCGCGCAGCTGGGAGATTTTGTTGGCAACCTCCTCGTCGTCCGTGACGACCATGCCGCCGTCGCCCAGTCCTCCGAGCACCTTGGCCGGATAGAAGCTGAAGCTGGAGGCGACGCCAAACGTGCCCGCGAAGCGGCCCCGGAACTTCGACCCCAGGGCCTGCGCTGCATCTTCGATGATCCGCAACCCATGGTTTGCCGCCACCGCACCAATCGCCGCCATGTCGCAGGTCCGACCGTTGAGCTGCGTGGGCATGATGAATCGCGTCTTGCTTGTGATCGCCTCGTCGATCTTCGCGGCGTCCATCAGGTGGTCAGTGCCGATATCGACAGGGACGGGAACTCCGCCTGCGAAGTGCACGGCGGCCGGGCCTGCGACCATCGTATGGGACGGAAAGATCACTTCGTCACCCGGCTGCAGTCCGGCAGCGCGAAGCGCAAAGTAAAGCCCGTCCGTTGCGTTGCCGACTCCTATCGCATACTTGACCCCGAGGTACTCGGCAATGGCGCGTTCAAAATCGGCCAGATCCTTCTGGAGAATGAACGCCCCGCGGTGAATGACGTCCGCGATCGTATCCATAAGCGGGCGTTCGATTGCGTTGAACGCGGCGCGGTAGTTGAAAAACGGCACCTGACGTACCGCGGCAGCAGTTGACATTGGAGTCCTGGCTCGGAGAAAGGTTCGGGTGGGGCTATGCGACAGTGGCGCCCAGACCTGGCGTGAGCGGTGTTACGTCAGCCAACTCGCGCGGGTAAAAGGTGGGATTCACGATGCGTCTGATGGTATATACTATGATTTTGATATCGGTCCAGATGCTGGATTCGTCCACGTAGCGCAATTGCAGTTTCAGCTTCGTCGGTTGGATTAGTATTTCGAATGCTCGATCGGGATCGGGCGCGCCGGCTAGGACGCTTCCTTCGTCCGCATTCCAGATCGAAGCCCAGTCCGTAATTCCGGGACGTACCGAAAGTATCCTGAGGTAATCCCCGGAGTACTGCGAGGTGTAGGACAGAATTTCGGGTCGTGGGCCGACCACGCTCATGTCCCCCGCGAGTACGTTGATGAGCTGCGACAGCTCGTCAAGCTTGTACCGCCGAATGAACCGGCCCGAGCGCGTGATCCGCGAATCCTGCGCCGATGTGCTGGATCCGCCAAGCCTCTCAGCATTCACCACCATCGAGCGGAACTTGTAGATGCCGAACGCCCTATTGCCCCGCCCAGCGCGTTGGCCACGGTAGAAGACCGGCCCGGGGGAATCGAGTTTCACCCAGCATGCGATGGCGAGCAGCAGTGGTGAGAAGACTATCAGGCCAATGGCGCTGAAGGCGATGTCGAATGCCCGCTTCATGTAGTTCCCGAATGGCCCGATATCCGGTTCGCTAAACCTGTATGCCGTGAGAGCGTAGGTATTTATAGCGCAGGTGGTTAGAATAGTCTAGCGCGGTGGCCATATTCAGCCCTCAACCCTCCATTTGTGAGCGATTCCACGCCGTTTGAGCAGCTCTCGGAAGGCGCCTCCGTCCCCGTGACGGATGAGGCAGCGTCGATGATCGCCACCCGATACGGGGTGGCGGCAGAACTCGCGGCGGGACGCAGGACCTTGGAACTCGCCTGTGCGGGTGGTCACGGCCTCGGAATGCTGGCGCGGAAGGCGCAATCGTTGGTCGGCGCGGATATCAATGCGCCGATGCTTGCAAGAGCGCAGGCCCATTACCGCGGGCGAGTGCCGCTTGTTCGCACCTCCGCTGCGAACCTCCCCTTCGCGGATGCCTCGTTCGATTTTGTGCTCTGTCTCGAGGCCACGTACTACATGCCGCAATTCGAGCGCTGTCTCGACGAAATCGGACGCGTGACCGCGGCGGGTGCTCGGGTGCTGTTTGTCAACGCAAACCCCGAGCGCCCCGACTTTATCCGAAGCCCCTACAGTCGACACTACCATTCAGCGGACGAGTTCCGCCGGTTGCTCGCCGAACGCGGATGGATCGTTGAAACGTCGGCCGCCTATCCCCTCGAAGCCCCGGAGGGGAGCGCCGGCACCCGGGTTTCGGCGGCACTGCGTAGCGCGGCGCGACGTGCCCTGGAGACCCTTCACCTTGTGCCGCGCACGCTCGCCGGACGAGCGCGACTCAAGCGACTCCTGGGCAAGACGTTGCGGCCCATGCCAGCTGAGATTGGCGACGAGTTCGCGCCGCGGGCGGCCGTGACACCGGTGCCCGAGGGACCGGTGCGGGGTTATCAAGTAATCTTTGTAGTCGGCAAGCGTCCGCTGTAGCGTGTCGGTCAGCCCGCCGCTAACGAGCATACATTAACCGAATTACGGGTCCGTGAACGGAGCTTCTCAGCCCCATAACATTTGGCTCATAGCGGTCGGGGAGCCGCTTCCATTTGACGGTGCCGACGAGCGGCTGCTTCGGGTCGGGCTGCTTGCCCGGTGCCTTGCCTCGCGAGGCCATCGAGTCACGTGGTGGACGTCCGCTTTTGATCACCGACGCAAACAGTTCCGTGGCCAGCCAGTTGCTTTCAGGCACCAGGGGATCGACTACCGTCTTCTTCGAGGGTGCGGCTACGCCCGCAATGTGTCGCTCAGGCGGATCCGTGACCAGCGTCGGGTCGCGGCCGAGTTTGCACGCCTTGCGCCGAAGGAGGGGGATCGCCCAGACGTGCTGTTTGTAGCCTATCCTACCGTAGAGCTTGCCGACGCTGTCGTCGAGTTTGGAAGCGCCATTGGACGTCCGGTGGTCGTGGACGTGCGCGACCTCTGGCCGGACATCTTCACAACGACGCTTCCCGCCGCATTGCGCCCATTGGGCCGGTTGGGGCTGTGGTGGATGAAACGTCGATCTGCTCGCGTGCTGGCTGGGGCCACGGCGATCACCGGGATCACGCAGCCTTTCGTCGATTGGGGTATCCGCAGAGCCGGCCGGAACACGCGGACGATGGATCGCGCATTCCCACTGGCTTTCGATCACATCCCGCTGACTCCTGACGAGTTCACGAAAGCGCAGAGCGCTCTTCAGGCTCGTGGACTCAGAAATGCGACCGCGCAGCTGAACATCGCATTCGCAGGCACGCTCGGCAAACAGTTCAACTTTCAGCCGGTCTTCGAAGCAGCGCAAGCGCTCCAAAACGAACCCGTAAGCTTCGCCATTGCGGGGACGGGCGAGGGAGAACAAGAACTTCGGGCGCGCGCGGGTCGTCTGCCCAACGTTGCCGTCCTTGGGTGGCTAAACCGAGGTGAGTTACGCGCGCTACTCGGCACAGCCACGTTGGGGCTCGCACCCTATCGGAGCACGTGGGACTTCGAAGCGTCAATCCCAAACAAGGTAATCGAGTATCTCGCGTTCGGGTTGCCGGTCATTTCCAGCCTTCGAGGTGAAACGGCCGATCTGCTCGAACGGGAGCGCTGTGGCATGACGTACAGCAACTCAAGCGGTCAGGCGCTCACTGCATTGCTACGGGAACTGCTTGCCGATCCAGCCCGGACTCGTGAAATGGCCGGACGAGCGCGGGCGCTTTTCGAGCGCCAATTCTCTGGCGCGGATGTCTATCCGGCGATCGCTACGTACCTCGAACGGGTCGCGGCCGTAGGCCGGCCCTCCGAATGACTTTTCCGTGAACCGCCCGGGTCGTGTCGGCTCATGCTCGATGCCCTCGTTCGTACACACGTCGGCTGAACGGCGGCTGTGGTGTCTTCAGCACGCGACCGTGCGGAAGCGTCGCTGACGGTATCACGGCTTCGCGATCACGACTAGCGCGTTCCTACGAGGTCAGCGAAGAACGTCATTCTCCAGAGCTGTTGGGTGTCGCTGGGCACCCTTGCAGCCGCACCGATCTCGGCGTAGTGCTGAGTCATGAACAGGTTCGCCTGCGGATCGTCGGTACTGAGAAGCCGATACAGCCGCTCGCCGAGAAGGCGCAACGTGGGGTTGGTGACGCCCCACTGCAGGTATCCCCCCGTCGCAAATGATCCGGATAGACTGTACGGGCCCTGGCCGGGTCGACAATCCCCCGTCCCGTTGTCATAGCCGGCGCGATACCAACCGTTTTGACCGTCCCAGAAGTTGGAGAAGAGGGGCCACTGCCTGTCTCCATTCCAGATCGTGTCCTCAATTTGGCGAGCAAATGCACGTTGCAGGGCCCGAGCATCGATCACCTCGCTGTCGTCGCCAAAGACTCGGGCCAGCGTCGATCTGTTTCGGGCAAGCGTCGCCAGAGCTGGAACGAGACGGCGTGAATGGCTGATGTCCCACCCCATTGTCGAGTCGACGTATGAGACAGCGGGAGGCACGCGATAGCGCTTGGCCGGCTGGCCAAGGGAGTCCCTGTAGCATTCGACCGGGCTACTATCTGCGGTGTAGCGCGCGTATGCGTTTTCTGCGTACCATGACTCGTAGCCCTTGTCGAGCATGGCATGCTCGCTCCCAGACGTGTTGGTAAGCGTGATGCGAGTCAGAAACAATCTGAACATCATTGCAATGACTTGGTGCTTGAGTTGCAATTGTTTGAAGTCAGCTACCGTCCCGGGAGCGGTGATGGCACCGGCCTGATACAGTTCGGCTAGGTCCGAGAGAGTGGTCATCATCCACAGATCTTTCTCGCTAAAGAAGTACCTGGAACTACCGTCCTTGACGCTCTCGGGCGTCATCGCCAAACGAGCCGAGACACCTGCGGAGTAGGTGGGCGAAAGCCACCGATTCAACTGCGTCACCATGGCGCTGGATGCGTTCGACAGGAACGTTTCTTCAGCTTGCGTTCGCTGTTGAGGCGGACTACTCTCCACGATGTCGGTAGCGAGGGCCCCGAGTAGACCGAGAAATTGGGCACTGCAAAGCTGAACTTCCTGCCCCAGCAGTTTATTCGCCTCCGTACAAGTATCGCCGCCTAAGCACACCCAGCCCCGACTGGTCGGGTCTGATGGCAATGCACGCAGCGATTTGAATGCGAGGTTCAGCAGGGTCGCGAGTTCGTTGATTTCCGCGGCACTCTTGCAACGTCTCGTCATCTCGACGAAGGACTGCAGTTCCTCTTGGGCGTAATACAGAACGTAGACGTCGCCTTCCCTATTCAGGCCGTCCTGGATCTGTTTCGTGAAGTACGGTCGCGCAACCGTCTCCCAAAGTTGAACGGCCCGCGCGTATACCGGGCCACTGCAGGAAAGGTCGAGTCCGGGGCTATGGATGGAATCGCGGTTCGCCTGGGCGAGCACAATGGGTGCCGATAGACCAAGAGCCAGCCAGCGTAATGTGATCATCATATAGAGAAGTCCATGACTCGATTGCCGGCCGGCGCCCACGATGGACTTTCCGTGCCTTGCCGCCTGGGCCGTGAGGCAGCTATTTCGACCTTGGAATCGGCCATCAAGGTCACGGAGCGTTCCCCACAGATTGGGTATCCGCCCACATTGACTTTATGAGCGGAGTACGGCGACCTTTGTGCTTTCGCAATCGTACCCTCCACCCGCCCAAACAGCACGATCGCTGATGTCCGCCAATGCCATCGGTTCGACATTCGTTGGTCTCCTGGTTCGCTTTCGACGGCGCCTCGTTGTCGTTCCCGTTCTAGTTGCAGCCGTCGTCGCGCTGGTGACCCTTTTGCTGCCGCGCCATTACACAGCGACAGTGTCAATTGTTCCGCAGGTTTCCAATCTCGGGGTCGGTGGGTCGGCGATTTCCAGTCTCGCGGCGCAATTTGGCGTGACCATGCCTTCCAATGATTTGGCACAGTCTCCTGCCTTCTATGCGAAGCTCTTCCAGACCGATGACATCCTGAGCATCGTCGCGTCTCGCCCGTTCTTTCGAATCGAGAAGGGAAGCATCCTCAGGGGTGCGTTCGCCGACGTGATGCATATCGGCGGCGCCACTCCTCCCGTTCGCCGTCACAATGCCATCGTCGCTTTGCGGCTGAAGACGAAAGCTACACTCGAGCCATCTACCGGCATCGTAACCGTCAGCGCGACGATGCCAACTCCTGAATTGTCGTTGGAAGTGGTTCGTGACCTCCTCTCGGAAGTCCAAAACTTCAACGTGCGGTCCCGGCAGGAAATGAACGGCGCGCAGGCGGAGTTCTTTGCCGGTCGGCTGGACAAGGCTCGGCGAGAACTCCGCGATGCCGAAGATTCGCTTGAGCAATTCGTCACCAGGAATCGCTCGTTTGAGAACGATCCGCGGCTGAGCGTGGAGCACGACCGCTTAGAGCGCGAGGTGTCTCGCCTGCAGAGCGTCTACCTGAACATTTCCAACGCCTACGAACAGGCGCGGATTCAGGCCGCGCAGGCGACACCGCTCGTTACGGTCATCGACCCTCCTGTCGTTCCTGCGGTGCCCGACAGGCGCCGACTCATCCTGAAGACCGTGGCAGCGGCACTTGTCGCCTTCGTGGTGTTCCTGATGTGGCTCCTGGCCGTCGCCAGTTGGTCCGTCAGGAGTACGGCCGATCCTGAAATCGGAGCAGGAGTGGCTGAATTGGGCCGCCTGGCGTATCACGACTGGACGATTCTCATTCGTGGGGTGAGAGGCCGGCGGTAGCGTAGTGATCGCCACCCCGATCATGGCTCGCGCTTCTCAACCATCATCCATCATGTCAGGGATCGGTCGGCAGCGGCTGCCTTCGGCAGATCGGGCTCGATCGCCGAGGTGCGGCTTGGTATTCGGAGCTGCGGCCGAAACTTCGGGGCGTCCAAGTTCAAACCGAACCGGGGCCTAGTTCGTGCACATTCTGGTTCTGCCATCCTGGTTTCCGGCGACATCCCGTGATGCTGGCGGCAGCTTCTTTCGTGAGCAGGCTCAGGCGTTGAGCCGTATGGGATGCCTAGTGGGCGTCATCAGCCCCCAGATCAGATCGTTGCGCCAGTTCCCTGTGAGCCTCCTGGGTCCATACGGACTGACAGCGGAGGACGATGAAGGCGTGCCCACGCTCCGCTTCCACAGCGTGTCGCTCTTTCCGAAGCTACCCCGTCTCCAGGTGTGGCAGTGGAATCGGTATGGGCGCCGTCTGTTCTCGGAGTACGTGACACGGTTTGGCAAGCCGGATCTGGTCCACGCTCATTGCCTGTACCCCGCGGGATCCTTCGCGTACTCACTACGCGAATTGCATGGTATCCCGTTTGTCGTTACGGAGCACCGCTCGGCGTACGGCCACTCCCGTATTGATCCTCATCTTCTGCGAGTGGCCCGCCACACCGCAAGGGCTGCTGCGCGAACTTTTGCAGTAAGTCCGGCGATGTGCAGTCTTCTGGAGACCCTGCTCGGTTCCGAGACAAGCAAATGGCGCCCCCTGCCCAACATTGTCTCCGATCGTTTCCTCAAGGCGCCGTTGCCCACGGTGAAGGATCGGACAAATGGGGAGGTGGTGTTCCTTCACGTTTCCCTCCTGACGCCAAACAAGGCAGTGGACTCGCTGATCCGAGGATTCGCGCAGGCGTTTCCAGATGATGCTGGCGCACGGCTGCAGATCGGCGGGGCAGGGCCTGAGCAGCCCCGGCTTCAGGCGCTCGTAGCCGCCCTCGGGCTCTCCAATCGTGTTGAGTTCCTCGGCAACCTGTCGCGAGACCAGGTATTGACTGTCATGGCGTCGGCTGACGCGTTCGTCCTGACCAGCCGATTTGAGCCTTTCGGCGTAGTCTTGATCGAAGCACTCGCCCTGGGAAAACCGGTCATCGCTACAAGATCCGGCGGTCCGGAATCGATCGTTGGAGAACACGATGGCTTACTGGTGCCCGTAGATGACGTTCCCGCCATCGCCCACGCACTGGGGGAACTCCGTCGGCGGATTGGCAGCTACGACCCGGCAGCCATTCGTGCTCGATGCGAATCCAGGTTTTCGGCACGCGTCGTGAACGCCAGGTTGATTCAAGAGTACCGCGATGTCCTGGCCTCCCAGACGCGGCCGACCGCGGCCGCATCCCGATGAATCGCCGACAACTCGCTGGATTTTCGGTCGGCCCAATTGCTACGGCGGGGCTGGCGATGATCACCTTGCCGGTCATGGCATGGGTGTTTCCGCCAGCAGCCGTTGGGCGGCTGTCGATGCTCCAGGTGACCATCCAGTTCGGAACGCTCCTGTTCTGCCTCGGCATGGATCAGGCCTACGTACGCGAATACCATGAATCCGACGATCGACCAGCACTGTTGCTGAACGCCATCGTTCCAGGCCTGGGAGTCGGCGTGGCGGTCTCTGCGCTAACGCTGGTTTTTGCCCCGCGACAATTCTCAGTACTCCTGTACGGCACGCCCAGTCTGTCCTTCGCGCTGATCACGGTCGCTTGCGTCATGATCGCATACGTGTCGCGCTTTCTGTCGTTGATTCTTCGAATGGAAGACCGGGGCTTGGCGTTCTCGATGAGCCAGGTGCTGGCCAAGATGCTCCTGCTGACGACGATTTCCGTGTACGCCCTGACGTTCACAAGGCGAAACTTCTTGATGCTCCTGGGCGCACAAGCCGGCGCCCTGGCGCTTGCCATGTTGATCTTCGGATGGAACACGCGACGTCAATGGCGGCCGGCCTTGACCGCGGGTATCCGCCGGGCTCACGTAACAGAATTGTTCCGTTTCGGCTGGCCGCTGGTCATCGGCGGCGTTGCCTCTTGGGCGCTCGCCGCCATGGACCGAATCTTTCTCCGCACAATGGCCAACTTCGATGAATTGGCGGTTTACTCGGTCGCCGCCAGCATTGCGTCCGGTGCCACGCTCGTTGCGGGAATCTTCAATGTTGTTTGGGCGCCTACGGCGTACAAGTGGCACGCCAGCAATGCCGCAGTCGGGCGGGTGACTCGGATTGGAGAGATTGCGGCGGTGCTCGTCTGCGTCCTTGTGTGCGTAGTTGGGGCTCTATCGTGGGTATTGCACCTGTTGCTGCCAGCATCGTACCGGCCCGTCGCAGCTCTGTTGCCCTTATGCGTTACCCCACCGCTGCTCTACACGCTCTCCGAAGTAACCGGTATCGGCATCGCGATTCAACGACGCACGTCACTGTCAATGGTCGCATCCACTGCTGCGGTCGTCGTCAACGCGGCGTTGTGTACGCTCTTGGTCGCACCTTTGGGCGCGCTTGGCGCCGCGATTGCGACCGGCATGGCATTTTGGGTGTTTTTCCTGATTCGAACCCGCCTGTCGACTTCGGTGTGGTCGAACAAGTTTCCCATTGGGTTGCACATTCTGATTGCCGGAACGTTGTTTGGGGCAATTGCGTTCGCTCGCTACTCTCCAGGTCTCGGCGCTTCGGGCGTGATCGGATGGTGGGGCGCAGGCATAGTCCTTTCCATCGTTCAGCGGCGCCGACTGATCGAAGTGACCCGCCATGGCGTCCGTCTCTTTGCCAGAGACAAGGCCCCGGCTTAGAGCGTTACCCGGTCCAGCTGGGCGGATCCGTGCCCTCCGCACGACACGTTTATTGGACGATAATGGACAGACCTTCGGATAGAACACCACGCGACATCCTGTGGGCAGCGGTGCTGTTCACGATGCTGCTTGGCGCAACTTTCTATGTCGGGAGTCCGTCGTTCGCCGTCGGTGTCCTGCTAACCCTGGTGCTTGGGCCCTTCTGCCTCATCGAGTTCATCTGGGACGAGCGACCTTCGAATACGGGGTTGTTCGTTCTGATGGGCGTTGGGTTGCTGGTGGCCTTGTCCGTGTTGGGCGTGATGGCATATCCGACATATGGGAACCTGCAATACCTGAAGGCATTTGCATTCGCATTCTTCGCGCTTCCAATCATCGCGGTAGTCGGCAGGCGCAGACGGACGGCAATCGACCGGGCGATCGTCGCATACCTGATCGTTATCTGCGCCATCGCATTTGCCCAGGTAACGTTTATCTACTTTGGCGTGGGCTTGGATCCAACACGTGCCGATGCCGCCGCATACGTCGCCGCCGACCCTTTTGCGCACGTCGGCGTCAAATCACTGTTTGGCAATCCAAACGATTTTGCGACGATCTGCCTGCTCCTGATCATCGTC
The DNA here is from genome assembly GCA_963728115.1 of uncultured Gemmatimonadaceae bacterium. GTDB lineage: Bacteria > Gemmatimonadota > Gemmatimonadetes > Gemmatimonadales > Gemmatimonadaceae > JAGWRI01. The sequence continues at coordinate 47,664 of CAVSJE010000010.1, forward strand.
ATTCTGCTGCGCTCGTCCTTCCGAGAATCAGTCAAGGCGCTTTGCACGGGCACGCTCGCGCTAATGATCCTCTTTGCCGCCTCGCGCCTTTGCATCGTTGGTCTGGCGCTCGTGTTGGCCGCGTACTATCTGACCTCCTGGCAACGATGGCGGTACGCTTTTCTTGGTGCGTGCGCCGCGGCGGGCGCATTACTGCTTCTCAAATTCCACTCTACCGACTTTGCCACGGGCTCATACTGGTTGACCAAATTGATGTCGATCAGCGAAGTGGGGCTGAGCTACTTGTCGGGCGGCATCGGGAACGCCGCTGCCAGATTCGACACCGACCGGGCCCTAACGTATGGCAGGTTCGTGCTTGGTTTCGGCTCGATTGGATTCGGATCGTTTCAGGCCAAGAATTACGGGTATTTCCTGACCGACCCACTGATGCGGCAGGACCCGCACTCTCTGATGGTTGAGCTCGGCCTGTTGTATGGTTACCCCGGGTTCCTCGTATTCTGCCTCTTGCTTTGGTGGGCCTCTCAGTCCATCAGGCGCTCGCATGGGCTCCGAATATCTCTGTTCGTGTCAGCTACGATCTTTCTCACAACTTTCACCAGTTCGTCGGAAGTCAACTTTCCCACCTACTGGGTGTTGCTTTTCTGCTGCTGCGCCCTGACCGGAGGCGCCACCAGCCCCATCCGCCAAGCGAGCACCGAGGGCACCGAGAGCACCGCGCGGACGTAGGCTTTCTTCATCGAGCAAGCGCTCGCGCCCTCGATCATCCATCGCGCACGTGCTCGGAGCGAACACATCCCCCCGACCTCACGGGTCAGGCCGCAGCCATGACCGGATGCGTCCCGTCATCATCGCGCAGCCGGCAGCAGATCGCGGTACTGTTGGACCAGCTTCTCGGCTTCCCCCGGCCAATTGTACTTCCGCAGGACGGCCGTGCGCCCGGCTCTCCCCATTCGCTGTGCGAGCTCCGGATCGTCCACCACTTGCCGAATGGCAACGGCGATTGCCTCTGGGTTCTCGGGGTCGACACAGATTCCGGCTCGCTCGCCTTCGATGATCTGTCGCCAGAGTGGAAAGTCTGAAGCGATCACTGGGAGCTCCGCGGACATGTACTCGAACATCTTGACCGGTCGCGAGTCCACGTAGTTTTTCGTCGGTAGAAGCGTGACGAGCCCAGCCACGCTTTCGCTCAGTACCGTTTTCACCCCACGACGATCCAGCGGCCCGCGATAATCCACCTGCTTCCAGCCTGGAAGCGCCCGCATTGCCAACTCGAACACGGGGTCCTCAAAGCGCCCGCAGAGCGCCAGGATCACATCCGGAACCAACGGTAGGGCTCGGATCAGCGGCTCGATCCCGCGGATCCTGGCGATCCCACCGACATAGCACACCTGCCCACGGCGCTTGGTAGCCCAACTTTCGGACGACACCAATTCGTCCGGCCATGGGTAGTTGTTGACATCAATCGATGCCGGCGCAACTCGATGAAATCGGGCCGCAATGAATGGCGTCGCGGCAATCACCCGGAAACAGTATCGTGCGCTCAGATTTTCAACAGCCTCCGCTCCGCGGGCCACCAATTGGCGTGCCCATGGCCAGATCCATGTCTTGGCCATGATCTGCCGCGGCAGATCTTCATGGGCATCGTAAATGACGCGTTTCCCTTCGAGCCGAAGCAGCACGCCGAATGGGATCAATTCGGGATCGTGAAAGTGGTAGATGTCGGCGTTGAGGGCTCGCGCAACGCGGTAGCAGCGCCATGCCTGGACGAACATCCTGTTCAGTCTGCCACCCGGCGACGAGAGGGCGTGAAGAGTCACCCCGTTGGCCGCCGCAGTCGCCACGTCGGCGGGCGACGCGGCGATGACGAGATGCGTCTCGGCGCCAGCCTGGGCCGTGGATACGCACTCCTTGTGGAATATCCGCACATCCAGCCCTTCATGTACGGACGACATGTGGCAAATCCTTGCCATTCCGCGCCCCATCTCCGATAGCATCGTTCGCCCAGGTTGTTGCGTACCAACGAGCCTGGCGCTCGCGCTACGACACCCAACCGCCGGCAGGGCGCTCTGCGAGTTCAACCACGTTGCCGCGGACAACGTTCCGATCCTCGTAGAACTCGGCGTACACGGGCACCTCGCCGCTCTTCATTTGCCACAGCTCGGCGCAAACTAGTCGAATGGACGCGCTCTGCAGTCGCGACTCACTTCTTCACCAACACCCAGATCGCCACCAAACTCCCCAAGATCGACGTCGTCGTACTCGCGATCTGCCCCCAATTCACGCGATCGGCCGGATTCTCCGTCGGCACGAACACGCTGCTCCCCGGTCCCGGCTTCGGCGTCGAATGGAAGAAGAAGAAAGTGCGAGTTCCGGCTCTCGACCTGCCCGTTGGCCTGCGTCACGTACGCACGGTCGACATCCGCCGTCGGCGAGCCGCCGCCCGCCGCCCGGATGTAATAATCCAGGTTCTTTCCGGCCACGTACGTCAGCGCCGCCGGTGAGTTGACCGCGCCACGCACCTGCACGATCCCCGAATACGCTGGCACGTTGATCGAGTCTCCGTCCACGAGCGGCAAGGTTGTCCCGGCTCGCTCGGATCCTTCAGCGCGCTCGGAAGGTCCACGCCAATGCGCCCGACGCCGTTCCCGCGGAACAGCTCCATCCCGGCCGCATACGCCGTCGGCATCAACCCGCCCGCCCGGCTGATGACGTCCGCCAGCCGCTCGCCCTTGCTCTGCAGCGCATACACCCCGGGATACTTCACCTCTCCCTCCACGCGACCGTCCGCTGCAGCTCCCACCCCGGCTGCCGCAGGATCAACACGTTGTCGTACGGCCGCAGCGGTACTTCGGGCGCCGTCGCGCGCCGGCGCCGCCACACCCGGCGGTCCCAGATACCGTCCGTCCGGCGTCCGCTCGAACAGATACGTGGAATCCAGCGACACGCGCTGCGTCACCGCCGTCACCCCATTCGCCCGATTCTCCGGCAGGTGCGCAATCTCGGCCTCGGTCAACAACGCCCCGTCCGCCAGCCCCCCCGCCAGCAGCACCGCGTCCCGCAGCGTCATGCCGTCGTGGTACGGGAACCGCCCGCCCTTCTGCACCGCGCCGCCGATCGTGATGTACCGCTGCGGCCGGAACTCGGTGAGCGAATACACGTGGATCGAATCGCCGTCCGCCAACGCAATGTCCTGCACCGGCGTGCCCAGCGTGTCGCGCAGCGCCGCCTGGACCACCCGCTGCGTGCTGTCCGGCTCCATCCGCAGCACCGACACCTGCCCCAGATAGCTGTCCGGCTTCAGCCCGCCGGCGGCATGCAGCGCCTGCGACAGTCGCATCCCCGCCGTCAGCGCGATCGACCCCGGCTGCCACACATTCCCGGTCACGATCACCCGGTTGGAGACGCGCTTCGCCACCTCGCCCACCCGGATCACGTCCCCCGCCCGCAGTGGCTCGGCCGGCCCCAGCCCCGTGGCCAGCAGCGGCGAACTCACCTCGATCATCGTCCGATCCCGGCCCGACGAGGTCCGCTCACCCGGCGGCACCACCCGCTCGATCCGGATCGCCCGCCGGTCGGCCGTCGCCCGGAACCCGCCCGCCATCCGCAACGCGTCGGGAAGTGTCTCCCCCGGCTTCAGTTCGTAGGTGGCGGGCCGCATCACACCGCCGGCAACGCGCACCCGCCCGCCGCGTACCGGCACGAACACGATGTCCCCGCTCTGGAGCCGCAGATCCTTCCCCGTGCCCCCCGCCAGCAGGTAGTCGTACACGTCCAGCGTGTCGATGGTCTTGCCGCCGCGCACGAGCTGCACGCTCCGCATGGTCCCGTTGTCCGTGGGGCCGCCCGCCGCGTACAGCGCCGTGAGCATCGTCCCCATGTTCGACACGCGATACGCCCCGGGCTGCGCCACGTCGCCGGTCACGTACACCTGCCGCGTGCCCAGCCCGGCCACGCTGATCGTGAAGTGCGCCGTGGGGTTGTTCCGCCGGATGCCCGAGTACGATCGCGATAGCCGCGCGAACAGCAGGTCGTTCAACTGCGCCATGGTGAGGTTGGCCACCGGGATCTGCCCCACGTTGGGGATCACGATCCACCCCTCGCGCGTGACCGTGAGCGAGTAGGCCGCCTGCACGTCGCCGGTGAGGGTCAGCACCAGCTGGTCGCCGGGCCCGAGCTGGTAGTCCGGGCTCACCGGCCCGTTCAGATTGGCGTCGAACTGGCTGGTGGTCTGCGAGAACATCGTCGCCCCGAACACCGTGAACCCACTGTCCACCACCGCGCTGTCCGCCGCCCGCGCCGCCAGCAGCGCCCGCAGCGAGTTGGCGGCCGCCGTGTCGTTCCGGATCGCCTTGCCAATCGAATCCAGGAGCGCCGAATCCAGCTTCGCCTTCGTCTGCTGGCGGCGGACCCCCACCAGCCGGAGCGAATCGAGCGCCGTGGAATCCATGATCCCGAGCTGGCGCACGGCCGCGTACACGTCGGGGGTGAGCGCAAAGCTCGAATCCGCCGCCCCGGCGCCCCCCAGCACCGCGTCGAGCATGCTCGACGGGTACCCCATGGCGGTGAGCCGCTGGCGGACCTGGTCCGGCGTGAGCCCGCTGTTCTGCAGCTGCTGCCGGAGCCGAGCCACGATGGCCGGGTCGTTGAGCGCCTGCATGGCCTGGGACTGTGTCGGCAGTTGTTGCGCCCGCGCCGCAGCGGGTGCCGCCAGAATGGCCAGTGCCGCGACCAGCGCATGCGTCCAGTGCTTCAAGTTCACGCTATGTTTCCCCGCCGGCCCGCCGGCAGCCTTTAGCGTTCTGAAAGTGATCCCTCGGTCCGTCACCAAATTACCCCCGATGGGCCTGTCGGGATAGCCTCGCGCCGCGTCTCCGGCGCACCATCTGCCCCCCAACCCGCCGATCGCCCGGACGAGCCGCCGCCGCTGGTTGACGATCGCTCCCCCGGAGCCGAATCTTTACCCCGAACGAGCACGCTCGAACTGCGGGCGCAGCCACCATAGGGAGCGTCTCTGATGTTGAAGGACCTCGCGTATTCGCTCGTCGCGGCGCTCGCGGTCACCGGCTGCTCGCTCCCCGGCCTGCACTACGACCCCAGGATTCCCCCTTCGGAACGCGAAGCGCCGGCGCCCACCGACTACACGGTGCAGCGCGTGACGCCGGCGCTCCTCGTGGCGCTCGACCGCGCTACCGCCGGCGTCGACACCCCCCGCGTGAATCGGGAGCTGCAGCAAGCAGCGAACGCCTATACCTACCGGGTGGGCCCGCACGACGTACTCGACGTCATCGTCTGGAACCACCCCGAGCTGACCCTCTCGCAGGCGCAGGCCACGCCCGTCGGCACGACGCCGGGCGCCATCCTCCTCTCGCCCCCCGCCGCCGGCGGCAACGGCTTCGTGGTCAGCAGCGCCGGCACCATCTACTTCCCGTACGCCGGCACGCTGCAGGTGTCGGGAGAGACGGTGGACGAGATCCGCGCCCAGCTCGCCCAGGCCCTCCAGGGCTACACCAGGGACGCCCAGATCGACGTCCGGGTGGTGGGATTCCGCAGCCAGACCTACCAGCTCGCCGGCGCCGTCGTGAAGCCCGGCCTCTACGCCCTCACCAACGTGCCGCTCACGGTCTCCCAGGCCATCGCCAGCGCCGGCGGCGAGATCCGGTCGCTGCCCACCAGCGGATCGGGCACCCTCACCGATCTCACCTCGCTCCCCCTCGCCGACCTCGCCCACGTCACGCTCATCAGCCGCGGCACGCGTGAACTGCTCGACATGCGGAAGTTCTACCTGTACGGCGACCAGACGCAGGACCGGCTCGTCCATCCGGGCGACATCATCCAGGTGCCCAACAACACCAACGACCAGGTGCACGTGATCGGCGAGGTGCTCAAGCAGGGCAACTACCCCATGAGCAGCGGCTCGCTGAACCTCGCCCAGGCACTCGGCGAAGCCGGCGGGCTCGATCTCACGACGTCCGATCCCGCCCGCATCTTCATCTTCCGCGGCGGGGAGGCGAAACCGCAGGTCTTCTGGCTCGACGCCCGGTCGCCCGACGCCATGCTCCTCGCCACGCAATTCGCGTTGCAACCACAGGACGTCATCTACGTCGCCACCGCCAGCCTCTCCACCTGGAGCCGCGTGATCGCCCAGATTCTGCCCACCGTGCAGACGCTCTACGAAACGAAGATTCTCGTGCACCCATGACGGCCCCCGAGCACTCCCCACTGCCGCCGACACCCGACGAGGACGGCTCGGACGAGATCTCGCTCGCCGAGTTGGCCGCCATCGTGCTCGACGCCCGCTGGCTGGTGGCGGGCGTGGCCGGCGGCATCTTCTTCCTCGGCCTGCTTTACGCGCTCTTCGCGGCGCCCGTCTACACGCCGTCGGCGCTGCTGCAGGTGAACCAGAAGGCCGGCGGGCTGTCGGGGCTGGAAACGCTGTCGTCCATGCTGGAGGGCACGGCGCTGCCCGTGGCCGCGGAGATCCAGCTCGCCCAGTCGGCCAGCGTGCTCCGGGCGGCGGTGGAGGCGCAGCACGCCGACGTGGTGGTCCGGCCGCGGCGGTTCCCGTTCATCGGCGGTCTCGTCTCCCGGCGGTACCGTGGGAGCGGACCGGCGCCGGCGTGGGCCGGGCTGTCGAGCTTCTCGTGGGGGAACGACCATCTCACCGTGGCCCGGTTCGACGTTCCCCCGGGCGACTACGATGAGGACTTCCGCCTCACCGTAATCGGCCCCGACCGCTACCGCCTCGACGGCCCCGCCGCCCGCGTGTCGCTCACCGGACAGGTGGGCGCGGTGGTTCGCGCCGATAGCTTGCCGGCCGGCGACTCGCTGGTGATCAGCGTTTCCGCCATCGAGGCGCGCCCGGGCGTCGTGTTCACCCTGCGCCGCGAGGACCGGCAGGAGGCCGTGGCCCGGGTCGCGGCCGGCCTCCGCGTGGAGGAGCAGGGGGCGCAGAGCGGCATCCTGCGCATGACGCTCGCCGGTCCCGATCCGCGCGCCGCCACGGGGCTGCTGGCGGCCATCGTGTCGGCGGACGTCGATCTCAACCGCAGCCTCCGATCGCAGCAGGCGGCGGCCCAGATCAACTTCCTGCAGGACCAGTTGCCGCTCATGCAGCTGCGCGTGGACTCGGCGCGCCGGCGGCTGGGCGAATATCAGAGCCAGCACAAAGTGCTGAATCTGAGCGACGAGTCGAAGGCACTGCTCGACCGCCTGAGCGCCATCGACCAGTCGATCACCACCGCGGCGCTCCAGCGCGCGCAGTTGCAGCAGCAGTTCGGCGCCGCCAGTCCGGCCCTGCGGGCCGCGCAGGCGCAGCAGGACACCCTGCAGCAGCAGCGAGCTCAGCTCGAGGCGCAGGTGGCGCGGCTGCCCGCGGCCGCGCAGTCGGTGCTCCAGCTCCAGGAGAATCTGGCCGTGGCCTCGAACCTCTACTCGGGGCTGCTCACCAGCATCCAGCAGCTGCAGGTGGTGAAGGCGGGCACCGTCGGCGACCTGAGCGTGGTGGACCTGCCCATCGAGCCCGACCGGCCGAGCGGGCCGCCGCGCTTCACGATTCTGCTCGTGGCGCTGGTGGTGGGACTCTTCGGGGGCGCCGGCACGGCGTTCGTGCGCCGGGCGTTCCTGCAGCGGGTGCAGGATCCGGCGCTCATCGAGTCGCGGTTCCGGCTGCCGGTAGTGGCGGTGCTGCCCTTCAGCGTGGAACAGTCGCGGCGGGAGAAGGCGCTGCCCGACCGGCGGAGCCGGGAGCCGCTGTTGGCGGAGGAGAATCCGCACGACCCCGCCGTGGAGGCCATTCGCGGGCTGCGCACCAGTCTGCACTTCCTGCTCTCGACCGCCGATCGGCCGGTGGTGTGCGTGAGCGGTCCGGTGAGCGGCGTGGGGAAGAGCTTCATCTGCGCCAACCTGGCCCGGTTGGCGGCCGACGCCGGGATGCGGGTGCTGGTGCTGGACGCCGACATGCGGCGCGGGCACCTGCACCGCTATTTCGGCGTGAGCCGCGAAACGGGGCTCTCCACGCTGCTGAGTGGCACGGGGGCGGAGAGAGCGGCGGCCGTGGTTCAGCCGACGGCGATCGCCAACCTGCACGTGGTGACGGCGGGGGTGTATCCGCCGAACCCGGCCGAGCTGTTGCTCCGGCCGGCGTTGGGAGCGTTTCTCGAGCGCTCGGCGGCCGAGTTCGAACTCGTGATCATCGATGCGCCGCCGGTGTTGCCGGTGACGGACGGGATCATCGTGGCGCGCCAGTCGGCGATGAACATCGTGGTGGCCCGGTCGGGGGAGCACACCGTGCGGCAACTGGATGCCACGGTCGCGCGCTACCGGCAGAACGGGATCCGGCTCGACGGGTTCGTGTTCAACTGTCTGCGGGCGAGGGCGGGCGGGTACGGGTATGATTACGGGTATCGATATCGGTATTCTCCGCAAGCATCCGTCGACGGCTGACTAAGTCGCACATTGGGAATTTCCATGCAGCGTGAATGACGGTGGCCTATGAAGGCGCTCATCCGCCGAATCAGCAGACGCATTTGGTGTGCAACCTTGATGGTGCTGCCGTCGCGGCTCAAGATCGAAGCTTTGCGATTGCGCGGCCATCACGTCTCACGGCGTTCCCACATCGGCATGAGTTGGCTGAATGTGGACCACATCTCGATAGGTGACGGCGCGCGAATTGGTCTGCTGAATGTCTTCAAGGGGCTACGCTCGTTGGAGATGGGGGCAGAGTCGGAAATCGTGCGGTTCAACGTGCTTACTGCCTATGGCCCGTTCGCGGAGATTGGAGGGGTCGAGTATGGACGCGTGCGTCTTGGGCGGCGCGCCGTCATCACCATGCGCCACTATTTCGACTGCCAGTCGAGCGTCACGATCGGCGAAGATTCCGTTGTCGGTGGAATCGGAACGGTGTTCTTCACACATCAGAAGGGGGTTCACGTGCTGAACGAGGCCAAGCCGATCCGAATCGGCCCCAGGGTCTATCTGGGCGCGGCTTGTGTGGTGCTACCCGGTGCCGTTGTTCGCGGGCGGGCTTATATCGGTGGCGGCAGCGTCGTTTCCGGTGTGCTGGACGAAGAGGATGTGATCTATGCTTCCCCAAGGGCGACTGTTGTAAAGTCGCTACGCGGGGATGCGGCCTATTTCGCCTCGAAGCATCCTACCGGTCGTCTCGAAGAAGTGGATGATTAGCGCGCCGACTTAGCGCGCGCATCATGCGGCACTGGGTGTTGGCGAATCAATCGGCGGTCCGTCACGCCTCAGCCAGAACGTCACCACCGCGATCGCCAGCCCAACGGAGCCCGCCGCCCAAGCATAAGCTGCGCCGGTTGCGCCCATTCGCCGGCACAACGGAATACTCAGCGCTATGGTCGCGACGAGTTGCGCCCAGATGAGGCGGGACATCGTTCGCTCCGCCCTCGACATGATCAGAAGCGTGTAAACCGGCACGATCAGGCACCATGCGAGGTTGGCGATCAGTAGCAGACGGAACGGTAAGGTCGCGCCGATGAAATCTGACCCGAAGAGTGCCATTAACGGTGGCGCAGCGAGCCACGCTACTATGGTCACAGCGACCACCATCACGCTAATGCTCAGCGTCGCCGTGCGCAGGAGATGTCGCACCGCTTGCTGATCTGATCGGGCCACAGCCGACGCCATGCGTGGCTGCAACCAAGCCATCCAGACTAGGCCGATTACCTGCGTGGCTTGCGCCAGTCGTGCGGCTGCTCCAAAGAGGCCTGCCTGCACCTCGTTTGAGAACATGTTGACGATCACCACGTCGAGGCGCATGAGAACGATCATGGCTAACGACATGGAAAAGAAATATCCCGACGAGCGCCACCATGCGCTTTGATTATGATGAATGTGTCGAGTGAGTATTCCAGGCGCGGTCTTATCGTCCGCAGCGAGCGCGTAGTGTCGAAACAGACGATATCCAATCAGGGCCGCAATCAGAACGCTGCTCAATTGGGCGATTAGCGCATCCTCAGCTGTCGCAGCTCGTAGCGAAATCATGACCCAAGCGCCGCCCAACAGAAGAGCATTCTTGATCGTGTTTGAGATCGCCTCGCTAAGGGGCACACGCATCAGGCCGGCAAGCCCCGCGGGAAACGTGATGATCCAGATCGAGGGCAGAATGAGCGCGGCGGCAAGCAATCGTTGGGTCCAGTCGCTCGCGGGGGCGCCAGGGCCAAACGCGAACCACAGCAGCAATAGCGAGGTGGTGAGCACCGCGTATTTCGCTGTCAGGATGTTGGCCCAGCGGACGATCGCGCGGGCCATCGCTTGCTTAGCTACCGGTGGCTGCGCCGCGATCTCGCGTGTGATCACCGCCGAGACACCGAATCCCGCGGTACTCGCGGCCACTAGGGCGGCAGATAGCAGCGTTAAGTACCGGCCGTAGACGCCCGCCCCCAGTGTACGCGCCAGCAGGACGTTCGCCGCGAGCGCCAGCGGCGCGCCGGCCCCGCGGGCCAAGAGCGAGCGGGCAAAGTCCAGAGTCGAGCGGCGACGATTCGTTCGCATCCTAAGTCCAGTAGTGCGGTCGGTGGGAACGACGAATTTGCGTGCGACCTCTCGTACCAGGGCCTTGGCGTTCGCGCGAACGGGTTACCGACACCGAGATCCTTGCTGCTGGCTTCGTCTCGAGCCGGAATGTGCGTCCCGGCCAACCATTCGTCGATACCCGCGTCGCTCTGCTGGATCTGGGATACGCCGGTGCCACGTTGCCCGTAATGACGTATCCCGACTGATGTAAACGCTTGTCGATTGACAGGGGTCCCGGGACGCTCCAGACTCTTCGCCACGATATGGTAGACCTTTGGTTCGCCATCCTATTCGCGTTGGCCGTCGGCGCAATGTTCGCCGTCCTTATTGCGCGGCGGTTTCCGTTTGCCGTTTGGTCTCCGGTATACGGCATCCCGGGCGTGTATCTGGTTTTGGGGGTTGCGGGCTATCTCTACTATCGGTCAAGCGCGAGTTATGTCGGCGGCTTTTACGACGTCGGGGTCCCAAGAGCCGAACTTGGGATAGGGCTTGGCGCCTTCATCGTTGCGGCGGCTGCATGCATGGCTGGCTCGCTCGTATATCTGGCGCTGTCACGGCGTCTGCGACGCGTTAATCCATCGTCAACACAACTCCGAGGCAACCTGCGCCGTCCGTCGTCCTACCGAAAAGGCAAGAGGCCGGGTTCGGCTTTGGTGTTTGTCGTCGGGCTCCCGCTGCTGCTGATCGTGGTCGGCAAAGGTGCGTCCAACATTCTTCGACGCCCCGAGTACCTAGTGGAACAACACCACTATGTGTTCATCATCGGAAATTTGCTCGCCATGCCGGCCGTCCTTGCCCTCGGACTCATGACGATGACTACCCGCCGCTGGCGGTGGCGTGTGGTCTTTGGCGGTCTTTTCGCGACCTATTGGTTGCTGTTTCTGAGCCTGTCCACGCGAGTGACAGCCGTGATCTTCTTGTTCTTCGTGCTCGGCCTCGCGCTCGGCGGGGCACGGCGAACGACGGTCGTTGTGCTGATTGGCCTTTGGGCGACGGCCCTCCCCGTCCTTCTCAGCATTCCGCTTGCCCTTCGGGGAATGCCCGAGCAAGGCCTTGAAGTGCTCCCCAGCAATTTGGTTAGGATCTCCCTGGCCACGCCAAACATCGAGTATTCGCAAAGTGTTGGATGGTTGGTTAGGAACGTTTCTTTTGGAGTACCCCTCGCTGCATACGTTCGAACTGCGCCACCGATACCAAGGGGTGTCTTTGCCACGAGCTTAAGTCCGATGCCGTCCTTCGTATCCGTGGCCGGCTTTCCGTCATGGAAGGACGTGCAAGACCAAGTTCGGGTGAATCGATACATACCGTACAGTGCAATCGGAGAGTTGCTGAACCAAGGCTGGTATTGGCTTGTACTCTACTACTTTGTCATAGGTTTGGTCGCTGGTTGGATGGATCTGGGCGCTCGCGTTTTCGAGGGGCACAGACGGCGGCCGGGATATCTGATTGCCTGCGGCCTGCTGCTGTACTTTGCGATCACGTCCACCGAGTACAACCTGCGATCGTCGACGCGGTTGGTGTACTACGCGATCGTGATCGCGGTATTGTGGCAACTGCTCTCCCGCCTGAGGATCCGCGCCGCCCGCCATCGGTTGCGCCCGCACGCGCCTCTGCTCGGCGGTCATCCATTCTAGACGCCAGCAACGTGGGCTTTTCGCAGACGGGCCACACCGCTGTCGTCATGGTCGGGGCGTTTCCGCCGCCAGTGCATGGGCTGGCACAAGTGAACGCCGCCGTTCGCGCGGCACTTGAAGAACATGGTGCCAGACCGATCATCGTCGACCTCGCGGCGACTGGCCTGGGCCAGTCGTTGCGGTCACGGCTTGGCCGCCTGCCTACCGTCGTGCGTGGGTGGTTGCGCTTCGCCACGCTGCGCAGGTGTCGTGGCGGATCGTTTTACATCAGCATCTCGGGGGGACTTGGTCAAATCTATGAGTTCGGGTTCATCGCATTGGCTCGACTTCGCGGGATGCGCTGCCATATGCACCATCACAGCTTCGCGTACATCGATAGGCCCCGGCGAATGACGTCATGGTTGCTCTGGCTCGGCGGTGCCAGCGCGGTACACATTGCGTTGTCCCCTCGCATGGCTCAGCGGCTGCAGTCGGTCTATGGTGTTTGCAACGTGACCGTTGTGTCCAATGCACTCACGGTTGTCCGCACGCCTCCGGTCGGAACTAGGCCGAGAACCGTTCTACGCTCATTGGGCTTCATCGGCAATATTTCGGATGACAAAGGAGTGTTCGAGTTTCTTTCCCTATTGCAATCGCTGTCCGGGGCTGGGTTACCCATCGCCGGCAAGTTGGCGGGGCCTTTTCAAGATGCCCAAACACAACAAAGGGTCATTTCCCAACTGAGCCCCTCTTCGGACATCGAGTATCGAGGGCCCGTTTACGGTAGTGCGAAGGATGCGTTCTTCGAGGAGATCGATGCACTTATCTTCCCGAGCCGGTATGCAAACGAAGCCGACCCCCTGACAATCCACGAAGCCATGATGCGCGGGATTCCTGTGATTGCCTACGGACGTGGAGCTATCTCTGAGATTGTCACCTCTGAGTGTGGTCTCGTGGTTCGTCAGACAGCGCCGTTTGTGGAGCTCGCACATGCACAGATTGTGGAGTGGGTTCGTAATCCCTTGGCTTTCGAGTCAGCATCGAAAGGAGCGTTGATTCAATCTGCCACGATCCGAGAGCGTGACTGGACCCGTTGGCAGGAGCTTCTCGCAGGACTGTTGAAGTGAAGGCGATGCGTTTTGTGCAGACTCCATCGGACGCGGACATACCGCAGGGGCCGCAATCCACTCCTTGATTTTCAAGGCCCGCAAGCTCGCCCGCATTCTCGCGGCGCCCACCCTGCGCCGGGCGTTCTTCCGCCATCACGTGGCGATCGGGCCCGAACACCTGCCCATGCTTCGCCGACTCGGCGACGATCCGCACCGTCATCGACGTCGGCGCCAACCGCGGCCAGTTCGCCCTCGGCGCCCGCTACTGCTTTCCGCGCGCCCGCATCATTTCGTTCGAACCACTGCCCGGGCCGGCCGAGCATCTACCGCCAGCTGTTCGCCGACGACGCCCGCGTGACGCTCCACCAGGCAGCCATCGGCCCCGCCACCGGCCGGACGACGATTCACATCTCGAAACAGGACCACTCCTCGTCCCTGCTCCCCATTGCGCCGGCCCAGAGCGAGGTGTTTCCCGGAACCGAAGAAACCGCCACCGCCACCGTCGACGTCGGCCCGCTGTCCACGTACCTCGCTCCCGACGACGTCGAGCCGCCGGCGCTGCTCAAGCTCGACGTGCAGGGGTTCGAACTGTCGGCACTCGAAGCATGCGAAGACCAACTCGCACGCTTCGCCTGGGTCTACGTCGAATGCTCGTACGTGGAACTCTACCGCGGACAGGCGCTCGCCGACGAGGTGAGCGCCTGGCTGCGCCAACGCGGGTTCGTCGAACGCGGCGTGTACAACACCGCCCGCGACCGCAGCGGACGCGCCATCCAGGCGGACTTCCTGTTCGAACGCCGCGCGGCCTGAGCCATGCCTGCACCCCAGCCACTCACCCACGACCCGGACTTCACCCGGATCCTCGGCATTCGCTTTTTCACGGGACCTCTCGAACCACTGCTCGCGCTCGCATCGCGGGGCGGACTCTTCGTCTTCCCGTCGGGACCAGGCCTCGCCGAGCTGGACCGCGCCCCCCACTACCGGCAGGCACTCGAACGGAGCGACGTCGCCGTGACGGACAGCGGCGCCATGGTGCTGCTCTGGCGCCTGCGAACGGGGCAACACATCGATCGCATCTCGGGGCTGCGCTTCCTCCGCGCGCTGCTCGCGCTCCCCGAACTCCGCCAACCGCATCGGGTCTTCTGGGTCATGCCATCGGAACGCGAGGCGCAGGAGAACCTCGCCTGGCTCAACGCCCACGGGCTGCCCACCACCCCCGACGACACCTATATCGCCCCGCGCTACGACGCGGGCCCCATCTCCGACCCCGACCTCGTGGCGACATCTCGAGCGCGCGCGCCCACCGATACATCGTACTCTGCATCGGCGGCGGCGTTCAGGAACGGCTCGGCCTCGCGCTCCGCGACGCCCTCGACTACCGGCCGGCGATCGTCTGCACCGGCGCCGCGCTCGCCTTCCTCACCGGACAGCAGGCCGCGATCCCGGTCTGGGCCGACCGCCTGATGCTCGGATGGCTCCTCCGTTCGCTCTCGGCGCCGCGACGGTTCGTCCCCCGCTACCTCCGCAGCCTGCGCCTCGTGCCGCTGCTGCTGCGCTACGCCTCCAACCCGGTTCGCAAGTAGCGCCCGTCAGTACGCGCCGTCCATGCGCATCACCGCCGGCACGGTCTGCACCAGAATCTCCATGTCCTTGAAGATGTTCCAGCCCCGCATGTAGCCCTGCTCCAGCAGCAGGATCTCGTCGAACTCGGTGATCCGGTTCCGGCCCCCCACCTGCCAGGGGCCGGTGATCCCGGGCTTCATGGCGAACCGCGCGTAGTGGTGCTCCAGATAGAGCGCCACCTCCGCCGGCAACGGAGGCCGCGGCCCCACCAGCGACATCTCCCCGCGCAACACGTTGATGAGCTGCGGCAGCTCGTCCAGACTCGACCGGCGGAGGAACCGCCCGAACCTCGTCACCCGCGGGTCGTTCTTCACCTTGAACAGACGCCGGTCGCGGTACGCCGACAGATCGTACAGATCCGCCTGCTGTTCCTCGGCATCCATCACCATGCTGCGGAACTTGTAGATGCGGAACTCGCGCCCGCTCATCCCCACCCGGGTCTGACGGAACAGCAC
The DNA here is from genome assembly GCA_963728115.1 of uncultured Gemmatimonadaceae bacterium. Taxonomy (GTDB): domain Bacteria; phylum Gemmatimonadota; class Gemmatimonadetes; order Gemmatimonadales; family Gemmatimonadaceae; genus JAGWRI01. The sequence goes on from CAVSJE010000010.1 coordinate 63,000, forward strand.
CGGACCCCGGGACTCGAGCTTCACCAGGGCACCGATGATCGCGAACACCGGCGCCATGAGCACGAGCCCGAGGCTGGCGGCCACCACGTCCACCACCCGCTTGATGAAGAGCTGGTGGCCCGTGAGCCCGGGGTTGGTGAGCTGGATGAGCGGCACGCCCCGGAACGTCACCATCTCGGGCACGATCATCCCGCCGGTGGCGCTCCGCGGCACCGACAGGATGCGGCATCCGGCGCTGGTCCCGATGTCGACCACCGTCCGGAACCGCTCGGGATCGATCTCCCCGTTGACGATGATCGTCTCGATGCGGTGCCCGTGGATGACCTCCACCAGTCGATCGAGTCCGCCCAGCGCGTCACGCGCCGGCACGGCGTCCACGTCGATGAACCCGGTGACGGTCAACCCGAGTTCGCGCTTCACCGTGCCGTAGCGGGCCGTGCGCCTGGCGGCGTCCGCCGGCCCCACGACGAGTGTCCGCTGCCGGTTGCCCGCCGAGCGCCGGACCGTCCGCACGCCCAGATCCACCAGCCATCGCTCGACGACGAACGCCAGCGCGCCGGCGCCCGCGCTCAGGAAGTAGCCGGCCAGCACCGCCGGCGCGAACGACGTCCAGAGGGTGTTCCAGAACACCAGCGCCACGGCGATGAAGGAGCCGAGGACGATGCGGGAGGCGGCGCGCCGCCGGTCCCCCGCGCCGTACGCGCCCAGCACCAGCAGCGTCAGCATCACCGCCAGCAGGATCTGCGCCGTGGGCAGCGTGCCACTCGGGATCAGAAGCCGCAGCGGCTCCGCCACCTGGGAGCCGAACAGCGCCCGGTCGCGCGCGGCGCGCAGCACCACCCGCAATCCGATCAGCGTCAGCAGGTCCGCAGCCAGCAGCGTTCCCACTCGGCGAAGATCGCGCAGCATGTGCCGCCGCACCGAGGCAGCCGCCGTCTCCTGCAACGCGATCGGTGCCGGCTTTGCCGGCGCCGAACGCGGCAGCGTCGTCGCGTTCACTGCTTCGCGGTCGATCGGGATGCCCATGGGCTGGTCGGTTGCTGCCCGGTCCGCACGCGCGGCGGGCACGGCGGGCCGTCGATCCGGGGTGGGTTGGCGAGGCTAATCTACCGTCTCCGGTGCCTCCCTGATAGACGCCACCCCGGCCTCACGGCTCCCGCGCCACCGCCTCAGACGCCGTTCCGGATCGCCTCCACCATGCGATCGGCGAAGTAGTCGATCTCGTCCAGGCTGGTGTAGACGTTGGGCGTCACCCGCAGCCCCGCAAACTCCGGCGTCACCATCGGCGTGGTGACGATGTGGTGATGCTGCGACAGCCATCCGCCCAACTTCCCCATATCGAGCCCCCTGACGCCCACAACGCCGATGGCCCCGCCGCGTCCGGGCTCCATCGGCGTGAACATCTGGACGCGGTCGCTCTCGGCGAGCAGGCGCCGCGCCCAACGGTCGCGCAGGTACAGAAAGCGCGCATACTTCCGCTCGGCGCCGATGCTCCGGTGAAAGGCCAGCGCCACCGAGATCGCGTTGTGGTTGGCCGCCGGGTGCGTGCCGATTTCCTCGTACTTGCGGATGTTCGCGTCCTCGTCGGGTCCCGCGGCGTACATGCTCCAGATGTGCGGGATCCGGTCTTTCCGTACGTACAGGAAGCCCGTGCCGATGGGCGCCAGACACCACTTGTGAAGGCTGGTGCCGTAGTAGTCGCACCCCAGGTCCTCGTGCTTGAAGGGGAAGTGCGCGAACGCGTGGGCGCCGTCCACCAGCACCTCCACGTTATGCTTGCGCGCCATGTCCACGATCTTGCGGACCGGGAAGAAGAACCCGGTCTGCCAGCTCGTGTGCATCACCTCGATCATCTTCGTGCGCGGTGTGATCGCGGCCTCGTACGCCGCCACCACCTCGTCGTCGCTCGGCGGCGGCGTGGGCAGCTTGATCTGCTTGAACACGATCCTGTCCCGCCGTTGGCGCTGCAGCCACCCGTTCACCATGCGCGGATAGTTCTGCGTGGTCGAGATGATCTCGTCGCCGGGCTTCAGGTCGAGTCCGAAGATGACGTTGAGGTTCGCTTCGCTGGCGTTCCGGGTGATCGCCATCTCCTCGGGATCGCACCCGAACTCGCGCGCCAGGTCGAGCCGCACGCTCTCGATGCGGGGTTCCAGCTCCCGCCACATGTGCTCCACCGGCAGCTCGTTGCTGAACCGGAGGTCGCGGATCATCTGCTCCAGCACGTGCGTCGGGGCGGGGCTGCACCCGCCGTTGTTGAGATTGATCACCGTGTCGTCGAGGTCGAACGAGCGGCGGATCTGTCCCCAGTAGTCCTCGTCGTTGGCGACTTCCGTTGCCGGGCGGCGGGCGGCGAGGGCGGCGGCGTCTTCCAGATGCCGGAAGGCGCGGACGTTCATGACCGGGAGCGCGACGGCGGCATTGAACACCGTCGACACGAAACTGCGTCGGGATGGCATGGTGGGGTCCTGAGGTGGGTTGGCGGATTTTCACACCGCGGGCCCCGCCTGTCCAGCCGGTGGCCGGCGGAGAGCCGCGACGCTAGACTCACGCCCATGAACCTCCGCCTGCTCTGCCGCTGCCTGGTCGCGTCGGTCGCGCTCGGTGTCGCAGCCTGCACGGAATCCGGCGGCGGGGCGGCGGACACGGCGACGCTCGACGTCATGAACGCCGCGTCGATCACGCAGCCGCTCCGCGCCGTGCTCGACAGCTTCTCGGCGCGCACGGGTGTGCGGTTCGCGCAGCAGCCCGGGGCCAGCCTGGAGTTGGCACGCCTCATCACCGAAACGCACCGGCGCCCCGACGTGGTCGTCGTCGCCGACCCCGCCGTGTTCCCGAACTTTCTGCAGCCGGGCTACGTGGCGTCGTACGAGATCGTGGCCCGCAACCGCATCGTGCTCGCGTACACGGGCGCCTCCCGGGGAGCGGCGGATATCGATTCGACCAACTGGGTCTCGGTGGTCACGCAGCCCGGCGTCCAGGTCGGCCGGGCCGATCCCGACACCGATCCGTCGGGCTACCGCGCGCTGCTCACCATGCAGTTGGCGGAACTCCACTACGGGCAGCCCGGCCTGTACCGCCGCCTGCTGGCCGCCGCCCCGTCGCGCAACGTCCGACCCCGCGAGTCGGATCAGATCGCGCTGCTGCAGACGCACTCCCTGGACTACATCTGGACCTACCAGAATCTGGCCGAGGACAACGGACTGGACTACGTGAAGCTCCCCGATGCGATCGACCTCGGGACCGCGGCGGATTCGGCGCTGTACGCGCGGGCGTCGGTCCGCGTGCTCGGCAAGCGGCCCGGCGACACGGTCACCGTCCGCGGCGCCCCGATTCTCTTTGCCGCCGCCGTGCTCGCCACCGCGCCGCATCCCGCGTTGGCACGCCGCTTTCTGGACTTTCTCACCTCGAGCGACGGCCGGCGCGTCGCGCGGGCCCGGCATTGGGACGTCCTCGACCGGCCGCTCGTGGTGCCGGGGCCCGAATAGCAAAGGCGGGGCGAACGGCCTGGCCGTCCGCCCCGCCCTCTGCATGCCGCGGCGTCACCGGATCATTTTCGGTCCTTGAACGCGTCGTACAGATCCGAGTGCTTCGTCTCCAGTGGCACCGGACGGCCGTCGATGAACAGATACCGCGTATTGGTGCGCGGTTCGAGCAGATCGCCGGTGGTCACCACCACGTTGGCCACCTTCCCCACGTCCAGCGACCCGACCTCGTCGGCAACGCCGTAGATCTGCGCCGGCCAGAGGGTGACGCTCTTGAGCGCGTCGTCCTTGCTGAGCCCGAACCCGGCCGCCTCGCCCGCCACGTAGGGCAGATCGCGCATGTCCGGGGGCGATTCGCCGGACGAGATCGCAAACTGCACGCCCGCCGCGGCCAGCTTGCCCGGCGTCGAGAAGTTCACGTCGTACGGCTCGTCCTCGTTCTCCGGCAGCTCGCGCACGCCGGTGAGCACCACGGGCACGTGATGCGATTTCAGATAGTCGGTCATCTTGTAGCTCTCGCGTCCGCCGACGATGACCGGTTTGAGCTGGTTCTTCTCGGCGAATTCCACCGCCTTGCGGATGTCCGCCTCGTCGTCGGCGTTGAACATCACGAGCTGCTTGCCCTGCACCATCGGGATCATCGACTCCAGCACCACGTCGTGATCGGGGCGTGGCAGGGTCTTGTTCGCGTCGTAGGCGTCCCACGCCTTGATGTAGGCGTGCGCGTTCGCGATCAACGCCTCCAGCGAATCCATCTGCTGCTTCTGCTGCTGCGCGGCATTTCCGCCGCCGCCCCCGCGCCCGAAGCCGCCGAAGCCGCGCCGGCCGCCGCCCGAGCCCGGCAGCGTGACCACCATCGCGATGTCCTTGACCATCGACAGCTCGGGCGCCGTCGATCCCTCCAGCCGGATCAGCGCCGCCTGGCCCGACATCACGCCGCTGGTGGGGCGGGACACCGCCTGCGTGATGCCCACGACGCGCGTGATGGCGATGATCGCGCTGTGCGGGTTGATCCCGTAGAACGCCTGCGAGTTCGGGTTGAAGTCCCCCACCTCGGCGTTGTCCACGGTGGACGTCGCGCCCTGATTGATCTCGGCGAGCCCGAGCATCGACGCCCCGTCCATCATCCCGGGATACACGTTCAGTCCGTTGCCGTCGATGACCTTGGCGCCGGCGGGGACGCTCACATTGGCGCCGACGGCGGTGATCTTCCCGCCGCTGATCACCAGCGTGCCCTTCGGAATTTCGGGGCCCGACACGGGCACGATGTGCGCGTTGGTGATGGCGTAGGTGCCCTGGGGGCCGGCGGGTGGATTCACCACCCCGAACTGCGCCTGGGCGGCGACCGGTGCGAGGGCGACCGCGGCCGCCACGGCGGCGTTGCGAAGCGTGCGTGGCATCAGCGGTTCCCTCCGGTGGTCTGCGGGACGATGCGGCCGCGGCCGCGTGGGGTGGGCAGGGCGTTCGGGGGCGCCTGTTCGAGCTGCGCCTTGAGCGCCACCAGCGAGTCGCGGCGCGCGATGTCCTCCTGCCGGTCGAACAGTTTCTCGCCGTCCACGTAGGTCTGCTCCACGTGCGCGTACACACTCAGCGGGTCGGTGTCCCAGATCGCGAGGTCGGCATCCTTCCCCGCTTCCAGCGATCCCACCCGGTCCTGCACGCCGAGCTGTACCGCGCCGTTGTAGGTGATCGTCTTCAGCGCTTCGGTTTCGGTGAGTCCGCCGTAGCGCATCTCCTTGGCGGCGTCCACGTTGAGCCGGCGGGCGCGACCGTCGTCGTCCGAATTGATGGTCGTCACCACGCCGTGGCGCATGAGGATCGCCACGTTGTAGGGAATCGCGTCTTCGGCTTCGATCTTGTAGCCCCAGCTGTCCTCGAAGGTCGAGAGCATGTCGCCGTCGGCCGCCAGCTCACTGGCGATCTTGTATCCCTCCAGCCCGTGCTGGAACAGGATGTGGAAGCCGAACTCCTTGCCGAGGTTCGCGAGCATCAGCATCTCGTCGCTGCGATAGGAGTGCGCGTTGACGATCCGCTTGTGCTCGAGGATCTCGACCAGCGGTTCGAGTTCGAGGTTCTTGCGGGGCGGCACCAGATTCTTCGCCCCCTTGGCGACGGCGGCGCGGTAGGCGTCCCAGGTGGCCTTGTAGTCCCGGGCCCGCGTGAAGGCGTCGCGCAGCACCTCCTCCTGGCCCATCCGGGTGAAGGGGTACCGCCGCTCCTGGCCGAACTGCACCTGGGAGTTCTTGCGAGTGACGTTCTCGCCAAGCGCGAATTTGATCCCCGGCAGCGCGCCCGGAAAGACCATCGAGTCCGCCGGATATCCCCAGCGCAGCTTCACGGTCACCGTCTGGCCGCCGATGGTATTCGCCGAGCCGTGCAGCACGTTGATCGTCGTCACGCCGCCCGCCAGTTCGCGGTAGATGGCCGGCGACGTCGGGTCGAGCACGTCGATCATGTTCACCATCGACGTCACCGAGAGCGTACCCTCGTTCACGGCGTCGATCATCGAGTGCGAGTGGGGATCGATGATCCCGGGCATCACGTACTTGCCCGTGGCGTCCACCACCGTAGCGCCGGCCGGCGCCGCGAGGTTCTTGCCGATGCGCGCGATCTTCCCGTTCTCGATGAGCAGGTCGCTGTGCTCCAGCGTCCCCTTGGTCACGGTCATGATCGTGGCGTTCTTGATCAGCACCGGCTCGTGGTGGTGCGCCATCGCCGCCTGTGCTCCGGCGGACGCGCTGGCAAGGGTGAGCGCGGCGAGTGCTCCGCATACCGTCCGCATCAGGCGGTTCCTCGTCTCGAAGTGGTTTCTCATCGGGCACCTCCCCGGCCACCGCGGGCGCCCCGTCCACCGCGCCCACCTGCTGCCGGCGCTTCGGGGGTGATCATGCGCCCGTCGATGAACAGCGTCTCGACTTTCGTGCCGGCATCGAACAGCGCGCCGCGCGTCACCGTCAGGTTCGCGATCTTGCCGGTCTCGATAGAGCCCAGCTGCTGATCGACGCCGAAGATCTGCGCCGGGGCGCTGGTGAGCGCCCGAACCGCGGCGTCGGCGTTCAGCCCTTCGGACACCGTCTTCGAGGCGTTGCCCAGGAAGTCGGCCCAGTTCGACATCCCGCCGCTCGTGAACGCGAACGTCACGCCGGCGGCGGCCAGCTTGCCCGCGACCTTCGGCGCGTTCACGCGCTCCTCCAGCGTCCGCAGCAGCTGCGGGCCGGTGTCGGTGGCGGCGCGCGTGGGAAAGTCGAGCGACAGAACCACCGGAATGCCGGAGGCCTTGAGTTGCGGAATGCACTGGTCGGCCTCGGCGCCGCCGGCGATCACCGCCTTGAGTTTGAACTCCTGCGCCAGTTTGATCGCGCGGTCGATTTCACGCGCCGAGTTGGCCTCGAAGATGATCGGCATCTGGCCGTTCACCACCGGCTGCATCGCGTCGAGTCCGGCGTCCATGGTCGGGCGCTGGATGCCGCGCGGATTCTTCTCGTACATCGCCGTCCAGGTTCCGTAGCGCTGGGCGTCCAGCACTTCCTGCCGGAACGCCGCGAAGATACCCATCAGCGAGCCGGGATATCCGCCGCGGCCGAATCCGCCGCCGCCCCGCCCGCCACGACTGAACGCCATCGTCATCGCCGCCGGCGATTTGACCACCGCATCGCTCAGGTTCTCGTCCGACAGATCGAGCAGCGCCGCCCGGCCGCGGAGGTATCCGCTGGTGGGGGCGGTGAGCGCCGTCGTGATGCCGGCGCTGCGGGGACCGTCGAAGGTGTGTTCGTCCACCTCCATCAGGTCCACCGCCGATACTTCGGGCGTGATCCCGTACGGGTGGTCGGCGTCGGAGCCCGGCTGCGGACCCGACGTGGCCGGCGCGGCGGCGGGCGCGGCTCCGCGGCCGCCGGCTCCATTTGGCGCGGCCGGCACGGGGATGCCCAGACTGCCGAAGGCGTCGACGAGCCCCGGATAGACCGTGAGGCCCGATCCATCGACCACGCGCGCGTCGGCAGGCACGGCCACGTTCGCGCCCACGGCGGCGATCAGGCCATCGCGGATCACCACCGTGCCGCGCTCGATGGCCGGACCGTTGCCGGGCACGATGTGCGCGTTGGTAATGGCGTAGGTGGCCGGCACGCTGCGATCCGACGCCTGCGCGGCCAGAGGGCGAAAGGGAACGGCGATCGCGGCCGCCAGGGCCGCCAGCGCCCCCATGCGAAGGGAGGTGTGCATGCGGGAACAGCTCCTATGGTACTGGTGGGAAGGGGAACCTGTGCCGGGGGCCGGGCGGAGGCAAGGAGCCGGGCGGCCGCGGGCTGGAGCGGGCGCGGGCTGGAGCGGGCGCGGGCGGGCGGACGGCGCCCCGATCAGTGCGAGGCGCCGAACCGGTAGCTCATCGTGACGTTGACCAGCGCCTGGGTGCGTTGGGCGCCGTCCACGAAGTTGAACCGGTTGACGTGTTCCACGCCGCCCTGCGCCTGGAAGGTGAGATGGTTCGCCAGCGGCGCACTGTGGACGCTGAGCATGGCGCGGAGCCGGCGTTCCTGGGGACGGTACTCCGTGATGTGCACGAGCGAGATGCCGGCGATGTTGACAGCGTACTGATTGTCGCGATACGCCTCGTCCGCAAACTCGAGCGTCGCCCCGGCGCCCGTGCGCCCGTTCCAATCGAGATACAGGTAGCCCGCATCCGTATCGGGACCGAGCGGATTTCCCAGCAGGAAGCCGTCGAGGGTCGGGCCATCCTGGAATTCTGCGTGCCGATTGAAACGGGTTCCGGTATGGTGATACTCGACCGTCGTCGCGAACTGCCCACGGGGCCCTAGCCGAGGAAGTTCCAGGCCGAAGATGTGAGCTCCATCGTCGCCCCACGCAGCGCTCTCCATGCGGCTGAAGTCGAAATCGTCGAAATCCATCGCCCAATACAGTTGCGCATCGGCCAGCGCCGGAATTCTGAGCCGCATGTCGATGCCGGCCATCTCATTGTAGAAGTTGTATCCGTGGAAATGAAATCTGGGAAACAGGAACACGGCGACGACCCGCTTCAGGAAGTCCGTCCGCGGGGCGCCCGCGCCGCCCATGAAGTTGAGCGCGCTGAATCCGAGTTCGAAGGTCGATGTCGGCTGGATGCTCCATTTGTAGCCGATCAACTTCGTGTGCGGGTAGTACTGACGTGGGCCGAGATCGGCCAGGAAGATCGTCGCCGAGTTGGCGCCCAGCCCGTGAAGGAAACCCGGCAGCACCCACGGCTGATCGTTGCCAAGACGGATCATGTCGAGCCCCGGCGCGTTGTCGGACAGGAACAGGGTCGCGTGCCGGCCCGGGCCCCAATGGAGGTGCTGCCGCCCCACGGAAATGATCGCGTTGGAGTACTGCGTGCTCGCCGAGAGTTCCTGAAATGAGACGGTATGCTCCCCCGCGAACGACGAGTCCGTCGACAGGCGCAGCCGGGGGTGCGCTTCGATGGTCACGTGCGATCCGAGCGCGAAGCGGTGCCAGCTCTCCAGCGCCACGGTGGTGCCCTGCATCGCGTCGCGTCCGCCGTTTTGCGCCTCGAGGGCGAGCGGCGCAACGAACGCATGCGTCGCCCCGCCGGCGCCATTTCTCGGCGGTACCCATCGCGGCTTCTCGTCGGTGCTCGTGAGGGTGAGCGCGATTTCGTCGATCAACCGCATGGGAGGGGTGGACCCCCCGGATCCCGTACCGAACCGCTCGCTCAGGCGCTCGATCTCCCGTCGCACCCCGGGCGTCACCCGTGCCGGGCGCTCCAACCGTATCGCGCACCACCCCGCGCAAAATCCGCGCGAACTCGGCGCGCGTGTAGGGCCGCTGCCCCGTCAGCATCGTGTCCACGAGCCCCGCACCAGCCAGACGGTCCACCGCGCCGTACGCCGGGTCCCCCATCGGCACGACGATCGGGGCCTGGGCGCGGAGCCCACTGGCGAAACACCACAGCGCGCCGACGGCGCAGCAGAGAGATCGGAATTTTCATGATGGCCCGTAACCTAACGCGGGCCTGGTCGTACCCGGCAGAGGACTTTGTGCTCCCCGCCGGCCGTCCTCTTGTTCCGGCTATCGAATGTGTTTGTACATCAGGTCCACCAACTCATCATACATCCCCTCGGCCCTTTCATCGCCCGCCCGGATGGCCGTTGCCGCGCAGTGCCGCAGGTGGTTGCGCATCAACTCACGCCCCACCGCCCGCAGCGCCTCCTGCACCGATGATAGCTGCGTCAGGATGTCCGCGCAGTAGCGTTCCTCCTCCACCATCCGCTGCAGCCCCCGCACTTGCCCCTCGATGCGTTTCAGGCGGCGCAGGTTGCCGGCCTTGATCTCCGGGTCGACGCCCACCGCATGCCGCTCCGGCTGAATCGCCGTGGTTGGCGCCGCAGGCGCACGCCGCCACTTCGCCGTCGTTCGCGTCCACTGGCTCCTGCCCCGCCGTCATGATCCGATCCTCACGCGCCGCAGGCGCAGACTGTTCGTCACCACGCTCACCGAGCTGAATGCCATCGCGCCGCTCGCGATCACCGGACTCAACTGGATGCCGAACGCCGGATACAGCGCGCCGGCTGCAATCGGAATCCCGATCACGTTGTAGACGAACGCCCAGAACAGATTCTGCTTCATCGTGCCCATCGTGCGCCGCGACAGTTCGATGGCCTGGCCCACGCTGCGCGGATCGCCGCGCATCAGCGTCACGTCTCCTGCCTCGATCGCCACGTCGGTGCCCGTGCCCAGCGCGAAGCCGACGTCGGCCTGCGCCAGCGCCGGCGCATCGTTGATGCCGTCCCCCACCATGCCCACCACATGCCCCGCGTGCTGCAGCTCACGCACCGCCGAGACCTTTCCTTCGGGAAGCACGCCCGCGATCACCCGCCGGATGCCCGCCTGCCTGGCGATCGCCTCCGCCGTGCGCGGCGTGTCGCCGGTGAGCAGCACGGTTTCGATGCCCATCCGGCCCAGCGCCTGCACCGCGGACACGGTGGTCGCCTTGATGGGATCCGCCACCGCAATCAGCCCCGCGAGCGCGCCGTCCACGGCCACGTACGCCGGTGTCTTGCCCTCGTCCGCCAGCCGTTCAGCCGCGCGTGCCAGGGGGGCGACGTCGATGGCGTATTGCTGCATGAGTGCCGCATTGCCCACGGCCAGCGCCGCGCCGTCCACCACGGCCGTCACCCCATGCCCGGCGATCGCCTGGAAACCCTCCGCGTCGGACAGTGCCAGGCCGCGCGAGCGCGCGCTCTCCACGATCGCATCGGCCAGCGGGTGCTCGCTCTGTCGCTCGGCGCTGGCCACGAGACGCAGGATGTCGTCGGCGGTCCGTCCGGCGCCCACCGGCTGGATGTCCGTCACCGCCGGCCGGCCCTCCGTCACCGTGCCCGTCTTGTCCAGCACCACGACGTCGATGGCGCTGGCCCGCTGCAGGGCCTCCCCGCCCTTGAACAGCACGCCGAGGCTCGCGCCCTTGCCCGTGGCCACCATCATCGCCGTGGGAACCGCCAGCCCCATGGCGCACGGACAGGCGATGATCAGCACCGCCACCGCCGCCGTCACCGCATGCACCACCAGCATTCCGCCCGGTGCCCGCTGCGGCAGCACGATCCACAGGATGAACGTCAGCACCGACAGCCCGATCACCGTCGGCACGAAGATCGAACTCACGCGGTCGGCCAGGTTCTGGATCGGCGCCCGCGTGCCCTGCGCGTCGCGCATCAGTTGGACGATGCGCGCCAGCGCGCTCTGGGCGCCGAGCGTGGTCGCCGTGATGTGCAGGGCGCCGGTGCGGTTCATCGTGCCGCCGTAGACCCGGTCTCCCGTCGTCTTCGCCACCGGCATCGATTCGCCGGTGAGCATCGATTCGTCCACGGCGCTGGCGCCGGTCGTCACGTCGCCGTCCACCGGCACCCGCTCGCCGGGACGCACGAGCACCAGCTCGCCGTGCCGGACCTCCTCCACCGGGACGTCGACCTCCAGCCCCTGGCGCACCACGCGCGCGGTCTTCGGTTGCAGGTCGGCCAGTGAGCGCAGCGCCGCCGAGGTGCGCTGCTTGGCGCGCGCCTCGAACAGATTCCCCAGCAGGATGAGGGCGATGATGCCGTCGACGGCTTCGAAGTAGATGTGCGGCTGCACGCCGCGCGCCAGGAATGCGTCGGGCGCGATCGTGGCCGCCACCGAAAACAGATACGCGGCGCCGGTGCCCACCGAGATGAGGGTGTTCATGTCGGAGCCGCCGTGCTTGAGGGCGCTCCAGGCTCGCGTGTAGAAGTGGCGCCCCGCCCACACCATCACGAAGCTCGTCAGCACCAGCAGCGTCCACCGGATGAGCGTGTTCCCCGCTCCCGCCTCGCCCATGGAGAGCCCCATGGCGACGACGGCGGCGGCCAGTGCGACCACCAGCTTTCTCGTCATCGTCCGGATTTCCTGCGCGTGCGCCCGCTCCGCTTCTTCCTGTTCCTCGAACGCGCGCTGTGTGTTCGCGGGCAGCTCCGCCCCGTACCCCGAGTCGCGAATCGCTTCCACCAGCCGGTCCGCCGTCACGGTGCCGGGATCGAACGACACGGTGGCGTTGTTCAGCATCAGATTCACCGTGGCGTCCGAGACCCCCGGTGTGCGGGCCAACGTCCGCTGGACGCGAGCCTGACAGGCCGCGCAGGTCATCCCCGTTACCGGAATCACGAGCTTCGTCTGCTCCGCCGCGGTATTCTCGATCGGCACCGTGCTCGCCATGTCGCTACCCCCTGGCTCCGAATGTATACCCCATGGGGGTATATTTACCCCTTCGGAGGCTCGAGTCAACTAGCCGATCTCGGCATGCGGCCGGCGCCGGTCCGGCGGCGCCTGACCGTGCATCAACGGCAGGACGCCATGGGCGGTGCCCTTCCAAACGCAGAAATCGGGTACCCGGACGGTCCGGATACCCGATTAAAGTTGTTTTACAGGTTACTCGTGAACTTTAGCGTCCGAACAGCGCCGCTGCGGTTGCCAGTCCGGCCACGACCTTCATCCAGCCGCGGGGTCCGATGGCCCCACGCAACCCTTTTGCCGTCCGCTCGCCGGTTAGCTGGCCGGCGAAGTCCGACGCCGTCTTCCACCGGTCGTCCCGTTCCTTGGCCAGGCAACGCTCGATTGCTTGCACCATGCCGGCCGGCGCATCGGGGGCCAGGTCGGCCAGCGCGGGCGGCGCGTGAACCACGTGCTGCGCGGCCAGCACGGCAAAGCTGTTGCCGTGGAAGGGCAGGGTTCCGGCGAGCATCAGGTAGCCCAGCACGCCGAGCGAGTAGAGATCGCTCCGTCCGTCGATATCGGCCTCTCCCACCGCCTGCTCGGGCGACATGTAGTGCGGCGTGCCGAAGGCGTGCGCGCGCCCCCATTCGTCGGGACCCGAATCGCGCAGTTTGGCCACCCCGAAGTCGGTGAGGCGCGCCCGTCCGGTGCCGCGTTCGATGAGCACGTTCTCGGCTTTCAGGTCCTGGTGGATCATCCCTTCGCGGTGCGCATAGTCCAGCGTCTCGGCCAGATCGTACAGCACCTGCGCCGCCTCGTCCGCGGGCAACCGGCCTCCCGTGCGCAGCCGCTCGGCGAGCGATTCGCCATGGACGTACTGCATGACGATGTACACCAGATCGCCGCGCTCGCCGAACGTGTAGACCGGGACCACGCCGGGATGGTTGAGCCGCGCCGTGAGGCGGGCTTCCCGGCGGAACCGCTCGCGATGGTCTTCGGACGCCACGTACTCGTGGCGCAGCACCTTGATCGCCACCGCGCGGTGCAGGGCGACGTCGCGGGCCAGGAACACGACCCCCATGCCGCCACGCCCCAGCTCGCGGACCACCTGATACTGGCCGTTGACCCCCGCTTCCAACTGACGCCGCTCCAGATCGGAGTCGGCGGCAATCAGCGCGTCGGGATATGCGGTCAGTTGTTCGGTCATCAGTAAACTCGCTTGCTCTCATCCTGAGACACCGGAGTGCCTCAATGGGTTTGCCCGGTGGACGGGGCGACCCTCCGTGCTGTTAATACGGACGTCCGATGCCTTTGGTTGCAAAGGGTGGCCCGGCCTCGAACGGGTGTGCGGCCGCACTGCGGGATGTGCAGTCGGGATGCAGACTCCGCATGACGGAGCGTGATCTGGAACACGCCCGGCACGCGAACGGCCGCCCGGTAGTCCGGGCGGCCGTTCGAGATTTCTGCGTCGTGCAACCGTGGCGCGCTAATACCCCCGCGCCCCTCCCGTCGACCGCGGTTCCACCATCCCTTCCCATCCGGTGCCCACGCGCATGACGGCGTTCGAATTCGCCAGGTGGCCTACCGACGTCAGCGTGTACCCCATCGCCGTCAACGAATCGGCGACGGCCGGAATCAATCCGCCCTTCTCATAGAGCACCTCGTCCGGCCACGCCTGCTGGTGAATGCGCGGCGCCGACATCGCGTTCGCCAACGACATGTGGTGATCGATCACGTTGAGAATCACCTGCGTCGTGGCCGTGATGATCGTCGGGCCGCCGGCGGCCCCGACCACGAGCAACACCCGGCCCGTGCTGTCGACCACGATCGTCGGCGTCATCGCGCTCAGCATGCGCTTGCCGGGCTGAATGGCGTTCGCCTCGCCCTGCACCAGCCCGAACTGATTGGGGTGTCCGGGATCGGACGCGAAGTCATCCATCTCGTTGTTCAGGAAGAAACCGGCCCCGCCCACGTAGTTGCCCGATCCGAACAGACTGTTGAGCGTGGTCGTCGTCGACACCGCGTCGCCCGCCGAATCCACCACCGAGTAGTGCGTCGTGTTCATGCCCTCGTGCGTGAGCGCCGCGAACGATGGCGTCTTCGACGCCCGCTCCGGTTGAATCGAATCGCGCAGCGTGCGCGCGTACGCCTTGCTCGTCAGCCGGTCCACCGGGTTCTTCACGAACGCCGGATCGCCCAGCTCCGTGTTCCGGTCGATGAACGCCCGCCGGAATGCTTCGGCCACATCGTGGTCGTACTGGGTGCTCCCGAACGGCGGCAAGGTGGGGAAGGTTTCCAGAATGTTCAGGATCTCCACCTCGATGATGCCCCCGCTCGATGACGGCGGCATCGAGTAGATCGTATCGCCGCGATACGTGCCCTTGATCGGATCGCGCCAGGCGGGCGTGTACTTCGCCAGATCCGCCTTGGTGATGATCCCGTGATCGCGGTGCATCTCCGCCACCAGGCTGTCCGCGATCCAGCCCTTGTAGAAGGCATCGGGCCCCTGGTCGGCGATCGCCGAGAGCGTGCGCGCCAGCTGCGGCTGCTTGAGCAGCGTGCCGGCCGCCACCGGCTGTCCGCCCGGCATGAACACCGACGCGCCCTCGTACGGTCCGATGAGTTTGGCGCCGGCCGCCACGGCGCGGGCCAGCGCGCTGTCCACGGTGAACCCGTCGGCCGCCAGCCGGATGGCCGGCTGCATCACGTCGTGCAGCGACATCGTGCCGTACTGCTTGAGCGCGGCCGCCATGCCCGCCACCGCCCCCGGCACCCCGACCGACAGCGCGCCCTTCCGGCTCTTGTCGGTGAGCTTGCCGTTCGCATCCAGATACATGTTCCGCGTCGCCGCCAGCGGCGCCACTTCGCGGTAGTCCATGGCCGCGTTCCGGCCGTCGGCCATGTGAATCACCATGAACCCGCCGCCGCCGATGTTCCCGGCCTGCGGAAAGGTCACCGCCATCGCGAATCCGGTGGCCACGGCGGCATCCACGGCGTTGCCGCCCTTCCGCAGAATCTCGACCCCCGCCTGGCTCGCCAGATCGCTGTTGCTGGCGATCATCGCGTGGGGTGCCGTGGCCGCCTGGCGGTCGGCGCCCACCGTCCAATCCGCGGGGAACCCCGCCGGCCGTGTGGCCGCCGGGGTTCCCCGGGCGCAGCCGCTCGCGGCGGCCGCGCCCAACACTACGACAAGAAGAGTTCGCTTCACATGCCCACCGAGAATCTGAGGTAATAGAAGGCCCCGTCGTACCCGAAGGGCGACAGCCCGCTGTACAGGAAGATGCCGCCGTTCGAGTTGGCCGCGATCGTGCGGTCGGGATAGACGTTGAACAGATTGTCGGCGCCGCCCGTCACCGTCAACAGTTGCGACAGGCGGTACGACAGCGCCAGATCGGTGATCCACTTGGCGCTGTACGTCTGGTCGTTGGCCGGGTTGGTCGAGACGCCGGTCACGGCGCCGTACCACGACTCGCTCAGCACCGTCCCGAGCTTCTTCCACTGCCAGTCGCCGCTCAGGCGCAGATTGTCGTGCGGTTGGGCCACCTCCGTCAACCCCTTCTGCGAGCGGTCGAAGAGCTGCGCCTGGAACGCCGCCAGTTGCGGGGGCGTCGCGTCCACGTGGGTCACGTGCGTGTAGTTGTGGTTGTACCCGCCCGTGAACCGCAGCGTGCCGCGGTAGCCGAGGTCCTTGCCCGCCTGCAGGACCACGTCCACGCCCTCGGTGCGCGTGTTGATGGCGTTGGTGAAGAAGCGGCCGCCCTGCACCCCGGGGTACCCGGCGTTGGTCAACAGCGTCTGGATGGCCGATCCGATGAAGTTCCCCGAGAGCACGATCCGGTGCCGGATGTCGATCTTGTAGTAGTCCGTCGTGAATGAGACGTTCGGCCTCGGCTGCAGCGCGATCCCCAGCCCCAGGTTCGTGGACAGCTCGGGCCGCAGCGGCTTGGCGCCCAGGGCCTGCGCTTCCGGACTCGTTACCGGGAAGGTGCGGATGTCGAACGGGGTCGCCACGCCGTTGACGGCGATGAAGTTGGTGGACGTCGTCGAGAAGTTCTCCTGGCCCAGCGACGGCGCCCGGAACCCGTTGCTGACCGAGCCGCGCAGTGCGTAGTGCGTGATCGGTTCCCAGCGAACGGCGAGCTTGCCGGTGGCGGTGCTGCCGAAATCCGAATAGTGCTCGGCGCGGCCCGCCAGGTCGATCATCACCGGCTCGATCGGGTTGCTGGCCAGATCCACGTAGCCGGCCACGTTCGTCCGCGACACGTTCTGTTCGTCGCTCGGCCGGAAGCCGGGGAACACCTGCGCGCCGGCGGCGGCCGCGTTGCCGGAATCGGGCCCGTCCAGAATCGGCACGCCCCCGTTGATCCACGACGCCTGGTCGCCGGCGCTGATGCCGTAGTGGTCGCGGCGCAGTTCACCGCCCCAGGCCACACTGAGCGGCTGCGCCCACCCGATGTTGAACGACCGCTGCACGTCGAGCGTCGTCGTCCACTGATCGAACGACATCGTCCCGGCATCGAACGTCGTCGGACTGTTCGTCCCCATCGAGACGTTGACGCTGTTGTCCACGTCGTACCGGAACGTGTTCCGTCCGAAGACGCTGCCCAGATCCCAGTTCCAGTTGCGGAGCTCGCCGCGGAACCCGGCGGCCCCGGAATAATCCCAGATGTGACTGCCGATCAGCGGCAGGAACCCGTTCGGGTAGTACGCCCGGACGGTCCGGTCGTCGAGCGCGCGGCGGAAGAATCCCGCGGCGAGCCCGCGTGAATAGCTCACCCCGCCGAACGAGTAGAAGTGCACGTCGTTGTTCATCGGCATGTCGAGGTTGTAGAATCCCGACCCGCCGTTCACCTTCGGATCCCCCACCCAGCTGTCGATCCGGTTGTTCAACTGCGCGACGTTGTTGCGTGGGTCGCCCGCGAAGTACTGCGTCCGCGTGTCGGCGCCGGTGCGGTTGGTGCTGTCCCGATTCCGCATCTCGCCGCTCAGGTTCAGGTAGCCCCCGCGCGGCAGGGCCCAGCTGTAGCTCCCGTCGGCCACCACCGTCTGTCCGTCGCCGGCGTTGGTCTTGCCCGTCTGCACCGAGAGTTCACCCGGCGCGTCGGACTTGAGGATGATGTTGATCACCCCGGCAATGGCGTCGGACCCGTACTGCGCGGCCGCGCCGTCGCGCAGGATTTCGATGTGGTCGATCGCCGACGGCGGAATGGCATTGAGGTCCACCGCCATCGACCCGCGCCCCACGCTGCCGTTGATGTTCACCAGCGAACTGTTGTGCCGGCGCTTGCCGTTGATCAGCACCAGCAGTTGGTCGGAGTTGAGGCCGCGCAGCGTGGCCGGCCGGATGTGGTCCGTCCCGTCCGTCACCGACGGCCGCGGAAAGTTGAACGACGGTGCCAGCAGTTCGATGATCTGCGACGTCTCCGTGCGGCCGCTCTGGCGGATCTCCTGCGCCGTGAACACGTCCACCGGTGCCGGCGCGTCCACCGCCGTCCGGTTCGGCTGGCGCGTGCCCGTCACCACCACCGCGTTCAGCGTGCCCACGGCCCGGGGCATCGCGAAATTCTCTACCGTGGTCTGCCCGTCGCTCACCGTCACGCTGTCCGAGCGCGCCACGTGCCCCAGCAGGCGCACCCGGATCTGGTACCGCCCCGGTGGCGCCGTGAAGGTGTAGTGGCCGTCGGGTCCCGTCAGCGATCCATAGCGCGTGCCCGACAGGGACACGGACGCACCCTGCAGGGGATCGTTCGTGGAGGAATCGGTGACCGTGCCCGTGATCGTCCCCGCCGCCACGTGCGGCAGCGGCGCCGGCGGCGCCCGTTTCACCAGCATCGCCTGACCGCGGTCCGTGAGTACGACGTCCACCGACGTGCCGAGCAGAACCTCCGTCAGCGCCGCGGCCGTGGTGATGTCCGCGGCCTCCAGTCGCACCCGCCGGTCCACCGGCACCTCGAGACGGCTGTACGCGAATCGCAGCCCGGTGGAGTCGCCGATCACTTCCAGCGCCCTCGCCAGCGTGACGTCGCGCAGCTGCAGGGCGATCCGGCGATTCAGAATCGGCGTGTGCGCGACGTCCACCGGCACCCGCGCCGACGCATCGTTGGTCAGAAACCTCGGCACCGCCGCCTCGAGATCGGCCGACGGTCCGCCCGGGATCTGCGGCATTCCGGCGAACACGACCTGCGCGCTCGCGAGCACTGCCGCCATCCCCACCAGTGCCTTCATCAAGTGACGCATGACTCGCTCCTTTCAGATTCCCGGTTCACGACCTCACCGCCGCACCAATTCCACCCCATTGCTCCGTCTCACCGCGCGCAACGGCAACACCGTCGTCAACGTCGTCACGGCTTCGTGCAGCGATTCCGCTCCGAACGACGCGCTGAACGGCATCGTCGCGAGAGAGGGATCGCCCAGGCGCACCGGCGTCTCGTACCAGCGCCCCAGCTCGCGCACCACCGCCGACAGCGGTGCGTCGTGGAACACCAGTTCGCCATGCGTCCACGCGGTGTACGCGGCCGCGTCCACGTGCCGCACCGCCACCGTGGCCCGGCCCGCCGCCAGAACACCCAGCTGATTCTTCGTCAGCAGGGCTCGGTGACCGACGCTCCCGTGCCGTGCCTCCAACGCCACCGAGCCCTCGCTGACCACCACCTCCGTGCTGCCGTCGGCCGGGTACGCCCGCACGACGAACCGGGTGCCGACATCCGTCGTCACCGCATTCCCGGTGTGCACCGTGAACGGCTTCGTAGTGTCGTGCACCACGGTGAAATCGGCCGTTCCGTCCAGGTACACCTCCCGGGTGCGGGTCCCGAAATCCGACGGGAATTCGATCCGGCTCTCCACGCCCAGGGTGACGCGGGTGCCGTCGTCCAACCGGATCTCGGCGCGCTGCCCGCGCGTCGTCGCCACGCGGCGCATGGTCGCGGCTACCGGCGCGGGAGTCGGGGCCGGCACCGGCTCCAACCGCCGGAGGACCGCCCCGGCCGCGAACAGCACCGCGGCCGCAACCACTGGCAGGGCCCACCGGCCCGGCCGTGGCGTGAACGCGCCGGCGAGTACCCGAGGCCGGCCGGCCCTCGGCGTCCGCACCAGAACCGCCGGTGCATCCCATGGCGCCTCGTACGGGTGCTCCGCCCGCCCGGTGGGGGGCTCGAGCCGATCCGCAAGGCGCGCCCAGGCCGCCGATCGCTCCTCGCCCCCTTCCTCCGTCGCCCTGGCGAACAGCTCGCGAAGCGCCTCCAGATATTGCCGCCGCTCCCCGGACTCTGCCGCCCAGGCCGCGATTCGCCGGCGCTCGGCTTCCGGACTCCGGCCCAGCACGAACCGCCGGAGCGCCCCCGGCGACATGCCCTGAAAGCCTGGGAAGCCGGCCAGGGGATCCGGCGATTCCGGCGGGTGCGAGCGGTCGGCGGTC
The DNA here is from genome assembly GCA_963728115.1 of uncultured Gemmatimonadaceae bacterium. GTDB lineage: Bacteria > Gemmatimonadota > Gemmatimonadetes > Gemmatimonadales > Gemmatimonadaceae > JAGWRI01. Next base: position 82,614 of record CAVSJE010000010.1, read on the forward strand.
ATACTTCAGGGGATACCGCAATTCCGCCCTACCCCGAATGCGGATTCCGCCGCGTGGTTCTTACCGGCGGCCCGGCCCCCGGCGCGGGTCGTCCAGCCAGCGCGTCAACCGGCGGCGCATGAACCCCAGCGCCCTTCGCATGTGGGTCTCCACCGTCTTTACCGAGACTCCGAGGCGTGCCGCGATTTCCCGGTTCGAGAGCTCCTCGTCACGACGCATGAGGAACACGTCGCGAGCCCGTGGCGAGAGGCCCCGTGTGGCGGCTTCGGCCGCAGCAGCCAGCTCGTCGAACGCGGCCTGATCCTCCGGCGTCGGCCTCGAGTCGGTCACCGTGAGCGCTGGGGTGTCGTCGTCCTCGCCGAGCGGCAGCCCCAGAGGGCCCTGGCGGGTTTTCGAGGTTCGGGCCCGAAGCGCCGTGTTCTGAACCGCTCGCCGGAGGTACGCACGCAGGGAGTTGGCCACCCGCCAGCGCGTGCGGGCCCGCCAGATAGAGAGGAAGACATCCTGCAGCACGTCCTCGGCCACTTCGCGGGATCCGCCGACCCGCTCCGCGAGGCGCAGCAGCTCATCGTGGAAGGCCATGAAGATCGCTTCCAGGGCCAGGGCATCGCCTGCGCGGACGCGTGCGACGGCGATCTGCTCGGCGTGCCGTGCCGTCAGATCGAGATCGGAAGCTGAGCGTGCGGGTTGCTGGCTCACTGGTCGAGGTGAAGGTGCCCCTGAGCTACCTATACTCGAATCCGGTGTTCCGCGCCAACGCTCCCGCTGCCGTCTGCTCTCAGGTCTGGATACGAATCAGGGCCCCGATCACTGAGGATGCGGGGCCCGGGTGTCGTTCAGTGGGCGCCGGGGGTACGCAGTCCGGCTATGGGGAGTGGCCAGGGGCAGAATCGAACTGCCGACACGCGGATTTTCAGTCCGCTGCTCTACCAACTGAGCTACCTGGCCAGGAAGCCTACCAGTTTAATCGCGGCCTCCCCCCCGGAGCAACCCGACCGGGAGGGTCCCTTTGATTCCCGTCCGTTACACGTCCCCCCGGGACCTGCCTCGCCATCGTTCCGTATCGGTCCTAAATTATGGGACCTGTTGAAGGCGCTACGCATCGTTGTTTGAGACTCTTCACTCTCACCGGAACTCCGATATGAGAATCACCCGATGGGCATCCAGCTTCTTGTTCGCTGTTGCCTGCGTCGTCGCGATACCAGCGTCGGGAACCGCTCAGGGCGTAACCACCGGTGCCATTTCCGGCACGGTGACGAATGAACAGCATCAACCGGTGGAGGGCGCGCAGGTGCGGGTCGTGGACCGCACCACCGGGTTCTCCAGCCAGGTGACGTCCAAGTCCGACGGCCGGTACACCGTGCCCGGCCTCGAGGTCGGCAGCGCATACTCCGTCACCGTCCGCCGCATCGGCTTCGCGCCGCAGACGCGTGAGAACGTCACCGTCGTGCTGAGCCAGGTCACGCGCCTGGACTTCGCGTTGGTCACACAGGCCACCCAATTGGAGGCCGTGAACGTCGTCGCCAATCAGGACCCCGTGATGTCGGCTTCGCATACCGGCGCGATTACGACGGTTTCCGATTCGGCGCTCAATCGCCTGCCGACGCTGAACCGGAACTTCACCGACTTCGTCGTGCTCACGCCGCAGGTGTCCGATGCCGGCCCGGGTCTTTCGGGCGGTGGCACGAACAACCGGTTCAACAACATTCAGATCGATGGCTCCACCGAGGCGGATCTGTTCGGCCTCGGGTCCACCGGCCAGCCCGGCGGCCAGGCCGCCGGCAAGTCCATCGGCCTCGGCGCGGTGAAGGAGTACCAGGTGCTGCTCTCGCCCTACGATGTTCGCCAGGGCAACTTCTCGGGACTCCTCGTCAACGCGGTGACCAAGAGCGGAACCAACGACTGGCATGGGTCGCTGTTCGGCTCCACCCGTAACCAGAGCCTCGCCCGCAGCCAGAACTACATCACCAAGTACGACCAGTCGCAGTACGGCCTCACGCTCGGCGGCCCGATCGTGCGCGACAAGGCGCTGTTCTTCGTGGATGCCGAATGGCAACACCGGACGTCACCGGCCAGCGGGCCGTACGTCGGCGGCCCGTCGAACGCCCCGGACGCGGCAACGATCGCCAGCGTCAATTCGGCGCTCGCCGGCTATGGGCTTCCCGCCGGCTCCGGCGGACAGGTCACCAACGGGAATCCGCTCGCCAACATTTTCGTCCGGTTCGACTTCAACCTGCCCTGGAATTCGCAACTCGTCCTCCGGCACAACTACGGACACGCCGACGAGGACATCTTCAGCCGCTCGTCGTCCACGTTCAGCCTCGACAACAACGGCTACCGGTTCAAATCCGCCAAGAACGCGACCGTGGCGCAGCTCCGGACGCTGTTCTCCAACGGCTCCTTCAACGAGCTGTTCCTCAACTACGAGACGATCCGCGATCGCCGGGCGCCCAACTCGGTCTCCCCGCAGATCACCGTGACCGAGGGCGGGTTCAGCATCGTCGCCGGCGGCGACCGCTTCTCGCAGGGCAACGAGCTCGATCAGGATCTCATCGAACTCACCGACAACTTCACCATTCCGATGGGCGCGCACCGTTTCACCCTGGGCGCCCAGGGCCAGTGGTACAAGGTGCGCAACCTGTTCACGCAGTCGTCCTATGGCGTGTGGGCCTTCGGCAGCGTCGATTCCCTCAACCAGGGTCTGGCCCGTCAGTACATCATCGGTGTCCCCCTCTCCGGCGACGGGGCGGTGCGCTTCCGCGCCGGGAACTACTCGGCCTACGCCGAGGACGAGTGGACGGTGAGCAGCAAGCTCTCGCTCACCTACGGGCTCCGCATGGACGTGCCTGTGTTCTTCTCGAAGCCGCCGCTCAATCAGGAGATTCTCACCGACTTCGGCCGCGACAACACCCAGGTCCCCTCCGGCAACATGCAGTGGTCGCCGCGGTTCGGATTCAACTGGGACGTGACGGGAGACCAGCGGAACCAGCTTCGCGGTGGCGTCGGCCTCTTCACCGGCCATCCGGCCTACGTCTGGCTCAGCAACGCCTTCCAGAACTCCGGCAGCGTCGGCGTCGGCGTGCTCACCTGCAACAATGCGAACGCGCCCACGTTCACCGCAGCCGCGGCGGCCTCGCCTCCGCAGACCTGCGCTGACAATCTCCCCGCCTCGGCCGGCTCCGAGATCGACCTGCTCAAGAAGGATCTCAAGTTCCCGCAGAACGCCCGGCTCACGCTGGGATACGACCGGCAACTCGTGGACCACTGGGTGGGGACCCTCGAAGGGATCTACACCTGGGGTCTCAACAACCCGTTCTACCAGAACATCGCGCTCGCCGGCCCGATCGGTACCAACATGTTCGGCCGGACCATCTACGGCACCCAGCCGTTCAATCCCACCCTGGCGGTCGCGAGTCGCAGCCAGGTGCTGGACGTCAGCAATCAGTCCAAGGACTACGCGTTCAACCTCACCGCGGGGCTCCAGCGTCGGTTCTATCGCAACTTCGAGGGCTCGCTGTTCTACACCTACTCGCACGCCCGCGACGTGCAGAGCCTCTCGTCGAGCACGGCCTATTCGCAGTATCGGTTCGGCCGTGACTGGGCCGGCGACCAGTCCGACCTGACTGCCACGCGTGCCCTGTTCGAGCAGACGCACAAGATCGTGGCGCAGGGCACGTACAGCTTCCCGTCGCGCACCGACGTCAGCCTCATCTATCAGGGCGGCTCGGGAAGCCCCATCGACTACGTCGTGAGCAGCGACGTCAATGGCGACGGGTTCTCGCTCAACGACCCGATCTACGTGCCAACCGACGCGCACGACCCCTCGCAGATGATGTTCCAGAGCACCACGATCAACGGCGTGACCTACACCCCGCAGCAGCAGGCGGATGCCTTCGAGAACTTCATCAAGAGCAATCCGTGCCTGAACAGCCAGCGCGGACACTTCATGAAGCGGAACAGCTGCACCACTCCCTGGCGGAATCTGGTGAACGTCTCCGTCCGGCAGTCGTTCGGTCAGGGTCGGTTCAAGAACATCTCGCTCGAGTTGCAGGTGTTCAATTTCCTGAATCTCGTGAACAGCAACTGGGGGCAGCAGAACTTCACCACCTTCGGTGGCGCCCAGACCCTGCTCAGCTATCGCACCCACACCGGAGCCGATCTGGTCTCCGGGCAGCCCGTGTATAGCTTCGACCCGAACTTCCAGCGCTGGGATTCGAACAACCTGTCCTCGAACTACCAGCTCCAGTTCTTCATGAAGTACGCCTTCTAGCAACCGGCCTGCCGGCGGCCGTCCGCCGCCGGCAGCTCCGCAGCACACAGTCAGAACGAAACAACGGCGGGGAATCCGTAACCGGATTCCCCGCCGTTGTCTTCCTGGCCGGCGACTTATCGACTGACGGACGTTCGCGCCGTGATCACCGACTTGATCCCGCCCCGGACGTTGAAGTCCCCCACGATCTCCATCGACTTCGGTTTGCACGCGGCCGTCAGATCGTCCAGGATCCGGTTCACGGCGCGTTCGTAGAAGATGCCGTCGTTGCGGAAGCTCCACAGGTAGAGCTTCAGACTCTTCAACTCCAGACAGGCCTCGGCAGGCACGTACCGGATGATGATCGTCCCGAAGTCCGGCGCGCCGCCCTCGAGCAACCGCAGCTCCTCGGCATCGCTCTCCACGCCCCCGAGCGGACAGAGCGACGTGAACTCCGCGCATTCCATCCGGATCTCGTAGTCGCGTCCCGCGTACGGATTGGCGAACGTCTCCAGTAATTCAGGCTTGGGCATGATTGGTTCTGGCGCATCGCGCCGCGAAGTGGTACGTTGGCCGCGAGCAGGTGGACTCTCCTCACCTGCCGTCGCCGCCGCGAGAACGGCGTGGCGGTCCCGCCCCCCGGCAAGTCCGGGGGGCTTTCTCGTTAACGGCCCTTGAGCCGCCGCGACATCTCTTCGAGCAGCGTGCGGTCCTGCGGGCTCAGGCTGTCGAGTCCTTGCTCGGAGATCTTGTCGAGCACCCGGTTCAGCGCTTCCTGCCGGGCATCGCGGGCCGGTGGCCGGCGCACCGTCCGCGTGGAGCGCTCCGCGATCGCCGCCTTGCTCTGGGCCACGATTTCGTCCACCTCTTCACTCCGCCGGGAGCGGGGAAGCGTCCGCGGAATTGCCCGCGGGGTCTCGTCCGTGGGATCCGGCGCCGGCGCCATGCGGTGTCGCAATTCGTCGATGCTCGCCGGATTGGGGCGCTTCAGGTACAGCAGCGCGAAGCCGAATCCGCCGAGGTGGGCCAGCGAACCCCATCCGCTCACGCTCCCATCCGACACCCCGAGCGCCAACAGCAGTACCGTGACCCCGGTAACCATCGTCCAGACTCGAACCGGCACCACCCCGAAGAGAAACATCTCCTCCCGGGGCCACAGCCAGGCATACGCCATCATCACGCCCAGCAGGCCCGCCGTCGGTCCCACCAGCGCCCCGCTCCGCACGAACATCGCGTGCGTGAGCGCGCCGCCCGCGGCGCACCAGAAGAAGAATACGGAGAACGCCTTGCTGCCCCACACCCGTTCGACCCGGGGCCCGAAGACGAGCAGCGTGAACACCCCGACCATCAGTAGCGCCGTGCTGTCCGTCGCGAACGCATAGCTCACCGGCGTCCACCACGCATGCCCGACGTACAGCGGCCGGAACGCCAGCCACGCGACCAGATCGGCGGGCGTGACGACCGTGGCCTGTAGCAACGCCACCCCCAGCCACGCAACGGCCAGCCATTGGACCGCGGGGGTGATGTGCCGATGCTCGGTGTGTTCTGCGCTGGGAAGTGCCATGTCCGCTCTACCGTCTGCGCCGTCCGGGGGTGGACGGTCTCAACCATGAGGATGCCGGGTCCGGCGCAGCGGCGCCAGCCCCCTGCTCACCCTAGCGCATTCCAGTGGGACGCGGAAGACGCGGCAGCAGGCGGATATCGGCATGCAAGGCCGATGCCTGCTCCATAAACATCAGCCAGCGACGGGTTTGACCGGAGCCCTCGAGCGGGGGGTGCACGACGATCGCTACCTGGTCGCTCGCGAGGTGCGCCTGGGAAATGATCCGCAGGATCTGTCCGTCGGTGGTCTTCTCGTCGGGCCCCAACACCAGGGCGTGGACGGTTTTCGCCGCGGCGGCGGCCTTGAGCGATTCGAGCGCGCGCTCGACGACGGTTTCCGCTGGCTTCGGCCCAACCGTTACCTGATACAGGGCCAGGTGCCGCGCCAGTTCCGGCACCGCGTCCGGCCGCTGGCCTTCGCAGTCCACCATCACCGGGAGCGTCGGCTGGCGCGCCTCGAACGCGGCCCGCAGAAATGAGACGTTCGCCAGCGGATCGCGGCCGCTGATGCTGATCGAGTGGTAGGCCGAGCGTCCGATCACCCGCTCCAGTTCGGTGTTCAGGGCATCGGGCGTGTACATCGTGGCCGTTTCGGCTTCCGCAGCAAAGCGAACGAACAGCTGGCGCCGGCCGATCCACAGCCCGTTCGCCTGCACACCCGCCGGGACTCCGGCCAGTGCCGCGGTTGGAGGTACGACGGCCATCAACGCCTCCCGTGTCCGGTCAGTGCCAGCATGGCAATGCGCTCACACAATTCGGGAAATCCAATGCCCGCCGCGGCAGCCCCCTGGGGGATCAGGCTCGTCTCGGTCATGCCGGGCAGGGTGTTCGCTTCGAGACAGTACGATTCGCCGAGCGGGGTCAGGCGGAAGTCGATGCGGGCATATCCTTGCAGCTTGAGCGCCCGAAACGCATCCACGGCCTGCCGTTGCAGGGCCTGGGCCTGCGCGCTTGAAATGTCCGCCGGGAAACGCTCTTCCGCCATGCCCGGCGTGTATTTGCATTCGTAGTCGTAAATCTCGTGCTTGGGGATGATTTCGCCAACCGGCATCGGCTCTTCACCCAGAATGCCCACGGTCAGCTCCCGCCCCGGCACATACCGCTCGATCATCACGTCCGTGTCGTAGCGTGCCGCTTCCGCAACGGCTGCGGCCAGTTCGTCGGGCGTTCGCACGAGCGTGAGGCCCACCGTGGACCCTTCCCGCGAGGGTTTCACGATGACGGGGAACCCGATCGCCGATTCCACCTCGCCAATCGTGGTCGGGGCCATCAGCCAATCGGCCGTTCGCACGCCGGCAGCGCGGAACAGGCGCTTGGAGAGATCCTTGTCCATGGCCAGTGCGCTGGCCAGATGTCCACTGCCGGTGTAGGTCAGCCCCGCCAGATCGAGTAGCGCCTGCAGGGTTCCGTCCTCACCGGTCCCGCCGTGCAGCGCCAGGAACACGACATCGGTGGCTGCCGGCGCCGGCAGGAACCCCGCCAGCCGGCTCAGCGCGTCGCGACCCATCTCCTCCAGGGCTTCCCGGGTCGGGGGGGTGGTCTGCACCACCGGCCGGCCCGCCAGCGCGTCTTCCTCGGCCCGGCCCAGCGGACCGCGAACGGTGTCCACGGAAGTCACGTCGTGTCCCTGCGACCGCAGGGCGCCCGCGATGCGGAGTCCCGACGCAATGGAAACGTCGCGTTCCGAAGAGGTGCCACCCAGGAGGACGGTGATGCGCACGGCGTGGTGGAAGTTCGAGAAGGTCAGCGCGCCATCAGATAGGACAGCATGTCCGATCGAGTCACGATTCCGGTCGGGGAACCGTTGGCGTGCACGAGCACGGCGGGATTGGCCTTGGAGAGCAGGGCCGCTACGGCGTCCACCGGCTGCGCGGCATCGACCACCGGGAAGGGAGGATCCATGACATCGCTCACGGCGGTGTCCAGCACCTTGCTGTCCTCGAGCCCCTTGCCCGACAGCGCCCATTCGCTCACCGAGCCCACGCAGTTCGACCCTTCCATGACCGGAAGCTGCGACACGTCGTGCAGCGACATCAGGCGCAATGCCTGGCGCACGGTGGCCCCCGGGGTCACGCTGACGATCGGTTGGGCCGTCGATGGTTTGCCCCCCACCACCTGAGCCAGCGTCGTGCGGTCGCCGTCGAGGAGTTGGTTCTCCCGCATCCATTCGTCGTTGTACAACTTCGACAGATAGCGCTCGCCCGTGTCGCAGAGGAAGGTCACCACGAACGCGTTGGGATCGTCGATTTCCTTGGCGAGGCGCAGCGCGACGTGCGCGATCAGGCCCGAGGACCCGCCCACGAACAGCCCCTCTTCGCGGGTCAGGCGGCGCGACATGGCGAACGCATCCTTGTCGCTCACCGTCACGTAGTCGTCGATGATCGAGAGGTCCAGTGTACCGGGAAGCTTGTCCTGCCCGATGCCTTCCACCTTGTACGGCGCTCCCTCCCCATGGCTCTTGCCCTTGCTCTGCCACAGATCGGCGAGAATCGAGCCCGCCGGATCGCCGGCGATGATCTGGATCTTCGGGTTGCGTTCCTTCAGGTAGCGCCCCACCCCTGACAGGGTTCCCCCCGTACCGGCGGCCGCGACGAAGTGGGTGATCTTTCCCTCACTTTGCTCCCACAACTCGGGTCCCGTGGTGTCGTAGTGCGCCTGCGGGTTCGCCTCGTTGTAGAACTGGTTCGCCAGTACGGCGTTCGGCGTCTCCCTGGCGATCCGTTTCGCCATCATGACGTAGTTGTCCGGATGGTCGGGCGGAACTGCGGTCGGCGTGATGATCACCTCGGCGCCGAAGGCCTTCAACAGGCGAACCTTCTCCTGCGACATCTTGTCGGGAAGCGTGAATACGCAACGGTAGCCCTTGAGCGCCGCCGCGATGGCGAGACCGATGCCGGTGTTGCCGCTCGTCCCCTCCACGATCGTGCCACCCGGCTTGAGCGCGCCCTCCCGTTCGGCCCGCTCGATGATCGGCAGCCCGATGCGGTCCTTCACGGATCCACCGGGATTGAAGAACTCCGCCTTTCCGTACACCGGAGTCCGCAGGCCGCGCGTCACCCGGTGCAGCCGGATGAGCGGCGTCCAGCCGATGGTCTGCAAGACGTCGTCGTATGGTTTGCGATTGCGAATCGTCGTCATCGGTGATCCACGCCGCGGTTGTAGGGTTGTCGTCCCACCCAAGTTAGCGCCTCGCCCACGCCGGCACCGGGTATCGGCCCACGGTGCGCCGGCATCGGCGGCGTCATCGCCCGTCAGTCGCTTCTGGCCTTGTTCGAAAGTTCGTCGAGGAGCGTCAGCGCCTCGAGCGGCGTCAGTCCATTGACGTCCAGCGCCCGGAGTCGCGTCACAACCGGGTGCTCCCCGGCCCCGAACAATCCGAGCTGCGACGTCGTGGCCGCTTCCGCCGGGTTCCGTGGGACGGTCCCGCGCCGTTGGAGCGCCGGCACGAGCTGCTCCCCTTCCAGCAGGTGGAGCACCTCCCGGGCGCGACGGATGACGTCGGCCGGGAGCCCCGCCAGACGCCCCACTTCGATTCCATAGCTCCGGTCCGCGCCCCCGGGCTGCAGACGATGCAGGAACAGCACCTGATCGCCGACCTCCCGCACGCCCACGTTATAGTTGCGAACAGCTACTAATTCATCCGCCAGCTGCGTCAATTCGTGGTAGTGCGTCGCGAACACGGTCTTGCACCGCACCTGGTTGTGCAGATGTTCGCTCACCGCCCAGGCAATGGACACGCCGTCGTACGTCGAGGTCCCGCGTCCGATCTCGTCCAGCAGCACCAGGCTGCGGGCGGTTGCGCTGTGCAGAATCGCGCTGGTCTCCGCCATCTCGACCATGAACGTGGACTGCCCACGGACGAGATTGTCGCTCGCGCCCACGCGGGTGAACACCCGGTCCACCAGTCCGATGTCGGCCCGTGCGGCCGGTACGAAGCTCCCCATCTGCGCCATCAGCACGATCAATCCCACCTGGCGGAGAATGGTGGACTTTCCGGCCATGTTGGGCCCGGTCAGAATGATCACCCGCCCGTCCTCGGCCAGACCGACGTCGTTGGGAATGAACTTGTCGCGGGGCATCATGCGTTCGACCACCGGATGCCGGCCGCCGACGATCGACAACTCGAAGCCGTCGTGAATCCGGGGTCGCACGTAGTTCTCGCGACCGGCGGTCTCCGCCAGCGCTGACAGGACGTCGAGCACCGCCACCGTTCGCGCGGCGCGCTGCAGGCGCGTGATCTCCGCGCCGGCGCGGCGCCGGAGATCCTCGAACAGCACGCGCTCGCGCGTTTCGATTCGCTCGGCGGCCGACAGCACGCGTTCCTCGTACTCCTTCAACGCCGGCGTCACGAACCGCTCGGCGCCGGTGAGCGTCTGGCGCCGCTGGTAGTCGTCGGGAACCAGATGCTGGTTGGCTTTCGTAACCTCGATGAAGTAGCCGAACACCCGGTTGTATCCCACCTTCAGCGACGCGATCCCCGTGCGCTCCCGCTCCTCGGACTGGATGCGCGCGATGGCCTCCTTGCCCCCGTCACGCAGTGTCCGCAGTTCGTCGAGTTCGGCGTCGACGCCGACCGCGATCGTGGCGTCCTCTCCAATCGCCGTCGGCGGTCGCTCCACGAGCGCGGCGTTGATGGCGGTGGCCAGATCCGCGCACGGATCCCAGTCGGCCAGCACCGCTTCCAACACGCCCACCCGACCCACGCGGTCCACCGCCACGCGTACGTCCGGCAACCGCGCCAGCGACTGGCCCAGCGCCTTCAGGTCGCGCGGCGTGCTGCGGCCGAGGGCGGCCTTCGTGGCCAGCCGTTCGACGTCCCGCACGCCGTCCAGCGCGCCGATGAGGGCCGCCCGCGCGACGGCGTCCGCATGCAGCGCCCCAACCGCATCGAGCCGGGCGTCGATTTGGGCCCGATCCGTGAGCGGCGCCAGCATCCACTGGTGGAGCAGGCGCTCTCCCATCGGCGTCTTCGTCTGATCGAGCACGCCGGCGAGCGTTCCCTCGCCGGCGCCACCGCGAAGGGACTCGACGAGTTCCAGGTTCCGCCGTGTCATCTCGTCCAGTGGCATCGTGCCGCCCGGGCGTTCGACGATCGGCCGGCCCAGGCGCACGCCTGACGGCTGCAGCTCTCGCAGGTACCGCAGCAGCGCACCGGCCGCGCTCACCGCCGCCAGGTCGTCGTCGCCGATCCCCAGACCGTCGAGCGACAACACGCCGAAATGCTGGGCGAGGTCGTCGCGCGCCATCGCGGGGTCGAACTCCCAGCCCTCACGCTCGGTGACGAGCGCGTTCTCCGCACCCCTGACATTGGCGGCCCGCACTTCGCCGTCACCGGCCGCAATCAGGATTTCGCGCGGTCCGAGCCGCGCCAGCAGCGGCTCCAGATCGCCGCGTCGGTCGACGACCAGACGCAATTCGCCCGTCGAGATGTCGGCGGCCGCCAACCCGACCCTGTCCCCGACCACGTGGATGGCGCAGATGAAGTTGTTGCGCCCCCCCTGGAGCAGATCGTCCGCCAGCGCCGCGCCCGGGGAGATCGTCTCGATCACCTCCCGCCGCACGACCCCCTTGGCGAGCTTGGGGTCCTCCACCTGCTCGCAGATCGCGACCCGGTGCCCGCGCTCCACGAGGCGACGGATATAGTCGCTCGCCGCCTTCACGGGAACGCCCGCCAGCGGAACGTCGGCCGCACCACCATTGTTGCGCGAGGTGAGCGTCAGGCCGAGGAGGCGGGCCGCCAACTCCGCGTCGTCGAAGAACATCTCGTAGAACTCGCCCATCCGGAAGAACACGATCGCGTTCTGATGGCGCGCTTTGATCTCCCGGTATTGCTGCATCAACGGTGTCTGCGCCATCGGCGTCAGGGCTCGTTGGCGCTGGTGACGAATCCGTCGAGGCCGAGTTTCTTGAATCGCGTCAGGGCGTCACTCGCCTCGGCGTGCGACTTGTAGTGCCCGATGCGCACCCGAAACGGTTTCCGGACGCCGTCCACCCGCGCGTCGATCCCGCGCGTCTTCAGGCGGTCCACCAGCTTCCGGGCTTCCGCTTCGGTCGCGAACGCCCCCACCTGCACCGAATAGCCCCCGCTCGAATCGGACGCGTGCGGCGTGGCGGCGGGTGGAGCGCTGGGGGCGGGCGGGCGCGCCGCGCGCGCGCGCGCCTTTCGCGCCGCCTCGGCCCGCGCGACGGAGTCGGCGCGTATGCTGTCGGCCCGCGCCGCCGAGTCGGCCTGCGCCCGCGCGGCGGCGGCATCGCATCGCGACCCGTAGAAATTCATCTGGTTCTGGAGTTCGACGTTGTCGGGCGCCGTCTCGGCGCGCGCCTGCTGCAGCACCCCACAGGCGCGAACATCGTCGTTCTCTTCGAACAGCAGTTGCGCCAGCCACAGTCCCGTGCGGGCTCGCTTGGCGTTGCCCGGATTCTCGCGCAGGAAGCGCTGCAGGTGACCGATCGCCGAGGCACGGTCGCCTTCCGATCGCTCCAGCTGTGCGAGTTGCAACAGGGCGTCGCCGGCATGCATGGACAGCGGATACTCGACCACGATCTGCTGGTAGTCCCTGGCGGCGTCCTCGGCCGTTGGTGCGATCATCGCCCGTCCGTACAGCGCGTCGCCGTAGGCGACGGTTCCCACCGGCGTTGCCGCGAAGATCGAGTCGACGATGGCCCGCCCGGCCGCCGTCTGTCCCGAGACCACCAGAGCCCGCGCCCGCGCAAAGGCGGAGTCCATCGATGAGACGGGTGGGCTGGTGGTCGTGTCCACGCCCTGTCCGCGCGCCACGGGCGCGGCGATGGCGAGAAGAGCCACGGCCCACGCCGCGGAGCTGATCATTCGATATCGATTCATCATGCCACTTTCTGCCGTGCCGGTTTCCGGCACATCGTCAGGATCAGGGTTGCCAGCAGTTGTTCGTCACTGGACAGACGCGATTCCTTCAACGCCTCGTCGGCGCGAGCGAGCGCGGCGACCCCGGCATCGAGATCGGACTCGGTCCAGCCACCCGCGGACTTCGTCCACGCCGACACGGCCTCACCCCACGCCCGCCCCGTGTAGAGTCCTCCCGCTTCCTTGAGCAGCGAGAAGTATTCCTTTGCCAGCCGGGCCGGTGGCAGGCCTCGAGCCTGGCCCCAGGAGAGCGCCAGCATCTGGACGGTCAATGCCATGACGATCGTCACCGCCGACGTCTTGGGCTGCTGCAACACCCGCGGAAGCGCGGCGAGCGCCGCGCTCGCATCACGCTGGGCGATGGCGTCGAGCAGGTGCCCCAGGGTCTCTTCGCGCTGCACGCCCACCACTGCGGTCACGGATTCCTCGGTAATCTGCCGCCCGTTGGTGAAGCTCAGCAGCTTCTCGATCTCCAGGCCCAGCAGCGGAAGGTCGCCTCCAACGGCATCCTGGAGAAGCGCCACCGCGCCATCGGTGATGGTGGCGCCCTCACTCGACTGCTCCACCTGCTGCACGATCCACTTCGGAAGCTGAGCGCCGGTCAGCGCCGCGTATTCCACCGGCGTCGCGTGCTCCAACAACTTCTTGTCGGGCTTCTCCCCGCTCGGGGAGACCAGCACGAGGACCGTATCGGGCGACGGAGCTTTCAGATAGTCGTCGAGCACCTTGCGCGGGTCTTTGCGCAGGCCATCGACGTCGCGGATCACCACGACCCTCCGCTCGGCCATCATCGGCGGGGTGCCGAGCAACACTCCAAGCTCTTCGCCCTGCAGGTCGCCGCCCTTTCGTTGATCGAGATTGAAGGCATGCGTCGCGGGGTCCACGGCCGCGGCCACCAGCTGTCTGACGGCCATGTCCTTGAGGAAGTCGTCGTCGCCGTACAGGTAGTACGCCGGATCGAATTTTCGGTCTTTGAGCGCCGTCTTGAACGCCCGCTGGTCCGCAGCCTTCGCCATGCCGGGGAATATACGCCCTCGGTCCCCGGTCGGCCCGTCGCCCGCGCTACGGCGAGAGGCTCGGCGCCTGCAGGCCCGCGTTCACCAGCTGAACCGTGGAGTGCTCGCTGGACGGCTCGGCCGGAATCCAGACCGGCACCACCGTCGCCAGCATCCTGGCGAGTTCGGGCTCCGACAATGCGGTGCCGTTGTGCCGGCTCGTCGCGGTTTTGGATTGCGCGACCGTCACCGGCGCCGGAACGGCCAACGGGACAACCGGGGCCCGGTTGGCGCGAATCATGACCACCGCGCTCACGGCGATCGCAACGGCGACGGCCGCCCGCACCACTCCTTTCCGGTATCCCGCCCTGATGGGGGTGGGGGTTCTGACCAAGGAATCGGCGCTTGCCAACCGCATTTCGAGCCGGGCCATGAAGTCCGGCGACGGCTGAATCGCCGGAAGGTTTCGAGCCACCAGCAGCCCACGACGAATTGCGGTGTTCCACCGCGCGCAGTGCTCGCATTCGTCCAGATGCGCATCCATCTGCGCCGCCTGCCTCTCATCCATCAGGCCGTCGACGTAGGTGACGTGCATTTTGCGGAAGCTGCGACAGTTCATGGATCCCGATCGGTCAGAGTGAACTCTGCCCGGGATACCCGTCAGCGTGGAGCCGGTTCCCTGTATTGGCCCCCACGAGGATGAGCGCCCCCGGCTGCCCAGGGCCGCTCATCCTTCCCATCCCCATTTTATGGTTGTTGCCGACTGAAGAACCGGTAAAATATGGTTTGTCGGTTATTAACTATCCAACCATGGGTTCGATGATCGCCGCAAAGGCGTTTCTCGCACGGTTCAGCCGTGATTTCACGGTTCCGAGGTTACAGTCCGTGATCTCGGCGATTTCCTCGTACGACTTGCCCTCGATCTCGCGCAGGACGAACACCTGCCGGTGATGTTCGGGCAGCTGGTCCACGGTCTCTTCGACCAGGCGGCGGAGGTGCCGCTTTTCGAAGAGATCGTCGGGGCGGCTTGTGAGGTCTTCGAACTGCAGCGGACGTTCGCCGTCCTCGCGATTGCTCGTGATGGTCTGGAAGAGAATCAGCGGATTCCGCGAGCGATTCCGCAGTTCGTTCTTCGCCAGGTTCGACGCGATCGTGTAGATCCAGGTCGAGAACTTCTTCGACGTGTCGAATCGATGGATGTGCCGGTAGACGCGAATGAAGACTTCCTGCACCAGGTCTTCCGCGCGCTCGCGATCTCCGATCGTCCGATAGATGAAGTTCAGCAGCCGGGTCTGGTAGCGCTCGACCAGTTCCTGGAAGGCGCGCTCCTCCCCCGCCAGAAAGGCCCGCACTACGGCCGTGTCGTCGGCGCCATGCAGGGCCTCACGGCTCGAAGGCTTCCGAAGAACCTGGTTCTTGAGTGCGAGTTCGGGCATGGTTGTGCTCCTGTTCTTGCGTGACCGCGGTGCAACGGGAACTCGGCTGAACCGGCCGAAAACTCCGCCGCCGCGCCCATACAGAAATGCACGAGCCATGCCGCTGACGCGGCTTTCCTCAAATGTCCGTAACGTATTGTTTTACAACGCATTGCAAAAAGGCCGCACCTTTGGTGCGGCCATCGATATGTCCCCAAATTCGGACAGGCGTCGTGGAACTGACCCCTCCTGTATACAATTTGCCGTAGCTCGAAATGCCCTCGGACTCCCGGGTATTACCCCACCGTCTTTCGGGGTCCGAGTCCGAACTGCGCGGCGTAGAGGATTGCGAGCGCGGTCTTGGCGTCGCTGATCTCGCCGGTGCGGATGAGATCCAACGCTCGCGACAGAGGCATGTGTTCGATGCTCATGAACTCGTCCGGCTCCCGCGCCGACTGCCCCTGTTGGAGGCCGGTTGCGCGAAAGACATGGATGCACTCGTCGGTGAACCCCGGTGTGGTGAACATCGTGTAGAGATGCTCCACCTGGTCAGCGCGAAAGCCGGTTTCTTCCGTGAGCTCGCGTGCTGCGCAGTCGACCGGGGCTTCTCCGGCGTCGAGGCGGCCCGCCGGGATCTCGTACAGAAATCCGCCGGCCGCGTACCGATACTGGCGGATGAAGACAAGTTGAGGATCGCGCGCTTCCGGGTCTCCGAGAACGGGGACGATCGCGCTCGCTCCCGGGTGCCGGATCATTTCCAACTCGCCCTGGCTGCCGTCGGGAAACCGGACGGTGTCTACGTCGAGGTTGATGACGCGCCCCGTGTATACGCGGCGCGACGCGACCTGGCCCGGCTCTCTGGCGTTCCCTGATCCCTCGCTCATGCCCCGGGCTCCACATCCTCGGGGCTCGCAATGGACACCGGCCCCAACCCGAGTTTGCGTAATGGACCCTCGATCACGGCCGGGTCACCCACGGCCAGCACGAGCAACCGCTCGGGATGCAGGTGCTCCACCGCGCTCCGCAGGACGTCTTCGGCGGAAACAGCCGCGATCTTCCGCCGGTAGCTGTCGAAGTAGTCGGTGGGATACTCGTAGGTGACGAGCGCTGCCAGGGCATTGGCGATCGCCGTGGTGGTTTCGAATCGGATGGGAAAGACGCCTTCCAGAAAACTCGTGGCCAGACTCAGCTCTTCCCCGGTGATCGGCGCCTGCCGGATGGCTTCGATCTCGGCCACGACTTCGCGCGTGGCATCGGCACTGACGCCGCTCTCCACGGCCGTGGACACCACGAATGGTCCCGTCCCGCGACGCCATTCGAACGCCGAGCGCGCGCCGTACGCGTATCCATGCCGCTCCCGGAGGTTCAGATTGATACGCGACGAGAACAGCCCGCCGAGCACGGCATTCAGCACGACCAGCGGGAAGTAGTCCGGGTGGTTCCGCGAAACCCCCACGTGCCCGATGCGGAGTTCCGATTGTGGCGCGTCGGCCTTCGCGACGATCTGGACACGCCGTCCGCCGGCGGACGCCGGCTGGGCCGCAGCCGGCGTTTCTCCCGGCCTCCCGTCCCATCCGGCGAAGACTGCTTCGGTCATCGCCGACGCTTCATCGTGGCTCACGTCGCCAACCATGATCAGACTCGTCCGGGCGGGCACGTACTGGCTGCGATAGAACTTCCGCACATCGTCGTCCGTCACGGCGGCAATCGACCGCGTGCTGCCGCCGTCGCTCACATGGTATCGGGACGACGACGCATACAGAAAGTGCTCGAACGATTCGTCCGCCAGCTCACGTGGTTCGGTGCGCAGTTGCATCCGCTCGGCCTGTCGCTCGGCTTTCAGCCGTGCGATGTCCCGCTCCTGAAAGGCCGGCTCCCGAAGCACCTCACTCAGCAGACGCAGCGCGGCTTTGGCATTGCCCCTCAGCACCGTCAGCTGCACCGACGCGCTGTCCCAGTTCGCGCTCACATCCACCGTTGCGCCCAGTTGTTCGAAGGCGTCGACGAGCGCCCCCCCGTCTCGATGCCGGGTGCCCTCGAGCAACAGTTTGGCGGTAAGGACGGCGAGCCCTTCGCGTCCCCCCGGATCCCGCATCGCGCCGGCGTCGACCAATGCGACGATCGACACCAGAGGGAGCTTCGACACCGGCGCGGTGATCAGCTCCACCCCACCGGTCAACCGCCGGCGTTCGAACGCTGGAAAGTGGTAGGGGCGCGGGGCGGCCGCGCCCGGGCGGGACGTTCCGCCTCCGCTCACGACGCCACCTCCAGATCGTCGTCCTCATCCATCGGCGTCGCGGTCCCGGTCCGCGGAACGTACATAAGACTCGCCCGGTTGTCTTCGCCCAGCCGTTCGTCGATGAACGCCTTCACCGCCGCCGGCGTCACCTGCTGATAGCGCTGCATCTGTTCGTTGAGGAGTTCCGGCCGACCGAAATATGTAGCGAACATGGACAGCCGATCGGCCCGGTCGCCCGCCGATTGCAGCGCGCTCACCAGTTCCGTCTCGATCAGCGCCGACGCGCGCGAGACGTCCAGCGCCGTGACGCCGTCCTGCCGCAGCGCCTCGACTTCCGCCGTCACGGCGTCGTGCAACGCTGCCGGCGAGATCCCGGGGCGCGCGGTCACGTCCAGCACCAGCAGATCGCTTCCTTCCGGCAGATCGAAGGTGAACGCCGTCGCTTCGGCGGCAATCTCCTGGTCCCGTACCAGATGGCGATAGAGCCGGCTCCCGTTTCGCAGTCCGAGTACGGCCCCGCAGATGCTGGCCGGGTAGTACGCCGCGCTGCCGAACACCGGCGATCGAAACGCCATGAACAGCCGTGGCAGCGCCACGTCATCTTCGACCTCTTCGTACCGGGCCTCGCCAAATGTCGCAGCGACGTCCATGGAGGGACGATGCGGCGCGCTCGTGCCTCGCGGGATCCCGCCGAAGTACCGCTTCACCCATTCGCGAATCGTCGTCGCCTCGAAATCTCCGGCAATCGACAGCACGGCGTTGTCCGGGGAGTAGTACGTGCGGAAGAATGCGGCGATGTCGTCGAGGCTGGCCTGAGACAGGTCCTCCATGGACCCGATCAGAGAATGATGAAACGGGTGTTCGGGCGGAAAGCACAGCGCCGGCAGTCGCTCCCACCAGGTGCCGTAGGGCTGGTTGTCCACCGACCACCGGCGTTCGTTCTTCACCACGTCGCGTTGCGTGTCCAGCTTCTCCTGCGTCATCGCCGGCAGGAGCTGTCCCATCCGGTTCGCTTCCAACCACAGCACGAGTTCCGTCTGGTTGGACGGCACGACCTCGAAGTAGTTGGTCCGATCCAGCCACGTGGAGCCATTCAGCGTGCCGCCGGCTCGCTGAATGAGTTCGAAGTGTTCGTTGGCGGCCACATCGGCGGATCCCTGAAACAGCATGTGCTCGAAGAGGTGCGCGAACCCCGTTCGCCCCGCGCGCTCGTTCGCCGACCCCACATGGTACCAGAGATTCACCCCGACAATCGGTGCCGTATGGTCTTCTGAGAGCGTAACGCGCAATCCGTTCGCGAGCTCGAAGGTGTCGATGGGAATTTGCATTTCTCTAAATTGCATCCCGTCCGGGATCACTGGAACCCTGCACCCCGGCGCTCCGGTGCCCTGGCGAGAGATGGTTAATTAGTACCTGGACGCTACTAATCTTCATCCGCTCGTGTTCCGAAGAACGCGAGCGGTGCCTTGATCGATTCGCTGAACCGGTATTCCCACCGCTGCTTCCAGCTCTCTGAAATGGGGCTGGTCGGCGTGGGGGACAGCAGGGGGGTCAGTCCGAATCGCCGCGCCAGAATGGCCAGGCGCAGCATGTGGAATGGATCGCTCACCAGGATGACGGTGTGCGAGCGCTCGGCCGCCATCATCGCCGCCACGGCTTGAAGCGATTCCCGCGTCGTCCGCCCCTTGGCTTCGAGCAGAATCGCCGAGTCGGGCACGCCCTGTTCGACGACGAAACGGCGGCTCACCGCCGCTTCGCTCGTCGTATCGCCCTCGCCGGTGCCGCCCGTGAGCACCATGCGCGGAGCCAGGCCCCGTTTCCAGAGCGCGACGGCATGCTCCAGCCGGGCGCGCAGTACGGGGGACGGACGGCCGACATACTGCGCCGCTCCCAGAACCACGATGGCGCCGGCCGGGCGGGCGGTGTCCCGGCGTCCCCAGATGATGACCGCCGACAGGGACGCCACCCAGACGACCCCGACGACTGCGACGCCGGCGACCAGAACGCGTTTCCAGAGAGAGGGACGCCTCGGCTGCATGCGCGACAACCTAGCAGGCGCCGCCCGGCAGCCGGAAGTGACCCCGATGCTATTCCGACATCGTCAGCACACTCAGCCACAGCGTTTCGAGCAGCTGCCGCTGGCGGGTCGGTGATCCGATCGGCACGACGGCCATGCCATGGGCCGCCGTGGCGAGTTGGTCGACGACCAGTGGTTGAGGAATCGTCGGCGTCAGCGCGAGGTCGGTGAACACGCGGGCCGTGCGGCGCTCGAGTTCGTCTCGAAACACTCCCAGCACGTGGTGTGCGGCCCGCCGCACGGCTGCATTCCTCGAAGCCAGCAGACCGATGGCAAGCCCGACATCGCCCGCCGCCAATTCCCGCTGCAGCCAGTCGTTGAACCGATCCACCGGGTTATCCGCCGATTCGCCCTGCTCCGACGCGTCGCCTCGCGCGCGGACGGATTCCTGACACTGTGTCGCCAGCGCAACAAGGAGCGCGGCCTTGTCGCGAAAGTGATAGTGGATCAACGCCTTGCTCACGCCGGCTCGCTGCGCCACGCGGCCTGAGGTCGCAGCTGCCCAGCCCCCGTGCCTGACCTCCTCACGGGCGGCGGCGAGAATTCGATTCCGTGCCTCGATCGTCTCGTCCGGCTGCGGCATGGACGGCCTCGCGTTCAGATGCGTACGCTATCGCCGGGAGATGGGGCCGTGGCTGCGTACCCAAGCCCACGCAACGTTTCAACGAAGTCGTCCTGCACCTCGCGCTCCCCGTGCACCAGACTCACGGGTAACCGTCGAGCACTGGACCGCGCGACCCCCCCGAGCCACCGGATCATCTCGTCGCGGTCGGCGTGCGCGCTGTAGCCATTCAGGATCTGCACCTCCGCCCGCAGGGGAACCTCCTCCCCGAAGATCCGCAGCGACGGGCGTCGTTCGACAATGCGGCGCCCCAGTGTGTGCTCGGCCTGAAAGCCGACGATCAGAATCGTGTTGCGGGGATCGGGCGCCCCGTGAGCCAGATGGTGGAGAATGCGCCCCGACTCCGCCATGCCGGACGAGGCAACGATCACCGCCGGTGTGGTCAATCCATTCAGGGCTTTCGATTCCTCGACGTCGCGCGTGTACCGAACCAGGGGAAATCGGAACAGGTGCGGACTCTGGTTCACCAGCGGCTCCGTTCGATCGAACACTTCCGGGTGCATGGCAAACACACCCGTTACGTCGATGGCGAGCGGGCTGTCGACGTAGATCGGGATCTCCGGAATCAGCCCTTCACTGAACAGGCCGTGCAGATCGTAGACGATTTCCTGGGTTCGCCCAACTGCGAACGCCGGAATCAATACTCGACCTCCACGGGCAGCCGTGGCGCGCACGATCGCGCCGAGTTCCTTCCGCATGTCCCGGGTTGCTGGATGTACCCGGTTTCCGTACGTGGATTCGAGAATTACGTGATGGGCTTGCCCCGGCACTTCTGGATCGCGAATGATCGGCTGCCCCGCTCGTCCGAGATCGCCTGAAAATACCAGGCGGCGGCGCCGATTCTTCTCCCGGCAGTCGAGGACGATGGTTGCCGATCCGAGGATATGCCCGGCGTCGAGGAAGGTGGCCTGAACCCCTGGCACGACGTCGAATGGCCGGCCATAGGGAACCGACTGCATCAGCTCCAGCGTCGCAGATACGTTATCTTGATCATATAGTGGCGGTATAGAGCCTCGATGATGGCGCTGCAAATATTCAGCGTCCTTCTTCTGAATATGGGCCGAATCCGCCAGCATCAGAGCGCAGAGGTCGCGTGTGGCCGGTGTCGCCCAGATCGTGCCGGCGTACCCTTTTCGCACGAGGTAGGGTAGGCGGCCCGAATGATCAATGTGCGCGTGCGAGAGAATCACGGCGTCGATCTGGTCGACCGGTGCCGGCAGCTCCAGGTTCTGGTGATTGCTCTGGGCGCGGTGTCCCTGAAACAGTCCACAGTCCAGGGCGACGGTGCGTTCGCC
The DNA here is from genome assembly GCA_963728115.1 of uncultured Gemmatimonadaceae bacterium. GTDB lineage: Bacteria > Gemmatimonadota > Gemmatimonadetes > Gemmatimonadales > Gemmatimonadaceae > JAGWRI01. Next base: position 103,991 of record CAVSJE010000010.1, read on the forward strand.
AACCTCGAGCAGGTGGCACGAGCCCGTGACCTCGCGTGCCGCGCCACGGAACGTGACCTTCACGTCACGCTTCTCGATCGCTGGGTCGCTGGAAGACCACGGTCAGGCGTTCGCCATCCTGCGAGATCATTGCCGGCTCCCACCCCGACCGGCTGCGTTCGTTCAGCAAGTCGGTCAGGGTGTCCTCATCGTCCCGCACGTGGCGTGTCAGGCGCACGATGACCGCCTGGTATTCTTTCATGCGGGCGAAGATAGTACTTTCCGCGCCATGCACACCACCCCCGAGTTCCCGACACTTCGCGTGGTGGATCACCCGCTGGTGCAACACAAGGTGACACTGCTTCGCGACCGCGCGACTCCCACCAAGATCTTCAAGGAATTGGTCGACGAGATTGCCACGCTGATGGCCTACGAGGCAACCAGCGACCTCCCGCTCGAACCGGCACCGGTTGAGACACCACTTGAAGCCACAACCGGTCAACGCGTCATGGGCAAGAAGTTGACGCTCGTGCCGATCCTCCGTGCCGGGCTCGGAATGGTTGAAGGAATTTGCCGGCTGGTGCCTTCCGCCCGCGTCGGCCACATCGGCCTCTACCGCGACCACGACACGCTCAAGCCGGTGGACTACTACTTCAAGGTCCCGAGTGACGCCGAGGAGCGAGACTTCTTTCTCCTCGACCCGATGCTGGCCACCGGTGGCAGCGCGGTAGCGGCCGTGACGTCGCTCAAACGCGCCGGCGCTGCGCGCGTGCGTTTTCTCTGCCTCGTCGCTGCGCCGGAGGGAGTCCGGCGCCTCGCCGATGCGCATCCGGACGTCGTGGTCTTCTGTGCGGCGCTCGACCGCCAGCTCAACGAGCACGGATACATTCTGCCGGGGCTCGGCGACGCGGGCGATCGGCTCTTCGGCACGAAATAGCCTTCCGATGCCCGGCGCGGTGCGCAGCGCTCTTGTTCACGTCTGGTCACCTCTGTATGATTCCGCGTCCGCGAGTTCCCGGCGCCGCCCTCTCCAGACCGGCTGAATGCTCATCAACCTGCTGCCAGATTTTTTCGCAGTTCTCGACAGCACGGACCGACTCGCCGCCTACCAGCGTTATCTCACCGCTCACCGTCGGATTCTCGACGGCTACTGGAACAACTACGTCATCCCTCCCGACGGACCACATTTCCTCGAGGTGTTGCGGGGCGCCGTCGCGGCGGATCGTAACGATCTTCGCTCCATGTTGGAGCGTACGGATGTCGTCACGCTGGCCCGCCGCGTCGAGGAACGCTGCAGCCGCGCATTTCAGATCGACGTCGACTTCGACATCGTCCTCATGGTCGGCGTCGGCGGGGCCAACGCCGGGGAACTCGTCGTCGATCACCGGGGCATCGCGTTCGTCTGTCTCGAACATTTCACCGGCGTCAACAACCCGGACACGTTCGGACTCGGCCTCGATCCCGAACTGATGCCCCTCTGGCTCGCCCACGAGGTTGCGCACGTCGTTCGGTACACGTCGCCCACCAGTCGGTCTGCCGTTCGCGCGCTCATTGACGAATCCGGCTACTACTCCTATTGGGAAGCCGGTCGCGCTGTTCCGCTCCGAGAGCACGTCATCAACGAGGGCCTCGCCGTACATGCGTCCCAGCTCGTCAGTCCCGGGCATGCGGCGTGGGAGTATTTCGGGTACGTCCGCCGGCAGTACGCACGCATTCGCGAAATGGAACCCGCCATTCGGCAGGCCATCGAACCGGATCTCGACCGCGCTGCGCTGGGCCTGCGACTGCGTTATCTCTCCGATGGGATGAGCGACGACGCCCGGATGGCGGGCCGCCACGTACTGCCGGCGAGAAGTGGGTACTACCTCGGTGCACGCATGACCGCAGGGGCGGTCGAACACCGCGGGTTGCCCTGGGCCCTTCGTGCCTCGGCTTCCGAAATTCAGGAGCTCTCCGGCGGAGCGGCGGCTACGGCTTCCTGATCCCGCGTCCCGGCGGGATTTCGCGGCGCACTATTCGATCATTTTCCCACACAGAACGACCCGAAGACCCGGCCGAGGATCTCTTCGACGTCTACTCCCCCGACCAGTTCTTCCAGAATTCGAACGCCCTCTCGCAGATGAACCGCACTCACCGAAGCCGGAATGCCGGTGACGTCTCGCGCCTCTCCGAACGCCGCCAACTCTCCCCGGGCCCGCGCCAGTATCTCGCGATACCGCGCGTGCGTGATGACGGGGGAGTCCGGAGGGGGCAACGCGATGCCCTCCGCCACCAGGGTCGATACATGTCGCACGAGCGCATCGAGCCCATCTCCTGAAACGGCACTGACGACCAGGGCGTCGCCGATCGCCGGCCCCGGCAGATCGCCCTTGGTGCGCACCGGAATCACGAGGCCCTGCGCAGTTCCACGAGCCTCGTCCATCGCCGCCGCCAGCGTCTCGACGCTGTCGCCACATGCCAGCACCGCAGCCGCTCGTTCCAGATACTCTCTGCTGACCGCGACGCCGAGCCGTTCCACCTGGTCGTCCGACTCCCGCAGTCCGGCGGTATCCACCAGTCGGAGCGGCATTGGCACCACATCCAGCAGGGCCTCCAGGGCGTCGCGAGTGGTGCCCGGCGTGTCGGTTACGAGAGCCCGGCGTCGGCCTAGTAGCGCGTTGAAGAGTGACGATTTTCCAACGTTCGGTGGGCCGACGATAGCGACGACGGCCCCCTGCCGAACGAGTTCGCCTCCGGGTGTCGTTCGGATCAGTCCATCGATGGAGCCCGTAATTGCGGCTACGGCTTCCGTGATTCGGGCCGCGTCGATCGGGCCGTCGTCCTCTTCGGGGAAATCGATCTCGTAGGCCACCAGTGCTTCGAGATTCAGAATCTCTTCGCGCAGTCGAAGGATCCGCTGCGACAATCCGCCATCCAGTTGGTCGAGCGCCAGCTTCGCTCCCGCCGTCGATTCAGCCCGGATCAGATCATTGACGGCTTCCGCCTGCAGGAGGTCGAGCTTTCCGTTCAGGACGGCCCGACGTGTGAATTCGCCGGGCAGTGCGGGGCGGGCGCCGAATTCCACCAGGACATTAGTGATCCGCGGCGGCGTTACCCAGCCACCATGGCAGATGATCTCCACTGCATCCTCCCCCGTGTACGAGCGAGGTGCCTGGTAGACGATCACGATCGCGTCGTCGAGGCGTTCGCCGGACTTCAAATGCAGCGTTCGCAGTGCGGCGACCCGCGGCGCCGGCAGCGGTCCCTCCACCAGGCGCGCCACCAACCCATGAGCATCGGGTCCCGATACACGAACCACGGCGAGCGCACCAATACCCGGTGCGCTCGCCGTGGCGACGATGGTCTCGGAACCAACCATGGTCTCGCTCTCCCCGATCAGGCCCTGGCGTTCAGCCCGAGCTGCGGCGAGGAGGGCCCGATGAGTTCCCGGTGGCACCAGCCCGTTCACGAGCCAGCAACCATTGTTGCGGTACGGCCGCGATATTCTGAACCGCGTAGTACAGATTCAGGCCTGCCGCAAAGCGGAAGAACATGAACGTCAGTACCACCGGCATCATATAGCTCATCATGCGCGTCTGTGCAGTTGGCGGCGTGCCCCGCATGCCGATCCACGAAAGCGCAAACATCGACAGCCCCATCACCAGCGGCGTGATATAGTAGGGATCGGCGGCCGAAATGTCGTGCATCCAGAGGAAGGAGACGCCCCGGAACTCGATCGTATTCAGAAAGACGAAGTACAGCGCAAACAGGATCGGCATCGGCAGCATCATCGGGAGACACCCCATCATCGGACTGAAGGGCGTCATGCCGTGTGATTGATACAGCTTGACGAGTGCCTCTTGTTGCTTCTTCGGATCACTCTTGTACTTCTTCTGGACTTCAGCGAGTTCCGGCTGGATTCGCTGCATGCGGATGCTCGTCCGCATGGCACTCTGGTTGAGTGGCCACAGCAACAGGCGGACCAGCACGCCGAAGATGATGATCACCCAGCCATACCCGAGACCGGTGGTGTGCTTCATCCATAGCAGCACCCGGGTCACGATCGTCGCGAACGGCTGCACGACACTATGGAACCACCCCGCGTACGGGTTCACCTGATCGAGCCCATGACCCAATGCCCGTAGCCGTTCGAATTCCTGCGGACCCAGATACAGGTCGAACGCGGCGTGGCCGTTCTTCAATGGAATCGACACCGCGCCGTGCGCGTCCGGTGCCAACTTGGCCACCCGTGGGGCGCCCGAGAACGTGGCGCCGGCAATCGCACTATCCGGCGTCATGACGGCGACCAGAAAGTACTTGTTGCGCAACGCCGCCCATTCGAGGGGTCCGGAGATTCCCTGCACGCTTCCGCTGTCGAGTTTACCGAAGGCGAGGCTCTCGACATCGCCCGCAGCGGTTCGATAACCGTATGCGAGGTGGCGGATGTCATCCGTCGTGTCGGTCTCCATCGAAGCCAGTGACGGCGGAAGGTGAACCCAGATCTTCGCGTCGGCTCCGATTCCCTGGACGCTGAAATCTGCGTGCACCAGATATCGCTCGGCATTCGACCCGGGACTGGTGTACGTCACGTGCACCGCGTGTCCGGCGATCTCCCCGATGTAGGAGACAACCGCGCTGGCGCCTATGGTCTGCAGGGTTCCATGGAGCGGGCTTGCGCTCAGCGATATGGAGGAGTCTTGCGTCTGCAGGTCGTACCCCAGGAGCGGTGCGCCCCCGGCTGGTTCAAGCACAACGGGTCCGCCGCTTCTCGCCGTGTCACGTGAATCGTAATCGCCCAGAACCACGCGCAGCGGGGATGCGCCGCGATCACCGTACCACACCGTCATGTGCTGGCTTCGCGCTGCGATGCTGTCCGATATCGCCGGGCGCAGTTCGGGTTTGATGACGGACGGTGCCGTCACCACGGAACCGCTGTCATTCCCGCGTTCTCGTACTTCGGATTTGCCGTCTACCCCGGTTGACGCTGGTTGAGAAACCGTGGCCTGAGATGCGGCGGACTCCGCCCGTATGGAATCTGCTGCAGTGGGCCGGGGCACTCCCGGAAAGAAAAGGGGCGTAACGACAATCACGACTGCCGTCAGAATGACGGCCAGGAAGACGCGTCGGTCCATGACCTAATGGCTGTGTGTTAAGGAACCGGATCGTACCCGCCCCTGTGGAACGGGTGACAGCGAAGAATTCGGCGCACTGCCATCCATCCTCCACGGGCGGCACCATACTTCTCGAGGGCTTCCATGGCGTAGGCAGAGCAGGTCGGGTAGTACCGGCATGAGGGAGGAAGCAGCGGGCCGATCCACAGTTGGTATGCTCGAACCACTCGCATCAAGACTCGTCGCATTGTTCGCCCTGGCTACTACGCATTTCCCTCAATTTCGTTTGTACGCGAGTGAGCTGCACGTTGAGTTCGTCGAAGGTCTTTCCGTAGCTGCCGGGTCGAGAACGGATTACGACGTCGTACGATGCGCTGATCGGCAGCAGGAGGCGTCGAATCAGCTCCCGCAGACGGCGCTTCAGCCGATTACGCTCTACCGCACTTCTCCCGTATCGGGGGACTATGACTCCAACCCGGACGTAGCCCAAAGGGGAGGCAAGACATCGCACGTCAAGGTCCAACGCGCGAACTCGCCTCCCCTTTTTTCCAATGTTGCTGAATTCAGAGCTTCGAGTAATCCGCCTCGTACGCGGATACTCCTCGCTCATCTAGGCGCCGGCGTACTTGCTCGGAAGCTTGACCGTCAGCTGCTTCCGGCCTTTCTTGCGCCGCTCGCTCAGGACTTTACGTCCCCATTTGGTCTCCATCCGCGCGCGGAAACCATGCTTCTTGATTCGCCGCTTGTTGCGCGGACGGTATGTCGGTTTACCCATCAGAGACTCCAAACGATTCCAGTAAATACACCATCCACAAGACCCGTAAGATTAACTATGTCTTGCAGATAGGTCAAGCCAGCTTCTTGTCTTTCGACCACGCGCATTTCCTTCTTCAGGCTAGTTGCCTTCACTCACACACTGGCATACTTTGGCCATCCGACCAGTTATCCACACAACCATGGCAACTGAAGCTGAAGAGATTTGGACCCGACTTCTTACCCAGGCCAAAGCATCGGTCGGAGAGGACGTCATGCGGACGTGGCTGGAGCCGATCATGCCCGTTTCCTGGGACGAACCGACTCTAACACTCAGCCTTCCAGATCAGTTTTCCCTCGATTGGACCGAGTCCAAATATGCGGAATTACTCGCCGGCTACGGGCCTGTTGCCCTTGGCCATCCAGTAGTACTGGTGTTCAAGGTTGATCCCGACAGACAACAGCGCCCACAGATGGATCTCTTCACAGAGGACAAGAGAACTCAAAATCAGCGTCAGAATCAAACCAGCATGGCGCCATTACTGCACGAGCGATACACGTTTGAGCACTTTGTCGTTGGTAAATCAAATGAGCTCGCCGCGGCAGCAGCTCATGCCGTTGCTGAGGCACCAGGTCGGGTTTACAACCCCTTTTTCATCTATGGCCGAACAGGACTTGGTAAAACTCATCTCATGCAAGCAATCGGACATGAGGTGCTGGCTCGGCAACCTAATATTCGCGTGACCTACCTGAGTAGCGAACAGTTCACCAATGAGATGGTGGCATCTATTCAGACAAGAAAGAATGCGGAATTTCGACGTCGATTCCGGGAAACCGATCTTTTGCTCATCGACGACATCCATTTCCTGAAAGGAAAGGAAGGAACGCAGGACGAATTCTTCCACACCTTCAACGCCCTCTATGAGGCCGGCCGGCAGATCGTTCTTACAAGCGATCGACCACCCGCGGAAATCGGCGGATTGGAGGCTCGCCTTGTCAGTCGATTTCAATGGGGAATGGTTGCCGATATCGAACTTCCCGACATCGAACACCGTATTGCAATCCTCCAGCACAAGGCTGAACTGGATCACCTTCAGCTCACTTTCCCGCAAGACGTCATCGAGTACATCGCTGAGAGTATCAGTTCCAGTGTTCGAGAACTGGAAGGATCAATAATCAAGATCCTCGCCTATGCATCCCTCAAGCACCGACCAATTGATCTTCCTCTCGCCCAGGAAGCTCTCCATAGCCAGGCGAGTTCCCTAAGCCGCCAGCAGCAAACATCTGCGGTGCTTACAATTGCCGATATTCAACAAGCTGTAGCCCGAGTCTGGGACGTTACTGTTGAAGGCCTCTGTTCCAAGGCCCGAGTCAAGACACTAACCGTGCCACGGCAACTCGCTATGCATATGGCCCGAACATGTTTACAGTCTCAACTCACTGAGATCGGAAATGCATTCGGCGGTCGAGATCATTCGACCGTGATCCATAGTTTATCCAGAGCTCTTGAGCTCCTCCGGACAGACAATAACACCCTCCTACAGTACAACAAGGCACGGACATTTCTAGGCATTCCACCGTTTCAACAAACCATCAACGGAATCAACACATCCCCATAACAAAAAAAATCTTTCCTCATTCTCAAGCCAGTACCCGACCATAACATACAGACCTTTCCCACATTTGTGGACCACCTACTAGTACTACTAGTCCCAGATCTAAAACCAATCAGTAGTCTACTCCACCATCCCTCTGCCAAAGGGCTCTTCACATGCGGCTGACGATTTCTCGAGAGAAACTACAGGAAGGTCTGGCTGCGGTAGGAGCCACAGTCCCGCCTAAGAGTACACTTCCGGTGCTGAGTAATTTGCTGATCGAGGCAGGGGACAGAGGAGCTCAATTCTCGGCAACCGACCTGGATATCGCAGTTACTACAGAAGTCGCTGCAGATGTTGAGGAGAAAGGTGGAATTACGGTTCCGGCGAAGAAGCTGATTGATATTGCACGGGAACTTCCCCCTGCTCCGGTACGAATCAGCTCCCTTGGAGAGCAGAGGTTGGTGCTGGATTGCGGGCGGGCGCATTTCAAGATCCTCGGATTGCCACGCGAGGAATTTCCAACATTGCCAAGTGTCAAATTCACACAAAATTGGCGAATTCCTTCCGCAAATCTGCAGCTGTTGATCGGACATACTGCATTTGCGGTTTCAACCGAAGAAAGTCGGCCGATATTGAATGGAGTTCTCTGGGAAGTAACATCGGACTCCATGGCGATGGTTGCGACCAACGGTCATCGCTTGGCTCGTATGCATCTTGATATGAAGGCGCCCAAAGCAGTGGTGGGTGATCTCATCATTCCACCAAAAGCGCTGGAGCAAATTCGGCGACTCTTTCCAGCAGACGAGGAGTTGGAAATCGGAAAAGGCGAAAATCATCTTGCATTCCGCTCACCATTTACAACGGTCTATACCCGTCTTATTGAAGGTCCATATCCTCCATATGACCAGGTGATTCCGAAGGATAATGACAAGATTGCGGTCATTGACAAAACAGCGCTGACCAGTGCCCTGCGCCGGATGTCTGTTATTGCATCTGATCAAACTCATCGTATTCGAATGACGTTCAATGCTGGAATTCTTCGATTCAGTGTTCAAACACCCGACCTCGGGGAAGCGCAGGACGAATTGGCTGTCCGATATACCGGAGATCCTCTGGATATAGGTTTCAATGCCAGCTACTTGCTTGAGATGCTTCGGTATATGCCTACGGAGGAAGTAAAAATGACCTTCAAGGCTCCAGAACGCGCAGCAACGATGGAGCCAGAGAACTGGTCAGGTGAAGGGTCCTACACCTGTTTGGTAATGCCTCTTCGCTTAGTCGACTGAGAGCAGAGTGAAAAGAACAAGGTGGCATATGAAGTTATTCATATGCCACCTTGTTTACTTTCCGGATCCTGATCGATAAGCCGGATTCTGTCGATATGACTATCGGACGATCATTTCTCTTGGAGTACGATCGCTCGGACTCTCTAGCAGCCTACCCGCAATGTGTTTGTCGAGCTGAGCGCTCTCATTGCCTATTTGGCCTTGCACCAACTGGGGCTTGCCGTGCCGAAACTGTTGCCAATTCCGCGGTGAGCTCTTACCTCACCTTTTCACCCTTGCCTGTATCTGTGGAAGATCATCGGCGGTGTGTTTTCTGTGGCGCTATCCGTCGTGCAACCGTCACACGCCCAGGCGTTACCTGGCAGTCTACTCAGTGGTGTCCGGACTTTCCTCGGGCAAAACCCGCGATCGTCTGATCAGGACTGGATGAGGAAAGTTAGAGGCACTGGACCCGAAAGCAAATGGCTGCTGGACCGGTGACAAGCGCATGGCAAGTTCTTATTGGCTAACGCCTTAAGACAGGTCGATCCTTTCCGATGACGAATGTGTGACGACGACGGGGATAGTAAAAAGTATGGCGTAATCGTCCAGAATTTCGGCTTCGCGGAGTGTCTCCAATGACCTATCCCCCCAAACTATCGACACCAGCGCGGATCTCTACGATACTGACGAGAGATGAACAAGATCGGGTCGATGCAGCTGGAATTGGATTGTATCGAAGCCGGCATCGAGCCCGGGCGAAGGATGTGCTCGGAGATATTCGCGAGCGAAACAGCTCCCTGGTCTTGATCTCCGTAAGGTACTGCGAGATGGAAGGATGGCACCAAGTGTGCCGCCTTATTCGAGAGATTCCTCGGATTCCGACGATTGCAATTCTGAGTCAGGAAACCAATCGAACAGTCGAGACGCTCGTAAACCTGGGTCGCGAGGGAGTGCGTCATGTTGTGGACGTTCGATCTCCGAAAGGGTGGGGAGATCTGAGACGCCTGCTGGCGGATGAACACGGGGATTGGCTGGAACGTACGGCGCTACAGCAGTTGCACCAGGCAGAGCATCCATTAACTGAAGAATGCTGGCTATTCTTCGAAGCGTTGTTTCGAGCTTCGAAATCCTATGGCTCGGTTCGGCAACTATGCGTGCCGCTGTCCGTACTGCCGAGCACGCTGATGAGCCGTTTCTATCGGGCAGGCTTGCCGACACCAAAACAGTATCTAGCAATGGCCCGTCTGACACGAGCGGCGCATCTGTTTGAGAACACCGGGTTCTCCATTGCAAATGTTGCAAACCACCTCGAGTATTCTTCGCCTCAGAGTTTCGGCAGACATATCCGCGGAACGATGCAGATGACGGCCCTGCAGTTCCGGAGAAGTTTCACGGGTCATTCGATGCTTGAGCGATTTGAGCGGGAGCTGATTCATCCGTATTGGAAGGTTCTCCGATGCTTCCGACCATTCTCCGGCGGAAATCGGGACGCAGAGCCTTACGCTGCGGTGCGGATTGCATAGCAGAACGTCATGAGTCGGCGTCGTGATCTGTTGAAGATGAGTAATCGGGTCAGCCTATTCGTGCTGTCGCTGATCGTCTTTCTCATAATCCTGGTTGTGGGATTGTTTCTCGCAGATCGCTCGTTGCTGGAAAGCACGGATCGACAGGCAACGCTCGATGCGACGATTTCAGCACAGATCGTTGCCGAGGAAGTCAAACTGGCTGGCGAGTATTTGTACGAACTCGGGGCAGCTACGGGCCACCACGGAGATAGCGCCCTCCGAAATCGAATTCCGGGCGCCGGTCAACGGGAGGCTATCTGGGCCGTCTGGCTACTGGATACTGCCGGAACGGTGATTCTCGACTCGGCGTCGTGGAGACACCAGCTTCCGCAGGGCGCAGACCTCTCAGCGACTGTGATGAGGATGGCCAGAGAGGTCAGCCTCAGTAGGGATCTTCAGCTCCGGGGACTTGGGGGCCAGAAGTCGGCTGGGGGGGCAGCCGGCCACTATGGGCAGGCGCTGCTCGCTGAGCCGATTGTGGAAGACAGCGAGTTCACGGGTATCGCCGTGGCACTCGTCGATGAAGGCATGCTCCTCGCTCCCGCAGAAAGTACGGCCGTGGAAGGACGGTCGTTCCTGGCCCTGTTGGTTGATGGTGATACTGTGGCGCAGATAGCGCGACAGGAGACCAGAGGGCGGCAAAGCGCGCCCGCTCGACTGCCGTTGCCCGGAAATCCGTCCTGGTTCGTCGTTTCTGGCCATACGCCGAGAGCGTATGCCAGCCGTATCGCCATCTGGATTTTGGGAGGTGTGGCGCTGCTCTTGCTTTCACTGGGGTTGATTCGAGAACGCCGGCAAACCGTGAGAATAGCAGAGCGCTCCTTGGAGCTCGAACGACTCTCGGCAGAACTTCTGCGAGCCAATCGCATGAAAAGCGAATTTCTGGCCAACGTATCGCACGAGCTCCGCACACCCCTGAATGCTATCGTGGGCTTTGTGGACCTGCTGCGAGACGGTGGGTATGGGGATCTGTCGGAACGCCAGATTTCACCGGTCGAACGAGTTGCAACGTCCGCCGCCCGATTGCGAACATTGGTTGACCAGGTGCTCGATATTGCGAAGATCGCCGCTGGACGGTTGGATGTCCGACTGGAGACCATTGCCGTCCGCGCATTTCTCGGGAACGTCGTGAGTGAGATCGAGCCGCTGGTCCGGGAGAAAAGGCTGGCGGTCCGGATTTCAACCTGCGCTGAAATTCCAAGGATTCGAACCGATCCCACGCATCTTCGACAAATTCTCATCAATTTGCTGGGCAATGCGGTGAAGTACACCAAGAGGGGTGGAATTGAATTGCGAACGCGGCTCGATGAAAACGGCCCCCCGCCACGTAGCGTCAGAGTGACCGGTCAGCACGTTGCATTCCGCCCGAACGAACTTCGGCCATGGTTGGCCATCGAAGTGGCCGACACGGGAATCGGGATTGCCGGGGCTGATCTTGAACGAATCTTCGACGAATTCGAGCAGGTTCGGGCTCGGGAGTCAGGAGACCCGGAGAATCGGGGAACGGGGCTTGGTCTCGCGATCTCGCGACGGTTGGCCACGTTGTTGGGGGGGGATGTAACCGTCGAAAGTTCGCCCGGAACGGGGTCGACGTTCACCATCTGGTTACCGGCTCGCGAGTAGAAAGGGCGATTGCGCGGCCGGTCATGGCCGGCGATTGAACGCCGATTTCAATTTGGAGAAGAGGCCGCCGCTGGAAACCGGCGCTGGTTGAGCAATGGCCTCCTTCAGTGCGGCTGCAAATGCGACCGTGTCCGGATACCGCTTGGTGGTATCCCGCTCCAGTCCCTTCATGACCACCGCTTCCACCGCTGGCGGAAAGCGCAGGCCCTGGCGGGCCATGTTCAGTGGCAGCGGAGGCTGGGTGAGAAGTTGGGTGAACATCTCTCGCGGCGACTTGGCCGTATAGGGCAACGTTCCGGACAGCAGGAAGTACGCAATGGTTGCCAAGCTGAACTGATCGGCCGCCGCGGTGACCACCTCCCCGGACAACGCCTCGGGGGCGACGTACATCAGGGTGCCAACGAAGAACCCGGCCCGCGTCAAGCGCTGTTCGGGGGCGATGTCGGCGTCGGTCGCGATGCCGAAATCGAGCAGCTTCACCTGGCCCGTCTCGGAGTCGTACATCACGTTCTCCGGCTTCAGATCGCGGTGCACGATCCCGACCTGATGAGCCGCATGAACAGCGTCGGCAATCTGGGAGACGATGCTGGCGACTTCCGTTGGAGGAAGCGGCCCCTTGCGACGGGCGTATTTTTCCAGAAGCTCGCCGAGTGCCCACTCGATGGCGAGAAAATGAAGTCCGGGCGTTGCTTCGCCGATTTCAATCGTGCGGACTACATTGGGATGCTGGACTCGCTCGCCATAATGGGCCTCGCGCAGAAAGCGAGTGACGGCGGTCTTGTCGTTGCGCAACTTTTCACGGAGAATCTTGACAGCGACGGCACCATGCTCTGGATGGTGTGCGCGGAAGACGGCGGAGGTCCCCCCCTCGCCGACCTCACTCTCCAGGACATAGCCGGCGAGATTTCGCCCTAACATGGATTCTCGGGGCACGCGGCGAACCTAACGGTCGCAATACGCCCGGGCAAGCCAGCCGATCAAAAAGGGCTGGCGCCGCCCATGCATCACGTGCAGGACCTCACCCCGGAGGACGTTGGTCGTGCCTGGCTCATCTACCCCGCCGTCGGAACAACGGCTCTTCCTGATCGATGGCTATGCGATCATCTATCGCGCCTTCTTTGCTCTGATTTCCCGGCCGCTGACCACCGGCCGGGGCGAGAACACCTCGGCCGCATGGGGCGTGGCCAACTTCCTCCAACGACTGCTCGCCAAACACCGGCCCGAATACCTGGGGTGGGTCCACGACTCCGGGCTCTCGTTTCGCCACGAACAGTATCCGGCGTACAAGGCCACGCGGGAGAAGCTCTCGGACGAACTGCAGGCTGATTTCGACCAGGGGGTCGAGCGCATCGAGCAGATGCTCGCGGCATACCGCATCCCGGTCCTTCGGGTGGAGGGGTATGAAGCCGATGATGTCATCGGCACCCTGGCGCGGAAGGGCAAGGCCGCTGGGCTGAATGTGGTCATCGTTTCGGGGGACAAGGATTTCCACCAGCTCATCGAGCCGGGTGTCTGGCTCCTGAACCCCGGACGAGGAGGGCCTGCGGCGGTGGATGAGCAATGGGTGGGCATGGGGAACGAGACCGAGCGATTGGGCGTTCCGCCCGAACGCGTGACGGATTATCTCGCCCTCGTGGGGGACTCATCCGACAATGTGCCGGGCGTGAAGGGAATTGGCGAAAAGACCGCGACCGCCCTGATCCAGGAATATGGAACGCTCGAGCAGATTCTCGCGAACGTGGACGCGATCTCGAAAAAGCGTCCCCGGGAAGCGCTGCGCGAACATGCGGACAACGCACGTCTGTCGAAACAACTCGTCACGATTCATACCGACCTGAATATCGATCTCGATCTCGACGCCCTCCGGGTGGGAACGGTCGACTCCGAACAGCTGCGCAACCTATTCGTCGAACTTGAATTCCATTCCCTGGCCAAAGCCGTCGGCGAAACAGAATCCTCCGGTGAACCCTCCTCGCCGATCGCCAATGAAGCCCGGTATGTCGTGGTCCAGACGGAACCGGAGATCATCCGGCTGGCCCAGCGCATCCGGACACTGGGCCGATTCTCATTCGACACGGAAACCGTTCTCGAACCGGACGTACCGTCGTCCGTGGATCCTCTCCGGTCTATCCTGGTCGGCCTGACCATTGGACTCGAACCGGGTGAGGCGTACTACCTGCCGTTCCGCCACCGCGGAGGATCCCACCGCCAGGGGGCGCTGGACCTGACAGCGCCCCCATCGTCTGAGACGAACGCCCGGGAGCAATCTGGTGCCGGCTCCGACGGCCAACCGGTGTTCCAGAACCTCCCTGCGCTGACGAGCCCCGCACTTCAATCGATCCGCGACCTGCTGGCGAACGATACCGTTGCCAAGGTTGCACAGAACGGCAAGTACGACGTCCTGGTGCTTCGGCAGGAGGGCGTTCCGGTGAAGGGGCTCGCATTCGATACCATGATCGCGAGCTACGTGCTGGACCCCGGCCGCCGCTCGCATGGGCTCGACATGCTGGCGCTCGAGTTTCTGAACTATCAGATGACGTCCTACGAAGAAGTCTGCGGCAAGGGCAAGAACGCCATTGGATTCGACGAAGTACCGATCCAGGCGGCAAGCCGGTACTCCTGCGAAGACGCCGACGTTACCGGGCGGTTGGCTACGCTGTTTGGCGAGCAGTTGGAGCAGCTCGGTCTAACCAAACTCTTCCAGACGATCGAGATGCCACTCGTCCCGGTGCTGGCAGATATGGAAGCGGTTGGAATCGCGATCGACGTCGGCGTATTCGCACAACTGAAGCAGCACCTGGCACGAGAGCGCGCGCTGGTCGAGCACAAGATCCACGTTGCGGCCGGCGAAGCGTTCAACATCAACTCGAATATCCAGCTTCGGCGCATCCTGTTTGAAAAACTGCAGCTGCCAGTTGTGAAGAAAACGAGTTCCGGTCCCTCGACCGACGCCAGCGTGCTCGAGCGACTCGCGGAAGAGGGCCACGAATTGCCGGCGCTCATCATGGAATACCGTGAACTGACGAAGCTGCAGAACACCTATATCGATGCCCTGCCCTCGTTGGTGAACCCGCACACGGGACGACTACACACCTCGTTCAATCAAACGGTAGCCGCCACGGGCCGCCTGTCATCCAGCGACCCGAATCTGCAGAACATCCCGGTTCGAACGGAGCTGGGAAGAGAGATCCGGCGGGCCTTCATTCCCAGAACCGGCTGGACCATGATGAGCGCAGACTACTCGCAGATCGAGTTGCGACTCTTGGCGCACCTCTCGGGAGATGCCGCCTTCGTCGAGACGTTCCGCACCGGCGGGGACATCCACCGCCAGACGGCGGCACTCATTTTCGGTGTGGAAGCCGCGGACGTCACGTCCGAAATGCGAAGTCGGGCCAAAACCATCAACTTCGCGACCATTTACGGACAGGGGGCCTACTCGCTTTCGCAGCAACTGCGGATCACCCATGATGAAGCGAGAACGTTCATTGATCAGTACTTCGAGCGATTCACGGGGGTTCGGGCATTTCTCGACGAAGCCGTGGAAGCCGCGCGCACCCGTGGATACGCGGAAACAATCTTTGGGCGGCGGCGATACATTCCGGAATTGCGGGACAAGAACTTCAATATTCGCGCATTCGGTGAACGCACGGCGCAGAATACGCCGATCCAGGGATCCGCAGCGGACCTGATCAAGATCGCCATGATTCGCATCGCCGCACGAGTCCGCGACGAGCGGTTGAAGGCCTCGATGCTCCTCCAGGTCCACGACGAACTCGTTTTCGAAGCACCGGCCGAAGAGCTTGACTCCCTGGAAAAGTTGGTGAGAGTAGAGATGGAAGAAGCGGCGCCGCTGCGGGTCCCGTTGGTGGTGGATGTGGGACGGGGGCCGAACTGGCTCGAAAGCAAGCACTAGGAGATCTTAACGGGTACCGCATTTTGCGAGATTTTGGGCAGATCGTGAGATGTCGTGTTTTGCAGTCAACTATAGACCGTAGCGTAAACTGCTGTAAAATATGATCTTATGGGTTGACCGACCGATCGGCATCGAGCTTGCCACAGTAACGAGGAGTGAGATAGGGTAGCAGATCAGTTTTCTTCTTCCATGTGGGGCGTATGGGCTACCGACGCGGTGGTTTCACCCTGATCGAGTTGCTCATCGTCGTCGTGATCATCGGCGTTCTCGCTGCGATCGCGGTGCCGAAGTTTCAGAGCACGAAAGGGAAAGCGTACGTCGCTTCCATGAAGAGCGATCTCCGCAACCTCGCGGTTGCGGAAGAGGGCTACTATTACGAGCACCGGACCTACACGTCCGTGCTGGACTCGCTGAAGTTCGTCCCGTCGCATGGCGTCGTGCTGACGCTGCCCGAGGCCGATGCCACTGGGTGGGCTGCGACCTCCACCCATCCGGAGGCATGGCCTCATATGTGCGCCATCTACTATGGGGGGGTAACCCCGGTGGCGCCGGCGACCACGGACGGCCAAGTGGCCTGTCAGTAGGCTGCTCCCGCGACACCCACGTCGCGCCCGATGCAGCAGCAAGTGCGCTATCGAGAATTCTCGTCTCGCCGGGAAGGGATGATCCACGCCATGGACGGCGGCCTCTGGCTGCATCGCCATGTCTGGCAGGGGCGCCCCATGGCGCACCTCGTCTCCACGGATCGTGAGCGCCTGCTCGCATATGGCGCAGCCGTCGGACTGCCCCCGGCCCGTCTCCAATTCAAGCCATTGCGTGATCCGCGGACAGGGGAACGTCGCGACGCCTGGCACTGGGACCTGGGCGGTCCGTACCTTCCGCCCGCGCCGAGACCGGGCGCCTAGCCTATTCCGAACGCGCGAGCATGGCCGGCGCCGCGTTCCTCGGTGACACGATGAGCGCGACCAACGTCAGCGCATACGGCAGCATCAGAACCAGCTCGTAGCGAACCGGCCATCCGAGCGCCTGCACGACGTACTGCATGGCGGTGGCCAGTCCGAAAACCAGTGCGGCGATCGCCACGCCGACCGGCGTCCAGCGTCCCAGTGCGACAATGGCAATGGCGATGAACCCCCTCCCCGCAGACATGCCCTCGGCGAAGGTACCCGCCTGCGCGAGCACCAACGTCGCGCCTGCGAGACCGCCGAGCATGGAGCCGAACACGATGGCGGCCACCCGGATGCGCGCGACCGCAAGTCCGGCTGCCCGCGCCGAGCTGGGGGCTTCCCCAACGGCCCGAAGCTCGAGCCCGGAGCGCGTTCGGTAGAGGTACCACCAGAGGGCGGGAACCAGGAGATACGCGCCGTAGGTCACGAGCGGCTGGTCGAACAGCGCCGGCCCCACCCAGGGCAATGCGGCCAATCCCGGAATCCGAAACGGAGCCGACGTCGGAATGGACAGCGAGACCCCGCCAATGCCGAACACGCTGCGGTACCAGGCTCCGGTTGCCCCCAGCCCGAGCATGGACAGTGCCGTTCCGGCGATGATCTGATCGGCGCGTAGCAACACGACGAAAAGAGCCAGCAGGCCACCGATCAGTCCCCCGGCCACCATCCCCCAGACATAGCCCGTTGAGATCCCCACTGCGGATGCACCAGCAGTGGCGGCGAAGGCACCGGCGATAACGGCACCTTCGAGTCCGATGTTGATGATGCCGGCGCGCTCGGTGACCAGCTCGCCGAGGCCCGCCAACAGCAGCGGGGTGGTGGTTCGGATCATGGCGGAGAGCACCGCCGCGACGACGCTCGTCACGGGTTCCCGCTCGAGCGAGCCGCCGTGCGGTGCCGGATGCGCCATGCGAGGCTTCCAATGGCCAGAAGAATCAGGCAGGCCTCTGCCACCGAGGCCCAGGCGGCGGGAACGCCCGCATCACGCTGCATGGCAGTGGCGCCGGTCTCGAGACCGGCGAAGAGCAGCGCACTGGGCAGGATCGCAAGTGGTCGCAGTCCCGCCAGCACCGCAACGGCAATGGCGGTGAAGCCGTACCCCGGAGATATGTTCTCGTAGAGCGCATACGTCACCGCGGTGACCTGAATGGATCCCGCCAACCCGGCCAACGCTCCGCTCACGAGGAAGGCTCCGGTGGTCACTCGCGCGACGGAAAACCGCCCCGTGGTGTTCGCCGCGTCGGGGTTGGCGCCGGAAACGCGCAACCGGAACCCCGCCGCCGTTCGTGCGACCGCCCAGGCGACGATGGCCACCAGGACGACTGCCAACACCAACCCCCAGTGCAGGCGTGTGGTCGGGCCGAAATGCGGCAGCCGGGCGACCTGGGGGAGCGACGCCGATTGGGGATAGATATGGAGCGGCTCCTGCAGTGGGCCGCGCACGAGGTACGAAACCAGGTCGGCGGCGAGGAAGTTGAGCATCAGCGTGCTGATCACCTCGAGTACGCCAAAACGGACCCGCATGACGGCGGCGATACCGGCCCAGGCCGCTCCGGCAACGGTTCCGGCGCACAGGGCCATCGGAACGGTCAGGCGGCCGAGGCCCGTGCTCCAGTGGAGCCCGACGAACGCGGCCGCCACGGCGCCGGCGAGCAGCTGGCCCTCGGCTCCGATGTTGAACACGCCGGCGCGAAACGCCACGGCGACACCGAGGCCGGTGAGCATGAGGGGTACGGCCCGCACCAGGGTACCTGAAGTCAGCGCGTACCAGGACCCGAAGGATCCGACCCAGAACGCCTGGACCGCCGGCCCGGCATAGTGGTAGCCAAGCAGCAGTGTCAGAGCCGCCGGGAGGGCCAGGATCGAGCGCGCCGGCAACCGATTCCTCCGGCGGGCCGCCCCCGAGAGGCGGTGGTGAGGCTGCTCCGGCACTAGGCGTCCCCGACCATCGCACGACTCACGAGGTCGCGCTCCACCGGAAGCTCACAAACCTTCCCCTCGTGGACCACGAGGATGCGGTCGGACAGCGCGAGCAACTCATCCAGGTCGCTGGAGTGCACGACGACCACAGCTCCCGCAGCCGCGGCCCGCCGCAGATGCGCATGAACCGCCGCCGTGGCGACGAGATCCAGTCCGCGCGTCGGTTCTTCGGCAACGACGAGCGACGGTTCCGTGGCCAATTCCCGGCCGACGACGAAGCGCTGCTGATTACCGCCGGACAGGGTGTGGGCCGCGGCGGATTCCGAGTCCGCGCGCACATCGAATTCCCGGATCACGGCGCGGGTTCGTTCCCGAACGGCGCGCCACGGCACGACGCCGCGGAGATCGACGGCCCGGCGAAGCGCGAGGTTCTCGAACAGGGGAAAATCGAGCACCAGCGCGTCACGGCGCCGGTCGCCCGGGATGAACGACACGGTGGCGGGAAGTTCCATCGCGCCAGCGGCGGGCGAGCACAGACCGGCAAGGGCACGCAGGAGCGTCTCATGCCCCGCCCCTTCAATAGCCGCTACTCCGATGAGCTCGCCGGTACGGAACTCGAAGGTCGCGTCACGAATCTCCGCACGACCGGCGGTGGCGGCAAGCGATACCTGCCGGGCCGTCACCAGCACCCCGGCGCCAATGCGGGGCGGCGTTTGCGGCCGCGCTTCCGGCACGGCGTCGGGAAACATCGCTCTCGCCAGCGTCGTTGCCGTGAACGTGTTTGCTGCTCCCGCGGCGACCCGCTTCCCGGCGCGCAGAACCGTAATGTCGTCGGCCACGGCAAGGGCTTCGTTCACCTTGTGCGTGACGAGCGCGACGGAGCCGCCGCCGTCGGCGAACCGTCGTAGCCACCGCAACAGGTCGGACGCTTCGGCTGGTGCGAGCACCGCCGTCGGTTCGTCCATGATCAACACGCGCGCCTCGTGCGCCAGCGCGCGAACGATCTCCAGGCGCTGCTGGGCGCCGATGGGAAGGTCGGCCACGCGGGCGAATGGGTCCAGTGGCAACCCTGCGGCGTCGGCGACGACCCGCACCTTCCGGGCTGCTGCCTGGGGAGCAAATCGGCCGCGGCCACCAAGGGCCACATTTTCGGCAACCGTGAACGCCGGGACATGCGAAAAGTGTTGCTGGACCATCCCGATGCCGTGGTGAATGGCCGCCCGAGGCGTGCGCATCGAGATCTCGATCCCGTCTACCATCACGTCGCCCTGATCCGGCCGTACGAGACCGAACGCGATGCCCATCAACGTCGACTTGCCAGCGCCATTCTCCCCGAGCAGGGCATGAATACGTCCCGGACGGAGTCGGAGGTCCACTTCGTCGAGGGCGACCGTCGTTCCGAACCGTTTCGTGATGCCTACGAGTGCGACGTCGACGGCCCGCGCTGTCACAGACCGGTGGGGAGGTGAACGAAGGACCACGGCAGCGAAAAGGACCGATCCAACTCTGCCGCCAACGCCTGGACCCCGAGCGTTTCCGTGGCATAATGACCGGCGTACATCACCACGATCCCGAGTTCCACGGCTTCCACCGCCGTATGGTGCGGCCCCTCGCCGACGATCAGCGTGTCGACCCCGCGCACGGCCGCTTCGGCAAGCGTCTCGCTCGATGCGCCAGCGCCGGTGATGATGGCCCAGTGATGGGTTCGCCGCCCGGGCGCGTGCGGAGTAGAGATCACCGTTGCGCCAAGCGGTCGGGCAAACTCGGCCAGTCGTGCCAGCAGGTCATCGGTGGAGCGGTCGGACACTCCCTGCACGCCAACCTCGATGTCTCGAAACTGGCCAAAGCCCCCGCTCGGCTCCAATCCAAGATGACCGGCGAGCCGCACATTGTTGCCGAGGGTGGGATGCAGGTCCAGCGGCAGGTGCGAGGAATAGACGGCAATGTTGTGCTCGATGGCGAGGCGCAACTGTGTGTAGCGGGCGGCGACGAACGGGCGCGGCGGTCCCCAGAACATGCCATGGTGCACCAGGAGCAGGTCCGCTCGGCTGGCTGCGGCCTGGCGGACGGCCTCCGTCGAAAAATCGACTGCGGCCACGACACGGCTCACGGAGCCGCCATTCGCGAGCTGCAGCCCGTTCACGGCTCCGTCATAGTCCGGGATATCCCGGGTGTTCAGCAGATCGTCGAGCCGCGCCACACAGTCGGCGAGCGGAATCATCAGTGGGATTTCCCGGTCGAGTCTGCGGTGGAAAAGGCGCCCTGTCGCATGAGCGTTCGGACGGAATCGAGCTCGGCGATCACCGGCGCAGGAATACCGCCAACGAGCTCGGGGTTGAGCACCAACTGGACAACGTCGTCCTTCATGCCGAGCGACAGGACATGGCCGCGAAAGTTTCCTGCCCTGACTTCCCTGGCCACCGTCAGAAATGCGTGGGGCAGGTTGATGACGACACTACCCAGCACGACTCCTCGGGCGACGGCATTCTGATCGGAGTTGGATCCGAATACCCAGACGCCTTTGCTCTGCTTGACGGCCTGAATGACGCCCAACCCCGCCGCGTCGGCGTTCTGGAAGATCACGTCCGCCCCCTGGGCAATCTGTGCCAGCGCCTGTTCACGCCCGGCACTCACGTCGTCCCAATTCCCGATGTATGACGTGAGGACCTTGACATGAGGATTGGCGTGCTGAGCTCCACGAGCAAAGGCCGCGAAGCTTTCACGAACCGGCGGCAGTTCGGTTCCACCGATGACGCCGACGATTCCCGAGTGTGTCATGCCGCCTGCGAGCAGTCCAGCGAGGTACGAGGGATTGCCAAAATCGAACTGCAGCCCGGCCAGGTTGGGGCCTTCCGTGTTTCCGGACGTGGTGACGAAGACGGTCTTGGGATAATCCGGTGCGACACGGCGAGCGGCGTCCTGAAATTCAAAACCGTGGCCGATGACGAGGGAATAGTGCTGCGCCCCGTACTGGCGGAAGCTCTCTTCGAACTCGGCCGGAGTTTTAGTTTCGATATGGCTGATCTTCGCGCCCAAGGAATCGTGAATTCGCAACAAGCCCTGGTAGGCGCCAGCATTCCAGGACTGATCGGAAATCGGGCCGGGTGTGAGCAGCGCGACTCTGAAGCCAGGATCCGACTGGGGGGAGTGGTCGGCGCTGTTGCTGCCGCAGGCGGCGAGTAGGAGCAGAAGCCCTATGTTGATAAACGTGGAAAACCTTTGTTTTCGCGACACGTGCATCAACCTAACCAGTTCCTGCATAACGCGTTAATCCTGTTGAGTTTTGTGTGCAAATCTGTGTTATAAACACAGAGAGCACCTAATCGCCAACTTGCGGCGCGCCATTCAACAGCTCGAACAAACGGTTCAGGTCGTCGGTCGAATAGAAGTCGATTCGGATCGATCCTCGCTGCTTCGCGCTCATCTGAATGTGAACGTCCGTCTGCAGCCGCCGGCGAAGCGCGTCCTGGAGATGCCGGAGGCTGGCGCTTGGCGATGCGGGATCTGCCCCCTTGGGGGACGGTTTGGTGCCGCCGGGCTTCGCCGGTGTGGGTGCGGAAGAATGCGACCGTACCCGGTGCTCCGTTTCCCGGACGCTCAGGCCTTCGGCGGCGATGTCGGCGGCAAGCCCACTCATGGCATCCGGTGAAGGGAGTGCCAGGAGGGCCTTTCCGTGGCCGATGGTGATCCGGCCGTGCTCGAGGAGTTCCTGCACGTCGGGAGGAAGTGCGAGCAGTCGAAGAAGGTTCGTGACCGTTGAACGATCTTTGCCTACGGCCTCGGAAATCTGTTGGTGCGTGAGGTCGAATTCCTCCTGGAGACGCTGATAGCCACGAGCCTCCTCGACGGCATTGAGATCCGTACGCTGCAGATTTTCGATGAGGGCGAGCGTGAGCATGGTCCGCTCATCGGCTTCGCGGACGAGGGCGGGGATCTCGCGCCAACCCAACTGCGACGCAGCCCGGAAGCGGCGCTCGCCCGAGATCAACTGAAAAGCGTCACCTACCGGGCGCACGACCACGGGTTGGAGCATGCCCGAGGTCTTGAGCGAGGCGCGCAGTTCGTCGAGCTCCGCTTCTGCGAACTCGCGCCGCGGCTGGAACGGGTTCGGCCGAATGCGCGCAATAGAGAGTCGGCGAAGCTCGTTCTGGTTTCCGCCGAGCGCACCGGCCTCGGCGCGGCCGCCGCTGCCAGCGCCGATGAGTGCTTCGAGGCCTCGGCCGAGTCTCCGCGGTTTTTCGGGGCTCATGATGGGGGCTTCTGGGAGGAGAGGGGCCGCGCTAGGCGGTGGCGGTCGTGGTGGCGGGAGCAAGCCGCTGCATCAGCTCTGCGGCGACCTTGAGATAGGCTTGGGCGCCAGCGGAGGAAACGTCGTAGAGAATGATGGGTTGGCCGAAGCTAGGCGCCTCTGCTAAACGTATGTTTCTTGGAACGACCGTCTCGAAGACTTTTTCTCCGAAGTAGTCTCTCGCGTCCGTTGCTACTTGGCGAGACAGATTGATCCGTGCGTCGAACATGGTAAGCAGCACGCCATCGATCACTAGGGACTCGTTCAAGTTGCGCTGCACGAGATGGAATGTGTTCAACAGCTGGGAGAGCCCCTCGAGTGCGTAGTATTCGCATTGAAGCGGAATGAGCAGCGAATCCGCGGCAACGAGCATGTTCAGGGTGATCAACCCGAGTGACGGTGGACAATCGATCAGGATGAAATCATACCGATCGCGCAGGCCGTGCAACGCGGTGCGCATGATTCTTTCGCGATCCGCTCTGCTGGTGAGCTCGACTTCAGCCGCGGCCAGGTCCGGCGTGGCCGGCAGGACATCGAGGCGATTGAACTGTACATGCTCGACTATCGCCTCTTCTGGGGAGGAATCGCCAAGCAGCACGTCGTACGTCGAAGCCTTGACGTCCTTCCCGTCGATGCCGATACCGCTCGTGGCATTTCCCTGTGGGTCTCCGTCGACCAGAAGAGTGCGCTGTTCGGCCGCGGCAAGACTCGCAGCCAGGTTCACGGCGGTTGTAGTCTTCCCGACACCGCCCTTCTGATTGGCAACCGCAATAATTCTGGTCACTTGGGTCTGAGGTTGAGAGAGAGAGGGAATATAAAGGGCGCCGGACCGATTCGGCCAAGCGCCCACCCCCATCGGCAACCGCAATGTTCTACGTGGAACATTGCCGCCTTGAGGAGCTACCGGTCTGGAATGAACACCCACCGGCCGCTTACGGAGGCCTCGATAGTCTCCTGGCCCGGCATTACTGGGGTCTGAGCAGCCGCGAACCCGACCATTCTGACGTTGCTCGGCGCCGGAGATGGGAAGCTCCCACCCTGGGAGTTGAGATCTATCAGCGATCCCAATCGACCACCGGCTGCCGCTGCCATTACCGCGGCCTGCGCCCTGGCATTCGCGACAGCGGCAGCAAGTGCTTGCCGGTAAAGCTCTTCCGCGTTCGACTCGAAGAACCTGATCGATTCGATCTGATTGGCGCCGTGCGCCAGTGCCGCATCGACGAGCTTCCCCACTTTCGAAAGGTCATGGACCTCTACCTGAACCGAATTGGAAACCAGGTAGCTCACGATTCGCGGGGTATGGTTACCGCTGTCGTTTCTGGTCTCCGGGGAGACACGGTAATTCTGGGTCGAAATCGCCGAATCCGAAATCTGGAGCGAGCGCAACGCCGAAATTACCGATGTCTGTTTTGCGGCATTCTCGCTCGCAGCCACAGCCGCCGACACATTCCTCGTCTCAACGCCCAGGACGACGTAGGCCCGGTCCGGAACAGCCTGAACCTTACCTACTGCCGACGCGGTGATGATCGGGGGTTGAACCCTTTCCGCCGGCTGCTGCGCGAGCACCGGGAAAGCTACCGGTACCGCCACGACTGCCATCGTCCATCGAGCAATTTGCCGCATTACTCCTCCTCGGCGACCTGAAAGTCCTTCGTCACCACCAGAACGTCAGGTTCGCGCATTTAGTAGCCACACAACACTATACACGTTATTTAATGCCATTATAATACTATATCGCCGGTCTCGCACGGCACCCTGGGCGTACGCCCGGACTATTGAGCCCGAGCTCGCTGCCGCCAACGCGTGGCCTCGATGACGAGGTTCTGCAGGTCGGTGGGGCTGATCCCGGGAATTCGGGAGGCCTGGGCCACGCTCACCGGGCGATGCTCGCCCAGCTTCTGCCGTGCCTCGATCGAGAGCGATGCCATCTCTCCATACGGCAGCGCATCGTCGAGTGCGAAGCTCGCCATCCGCTGCAACTGAGCCGCCTGGAGGCGTTCTCGCTCGAAGTACCCGGAATATTTCAACTCCAATTCGACCGCCGTCACAGCCTCACGATCCCATGACTCGCTGATGCCAACGGCAGCGAACAGGTCTCCCAAAAACACCCCCTGCCGCTTCACAAGTTCCGCGATGCGTTGAGCGTGGGGGAGGGCCGCGCTTCCGACCGCCGAAAGCACGGGCGCGGCCTGGTGTGGAGTGATGCTGGTGGCCCGTGCGAATTCGAGAATTCGATCCTCGCTCGCGAGACGGCCGGCCAGAAGCTCCTCCTCGTCCGCGGTCAACAACCCCAGCGCGCGAGCAACCGGACCCAGTCGCCGAATGGCATTGTCCTGCCGCACGGTGAGGCGAAACTCCGAGCGCGACGTGAAGAGCCGGTACGGTTCATCGACCCCCCGGGTAACGAGGTCGTCCACCAACACGCCGATGTAGGACGTATCGCGTCCGAAAATGACCGGCTCCCGATCTTGCACTGCCTGCCCGGCGTTCAATCCGGCAACAACGCCCTGGCCGGCGGCCTCCTCGTACCCGGTGGTACCATTGATCTGACCGGCCAGGTACAGGCCCGACACGGACCGAACACGGAGGGTGGGATCGAGCTGCGTGGGAATGCAGTAGTCGTATTCAATCGCATAGCCCGGGCGGGTCATCCGCACCTGCTCCAATCCCGGGACGCTCCGCAGCATCTCGATCTGTACCTCGGGCGGCAGAGAGGTCGAGAGTCCGTTGACGTACAACTCCGCGGTGTCCAACCCCTCCGGCTCCAGGAACAGCTGATGGCGCTCGGCGTCCGGGAACCGAACGATCTTGTCCTCAACGGACGGACAATAACGAGGACCGCGACTCCCGATGGCGCCTCCGTACATCGCAGACTTCTCGATGTTGTCTCGAACGATTGCGTGGGTTCGGTGGCCGGTATAGGTGATCCAGCATGGAAGCTGGACCGGGTGCCGGGTCGAGTTGCCGGTGACGCGGGGAGTCCGCCAGAAGTGAGACCAGGAAAAGTCAAACGCCTCGATCTCCGTCTCCTGCCGGGCGAGCTTCCCGAAGTCGACGGACCGACCGTCGATGCGCGGTGGCGTTCCCGTCTTGAAGCGCGCAACGGCGAGGCCGAGTTGCTCGATCTGCTCCGCGAGGGACACGGTGGCCCGTTCCCCCGCCCGGCCTCCGGAAAACTGGGTGGTCGTTCCGATGTGAATACGCCCGCGAAGGAAGGTCCCGGTCGTGATCACGACGGCGGCGGCGCCGAAGCGCCGTCCCTCCACGGTTTCGATCCCGAGCACCGTCTGCATGGCGTCGTCCAGAATCAGGCGTGCCACGGTGGCCTGAATGACCGCGACGCGGTCCTGCGATTCGATCAACGACCGAACCGCCCGCCGATAGAGCCCTCGATCGCACTGCGCGCGCGGGGCCCACACCGCCGGTCCCTTGCTGCGGTTCAGCATGCGGAACTGGAGCGAGGCCAGGTCCGTGGCGCGTCCCATCACGCCACCGAGCGCATCGACCTCGCGGACGACCGTTCCCTTCGCGACACCGCCGATGGCCGGGTTGCAGGACATCTGCCCGATGGTTTCGATGGCCGTGGTTACCAGAGCCACGTGCGCGCCGGTGCGGGCCGCGGCCACTGCCGCCTCCGCGCCGGCATGACCACCGCCGATGACCACGACGTCGAATTTTGCCTCGAAAGGGTTCATAGTTCACACCGTGCCATCTCGAGCTCCGCCCGGCCAACCACCGCCGGCCGGCGACCGTTCAATCTATGGAGATCCAATGCCACTGCCCATTACGGGCCAGGCTCCGAGCCTGTGCATCCGCCGAAGCGCGTACGAAAAATCCGGTCTCGCGCGTTCGGATCTGGATACCCGCCTCGGACTGACCGCGGACGAATTTCGAGTCGAGCGCGACCTGATTGTGATCGGGCCGATCTACACCGCGCCGATCAGTGACTTCATCGCCGAACTGGAAGCGACGGGCCTCGAATACTACGCCGACTTCTTCGAACTCAGCGGAAACTGGCCGGAATGGCTGCAGCTGTATGCCGGGGTCACCTGACGCGCGGTTGGCGACCGCCGCCGTCGAGGCGCGCTCGATCGGCCGGAGCCGTTCCGTCTTCGCGGAGGAGCCCCTCCCACCCGCACCGGTAGCACCAGCTGGTTCGGAACCACGGCAGCATGCGCGTGAGACCGTGCGCCTGGACGCGAAGGGTGGCTTCGTCGCAGTTGGGACACCGAACTCCCTTCGGCAACAGGAAGAGAAACAGCCAGGTCGCGGCGATGGCCCGGAGGATGAAGAAGCCGACGAAGACGACAGCAAACCATACGGCATAGGACATCACACCGGCCCCTGGTGCACGACTCCCCGATCTACAGCCGCTGTTCGACAGTAGCCCACAATTCGACGGTTGCGACCTGATCGTCGATCCGCTCGATCACGACTTCCACGTCTTTGGCAACGGGAGCGCCATCGATCGACTGCGCCGCGAGGTCGAAGGTCCGCCCGTCGGCCTCGAACACCATCCGGCCAGGCTGTCCGACACCGATGGCCTGCGTAACGCGCCCGACGTGGCCCTGGTAGCGATACCGGGGGTCGTCCTCCGGATCCGGAGGCGGTTCCGTGAACGCCCTGATCACTCCCCAGCGAGCCACGAACGCCGTGAGCAGGGCAACCGCAATGACGATCCCGGCGCGGGTCCAGACCGTCACGCCAGCCATTCCCATGGTCAGATAGCCCGCGAGGCCGGCCCCGGTGGAGAATGCCCCCAGCATCGGCAGCTCGGTGCGAGGGCGGCTTACCGGCCCGCCGGGACCGACGACCTCGGAGTGCGGTACCCCGATGACCATGAGGTACACGAGGACGAGCAATCCAGCGGTGATTGCAAGGGACCAGAGAATCATCGTTGTCGGGGGCGGGGGTGCCGGCTCAGTCGTCGACCAGAACGCGACCACATGGAAATCTAGCCTCCATCGTAATGCGGACGGCGGGCCGGCTCCAGGCATTCCCGGAAGAAGGTCATAATGCGGTCCTCCGAGAAGTACTGAGCTCGCGCGAACCCCGAGCCGCTCACGAACCCCACGTGCCCGCCGTGCGCCGAGAACTCCGTTCGAAGGCTGGGGTTCCTTCCAGCCACAGCGGCCGCCTCACGCAATATCGCCGGCGGCAGGAACGGGTCGTCAAAGGCACTGAGGAGCATGGTCGGGACCGAAACTCCCGGTAGAAACTGCAGAGCGCTCGAACGCCGATAGTAGTCGTGCGCATCGCCAAAGCCGTGAATCGGAGCCGTCACCACCTCGTCGAACCCAACGATGCTCGTTACGCGCCGGAGCGCGCCGGCGTCGAAGAGGCCGGGAAACCGGTCGAGCTTGGCGATCGCTTTTCGCTTGAGCGTGTGGAGGAAATGGCGCTCGTAGATCCGCGAAAAGCCGCGGCCAATGTACAACGCTCCCGCTTCCAGATCGTAGGGCACGGACACCGCGGCTGCAGCCCGCACGCGTCCCGGATGTCGCGTGCCTGTCTCTCCCAGCCACTTCAGCAGAACGTTGCCCCCGAGGGAGTACCCGACCATGAAGAGCGGAGAACCGGGGTGCTCGGCGGAAATGCGGCCGACCACGAACTCGAGATCGCCGGTCTCACCGGAGTGGTAGAACCGCGGGGCCCGATTGAGCTCGTCACCGCAGCCGCGAAAGATCAGCAGGTCGGCGGCCCACCCCGCCGCCGTGGCGCGACTGAGAATCCCGCGGGCGTAGTGCGAGCGGATGGTTCCTTCGAGGCCGTGGAGCACGAGCAGTCTGGGCGCCCCCGGTGGCGCCGGCACCCGAAAGAGGTCCAGAAAATCTCCGTCCGGGGTATCCCAGCGTTCCAGCGACCCGGGCGTGGGGAGCGGGACCCGTCTACAGAACTTGCCCCAGAGTGTCTGCGAATGGGGATCGGGGAGCCACCAGGCCGGGACGAAGCCTCCCGTCGGCTGCGGGGCGATTACCATTCACCGGGGTTCCGACCGGTGGACCGGGTGTTCTCGAACGGGGAGGAGCATGGCGTGGATGTGCAGATCTTCGGCGTCAAAAAAAGCGCCGAGACACGGAAGGCGCTGCGGTTCTTCTCTGAGCGGCGCATCAAGACCCACTTCGTAGACTTCAAGGAGCGGCCCGCCTCCGTTGGGGAGTTGCGGCGTTTTTCGCAGAAGTTCGGGGTTCGCGCGCTGGTGGATGAGACGTCCAATCGATATCGCGAACTCGGACTTCACCGTTCGATGCTGAGCGATTCGCGCTGGTTCGAACTACTGCTCGAAGAGCCCCTGCTGATTCGAATGCCGCTGGTACGGAGAGGAAGCCAACTCTCCGTGGGATTGGCTGAGGGCGAATGGAAGGACTGGATCAACGGGTAAATAACGCCATCTACATGTCATTATAGCGCCACTATAACAACTATTGTGCTCACGTAGTGGGGCATTGTTTTGTCGATGCTCAGTCAGCGCCAGATGCTAGAACTCTCCGACAAACCCGATCTCCGGGTGCAAATGGGCGCCGAACTGGCGCTCGACGGCCGTCTGGGCGAGGGTGATCAACTCCCGTACGTCCCTGGCGCTCGCCGAGCCCAGGTTCACGATGATGTTGGCGTGCAGGTGAGAGATCTGGGCGTTCCCATGTCGGTGCCCCTTGAGGCCGGCGGCGTCGATGAGTCTGCCGGCGCCCTGCCCTTCGATCTTCTGAAAGATCGAGCCGGCGCTGGGGTACCACTCCAACCACGGATGCCGCGCCCCACGCCAACTCAGATTTTCCTGCATGATTCGATGCAGATCGGCGACATTGCCCCCGGTGAGCTGGAAGGTTGCGGCGAGCGCAATCTCACGCCCATCGTGCAACCGGCTCGTGTCGTACCCGAAGTGCATATCGTCCCGGTGGAAAGTCTGGCGCCGTCCCTCGTGGTTCAGGACCTCCGCGGTTTGGAAGATCTCGGCAATGAACACCGTCCGCTCACGCGCCGGTGCCGGCGACAGGAAATGGAGGTTCTGCCAGATTGCACCGCCCACCGTACTGGGAATGCCGGCGAAGTGCTCGAGCCCGCTCCAGCCGCGCGCGACGGATTCCCGAATGAGGTCGGCCACCACGGCACCCGTTTCGGACCAGAGGAGACCGTCGTCGGAGATCGACCAGTGAGCGGCGGTATTGCGCACGACGAGCCCGCGGAATCCGCGATCGCCGACCAGGATGTTCGCGCCGAGGCCGAGGAGGAAAACCGGGACATCCAGGGCGCGGGCTGCCGTAATGGACTCAACCAACTCATCGCCGCTGGTGGCCTCGAAAAAGAGATCCGCGGGGCCGCCGATCCGGAAGGTCGTGTACGGCGCCAACTGGACGTCCCGGCGCACCCGGTCAGCACCGAGGCGCGCGGCCAGGGCATCAATCGCAGCAGCAGAAGTGGGAGTCATGGTGAAGAGAAAAGAAACACCGGCCGCGCGTAGGCCGCTACGGCGTACCCGGATTCTGATGCTCGTCGCGGCGCTGCTGGCGACGGCGGCCCGGTTGGCGGCGGGGCAGCGGGCAGAACTGGAGCGCAGCATCCGCCGGGAAATCCTGCCGAATGGCCTGGAAGTCATCGTCGTGGAGAATCACGGCGTCCCGCTCGCGACCGTGGAAATCGACGTTCGCAACGGGTCGTTCACGCAGGACTCCGGCTACGAAGGGCTGGCGCATCTGTACGAGCACATGTTCTTCCGGGCGGATTCCGACTATCCGGAGCCAGACGCGTTCACGGAACGGGCATCCTCGTTGGGAGCGGACTTCAACGGCTCCACCCAGGAAGAGCGGGTGAACTACTACCTCACCCTTCCGTCCGACAGCCTGGAGGCCGGGATGCACCTCATGGCTTCGGCCGTGACGAAACCACTGTTCCGGGAAGATGAGCTGGACAAGGAACGCGCCGTGGTGATCGGGGAATACGACCGTGATCAATCGCAGCCCGGGTTCGAATTTCAGCAACGCATGGGCCGCGCGTTATGGGGCGCTGCCTGGCGACGCAAGAATGCGCTGGGCGACCGCGCGTCCATCCTGAGCACGACGCCGGCGCAGATGCGGGAAATCCAGCACCGGTACTACGTCCCGAACAACTCGGCGCTGATCGTCGCGGGCGACGTCGACCCGACGCGCGTTTTCGAAGCCGCGCGCCGGATCTTCGGCGCCTGGCCACGGGGGAAGGACCCGTTCACCACCTGGCCGATCCCTCCGATTCCGCCGCTGCAACACGACACCGGCGTGCTCGTGGAAGAACCGATCGGCACGGCGCTGGTGATGTTCCAGTGGCAGGGACCGAGCGCCTCCGACGATCCGGCGTCGACCTATGCGGCCGACGTATTCTCCGACGTCCTGAATCAGCCGGGGTCGAGATTGCAGCACCGCCTGGTGGACAGCGGACTGTTCGAATCGATCGGCGTGAACTACTACACACAGAATCACGTCGGGCCGATCACGATCAGCGGTGAGACATCGCCCGGCCGCATCCGCGAAGCAATCACAGCGCTCGAGTCGGAAATCCATGCCTTCGCGGATTCGGGGTATTTCTCCTCGGCGGAACTGGAGCCCGTGAAGCGGCAACGCATTACGGGAACGATGTTCGGATTGGAGCGCGCCTCCGGGTTTGCTCACCAGCTGGGATTCTGGTGGGCGGTCACCGGCCTGGACTACTACCTCGGCTACGTCGACGCGATGGCGCACGAAACCGTCCCTGATCTTCAGCGCTATGCTCGACGGTACATCGTGGATCGGCCGCACGTTCGTGGGGTGCTGATCGATCGCGAAGCCAACCAGCGGATCCGCCTCACGGTCGACGAGCTGACGCACTGGGGAGGGCAGCCATGAGAAGCGGCCGCCGGGTGCCCGGGTCACTGCTGCTGGCCTGTCTTCTCTGGGCGTCCCCGCTGTGGGCCCAGCGCGGTCCCGTGGATACGAGCACCACGAGCTTCCTGGTGGACCAGGTTCACGTGATCCTCCGACACAATGGCGCCAACGACGTCGTGGCCGTGAACGTGTACCTGCTGGGTGGCACGCGTCAGCTCACCGAACAGGACGCGGGCATCGAAGTGCTGATGCTCGGAGCCTCCGATGGGGGGACGCAAAAATTCCCGCGCGAAGTACTCCGTGGGGTGACGGCCAGGACGGGGGCGACGATCGTAATCGATCCATCTCCGGATTGGACGACATTCGGGCTGCGCACATTGCGCCAGACCTTCGATTCGAGCTGGGCGGTGTTTGCGGACCGTCTCGTGGAGCCGACGCTGGATTCCAGCGACGTGGAGCGGACACGCCGCCAGATGATCACCGGAGCGCGACAGGCGGAGGCCGATCCGGACGCGGCCGTCACCCGCCTGGCCGACAGCCTTCTGTTTGCCGGCCATCCCTACCGTCTGAACCCCGGAGGAACGCCGTCGTCGCTGCGCACCCTCACACCTGCCGCCGTACGCGCGTACCACGACCGGGAAGTCGTACAGTCGCGGTTGCTCGTCGTGGTCGTGGGGAACGTGGATCGGCACACGCTCGAGGCGGCCATCCATCGCACCCTGGGGGCGCTGCCCGTGGGCACGTACCGGTGGGAACCGCCCGCGGCCCTGACGCCGGCTCCCGAACGCGTCGCGGCGCTCCCGCGACGTCTGGCGACGAACTACATCCTGGGCTACTACGCGGGTCCGCGGGCCGGAACCCCGGACTACGCGGCTCTCAGAATCGCCACCGCGATTCTGAGCGGGCGCATGTTCGCCGAGGTCCGGTCGCGCCGGCATCTGGCGTACGCGGTGGAGGCGCCGTTTCTGGAGCGGGCGATTGCCGTGGGCGGCCTCTACGTGACCACCACCGATCCCGCGGCCGCCCTCGACGCGATGGGGTATGAAGTACAGCGGCTGAAGACGACGTTGGTGGACCCGGATGGGCTGCGCACTCTCGTCGGCCAGTTCATCACCGACTATTTCCTCAAGAACGAGACGAACGCCGATCAGGCCTCGTTCCTCGCCCGCGCCGAACTGTACGACGGGGACTACCGTCAGGCGGCGAACTTCGTTGCGGCGCTCCGGCGGGTCACGCCCGAAGACGTCCGGCAGGTAGCCATCGAATACATGCGCGACACGCGATTCGGGTTCGTGGGCGACACGACCAAGCTTCCCTCGACCCTGACGACGCGCTTCTAGCGGGCGGGCGTTGCGCGCCGGTCGAGAATGGACAACAGCGCCGCGAGGGAGCCACCGACGGCCCGCAGCGCGACGAGGCTGTGGTACCAGAGGTCGGCGGCCTCGTTCACCGCACGCTCCAGGTCCCGGTCGGCGCAGGCGAGCACGAATTCGGCCGCTTCCTCGCCGATCTTCTTGAGACGCAGATTGCGATCGTCGAGCAAACGGCGCGTATAGCTCTCCGGCGCACCGTCTGCGGCCATGCGATCGGCGATCGTCCGGTCGAGGCGAGCGAGTGGCCCGGCGGCGAACGCCGGCGCGTCGAAGCACGACGTGCGGCCCGTATGACAGGCCGGGCCCATGGGCGACACGAGGGCGAGGACGGCGTCACCGTCACAATCCGGCGAGAGCGAGACCACGCGCTGCCGGTGGCCACTCGTCGCTCCCTTGTGCCACGGGCCGCGGGTTCGCGACCGGTAGTGCATCTCGCCGGATGCGATGGTCCGTTCCAGGGCCTCGCGATCCGCATGGGCGAGCATCAGTACACAGCCGGTGGCCGCATCCTGGGCGACGACGGTGACGAGCCCATCACCCTTGGCGAAATCAAGCGCGTCGAGATCCAGCATCCGAAACGTCTCCCTCGTGAAGTGGTGCTGCCGAAAACGGACAGTCGAGCGCCGTACGCAATTCTTCGGCGAGCGCGCGATTCGTCGCAATCGCACTGCCTCCGCGAACGGTCGCCTCGCCGTTCCAGTCGGTGAACACGCCCCCCGCCTCGGCGACGATGGGAAGAAATGGCGCGGCGTCCCAGGCGGACAGCACGGGATCGACCATCGCTTCGGCGCGCCCGGTGGCCACCATGAGGTATCCGAAGCAATCGCCCCAGGACCGGGCCACGGCCACCCGGCTGGCCAGTGCGCGCCAACGATCGCGCCGGACGGGATGGTCGGCGAAGCGCTCGTCGGTGGTGGTGATCGTGGCGTCTGCCAGCCGGCGGACACCGGACACGTGGCAACGCGCCTGATTCCACCAGGCACCCTCGCCCGTTGCGGCGACGACGATCTCCTCGATCGCCGGGAAGCAGGCCGCGCCCGCGACTACCCGGCCGCCATCGGTCACCGCGATCAGCGAGCCCCAGAGCGGAACGCCACGAATGAACGACTTGGTGCCGTCGATGGGATCGACGATCCATTGGCGCTGCGCTTCCGGCCGTTCACTCCCGAACTCCTCTCCCAGAATGCCATCCCCCGGAAAGCGCTGCGCGATCCACTCCCGGGCCGCCCGTTCCGCACTCCGATCGGCCACCGTCACCGGTGAGCCGTCGGCCTTTCGTTCCGCCACCAGGGCGGTGCGGAAGTACGGCAACGCCGTGGCCCCGGCCAGACGGGCGACCTCGGCCACCGCCTCGAGCAGGATGCGCGGGGCGGTGGTCATGGCGCCGCCCGCACCGGAAGTCCGGCACCTGCCATCGCGGACTTGATATCGGCCACGGTGCACACGCGCTCGTGAACGATGCCGGCTACGAGCGCGGCATCCGCCGATCCATCCTGCAGGACGGCGACGACATCGTCCGCCGTTCCGGCGCCTCCCGATGCGACGACCGGCACCGACACCTTCTCGGCGACGCGTCGCGTGAGTTCGAGGTCGTAGCCCGCTTTCGACCCGTCGCGATCGATGCTGGTGAGGAGGATCTCGCCGGCGCCCAGCTCCACGCACCGAACGGCCCAGTCGATCGCGTCGAGATTCGTGGGTCGGGATCCGCCGTGCGTGAACACACGCCAACCGGATTGCTCCCGCTTGGCATCGATGCTGGCGACGACGCACTGGGCGCCGAAACGATCCGCTGCCTCGGTGAGCAGGCCCGGATCGGCCACCGCCGCACTGTTGATGCTGACCTTGTCGGCACCGGCGCGGAGCGCTGCGGCGATGTCGTCCACGCTCGCGATGCCGCCCCCCACGGTGAGGGGGACGAACAGGGCCCCGGCCGTGCGGCGGACGACGTCGAGCAGGGTCCGGCGCGCTTCCTGACTCGCCGAGATATCGAGGAAGACGATCTCATCGGCGCCGGCACGCTCGTAGGCCTGTGC
Source organism: uncultured Gemmatimonadaceae bacterium (assembly GCA_963728115.1). Lineage (GTDB taxonomy): Bacteria > Gemmatimonadota > Gemmatimonadetes > Gemmatimonadales > Gemmatimonadaceae > JAGWRI01. The sequence continues at coordinate 139,172 of CAVSJE010000010.1, forward strand.
GAGGGCTACCGGATCGCCGATGTCGCGCAGCGACTGGAATGCGACGCCCTTGACCACGCGACCGTCCCGCACGTCGAGACAGACCACCACGCGCCGGCTCAGCACGTGCGTCCACCGGCGTGCCCCGGGTACGCACGATCGATCACGCGTCCCCCGGTTCGATGACGGCGGTCCCCTTGGTGCTGAACACGGCCCCGGTCTCGCGGAGCGCGTCCCGGAGCGCCAGCCCGAGCGCCTTGAACGCGGCCTCGACGACGTGGTGCCGGTCGGTTCCTCGGATCACCCGCAGGTGGACCGTGGCTCCGGCGTTGTCGCTGAAGGACCGCATCCAATGGTCATACAGACTGCTGGGCAGCGGACCGCGATAGAACGGACGCCCCCCGAGATCGACCACGCACTGGACGAGCGCATCGTCCATCGGGATCGTCCGCTCGCCGTAACGCGCGGCCGTGGCCGGCACGTGTGCCGCCAGGCACATTCCCAGCGTGATCGCCACGTCCTCGATCAGGTGATGGGGCAGGTCGCCACGCGCCGCGACCGACAGGTCGAGGCCGGAATAGCGGCCGAGCGTCGTCAGCATGTGATCGAGAAATGGAATCGTCGTCGCGATACGCGGCGCGTCGGCGCCGGGTCCGATGCACACCTCGACGTCGGTTTCATTGGTGGTACGGCGCAGCGGCTTCATTCCGAAAACTCCTCAGCCGTGGCGCGGGGATCGAGAGCCCCGGTGTACAGGGCCATGCCGATCACGGCGGCCGAGACCCCGCGGTGCGCCAGTGCCTGAAGATCGTCTCGACCGGCGACCCCTCCCGACGCGATGATCGGAAGGTCGGTCGCTTCGGCGAGATCGTCCATCAACGCGAGATCGGGACCCGTCATCTGGCCCTCACGATGCACCGCCGTCACGAGCACGCCTCCCAGGGGCAGGCCCTCGAGGTCGGCCAGGAATTCCAGCACGTCCATCGTACCGGTGCGGTTCCATCCGTGCGTGACGATCCGGCGCTGTCGCACGTCGGCGGCGACGATCACCGCGCCCGGGTGGGCAGCGGCAAGATCGGCAAGCCATTCGGGATCCTCCACGGCGCGCGTGCCCACCGTCACGAACCGGGCGCCGGCCGCGAACAGGTCGTCCGCACGCGCCGTGGTCCGCACCCCGCCTCCAACCCGCACGGCGGCGTCCGCGTCGTCGAGGATGGCCGTGATCACGGCCGTGTTGTCGCCGCGACCCGTGGCCGCGTCGAGATCCACCACGTGCAGATGCTGGAACCCGTACTCGGCCCAACGACGGGCGACATCGACCGGCTTCTCGAGGCGCACGCGTTCCTCGGAGTACGCTCCCCCGACGAGCTGAACGCAGGCGCCCTCGCGCAAATCAATCGCGGGAATGGCGATCATCGAACGGCCGACCGCAGGAATTCGTGCAACATACGGACTCCGGGTTGTGAACTCTTTTCGGGATGAAATTGAACACCAAGCACCGCACCGGCGCGAACGGCGGCCGGGAAGCGGTCCTCGTCGTGGACGCTCCAGGCGCAGACCGCGCGATCGTCCGCGGGCGCACAGGCAAAACCATTCGCGTAGTACACGTCGTGGAGCTCGCTTTGCCGGATCACCGGCTCGGAAACGTCGATCAGCTGATTCCATCCGATCTGCGGAACGCGCCGCGCACGCAGCCGACGTACCCGGCCCGGGATCACGCCGAGTCCGCGGCCCGTCCCCTCATCGCTTCCGTCGAAGAGCAATTGCATGCCGAGACAGATACCGAGGCAGGGCAACCCGTTTGCAATGGCCGCTCGCATGACGGCCGCACCCGGGGCGAGGCGTTCCGCCGCGCTCGCAAATGCGCCCACACCCGGGAGGACGAGAACGTCGGTAGCGGCCGCTCTCGCCGGGTCGGCCTCGACGTCCACCGTCCACGTGGATGCATCGAGGGCCTTGACCAGCGAGTGCAGGTTCCCGGCGCCGTAGTCGAAGACGGTCACCCGCATCGTGGTGCCTCCTCACGAAGCGCCGAGAGCAGCCGCTCCATCACCGGCCATGGCCCAACGGCGATGCGCAGGGCCGAGCCCGCCGAAGCGTCGAGCGCCGGCGTGAGCGGCGGCAGGTCGCGCAGCACGCGTACGGCGAATCCCCGCGTCAACAGCGCGTCGGCCAGACGCGGGGCATTGCGGAAGGGGACACAAACGAAATTCGCATCGGAACGGAGCGGAGCGAGGCCATCCGACGAGAGCTGCGATGCAAGCCGGTCGCGATTCTGCGCGGCCTCGATGGCGCGGGCACGAACCCACGGCAGTCCATCACGCAACGCCGCGTCGGCGGCCGCCCTCGCGGCCACGTTCAACTTGTACGGTCCGCGCACCGTCTCCAGGGCCCGGGCCAGTGGCGGCGCCAACACGGCGTATCCGACGCGCAGCCCGGCGAGGCCAAACGCCTTGGAGAGGGTGCGCGTGACCACCATCCGCCCGGTGCCGGCCACGAGTTCGAACCCGGGTGCATCACAGAACTCACCGTAGGCTTCATCGAGGAGCACGACGCCCGGAGCTTCGCGAACGACCCGCTCAATGGTCACCCGCGACAGCGCGGCTCCCGTGGGATTGTTCGGGGAGCACAGATAGACGAGCTGCGGCTTCGGGGCGAGCAGGGCGTCGACGTCGAGGTCCAATTCCGCCGAGAAGGGAATCGCATGGACGCACAGACCGTTGATGGTCGCGAAGGCCGGGATCATGGAGAAGGTCGGGACGCCCAGGGCAATCGTGTCGCCGGGCTGCGCGAAGGTCCGCATGGCGCAGTCGATCAGGTCGTCGGACCCGCACCCGGGGACGATCATGTCATCGTCGACGCCGGCGTAGTCGGCGAGGGCTCGATGCAACGAGTGCGGGGGGAGAACCGGATACCGGGCAAGCGCCGCGCCCTCGAGCTGTCGCAACGCCTCGACGGCAGCGGGTGGGGGGCCCCAGAGGCTCGTGTTGTCACTCAGGTCCACGGCCTGCCCGATGTCGGGAACGGCATAGGGGCGCATGTCGCGCAGCAGATCGCGCATCAGTCTCGCCATTCAGCGGGCCCCGGACCAGGCACGTGCCGCCGCGGCGTGACCGGGCAGCCCTTCGGCACTCGCAAAGACGTCCACGTCGGACGCCAGGCGCGAGGCGGCGGCACCGTCCACGCGCTGATACGTGGTCCAGCGGAAGAAATCGAGCGTCGACAACCCCGAGTAACACCGCGCGAGGCCGCCCGTCGGGAGCACGTGGTTGGCGCCCGTCATGTAGTCGCCGAACGAGACCGACGCCCGCTCGCCCAGAAAGATCGTGCCGGCATTCCGCAGGTTCGGCAGGAGGCGCTCGGGGTCGGACACGCAAACCAGCAGGTGCTCGGGGGCATAGGCGGTAGTCCACTCGACCGCTTCCCGCAGGGCGTCGACCCAGAGAATGGCCCCCTGTGTGGCGAGGGCCTTCTCGATGATGTCCCGCCGCTCCTGCCCGGGCAGGAGGCGCCCGAGCGTCTCGCGCAATCGGGCGGCGAACTCCGCACCCTCGACCACCGCGACCACACACGCACGGGGGTCGTGCTCCGCCTGCGCGACCATCTCGCGGGCCACGGTCTCCGCTTCCGCGGCCGCGTCGGCGAGGACGAGCAGTTCACTCGGCCCGGCCGGCGAATCGATACCCACCATTCCGGAAACCTGTAGTTTGGCTTCAGCCACGAAGGCGTTGCCCGGACCCACGATGCGATCCACGCGGGGGACCGTTTCGGTCCCGAAGGCCAGAGCGCCCACCGCGCCGGCTCCCCCGAGGGTAAACACCCGGTCGGCATTCGCGAGCTCGGCCGCGGCGAGCACGACGTCGCTGGGGAGTCCGTCCGGACCCGGGGGCGAGCAGATCACGACCTCTCGCACCCCTGCAACCCGGGCGGGAACCGCTCCCATGAGGACGCTGCTCGGGTAGGCGGCCCGTCCACCGGGCGCGTACACCCCCACCCGGCCGAGCGGATCCGGACGCCGCCCGATCACGATCCCCGGTTCGGGCGACGTCTCGACGGTCGTGGGCAGAAACGCCCGGTGGACGGATCTGATGTTGTCGGCGCTTCGCGCCAGGGCACGGCGCAACGCCGGTGGGGTCCGCTCAAGGGCGCCCCGCCACCGGTCTCGTGGAACTTCCAGTCGTTCGAGCGCGACCCCATCGAAGCGCTTCGCCATATCGCGCAGGGCGGCGTCGCCGCGGGTGCGCACCTCCCCCAGTATCCGGGCGGTCGTGTCGCGAACGTCCGCGTCGATGGACGTCGTGCGGTCGAGCAGGACGGTTCGGGTCTCCTGGTCCAGGGCGTCGAGGGCGCCGAAATATCGAAGCACCGGTGCCGGCGTCATGCCATCAACCTCTCGATGCGGGTGATGAGAATTCCCTCGGCGCCGAGGGCCTTGAGGCGCGCCACCGTCCGGAATACCCCGGCAGCGGGGACCACGGCGTGGACCGCCACCAGGTTTCCGCCGTCGAGAATGTCGATCACCGTCGGGCCGTTGAGACCCGGCACGATCTCGCGAACCTGCGGCATCCGCTCGCGGGGCACGTTGGCCATCAGGTAGCGTTGGCTCCGCGCCCGCAGGACCGAGAGCAGGGCGTCGGCGAGCTCGTCCACCGCCTCGCGCTGTTGGGGCGTGAGGCGATCCGCCTGGTTGCCGACGATCAGTCTGGCCGTCGACTCCATCACGGTCTCCACTTCCCGCAACCCGTTGACTCTGAGTGTGGAGCCCGTGGACACGAGATCCACGATCACGTCCGCGATGCCGATATGGGGAGCGATCTCCGCGGCGCCCGAGATCGGGACGATCTCCACCTCGCAGTGCTGTTCCGAAAAGAAACGCGCCGCGATACGTGGGAACGTGGTGGCGACACGCGTCCGGGCGGGTAGGTCACGGACCTGCCGGATGCCGCTCTCCTCGCGGGCTGCGACGGCCAGGCGGCAGAAGCCGAACGCGAGATCGGCGACCACGCGGACCGGGCGCTCCGATTCGCACACCAGATCGAATCCGGTGACGCCGACATCCGCCGCCCCGTCGGCCACGAATTCCGGAATATCCTGCGCGCGCACGAAGAGGGCCTGGAATTCTCCACCGAGCGACGCCGTGAGCGCGCGATCGCTGCCGGTGCGGATCTCCAACCCTGCGTCCCGAAACAGGTCCCGTGCCTCGTCGGCGAGGCGGCCCTTGTTCGGCAGTGCAATTCTGAGCATGCAAGTTCCTGGGATGAAAAAAGAAAGGCCCGTCATTCATTGACGGGCCAGCGAGAACAGGCGGGGGATTTCGGTTCAACTATCCGCGCGCGCGTGCCCTGCCCCGGCCCGTGGAGCCGTGGTGCTGATGGGAACGATGATGCGTGCGGAGATTCAACATGGAGCGGGAAAGCTAGCGGGGGCCGGCGCACGGCGTCAACGGGGTCCGGGCTGGGCATTGCCCGGCGCTACCGGTTTGCCGCGCCGACCGGCTAGGATGCGGTGTTCGCCAAGAACACTCCTCCGCCCCCTCTCGTGTTCGCCGATTCGCTTCTCCGCGCCGAGCAGATGCACCTGTTTCGCCTCCTGGTTTGGGGGGGCGGGAGCGTACTGATTGGGACGCTGGTCTTCGCGCTCCTTGCCTGGCGGCGACCGGCGACGACGATGCTGCGGTATTTCGCCATTCAGATGATCGGCTGGGGGGCGCTGGAGATCGCCTATGTCGCCCTGGCGTGGCAGGGCCTGGGGCTGCGCGATGTCTCCGGTGCCACCCGCCTCGACCGCCTGTTGTGGCTGAACCTCGGCCTCGACCTCGGCCTGATGGTGCTCGGAATCACCGTGGGCGCCATCGGCTGGCGCCTTGGACGCCGGCTCGCGCTCCTGGGCACCGGGGTCGGCGTGCTGGTACAGGCGATGGCGCTGTTTCTGATCAACGCGCAGCTCGCGGCGCTCATTTCGCGCTGACGCGGTGTCGGAGACGGTGCGTGCCGCCGGTGTGGGACTCGGGGCCCGGATCGCCACGCCTCGCCCGGATCGCGGCCCCGCGCTAGGTTAGAGACCTGTTGGTAGATGTGTCCCCAGACCGAAGCTCCCACGATGCTCCACGGGTATTCCGACCGCATCAATCATGCGCTCGCCTTCGCGGCCAAGCACAACGACCGCGAGGTACGGAAGAACATGCGGCTCCCGTACGGCACCCACGGCGCCAACCTGGCGATCATCCTCACGAAGTACGGGCAGGATGAGGAGACCATCGTCGCCGGCATTCTGCAGGACGTGGTCGCGGATTCCGTTCGCGACCGGCAGACCCGCGAGACCCTGGATCAGCGGATTGCCGACAAGTTCGGCGCCGACGTGCTCGACATCGCCCTCGCGGTCACGGTTCGCCTTGCCGACGACGATGGGGTCGACCTCTCGCTGGACGAACGGAAGGTCGACTTCCTGAACCGGCTGAAGCACGCACCGGAACCGGCCCGGTGGGTTTGCGCGGCGGACGCCATCCACACCGCGAGCACGATCCTCGCCGATCTGAAGCGGACGATCGACCCCGAATCGGTGTGGGGGCGATTCCCATGGGGCAAGAGCGGGACGATCCGATGGTACCGGCGTCTCTACGATCGGCTGACCGAAGAGGAATTCGTGGCGCCGATCATGCTGGAATTCGCGCATGTGGTGGCGGCGTTAGAACAACTCGAAGCGCCGCATACCTCGACGAGCCGCATCTGATCGGCGGCTGCGAAACGACCGCCGCGTCCGTCCGGATCAGCCCACGCTGACGGACGCTTCGGGGTAGGTCCGTTTGACGTAGGCGTCGAGCATCTCGAGAAATTCCTCGACGATCCGGTCGCCCCTGAGGGTGCACACGAGTTCGCCGTCCACGTACACCGGCGCTTTGGGCTCCTCGAAGGTTCCCGGGAGCGAGATCCCGATGTTGGCATGCTTCGACTCGCCGGGGCCGTTCACCACACATCCCATCACGGCCACCTTCATGTTCTCGACGCCGGGGTGCTGCGAGCGCCAGGCCGGCATCTGCTCCCGAAGGTAGGTCTGGATGTCCTCGGCCATGTGTTGAAAGAAGGTCGACGTGGTGCGCCCGCATCCCGGACAGGCGGTGACCTGCGGCGAGAAACTCCGCAGCTCGAGCGACTGGAGGATCTGTTGCGCGACGAGGACTTCCTCGGTGCGATCCCCGTTCGGCTTCGGGGTCAGGGACACCCGAATCGTGTCGCCGATGCCCTCGGAAAGCAGGATGGAAAGACCGGCGGTGCTGGCGACGATTCCCTTGGCGCCCATGCCAGCCTCGGTGAGGCCGAGGTGCAACGGGTAATCGCAGCGGGCCGCGAGGAGCCGGTACACCTTCACCAGATCCTGCACCCCGGAAACCTTGGCGGAAATGATGATGCGGTCATGGCCCTGACCCACCTGTTCGGCCAGTTCGGCCGAGCGCAGGGCGCTGGCGAGCATCGCCTCGACGTAGACGTCCTTTGCATCCAGCGGAGCGGGAAGCCGGCCGTTGGCGTCCATCATCTGCGTGAGCAGATCCTGGTCCAGCGAGCCCCAGTTGACCCCGATTCGCACCGGGCGGTCGTTGTCGACCGCGATCTGGACGATGGTCCGGAAATTCTCGTCACGCCTCTTTCCGCCGACGTTGCCCGGGTTGATGCGATACTTCGCGAGTGTGGTCGCGCATTCCGGGTACTTGGCGAGCAACAGATGGCCGTTGTAATGGAAATCTCCAACAATCGGCACATCGACACCGGCGTCCCGCACACGCCTGGCGATTTCGGGAACGGCCCGCGCCGCCTCGTCGTTGTTCACGGTGACCCGGACGAGCTGCGAACCAGCCTGCGCCAGCGCCACCACCTGCTGCGCGGTGGAGTGTGGATCCGCCGTGTCGGTGTTCGTCATCGACTGCACGACGATGGGGTACTCCGATCCCACCGGCACATTGCCGACCCATGTCGTGACCGTCTGCCTGCGCCTGCTGAAGCTCACTGCGTCTCCATCGAGAAGGCGCCTCCAAGATAGCCACGCAAGCTGGCCGGCCAGAAGTCGCGGGCTCCATTCCAGGCCCGTCGGCGGGAGCCGGCGGTGTCGGATCGTTCCCCGGCTGAGCGTCGTGACGGCTGGAGAACGGCGGAAAACAGGCCAAGGAACGAGGCATTAACCCGGTATTGACCCGCTATACACGGAATACTACCTTTGGCCGCGCTGAGCCAAGGCCTCAGGGTCTTGGCTCGGCTCATATCGGCCCCGCGGCGCTCAGGCGATCTGCGGCTTCAGGAATTGTCGGGGGTACGGCGCGTTCCGCTCCCTAGACAATGGGTATTTTCAGGAGTGGGACATGCGTACGACAGGCAAGGTGAAGTGGTTCAACGACGCGAAGGGCTTCGGCTTCATCACCCCGGACAGCGGCGAGAAGGACTGCTTCGTCCACTACAGCTCGATTCAGGGGAACGGCTTCAAGACCCTGGCAGAAGGGGAAGCTGTTGAGTTCGATGTCGTGCAGGGCGCAAAGGGCCCGGCGGCAGAGAACGTGTCCCGCCTGGCCCAGTAAGAAGGCGAGCCTGTAGCGTCGGAGGGCCGGGGGACCCCAATCGGGTCTCCCGGCCCTCCTCGCATCCGGAACTCAAGCGATCGGTGGCGGCGGGGGGCCCGATGCCGGCCGGCCACGACGGATCCTCGGCACGGACTCCGCCGCCTCGAGCAGCCGCTGCCTGACCTCCTCGGCGAGTGCGTCCTGGTCCAGGGTGAAGCTGACACCGCTGGGGAAGGTGACCGTCCCTTCATGGCTCCCGCACACCAGATTCGCCACATCCACCGCCCGCCGCAGGGGTAGCCCGAGTTCGTCGATCAAAAGCCGGACGATGGAGAGCAGAACCAGTGCCTCGAATGAGAACTCCCGTCGAACTCCGCGCCCGGATGACTCGACGCCGGGGAGCGCATGGTGGGAAGCCACATTGTCCACCCACTTCCTTGGAGCCCGAACCACAAACGACGTGGTTCCGATGTCATATGAAGGCATGAATTATCCTAGCTGAAAAGGAACATTACGCAAACGGTATTTGGTTCGATAATTTTCCTTCTCGAATAGGAATATTTTTGTAGATTCGCCTTCTGCGGAGTGGATACGAGCCAGGATCCTACACAGAAACACCGCCGGATCAGCTCAGCGCGGCCCTTGCAGCCTTGAGTTGAGCCCTGATCGCAGCCGACCCCGTGCCGCCGGCGACCTCTCGATGCTCCACCGAGCGCTCCGGTGAGAGAGCCGTCCGGGCATCCGAGCCGAACAGTGGGTGCGCGGCGCCGAAAGAGGCATCCGGCAACCCGTCCAGTTCCAGCTGGGCCTCCTCGGCCTCTCGCACCAGATGCCCGACCGCCGCGTGCGCCTCCCGAAAAGTCGCACCCTTCCGGACCAGATAGTCCGCGAGGTCGGTGGCCATCAGGCCGCTGGAGAGGGCGGCACGCATCCGGTCCGGGCGGAACTGGATCTCGGCCAGGGCCCCAGCGAACGCCGGAAGCACGAGACCGATGGTATCCACGGCATCGAACAGGGTCCGCTTGTCGTCCTGCAGGTCCTTGTTGTAGCTGCTCGGCAGGCCCTTGATGGTGGCCAGCAGTGCCGTGAGGTCGCCCAGCAGGTGGGCGCCGGCGCCGCGGGTGATCTCGAGGGCGTCCGGATTGCGCTTCTGCGGCATCATGCTGGAGCCCGACGAGAAGCGCTCGCCGAACTGAAGGAAGCCGAATTCGCTGGTGCCGTAGATGATGAGGTCCTCGGCGAAGCGGGACAGGTGAGTCGCCATGAGGGTGCAGGCGAATAGCACCTCAGCCACGAAATCCCTGTCACTGACGGCGTCCATGGAGTTCCGGGACAGTGCGTCGAAGCCCAGGGTGCCCTGCAGCAGCGTGCGCGAAACGGGATACGCCGAGCCCGCGACCGCCCCGGAGCCGAGGGGCAACACCGCGGCCGACCGTCCGGCGCCGCGAAGACGGGCCCGGTCACGCTCGAGGGGCCAGAAGTGGGCCAGGAGCCAGTGGGCCGCGAATACCGGCTGGGCGCGCTGCAAGTGGGTGTACGCGGGCATGAGCACCGATTCGACTTCGGTGGCCCGGTCGACGATGACGCTCTGCACGGCCCGGACGGACTGGTCGAGATGGACCATGGCGTCCATCGTCCAGAGCCGGGTGGCCGTGGCCACCTGATCGTTCCGGCTGCGTCCGGTGTGGAGTTTGGACGCCACCTCTCCCACCTCTTCGTGGAGCAGGCGGTCGATCATGGTGTGGATGTCTTCGTCCGATGCGGCGGGCTTCTCGCCGGCCTCGAATCGCCGGGCCACGGCATCGAGCCCGGCTTCCATGGCCTTGCTCTCATCGAGGGTGAGCACGCCGGCGTTCCAGAGGCCGACCGCCCACGCCTTGGACAGCGTGACGTCGAAGGGCCAGAGGCGAAAATCGGTGCCGATCGAGTTGTTCAACGCGTCGAACGCGGGAGCCGGCCCGCCGCCGAATCGACCACCCCAGAGCTTGTGTGTCTTGCCGGCCGCGGCCGGCGCCTGGCGATCGCTCACGCGATTGCCAGCGACGGCTTGGACTCGGCCTCCTCCGGCGCCTTCGGTTCAGCGCCCATCTCCTGATCCTTCAGCGCCCGCACCCGACCGGGCAGGGCGAACAGCCGAATGAACCCGCCGGCGTCGCTCTGCTGATAGACGTCATCCTCCCCGAAGGTCACGAACCGCTCGTCGTAGAGGGCGTGCACGCTCTGCCGCCCGATCACGCTGAGCGCGCCCTTGAACAACCGCAGGGACACGGTGCCGGTGATGCGCTGCTGCGTGACGTTCACGAACGCGTCGTACGCCTCGCGCTCCGTGGTCCACCAGCGGCCCTCGTAGACGAGGTCGGCGTATCGCGGAGCCACGGCGTCCTTGGCGGCGAGCGTGCGCCGGTCGAGGACCAGCTGCTCGAGTTCGCTGTGCGCCGCGTAGAGGAGCGTCCCACCGGGCGTTTCGTACACCCCGCGCGACTTCATGCCGACGAGCCGGTCTTCCACGAGGTCGATACGGCCGACGCCGTGCCGGCCGGCAATCTTGTTGAGCGCCACGAGCAACTCCACCGGCGGGAGCACGGTGCCGTTGACCGAAACCGGCGTCCCGCCCTCGAACCCGATGACGACTTCCTCGGGGGTGTCGGGAGCATCCACGGGGTTGGTGGTGAGCATGAAGAGGTCGTCGGGGGGCGCGGCGTTCGGATCCTCGAGGATGCCGCCCTCGTGGGACAGGTGCCAGATGTTGGCGTCGCGGGAGTAGATCTTCTCCTTCGTGGCCGCCACGGGAATCCCGCGGGACTGGGCGTAGGCGATCGCATCCTCACGGCTCCGGATGTCCCACTCCCGCCAGGGGGCGACCACGGGGAGGTCCGGGGCGAAGCTGGCATAGGTCAGCTCGAACCGCACCTGATCGTTGCCCTTGCCCGTGCACCCGTGGGCGAGCGCTTCCGCCCCGACCTGGCGGGCGATCTCGACCTGGCGCCGCGCGATCAACGGCCGCGCCATCGACGTGCCCAGCAGGTACTTCCGATTGTAGATGGCGCCGGCGCGCAGCGTCGGGAAGATGAAATCCTCCACGAACTCCCGGCGCAGGTCTTCCACGTAGCACTCTTCCGCGCCCGACGCGAGCGCCTTCTCGCGGACGCCCCGCAGCTCATCGGCTCCCTGTCCGATATTCGCGGCCACGCAAATCACGCGCGCGTCGTAATGCTCACGCAGCCAGGGAACGATGATCGATGTATCCAACCCGCCGGAATAGGCAAGAACGATGGTGCGAGGCATGACGGCTCCTGATGGGCAAACAAGTTTATGCAGACAGGCTGCATATTTAATCAATCTACGGACGGGCGTCAATCCGCCGGAGTTCGGTGGCCGTGGCAGGGGGTCAGGAGGGGCCGGAACCCCCTTCGGCGCGGCCGGCTACGGCTTGCGGGCGAGGGTGGTGAGCCGCGTGACCACGGCCGATCGATCCGCTGCCGACCGGCAGATGATCAGGATCGTGTTTTCGCCGGCCACGGTGCCCAGGATCTCCTCCCATCCCTCGGCATCGATCGCCTCCGAAATGGGTTGGGCGCCCGACGCGACCGTGTGGAGGACCACCAACTCGCTCACTCCGGACACGCTGGCGAAGAGCTGAGGAAGGAGAGCCGCCAACGAGGGCTTCGCTTCATCGGCCAGCGCGCCCTGCCGAACGTACCGGGCCCCCGTATCGGTAGGGACCCGCACGAGACCGAGCTCCCGCAGATCGCGGGAAAGAGTGGCCTGGGTGACCCCGACCCCGCGGCCGGCGAGCCGCTGCCGGAGTTCCTCCTGACTGCCGATCGCGTCCGACCCCGTGATCTCGAGAATTGCCGCGTGCCGAGAAGCCTTGTTCGCCATGAGTCCCCGGGAAATGAAGGGAAATGTTCCAACCAGTTGACGCCAACAATATGCATTATTATGCATTCCGTGTGAATAGGATTCCTGTCGGCGTGCTCGGGGCCAGCGGATACGCGGGTCGCGAGCTTTGCGCACTCATCCAGCGTCACCCCTGCCTGGAACTGGCCTTCGCCACGGCCAACGAGCAGCGGGGGGAGACCGTGCATGTCCAGGGGCGGGCCGTCACGTTCGTCGCCGCGGAGGATGCACCGCTCGGACGCGTACCGTTGGTGTTCAGCTCGCTCCCGCACGGGACGTCCGCGGCCTGGGTGGCGGCGGCACGAACCGCCGGCGCGCGGGTGGTCGATCTTTCGGCGGATCTGCGTCCCGGCAACGGACGCGACGACGTTCCCTACGGGCTGCCGGAGTTGTCGCGCGCCGGGATTCCGGGTGCGGGGGTGGTGGCCAATCCGGGTTGCTACCCGACCTCGATCTTGCTGGCCATCGCCCCCCTGGTGGAGGGGGGCCTGCTCGCCGCAGGGAGCCCGATCATCGCCAATTCGGCGAGCGGCGTTACCGGGGCGGGGAACGCCGCGAAGCGCGACCTCCTGTTCGGGGAAGTCGCCGAAGATTATCGCGCCTATGGAGTCGGCAACACGCACCGCCATCTCAATGAGATGCGCGCCCTCCTGGCTCGCATGAAGAGTGAGGCGAGCCTCGTATTCACGCCGCATCTGTTGCCGATCACGCGGGGCATTCTCTCGACGATCACCGTGGAACTCGCCGAGCCGCTGGCCGATCCCATGGCTCCGTGGAGCGCGCGATACGCCGGGGAGCGGTTCGTCGAACTGCTGCATGGTCCGCCGCGCCTGCGTGACGTGGCGTTTCGCAATGCGATCCAGATTCACGCGCTCCCGCTGGCGGGCACCACCCGTCCGATGCTGTTGGTGCTCGCGGCCATCGACAATCTGGTGAAGGGAGCGGCCGGTCAGGCCGTTCAGAACGCCAATCTGATGTTGGGTCTCGATGAGGCGGCGGGCCTCGCGACATGACGCGTGTGGTGAAGGTCGGCGGCCGGGCGCAGAGCGATCCGGCGCTCGCCGGGCGGATCGCCGAAGCCTGGGACGCGGCCACGCGATCGCTGGTCCTGGTGCACGGTGGAGGGGACGAGGTCACGGCGTTGCAGGATGCGTTCGGCCTGACGTCGGAATTCGTGGATGGCCGGCGGGTCACCTCGGCCCGCGACATGGAGCTCGTACGCATGGGGTTGTCGGGTAGCGCCAACAAGCGTCTGGTCTCGGCACTCGTGCACGAGGGCGTGCGGGCGCTGGGCATCTCGGGCGAGGACGGCTCGCTCATCGCGGCCACCCCCGTCGACCCGTCGCGCCTGGGTCACGTGGGTGAGGTCCAGCGTGTCAACAACTCGTTGCTGGAGCATCTGCTGGACGGTGGGTATCTGCCGGTGATCTCGCCGGTGAGCCGGAATATCGGGCTCGAGTTGGGTCCGACGCTCAACGTCAATGCCGACGACGCAGCCGCCGCGGTGGCGGTGGCGCTGAACGCCAGCGAGCTGTTGCTCATCTCCGACGTCCCCGGCATCCTCGATGGAGCGCGGGTGCTGCCGCTGCTGAGCGCGGCGGCGGCCGCCGACCTGGTGGACCGGGGCACTGCCGTGGGCGGGATGGCGGCCAAGGTGAACGCCGCGCGGTCGGCGCTCCGGGGCGGCGTCGGCAGGGTTCGCATCGGCAATCTCACGATGCTGGGGGACGCAGGAAGCGGGACGGCAATCACGACGACTGGGGAGGCGGTGTGAATTCGAGCACGAGCAGTGCGCCGGCGGCGCCGGCGTTCGACGCGGCAGCGGCCCACGAGGCGATTCTCGGTACGTACAAGCGGCCCTCGATGGAACTGGTCCGGGGCGAAGGCGTCTATCTGTTCGACCGCGACGGGAATCGCTACCTGGATTTCGTGAGCGGGATCGCGGTCAACGCGCTGGGTTATGGAGACCCCGGCCTCGTGGCGGCACTGCACGGAGCGGCCGACGGGCTGATTCACACGTCCAACCTGTACCACACGGCGCCCGGTGAAGTGCTGGCGCAGCAGCTCGTCGATCGTTCGTTCGCATCCCGCGTGTTCTTCTGCAACTCGGGGGGCGAGGCCAACGAGGCCGCGTTCAAATTCGCCCGGCGGTGGGCGCGGACCATCAACGACGACAAGGCACAGATCGTCGCTCTGCGCGGATCGTTTCACGGCCGCCTGTTCGGATCGCTGGCGGCCACCGACCGGCCGGCGTACCGGGTGCCGTTCCGCCCCCTCGCCGGTGGGATCTCGATCGTCGAACGCGATCTGAACGACGTGGCGGCGGCGCTGGACGCCAATACCGGCGCCGCCGTTATCGCCGAGCCGGTCCAGGGTGAGGGCGGCGTGCGGGTGCTGGACCATGGATTCCTCCGCGAACTCCGGGCCCTCACCAAGGAGCGTCAGGCGGCGCTGATTCTCGACGAGATCCAGTGCGGGCTGGGGCGCACGGGGACGTTCTTTGCCTACGAACAGGCGGGCATCGAGCCCGACATGGTCACGATCGCCAAGCCGCTTGCCGGCGGACTGCCGATGGGGGCGGTGTTGTTGAGCGACGAGATCGCGGCGGCAATCAAGCCGGGGGACCACGGGACGACGTTCGGTGGAGGCCCCTTCGTGGCCTCGGTCGCGTCGTACGTCGTGGGACGGTTGTCCGCCCCCGATTTGCTCGCGCACGTCCGTGAAACGGGCGCGTGGTTCGGCGGTCAACTCCAGGAGATCGCGCAGCGGACGGGGCGGATTCGGGGCGTACGCGGTGTGGGCCTCATGTGGGGCATGGACATCATGGGTACGGCCGCCCACGTGGTGAGCGAAGCGATGGCGGCGGGGCTCCTCACCTGCACGGCGGGTGAATACACGGTGCGCCTGCTCCCACCGCTGGTCGCGACGAAGGACGAACTCGCGGAAGGTCTGGCGGTCCTGGAAAGCGTTCTCTGATGTCGGTCGGGGTTTCCGTTCGTCCGGCCCGGCCGGACGAGGCCGGTGCGATCTCGCGGCTGAACAACCAATTCGCCGACGAGATGCTGATGCTTCGCCGGACGCCCGAGATGGTGGCGTTGACGATCGACGACTTCGTCGTCGCCGTGAACGCCGACGGCGACCTCGTCGGGTGCGGAGCGCTGAAGGAGTACTCCCCATCTGTCGCCGAGGTGGCCGCGATCGCCGTTTCACGCGCCGCGCACGGCCAGGGACTGGGGCGGTTGGTGGTCGGGGCGGTCGAGCAACTGGCGATGAAGCGCGACATCTACGACGTCTTCGCCCTGACCCTGCAGCCCAAGTTCTTCGCGGCCTGCGGCTACACCCAGGTGGACCGGGCGCGGTACCCGGAAAAGATCCGGCGGGACTGTCTGGGCTGTTCGCGGCGGTTCGCGTGCGACGAGTATTGCTTTGCCAAGAATCTCCGGGTCGAGGCCCTGCACATCGCAGCCTAGGCGTCTGGGAATGAACGAGTTGCGGAGGCCGGCCCACGAGGCCGGCCTTTTCGTGTCCGGGCTCACATGTTCGATCCCGGGGTTGACGAAAGCGTCCAGCAGTCCTAGTGTGTCGCAACAACGACACACTCGTCGGGAGAACCATGTTCGAGCGTCTCGACCCACGCAGTCCGGTTCCACTGTACGCCCAGATCGCCGACCACGTGCGACTGGCGATCGCTTCGGGCGAGTTGGCCCGGGGCGACGCCCTGCCGTCGGTGCGGCAACTCTCCGCGGAACTGCGCGTCAACCCGGCCACGGTGGTTCAGGCGTATCGCGAGCTGGAGCACGACGGCTTCGTGGCCACCCGCCAGGGTGCGGGCACGTTCGTGCAGGACGTCGCCACGGAGCTGCGGGCACGTGAGCGTCGCAACGCCGCACGGCGGTTGGTGCGCGACCTGGTGCGGGATGGGCGACGGCTGGGCGTGACGGCGGACGATCTCCGCGACGCGCTGGACCATGAGCTCAACGGAGGCGGTCGATGACGTTTGCCGTGGAAACGGAGCAGCTCCGCTATCGGGCCGGAAAGAACTTCAGCCTGTCCGACCTGAACCTCCACGTGCCGGCGGGTTCGATCTACGGCTTCCTGGGGCCCAATGGCGCGGGGAAGACGACCACGATTCGCCTGCTGCTGGGATTACTGCGGGCCGAGAGCGGGCGGATCACGGTGCTCGGTCAACCGATGCCGGCCGCGTACGTGAACGTCCTGGCCCGCGTCGGCTACGTGCCCGACCGTCCCCACGTCCACCCATCGCTCACGGTGGCCGAGTCGATGGCGCTGCACGCCGGCTTCCACCGACGCTGGAACGCGCGCTGGGCCGCGGAGCTGCAGCAACAGTTCCGGCTCGGCGGCGATCAGCGCGTCGGGTCGCTGTCCAAGGGAGAGACCGGCAAGCTGATGATGCTGCTGGCGCTCGCGCAGGAACCGGAGTTGCTCGTGCTCGATGAACCGACCGACGGGCTCGACCCGGTGGTGCGTCGCGACGTGCTGGAGGCGCTGCTGGCCTATGTGTCGGAGCATACGGCGACGGTGCTGATCTCCAGCCACCTGGTCCATGAATTGGAGCGCATCTGCGACTGGATCGGCGTGATGGATCGCGGTGGGTTGGTGGCAGAGCTTCCGATGCGGGAGTTCAAGGATGGGATCAAGCGGCTGCACGTGACCGGTGCCCCGGCCCTGCTGACCGACGTGCCGTTCACCGTGCTCAGCCGCGGCGCCGCCAACGGCGCCGTCGAGCAGTGGTTGGTGCGCGGGTGGGAGCCCGACATGCGCGGCCGCATGGAATCCCTGGGCGTTGCCGTCACCGATGTCGTCGATCTGGATCTGGAAGACGGGTTCGTGGAGTTGCTGCGGTCTTTCCGCGCGACGCAATAAGGAGGAACGGCGATGTTCGACGTGATGCTGAAGACCCAGTGGAAATGGACGCGGATGGCCGTACTGCTCTGCGTACTGGCCGCGTTTGCCATGCCGCTGATGTCGGTCAACGCGAACCTGCAGGCGCCGGCTCCGCGAGCGCTGATCGGCAACATGCAGATCTGGGGTATCGCCTATGCGGTGCTCGCCGGCCTGACGGGGCTGCTGCTGGCGTGGCTGGCCTGGGCGTCCGACCATCGGGGGCACCATGTGTACGCGCTGTCGCTACCCGTGGCGCGGTGGCGGTACGTGTTGATGCGGTTCGCGGCGGGAGTGGTGTTCCTCGTTCCGATCGTCGTCGCGCTGGCGATCGGAGCGGCGCTGGCCACGAGTTCCGCCGGCGCCGTGCCGCCGGGGCTCCACGCGTACCCGGTCGCGCTCGCACTGCGATTCGGGTTCGCAGCGCTGGTGGCGTTCGCCATCTTCTTCGCTATCTCGGCGGCGTCGGCGCGCGCCGCCCGCTATGTGCTCGGGGCAATCTGCGTGGTGCTGGCCGCAGAATTTCTCACCGATGCCATGGGGCTCCAGTGGCACATTGGCGCCCACGCCGTGGACTTCCTGCTGGTGTATCCCGGCATCCTCTCGGTCTTCAGCGGCCGCTGGACGCTGATCGATGTCTGATCGCCGGCTGCTGCGTGCGGCCCAACTCGGCGTCGGGCTGGTACTGGGACTGAGCGGCACAGTTCTGCCGGCGCAGACCCAGGCGACGTACCGGGCGCGCGTGCAGCAGTTGGCGCCCCTCTGGAAGTCCGTCACGGCCGAGGCCCGGCGTGCGGACTCCGTGCGAGCGCGCCAGCTGCCCACGGACACCGTTCGGGTGGGCGCGCTGAGCATCGTGGCCGACAGCGGACTTCGGGACCTTGCCCGCGCGTCGGGCGCGCAGGCGATGGCGGCCCTCGAACACCGGTTCGGGCGTGCCGTCGACGACCTTCGATCGCACCTGTTGAGTCTGGTATGGAACCGTCCGCTGAATCCGGGCAACCCGATCGTGGAGCTCGGCGAGGTGGACGCGACCGGAAAACCCGTCGGCGTGAATGCATTTGCTCCGTCGGTCGATGCCGTGGCGGCATCGTGGGAGGCACGGGGTTCGCAGGTGCTCACCCGGCAACTCGGGCCGGCGTTCGGGCAATGGTTGGGCAATGTCATCCCGACGGATTCTCAGGACATCGATCAGTGGGTGGGCGTCCGGATCGACCTCGTGACGTCTCCGCTGATGGTCGCCCGGGCGTGCTATGCCGGTGACATCGGCGCCTGCGCGCGCGCGCTCGGACTGGCCGGCGGCGCCGACCCGATGCGAAACTGGTTCAGTGCGTCGGAGCGGCGCGACGTGTTGTACCGTGTCCGGTTCGAAATCCAGCATGCCCGTCCCGACGCGTTCGACGCGTGCTTCGTTCACGGCAGCGATTCCGCGTGTCTCGCGCTCGGTACGCTCATCGACCCGACGCACATACCGCCGCCCCTCGGGCCGGCGGCGCGCCAGAGTCTCACCGGACTGGCGATGACCATGGGCGGGCCCGAGAGTTTTGCCCGGATGCGGGCGGAGCCCGACAGCGTCGAGGCGCGACTGCGGGCGGCGGCCGGGGTCTCGACCGACTCCCTGGTCCGCCGGTGGCGCGCCACGGTGCTGGCCGCCGAGGCGACGCACGCCACGATGACGCCGGGCCTCGCGCTCATGTCGTTGTTCTGGGTGGCGACCTGCGGCGGGCTGGCGCTGGGGAGTTCCCGATGGCGCTGACCTGGAAACGGTGGCTCGCGACCGCTCTCCTGGCCGGTGCGATGATCGCGGTCTGGCTGATGCCGGTTCACGATCCCGCGTCGTGGGCACGGTCGAGAACCAGGGGCGTCTATGTCGCGGACTACGGCTACGTGCCGCGGTACGGGTGGCCCGACGCGGGGGCGCGGTTGGCCGAGGCCAACCTGCACCTGCGGATCCTCGAAGTTCGGGATTCGGTCTTCACGCCGCGCGTGCTCGCCGGGGCCACCTCGGGACTGGAGGTGCTCATCGACCGCCAGTTTCCCGATTCCATTCGCCGCGCCATGACGGGCGTGTTCGAAACCGCATGGCACGCATACGACGCCGGCGATCGATTTCCCGTGGTCGTGGCGCTCGTCGAGGACACGGCGACGAAGCTCGACGGACTGCCCATCGCCACCAACCGGTGGGTGTATGCCAGCGTGTTCCCGCCCGACTCCACGACGTCCGTGTGCCGGGTGGTGGCGCGGGTACGCGTCGATCTCAAACGCCAGCGGGCGAGCGAAGCGGTGAACTACGTGCGCCGGATCGTGATGGAGCAATTGACGAGCCAGTTCTCGGGCCGCACCGTGCTCGGGCCGTGCGCCGTCTACGCCACGTTCGGAACGCCGGGTCCGCGCGTCGCGCAGTGGTTGGCGCAGACCGCGTGGCGATACGGCCGCACCGTCGACTGGAATCGCGAATCCCGCCGTTTCGTCGACATGGACTTCAGGGGTTTCGGAAGCCCCGAGCCCGCCGTGGACTTCACCGGACTCAGCAGTCCCGCCTGGCAGATGCGCTCCGAGCTGTCGGACAACGGCATTGCATGCATCGCGGGTGACGGATCGCGGTGCGTGTCGGGCCTCCTGGAGCCGGCGTTCGCGATGCCGGACGACAGCAGCTGGCGGGCCGGCGTCATCGATATCGGCAATCCCTGGATCACGACACGCTGGGCACCGTCGATTTCGCTGGGTCCGTCATCGGAGTGGCTGCTCTCCGATCTGGTGCACGAGCTGGGCCGACAGCGGTTCGAGGTATTCTGGAGATCGAACGCCACAGTGCCCGCGGCCTTCGAAGCGGCAACCGGGGGGCCGCTGAGCGCGTGGCTGGAGCGATGGGCGCGGCGCACGTACGGACCGGACGTGTTGGGGCCGGCCATCCCGGGTCGGGGCCGCCTGGCCGGGTTCCTGGTGCTGCTGGCCGGGCTGGTCGTGTCGATGGTCTTCGCGATGGAGCGCCGGGTCGCATAGGATTCACGGCGCTCCCGGCGCCGGGACGCGGACCGACAATCGCGGGCCGGGCCATTGCCCACCGAACGGGGACGGATTAATTCGTGGGTACCATTTTCCGCGAGTGTTCCGTGATGATGCGCCGTTTCCTCTCTGGTGTGCTGCTCCTGGTCGCGATTCCGGCTGCCGCCCAGCAAATGCCGGGCTACACGGCTTCCCAGGCCCAACGCGAGCGGGCGCTCGAGGCAAACGCCATCACGGTGCCGTCGCCGGCTACTGCCGAAGCGCACTCGAAGTACCTGTCACGTGAGATCCACGTGTCGGGAACCCCGGCTCAGGCGCAAACCCGGGACTACGTGATCGATCAGATGAAGCAATGGGGGATCGACACGGAGACGCGGACGTACGACGTCTGGATGCCGATTCCCAACGCCGTCCATCTGTGGCGCGTGGACAACGGCGTCGAGGAGCTCAGTCTGCCCGAGCCTCCGGTGGCGGGGGATCCGACGTCGGCGCTGCCGCAATATCCCACCGTGAACGGCTACAGCGGCGTCGGGGACGTGACCGGGGACATCGTGTACGTGAATTACGGTCTGATCGAGGACTACGCGCATCTCGATTCGATCGGTGTATCCGTGCAGGGCAAGATCGCCGTCGCGCGCTACGGCCGGAGCTTTCGGGGGATCAAGGCGCGCGAGGCGGAAAAACACGGCGCGAGCGCGCTCATCATCTACAGCGACCCCCAGGACGATGGCTACGTCCGCGGCGATGTATATCCCGACGGTCCGATGCGGGCATCCACCGGCGTGCAGCGGGGAAGCATTCTGAACGTGGATGGAGACCCGTCCACGCCCGGCTATCCGAGCGTGGAGGGAGCCCGGCGGCTGCCGCTCGATCAGATGGACGTCCCGCACATTCCGGTGATTCCGATCAGCTATGGCAATGCCGCGGAGCTCCTTCGCGACCTGCGGGGCAAGCCCATTCCCGCCCAAGCGTGGCAGGGAGGGTTGCCATTCCGCTATCACGTCGGACCCGGGCCGGTGCGGGCACGGGTGGAAGTGCGCGACGACCGCGCCACCAACGGATACAAGAAGATCTTCGACACGTTCGGCATCGTGCGGGGCAGCGAGTTTCCGGATGAGATGGTGATCATTGGCGGGCATCGCGATGCGTGGGGTCCGGGCGCGGCCGACAACGTGAGCGGTACGGTGAGCGTGCTCGAGGCGGCGCAGGCGGTGGCCGATCAGGTGAAGCACGGGCACCGGCCGCTGCGGACGATCGTGTTCGCCACATGGGACGCCGAGGAGTGGGGACTGATCGGCTCCACGGAGTACGTGGAAGACGATTCCCTCCGGCTGCTGCGCGGGGCGGTGGCGTATCTCAATCAGGACGTGGCGGCGCAGGGGGTCGCGTTCGGTGGGGGCGGCTCGCCGTCCCTCCGCTCCACCCTGCGCGATGTGGCGCGCGAAGTCCCCGATCCCAATGGCAAGGGCAGCGTGTACGAGGAGTGGCGTCGTGCCGCCGGCGTGGCCGACACGGCCGAACCGGCGATGGGCGACCCGGGGGGCGGGTCGGACTTCGCGGGCTTCTACAACCATCTCGGCATCCCGATCGCGGAATGGGGGTTCGGGGGTCCGGGCGGCGTCTACCACTCGCAGTACGACGACTTCACATGGATGTCGAATTTCGGCGATCCGGGATTCCGGTATCACGCGGCCGCCGGAAGGATCGGCGCGGCGATGGTGCTGCGGCTGGCCGACGCCCCGATCGTGCCGTACGACTACGTGGAATTCGCGCGGACGATGAAGACGTACCTGCCGGCCATCGACACGGCATTGCGGGCCAGGCATTGGACGGCCACCATGGCACCGGTGGCGGCGGCGCTCGACCGATTCGGCGCGGCGGCCGCGGCCTTCAACACGGCCCGCGATGCCGTGCTCGCGGGCGAACCGTCGCACGCCGTGCTGGTCAACACGAACGCCGCGCTTCGCAACGTGGAGCGCGCGCTCACCCGGCCGCAGGGGCTGACGAACCGTTCGTGGTTCCGGAACCTGATCTACGTGGCCGACGAGGACAACGGCTACGCGAACATGGTGTTTCCCTCGGTGAACGAAGCCATCCGGGCCGGCGATGCCGAACGCACGTCGCGCGAGATCGCCGATCTGGCGGCGCACTTCGACGCGGCAACGGCGGCGCTCGCCGACGCCCGCCGGGCGACGGGGCGCTGAGCCGCCGCAGGCCGCCGCGTCGCCAACCCGCAGGCCCCGCGTGCTGCCGGCACTAGTTGGAACGACGATCCTGGCGGCGGGGGCGCTCGGCGTCCGGTGGGCGGTGGGCCGCTCGGCGGCGCGGGCCGATGCCACACGGGAGCGCGATGCGACCGGGGTGATTCGCGGCGCGGCGGGGTTCACGCTCGACCGGCCCGGAGCGCCGGCCGTACTGCTGCTGCACGGCGCAGGGGACACGCCGCAGACGCTGCGCGCGCTGGCTGAGTTTCTGCATGGTCGCGGGTTCGCCGTATCGGCGCCCCTCCTTCCGGGACACGGACGGCGCGTGCGGGACTTCCGGCACGTGACCTCGGCGGCCTGGCGCGCAGCGGCCTTCGCCGCCTATGAAGACCTCGCCGCTGGTCGTCCGTGGACCGGGCTGGCGGGGCTGTCGATGGGCGGCGCGCTGGCGACGCTCACCGCTGCGAAGTACCCGGGCGTTCGGGCGATGGTATTGATGGCGCCGTATCTGGAGCTGCCGACCAGACTACGGATCGTCGCCACGTTTTCGCGACTGATCGGGCTCGTGGTGCCCTACTTTCCTTCGCACGACACGCGCTCGGTGCGGGATCCGGAAGCGGCGGCCCAGGGCCTGGCGTACGGGGTGTTCACGCCGGCCGCGATCCGGGCCCTTCGCGATACGGCAAATGCCGCGCGGGCCGCCCTGGGGCGCGTCCGCGCCCCCACCCTGATCATCCAGTCCCGTCAGGACAATCGCGTGGCACCGGGCGTCGCGACGCGCACCGTGGCTCGAATCGGCGCCGCGGAGAAACGTCTCGAATGGGTATCCGACGGCGGCCACGTCATCACCGTGGATTACGGCCACGACCAGGTGTTCGCGCTGGCGAGCGACTGGTTTCTGGCCCATGGAGCGGGCTCGTTGCTCCAGTCGTAACCGCGGCGTACAATCCATGCAGCGCACCCTGCCCTGGAGAACCCATGGACAAGCTCGTCCCCCTCATTGTCGTTGGCGTCCTCGCGATATTCGTGGCCTCGAAGTCGTTCAAGATCATCGGCCAGGCCGAGGTCATGGTCGTCGAACGTCTCGGACGGTTCCATCGGATTGCCCGATCGGGATTCAATATTCTGATCCCATTCATCGAACGCCCGCGTGAGATCGACGTCCGGTTTCTGGAGTCGGACATTGCCGGGCAGCGGAAGATCGCATCGCGATCCGCGGCCCGAATCGACCTGCGCGAGCAGGTGCTGAACTTTCCCAGTCAGCCCGTGATCACCAAGGACAACGTGACGATCGACATCGACGCCGTGTTGTACTACCGCGTGGCCGACCCGCAGAAGGCAACGTACGCCGTGCAGAATCTTCCGTACGCGCTGGAAACGCTGACCCGGACGACGCTGCGCAACATCGTCGGCGAGATGGAACTCGATCAGACGCTGGCCAGCCGCGACCAGATCAACAAGCGGATGCGTGAAGTGATCGAGGAGGCCTCGATCGGCTGGGGCGTGGACGTGACACGGGTGGAGCTTCAGGCCATCGAACCGCCGCGCGACATCCAGCAGTCGATGGAGTTGCAGATGCGCGCCGAACGCGAGCGCCGAGCAGCGGTGACGAATGCCGAGGCGAGCAAGCGGGCACAGATTCTCGAAGCCGAAGGGTCGCGAGAATCCCAGGTTCGGAGGGCGGAAGGCGAGAAGGAAGCTGCGGTGTTGCGAGCCCAGGGGCTCGCCGAAGCCCGGTTGGCGATGGCCGACGCCGAAGCCGAGGCGATTCGCCGCATTGCGGCGGCCCTGCCCGACGGGCAGGCGTCGACGTATCTGCTGGGGCTCAAGTATCTCGAAGCGCTTCCCAAGTTGAGCGAAGGAAAGGGCTCCACACTGTTCCTCCCGTCGGAGGCGTCCGGCGTGCTGAGCGCGATCGGTGGGCTCCGGCAGATGCTGCAGAAGCCACCGGCGGAGAAGTGAGTGGCGAAAATCACCAAGGAGCGGGCCGAACGGATCGCACGATCGCACGCGTGCGAGGTATGCGGCGAATACAACTACAAGAAACTCGCGGTGAAGGCCGCGGACGCCGATTTGCGGAAGAACCTCGGCGTCTCGTGGCTGGCGACGAAGACCTGTGGCGTATGCGGCGCGATTCACGAACTCGGCATCAGCGATGACGGCGAAATCGTCTACGTCTCCTAGGCGGCGATTTGGTACGGGGCGCCGCCGGTCGCCAGGCTAGCTTCATGACATGCCGCCTCTCGATCTGACCCAACTCTCCGTCGGCCAGCGCGTCCAGCACGAACTGATGGTGCTGGACCGTGTGGAACGAAAGCAGGCGAGCGGAGACCCGTACGTGATACTCACGTTCGGCAATGCCAGCGGGCGGCTGGAATCGGCGCCGATCTGGGCCGACAAGCTGAGCTGGGCCGATGGCGCGGATCGGGGCCGGGTCGTGCAGGTGATCGGCGACGTGGGGGCCTTCCGTGGCAAGCGGCAGATCCAGCTGACGAGCCCATTGCGCCTGATCTCCGCCGATGAGGTCCGCCTCGACGATTTCGTGGCCCGTATCTCCGAAGACGCCGAACGTCTGTGGGACTGGCTCGATCGAACCCGGGCCGAGATGAACTCGACGACGCTCAGGCGGGTGGTCGATCTGTTCTTCCACGACGATGGGTTCCGGGAGCAGTTCGAGCGTACCCCGGGCTCCGTGGTGGGCCACCACGCCCAGATCGGTGGGCTGCTGAAGCACATCGTCGAGGTCACGGTGATCGCCAAGGCCGCCGCGCGCGCGCTGCAGGCGAACGTGGATCTGACCGTGACCGGCGCCCTACTCCACGACATCGGGAAGGTCGAGGCCTATACGATCGACCGGGGGGCGTTTGCGTACACGCCACGAGGCAACCTGATCGGGCACGTGGTCCTCGGCTGTCTCATGCTCACCGAGCGCGTCCGCGCATCGTCTCCTCTCGCGTGTTCCCCCGAACAGCTCACCGAGCTGCAGCACCTCATCCTGTCGCACCATGGCGCGCTCGAGTTCGGGAGCCCGGTGCAGCCGATGACCGCCGAAGCCGAGATCGTGCACTGGGCAGACGAGGCCTCTGCCAAGGGCAACGACATGCTCGAGTCGATCGGTGATGACGGGGAATTCGGCGCCGGGGGCGAATTTTCGGACCGCCGGCCGTGGCGCGTGGGGCACCGCGTGTGGCGGCGTCCCCACGACTGGCCCTGACACGCCCGTTCGCCGGCCGATGGCCCGTGAGGTCCCCGGATCCCGCCCGAACGGAGCGGGCGTCAAGCCGAGCGGTTAGGTCAGGATTCCGGATGCCGCGGCGTCGGGCTGGCGGTCAGCGATTGCGCGCGTGGGTGCGTATGCCAAAAGGACCCGATTTCCCAAGAGCGGTTCTGCACAGAAGCCGGCCTGGCGTTCGGATTTCCGAACCCATTGGCT
Source organism: uncultured Gemmatimonadaceae bacterium (assembly GCA_963728115.1). Classification (GTDB taxonomy): domain Bacteria; phylum Gemmatimonadota; class Gemmatimonadetes; order Gemmatimonadales; family Gemmatimonadaceae; genus JAGWRI01. The sequence continues at coordinate 165,138 of CAVSJE010000010.1, forward strand.
AACTTCGATTTGTAGGAACCAACCACCTCTTCTTCAGGCCAGGCGGGTCGACGTATTCCTTTCTGAGCCTTGCAGTGCCAACGGAGGATTCATGCGCAAGCCGAGACCGGCAACCTTCAACCCCGCGCAAGCCCTGCACCTGATTGCGAGTGACCGGAGCGGCGAACCTCTCAGCTGCCCCTCGTGCTCCGGCAAGATCGAGCGCACTCCCAGTCCCAACCCCGCCCCGCCGCGCTCCCAGGTAACGCTCCGCTGCCGCGACTGCGGTCGGATCGCCCGGTACGTAGCAGGGGCCGCTGTCGGGGCGGCGTGAGCAACCCCGGTTCGACGTAGGAACGCAGCCGCAATATCAATTCGGAGCATGTCTTCATGGCTCGCATTACCGGCACCGTGAAGTGGTTCAACGACGCCAAGGGATTCGGCTTCATCTCACGTGAAGGGGGCCCGGACGTTTTCGTGCACTACAGCGCGGTCCAGGGCAGCGGCTTCAAGTCGCTGGCTGAGGGGGACCGGGTCGAGTTCGAAATCGTCGAGGGGCAGAAAGGACCACAGGCCGCCGACGTCACCAAGATCTGAATCCGCGGTGCAAGCAACCACAGGGCGTCCCGGCGTTTGCCGAGGCGCCCTTTGTGTTCCAGGGACGGGATCTATCGCGCCGTTGCGAGGTTCCGGTTCCCCATGTGCAGGTCGGAGGCAGTGGCCTCCGCGCTTTCGAACGGTGTGGGCTCCGACCCGGCCAGAAGCTGAAGCGTCTGGTAGTAGAAGTGGAAGGCTCGCGTGGGCGGGAGATGGCCCCTCAGCCCGCCCCTGGCGATCGCCAGCGCTTCGGACCGCACCGCCGGCGGAAGGGCACGGGCGAGCGGATGGCGCAGCTGGCGATGAATCGCCAGCCGGTCGCGGGTGGCGAGCACGCGGCAGAGAGAGTCGAGGAAGTCCAGCATGGGGTATTCGACCTTAACCGCAACTTGCTACTAATGACCGCTGCGGTCAAGCCACGGATTGGTATCGGGCCGGCCGCGTCAGTTGGACAGAAGGTCGAAGCGGACCCCGCGGCGATTGTCCCGGCGCTTCCTCGGCGCGTACCGGAAGAGCTGTGCCGGCCGCCCGCGTCCCTCGCTCCGCCACTCCTCCGTGGGTTCCACGAGATAGGCCGCCTGCAGGGCCCGTCGAAAGCTCGCCTTGTGCAGGCGGCGGCCGAGAAGGCGCTCGTAGATCGACTGCAATTCGCTCAGCGTGAACGTCGGAGGCAGGAGCCGGAAGGCGACGGGCGACTGGTCGATCTGGCTCCGGATCATGGAGAAGGCGGCGTCGACGATGGCGCGATGCCGTGGGGCGAGAGCGGGCAGCTCGTCGAGGTCGAACCACCCGCGGTCCGGATCGGCGAGTTCGTGTCCGGCGGCTGGCACGAGCGCGACGAAGCCGATGGACAGTTCGGCATCGCCGGGGTGCCGCCGGTTGTCTCCGAACGCGCGGATCTGGTCCACGTCTGCCGGCGCGACGCCGAGCATTCCGCGGGCGATGCGGAGTGCGGCGTCGGTCAGGGACTCCTCTCCGTGCGGCGCATCCCACGGCAGGATCCACCGCTCGCGGGAGCGGGAATCATGCGATCGGGCGAGGAGGACAGCGAGACTCTTGGCCTGGGGGCTGACGATCACGATGTCGATGGACAGCGTGGTCTGGCGCGCGGAGGAACGGGAGTCTGACGAATGGCGGTCGCGCATCACGCGCGAATTAGTAGCAATGCGACACTAAAGTCAAGGGCCCCGCATTCGCGGGGCCCTGCTTCGTGCAGCACTCGTGCGCGCGATATATAACGGGGCGCGCAACGGACCGTCAATCAGTTGGCACGCCGGTTAAAGCGTCACCAGGAAATGGACCCCTTCTTGCTGGTATCGACGTCTTCCTCCTGGCCCGCCTTGAACAGAAAGGCTTCGAGGTTCTTGGTGAGGAAGCTTCGCGCCTGCGGATCCATGACGTTCAACCCGTAGTGGTTGATGAGCATGGTTTGCTGCTTGAGCCAGAGGCCCCAACAGTCCTGGCAGATTTGTGCGACGATGCGCGCGCCGATGGCGCCCGGAAACGGTGCCCGCTCGAACCCGGCTCTGGTCTGGCCGCAGCGGGTGCAGGTGATCTCAGCCATGATGGAAAGCTAGCCAGCCGGTGCCCGCTAGTGGCCCCGCGCGTACTCGACCTTGGCGAGCCCCACGAGTTGGAGGAGGCGGATGTACATCCACCCGATGTCGAACTCGTACCACTTGGCCTTGAACTTCGCGGACTTCGGGTCGGCGTGGTGGTTGTTGTGCAATTCCTCACCTCCCAGCCAGATGGCGATGGGGGCGATGTTCCGGCTCTCGTCCTTCACGTTGAAGTTGCGATAGCCGAGTGCGTGTCCGACGCCGTTGATCACGCCGGCGGCCCAGAACGGAATCCACATCATCTGCACGGCCCACACCAGCGGGCCGACGATGAAGCTGAACAGATAGATGTCGATGGCCAGCATGAACAGGATCCCGAGCCAGTTGAGGCGCGACAGCAGATGGCGCTCGATCCAGTCGTTCGGGGTTCCCTTGCCGTACTTGTCGAGCATGCCGGGCTGACGCACGGCCTTTCTATAGTAGAATGCGCCCTTGAGGACGATGTTGCGCAGCCCTTCGATCAGCGGGCTGTGCGGGTCGCCCTCGCGGTCGGCAAACGCATGGTGCTTGCGGTGGCAGGCGACCCATTCCTTGGTGACGATCGCCGTCGTGAGCCAGAGCCACAACCGCATCGGGAGCGCGGCCAGATAGTGCAGGCGGACTCCGCGGTGGGTCTGGGCACGGTGCAGAAACAACGTCACGCAGACGTTGGTGATGTGCCCGGCTACGACGACGAACAGCAGCGGGATCCACCAGCGGCCGGCCAAAATGCCGAAACCTGGCATGCAACTCTCCGGAGAATGCTGAAAACGAGAACCGCCCGTGCCGCACACGGGCGTGGGAGGGCGCGGCTCGGGCCAATGCCCGGTCCATGCAACCCTGAAATCTAACCCCCGAAAGGGACGCCGGCTATCGGGGGAAGGTCACGGCCACGACCCGCTGCGGGATATGTTTCCCGGATGCTGCAACCGCACCACAACCCCGGCGGAGGCTTCCGCAATCCTTGGCCCGGGGATGCCGCGCATGGCTTTCGTGACTTCCTCCGCTGGCGGCGGGAGCGCGAGGGCCGGACCCCAGACCCCGGGGGGGCGAATGCGCTGGCACCGCCCGCGTCCGGCCAATTCGAGACGCCGCGCGCCCTCGACGGGACGCTGACCGCGACGTGGGTGGGGCACGCGACGGCGTTGCTGCAACTCGGTGGAGTGAACGTACTCACCGATCCCATGTGGAGCCGTCGCGCCAGCCCGGTCTCCTGGCTGGGACCTCAGCGCTTGGTGCCGGCCGCCCTTCCCCTCGAGAGGCTCCCCGCGATCGACGTCGTGCTGATTTCGCACGACCATTACGACCATCTCGACCGCCGCACGGTGCGGCGCCTCGGACGGGCACACCCTGCCGCTCGCTGGTTCGCGCCGCTAGGGGTGGGCAGCTCGTTGCGGCGTTGGGGGGTGCGGGACGTTCAGGAGCTCGACTGGTGGGGCGTGGGCCAGGCGGGCCCCGCGCTCGTGTCGTGCGTACCGGCGCGGCATTTCAGTGGACGCTCGCCATGGGATCGAAATCGATCGCTGTGGTCGGGCTGGACGATCTCGGCCCACGGCTGGCGTGTGTTCTTTGCCGGAGATACGGCGTACCACCCGGAATTCCCGCGGATCGGCGAACGCGACGGGCCATTCGATCTGGTGCTCCTGCCGGTGGGCGCCTACGAACCGCGGTGGTTCATGGGGAGCGTGCACATGAACCCCGAGGACGCTGTGCAGGCGTACCGGGAACTCTGCGCGGCCCATCCCGGCGCCCCGGCTCCCGCGATGCTGCCCATCCACTGGGGAACCTTCCGACTCACCGACGAGCCCGTGGCCGAACCGCCGGAACGGACGCGAACGCTGTGGACCGACGGCGGGCTGCCGGAAGGGAATCTCTGGCTGGGGACCCACGGGGCGACACGGCGTCGCGTGAGGCCGTGATGACGTGCTATACTGGGGCACCGATTCCTCGATCCCGCTCGCTCATGCCACGATCCTTCCGACTGCTCTCCGCGATGCTGGTCCTCGCGGCGTTCGCGCCGCGGGCCCGCGCCCAGAATCCCGTTCCCGAACCGCACGCGGTCACCGACGTCATCGTGCGGCCCGGCGATCTGCTGCGCATCAAGTTCTGGCCGGAACAGCAGTACTCCGGTGACTACCAGGTGGAAACCTCGGGCGTCGTCGCAATCCCGCTCCTCGGAGAACTCAACGTCTCGGGCAAGGCGCTCAGCGAAGTGCGCAACGAGGTCCGGGACCACTACCGCGCCCTCACCACCAACGGGGTGGCGATCCTGTCCCTTCAGTTCCGCGTGAGCGTGATCGGCCAGGTGGCGCGGCCTGGGCTGTACCCCGTGGATGCCACGCAATCGGTGTTCGATGCGCTCAGCCAGGCCGGCGGTCCGACGAACAATGCGGACCTGTCGCAGATCCGACTGCTCCGCAACGACCACGTGGTGATTCTGAACGCCGAGCAGGCCATCGAGACCGGCGCGCCGATGCTCGGGGTGCTGCTCGAGTCCGGCGACCGCATCGTCGTCCCGGCGAAGCACTTCACCTGGTTCACCTGGCAGAACGCGCTGACGGCGCTGCAGACCGTCGGGCTCATCGTTGCCCTGGCGCGCCACCCCTGAGGGACGCCGGGATCGCCGGCCGGCCCGTCCCTATCGCGACGTGAGCTGCGTCAGCACGTCGCGAATGGCGTTCAACTCCGGGGGTGGCGAAGAGAGGAACCCCTCCGTGCTGGTACCGATGAATGCGTTGTAGGCACCCACGGCGTTCGCCAACTGGGTGGCGGTGAGCGAGTTGAAGAAGCGCGGGTCCATGGCGATGCCCCTGGCGAGCAGTCCGCGAAAGGACTCGAGGAACGCCTGCGCGTTGGCCACCGTGGCCGGCGAATCGTTGCCGGTGGTGAGGATGCCCAGCAGCCGATTGGCGGCCTGGGCGCTGGTATTCCCGCCCGAGGCGACTTCGTAGATCAGGTTCTGCGTCACGGGATTGGGCCGGACTCCGCCGCTGTCCGTGAACGCCTGGCTGCTCAGCTCGGCGTTCACCCGAGCCGCCGTCTGCTGATAGGATTGGGCGATCTGCGGCGTGAGAAACGTGATCACGCGAACCGCGCCGCCGAGCGAGACGCCGAATACCGGACTCACGACGCTGCTGCTGGTGATCGGGATGCCGGTCACGTCCGACTGATTGCCAACCTGGGCGGCGGCGGGAGCGGACACGAGCGTGAGCACCACGCCGGCGCCCGCCACGGCCCGCCACCAGCCGTTATGGCGTTCTGAATACGGCACTGAGATCCTCCGGAGAGAGGCGTCGATTGTCGCGGTGAGCGTTGAAGCCGTAGCCGATGCTCATGATGAACCGCGCGCCGTCGCCCGCCGTGCGGGTGAGGTCGGCGTACCCGATGGACGCGACGATGCCACGGTCGCGGAACGGCGTCACCGTGAAGCCGGCGTCGAGGTCCTGCCCCGTCCAGTCGGCGGCGACCGCAATTGCGGGGATGAGCCGGAGTCCGGCGCCCCCAAACACCCCAACCGAACCGCGGTGGTTGAGAACCGCGCGCTGCGGACGGAACCGGCCGCTGCCGACTCCCAACGACGCCGTGAGCACGCCGAACGGCGTGTTGTCGCCCGGGCGCAGCACGAAGACGTGTCCCGCCGTGCCGTAGACGCTGGTTCCACCGTCGGTGAGTCCCCACGGCACGGCGTTCTCGACCCCGAGCGCGTACAGCAGCAGGTGCTGGGAATCGCGATGGTGCAGCTTGAAGCTGATGCCGCCCACGGAGGCGAACGAGCGGCGGACCGACGAGTACGATGAGACCGCAACTTCGAGCGCGATCCCCGCCCCCGGATCGCCGAATCCCGTGCCGACTCCGAACCCACCGTCTGGCCGGCTCGTGAATCGCGTCCGGTCCTGATAGCCGGCGCCCATGAAGTAGTCGCCGCTTCCGACCCCGGAGGGCGACGGCGATCCGAGGCTGCTGCCGGGGGCGCTGAGAAAGCTGGCGACGATGATCGGCTGAACCGGGGCCGGGGCCACCTGGAACTGGCGCCGTAACGAATCGAGTCGCGGACTGCTGGATTGCACCGGCGCCGACTGCTGCGCGAATGCGCCCGCCGGCCCGCCGAGGCAGGCGGCCAGAGCCATCGCCAGCCAGGGCCGGCGGGCGCGTGGGAAATCGGGCAAAACCAGAGTCATGTTGGCCATCCACCGCAAGATAAGATCCGCATCAGACGCATGAAATGTCGCGAACTGTATTGGCTCTAGACGGTGGCGGGCATTATATCTCACTCCACCGTCCGGCCGATGACGACGTCTGAGCCGGGCCAAGTGCAACTGGCGGTTTTGCGACCGAAACACCTGTTTTCACCGGTGCTCGCCCGTTCCGGTTCAATCGCCGGCCCTCGCAGTCAGCGGACCGAGGCATGTGCGCATCGTCTATCTCAGTGGAAGCGGCCAACTCGGTGGTGCGGAGCGGTGCCTGCTCGACGTCATGCAGAGCGTGCACAGTCACGAACCCATGTGGAGCCTGGCGCTCCACTCGTCGCGCGCCGGTCCGTTCGTAGATCGCACCCGGGCGCTGGGGGTCGCGGCCGACATCGTGGCGATGCCGAAGTCGGTGGCGCGGCTGGGTGATTCGGCGACTCTGGGTCGGACCGGCCGTCTGTTGGGACTCGGCATGCGAAGCCTGGCGGCCGCGGGTGGGGTGGTGCGCTACCGTCGGGCGTTGCGCGATGCGTTGAAACGTCAGGCGCCCGACATCGTCCACACCAACGGATTCAAGATGCACGTCATGGGAGCGTGGAGCCGGCCGCCCGGCGCCGCGCTCGTGTGGCACCTGCACGACTTCGTCTCCTCCCGGCCCTTGATGGCTCACGCGATCAAACATCTCTCACGCAGGTGTGACGCGGCGATCGCCGTGTCGCATGCCGTTGCCGAGGATGCGCGGCGCGCGTGGCGCGGCCGAATGCCGGTGCAGGTTGTGTTGAACGGTGTGGACCTGGACGACTTCAACCCGGACGGACCGCGGGCGGACCTCGACCGTCTGGCCGGTATGCCGCCGGCGCCGCCGGAAACGGTTCGGGTGGGGCTGGTGGCGACGATGGGCCGATTCAAGGGCCACGAGGTGTTCCTGCGCGCGCTGGCCGCGCTTCCCCGCAGGCTGGGGTTGCGCGCCTATGTGGTGGGCGGTGCGGTATACGAGACGCGCGGCAGCGAATTTTCGGTGGACCGCCTTCGGGCGCTGGCCGCGGAGCTGGAGCTCGGGGACCGGGTAGGGTTCACCGGGTTCGTCGACGACCCGGCGGCAGCGATGCGGGCGTTGGACGTGATCGTGCATGCGACGGTCGTTCCGGAGCCGTTCGGGTTGGTGGTCGCCGAGGGCATGGCCTGCGGGCGCGCGGTGATCACGAGTGCGGCCGGGGGCGCGGGGGAAATCGTGCGTGCTCGAGAAGATGCGCTCACCGCAACTCCCGGCAGCGTCGAGGAGTTGGCGGCGGCGATCCGGGAGTTGGTGGAGAATCGCGAGCTTCGGTTGCGGCTCGGGCAGGCGGGCCGGCGGAGCGCCGAGCAGCGTTTCGACCGGCGCCGGTTGGGCGTCGAAGTCGCGGCGGTCTACCGATCCGTGCTGGCGCACCGGCGCGGGGAGCGCGCGTCGGGATGAAGCTCCTCCACGTCTACAGCGGAAACCTCTACGGGGGCGTGGAGTCGACGCTCGTCGTGCTCGCCCGGCAGCGGGACACGTTCGCCAAGCTCGAGCCCGAGTTCGCGCTCTGCTTCGACGGTCGGCTGGCCCGGGAGCTCCGCGAGAGCGGCACTCCCGTGCATCTGTTGGGGGCGGTTCGTGCAAGCCGGCCGCAGACGGTGATCCGGGCGCGCCGCGCCCTGCGGGCGCTGCTCAAGTCGCACCGGCCGGATGTGGTGATGTGCCATTCGGCGTGGTCGTACTCGATGTTCGGGGCGACCGCCCGACGAGCCGGCTACCCGGTGGGCTTCTGGTTGCACGACGCCGTGCGCGGCACGCACTGGACCGAGCGATGGGCGCGGCTGCGGGCGCCGGACGTGGTGATCTACAACAGCGAATACACGGGGCAGACGGTGCGGCGGGTGTTCCCGCGCGCCCAGGCGGAGTTGGTCCACTGTCCGGTGTCGCCACCCACGGTGACGGCGACGCGCGAATCGGTGCGCCGCGAGTTCGGAGTCCCACCGGAAACCGCGGTCATCGTGCAGGTGGGGCGCCTGGAGCGCTGGAAGGGGCACGCGCTGCTTCTGCACGCGCTCGGCTTCCTCGGGGAGTTGCCCGGTTGGGAGTGCTGGATCGTGGGCGGGGCGCAGCGCGCGGCCGAGAAGAGCTACGAAGCGCAACTGAAGAATCTGGTGGTGTCGCGTGGCGTCCGGACGCGCGTACGGTTCCTCGGAGAGCGCGACGACGTCGGCAATGTGCTCACCGGCGCCGACATCTTCTGTCAGCCCAACGCGCAGGCGGAGCCGTTCGGCGTGGCGATCATCGAGGCCCTCTACGCCGGCGTGCCGGTGGTGGCCACGGACATGGGTGGACCCACCGAGATCATCAGCGGGCATGCCTGCGGTGTGCTCGTGCCTCCGCGACGGCCGGACGAATTCGCCAACGCCCTGCGGGCACTGATCCTGGACCCGGCGCGACGCCGGGCAATGGGGGCCGCCGGGCCGGGGCGGGCCCGCACGCTGTGCGATCCGGGAGCGCGCCTGCGCCAGTTGCACGACGTGCTGGCGCCGCTCGTCGCCACGCGAGGCCGCCGGTGACCGGGGGGATGCTCGACCTCGAATCACGCGCCCGGCAATCACGCGGGACGAGCGGCGATGCGATCTACGCCATGGTCGAGGCACTCGTGGCCACCCGGCACGACGGGGGTGGGGTGCTAGCCGACGTCGGCTGCGGCACCGGCACGCTCTGCCGGCGCCTGCAGCACCGCTTCGCGCGCGTCGTCGGCGTGGATACCGTGCGCTACGAGGGGCTGGATGCAGCGGTGGAATTCGTGCGGCACGATCTGGATCAGCCCGGCATTCCCATGGCCGACGGCAGCGCCGACGTGGTGGCCGCCGTCGAGACCATCGAGCACCTGGAAAATCCGTGGGCGTTCGGACGGGAGTTGGCACGACTGGCCGCGCCGGGCGGTTGGGTGGTCGTCACCACGCCCAATCAACTCAGTCTGCTGAGCAAGACGACGCTGCTGCTCAAGAACGCGTTCAACGCCTTTCAGGATGCGTCCTATCCGGCGCACCGCACGGCGCTGCTGGAAATCGATCTGCGGCGGGTGCTGGGAGAGGCCGGGCTGGTGGACGCGGAGGTCCGCTACAGCGGCGAGGGCCGGGTGCCGCTCACCGGCGGGCACTATCCGCGATTCGTCAGCCGGTCGGCCCCGCGCGGGTGCTCCGACAACGTCGCGATCGTGGCGCGCAAACCGGTTCCGCGCGCGTGACCACCATGGCGTCCCCGGCCGCCGGGAACGCGATCGCGAATCCGTTCTCGATCGAGGAGCGCGAAGCCGACTTCTGGATCCGCTGGTTCATCATCATCGAAGTCGCATCGCAGCTCGCGATCATCAGTCCGCTCGGAGGGGCGCGGACGCTGATCCGGATGGCGGCGTTCGGCAGCAGTCTGGCGTTCCTCGTCCTGGCGCGGGGCAAGGCCGGTTTCCATCCGGCGCGCCCGATGGCGCTCGTGGTGGTCGTGCTCCTCGGACTGTCGGTTCTGAACCCGACCGCGGCGGCGCTGCCCGCCGCGCTGGCGCAGGTGGGACTCTACCTCGCGATCATGGCGCCGCTGTTCTGGGTGCCCCGGCTGCGAGTGACGACGAAGACGCTGCGCATGTTGTTGATGACGATGTGGGTCTTCCATACGGTCGGCTCGCTGGTGGGCGTGCTCCAGGTCTATTTTCCGGGCCACTTCCAGCCGAACGTTTCCCCGGTGATTCTCGGGCTCGGTCGCGGGTATGCCGAAAGTTTGAAGATCGTCACCTCCGGCGGCGTGCGGGTTTTCCGCCCGATGGGACTGACCGACGTGCCCGGGGGCGCGGCGAGCTCCGGCCTCTACGCCGTGGTGCTGGGCATCGGGGTCTACCTCACCAGCGAGCGGCGATGGCTGTCGGCGAGTGCGATCGGCAGCGTACTGCTGGGGTTGATGTGCCTGTACCTCTCCCAGATCCGCGCCCTGATGGTGGTGACGGGCATCAGTCTCGTCGGCGTGACCGGCGTCCTGATGATTCGCCGCGACTACAAGCGTCTGGCCGGATTCGGCGTCGTGCTCGTGGCCGTGCTGGTGGTCAGCTTCCGGGGGGCCGTCTCGATGGCGAACGAGAGCGTGGAGCACCGGGTCCGGAGCCTCACGGCGGCGACGCCGCAGCAGATCTACGAGCAGAACCGCGGCGGATTTCTCAAGCAGGCGTTCGAGGAAATGCTCCCCGAATATCCGTTGGGCGCCGGCATCGGCCGCTGGGGCATGATGCAGTCGTACTTCGGCGACAAGTCGAATCCGGACGAGGCGCTGTGGGCGGAAATCCAGTGGAGCGGGTGGATTCTGGACGGCGGGGCGCCGTTGATGATCGCCTACGTGTGGATCGTGGGCGTCACGTTGCTGACGACGCTCGGCATTGCGCGCTGGCGTTCGCGCGGCGATCCGGGGCTGTCGTTGTGGGCCACGGTCATTCTCGGCTACTCGATCGGGACTTGCGCGTTCACGTTCTCCTATCCGGTCTTTCTCTCGCAGACGGGGATGGAATTCTGGCTGCTGAATGCGGCGTTGTTCGCGGCGGCCCGGAACCAGGCACGCCACGACGCGTGGCCGGCGCCGGCGGCTACGTGAAACCATTCGCCGTGGTGACGGGGGACTTCGTGCGCACGGGAGGCATGGACGTCGCCAACTTTCATCTGGCCCGGTATCTGGCATCCGCCGGCGCCGAGACGCACCTGGTAGCGCACCGGGTGGACGCGTCGTTGGCGTCGATGCCGGGCGTACACTGGCACCGGGTGCGAAAGCCCCTGAATTCGTATCTCCTTGGCGCCGGAGCGCTGGCGCGGGCGGGGCGTCACTGGGGGCGGCTCATGGTCGCGCGTGGTGGACACACGATCGCCAACGGCGGCAACTGCGTGAGCACCGACGCCAATTGGGTGCACTACGTCCATGCGGGCCACCGGCCCGAGATCGCGACATCGGCGACGCGGCGTGCCGTGGGCGCGTGGAAGTACCGACGGTACGTGTCGGATGAACGCGCGGCGTTGCGGGCGGCCCGTCTGGTGATCGCCAACTCGAAGGCGACCGCCCACGACGTGACCGCGGGCGTCGGCGTTGGCGGCGACCGCGTACACACCGTCTACTACGGCACCGACGCGGCCTATCACCGCCCACCGACGCCGGTGGAACGTGCCGCCGCCCGCGGGGCGCTGGGCTGGGAAGACGACCACCCGGGCGTGGCGTTCGTCGGCGCGCTCGGGGACCGTCGCAAGGGATTCGATCTCCTGTTCGCTGCGTGGCGCGAACTCTGCGCCGGCCGGGCGTGGGACCCGCGTCTGGTGGTCGTCGGCGCGGGGAGCGAACTCGAGGCCTGGCGCCGGGCCGCGGAGGCGGCCGGGTTGGGCGACCGGATCCGGTTTCTCGGGTTCACCCGGGACGTGCGGGCGGTGTTGTGGGCCTGTGACGCCATTGCCGCCCCGGCCCGCTACGAGGCCTACGGTCTCGCCGTGCACGAGGCCGTGTGCTGTGGCCTGCCGGCGATCGTGTATCCCGATGCCGGGGTGGCGGAACGGCTGAGCGGACTGGAGGGGCTGCAGCCGGAGCGGCATGAGGATGCGTCGGCCCTCGCCGGCGCGCTCCAGCGTTGGCGCGACGACCGGGACCGGTGGAATGCCGCCGCTGCCGAGGCGTCGGTGCGGCTGCGCGCCTGGAGTTGGGACGACATGGCGGCCCGGATCGTACAGCTCATGGAGGGCACGGCATGACGGCAAATCTGTTCGAGCCGCTGCGAAGCTGTTGGATCTGCGGAGGCACGCGTCTCGCTCCCGTGCATCGCGCCATCTTCGAGTATTCGAACTACGCCGAGCAGGATCCCGGACTGGCGGCCTACACGGATCAGCACGTGATGCTCGTGCGCTGCGCGGACTGCGGGTTCTCGCAGCCGCAGGCGCTGCCGACGCTGGATCACTTCTTCGCGCGCATGTACGACCAGCGATGGTCGGAGGATTGGATGGCGCGGGAGTACGAGAGCGGCTACAAGGACCTGATCTTCCAAACCGTGCTGCGACGACTGGGCCGGTTGCTGCCGGAGTCGCGGCGGACGCTGCTCGACATCGGCGCCCATGTGGGGCGGCTCCTGCGGGTGGCCCGCGACGCGGGGTGGACCGCCGACGGCGTGGAATTGAATCCACAGACGGCGGCGTTTGCCGCCACGGCGACCGGCCTGACGGTCCACCGTGCCGACGTCCGCGATCTTGCCGACGCCGGCCATCGGTACGACGCCGCCACGTTCATCGACGTGCTCGAACACATTCCGGACCCGATCCCGGCGCTGGCCGGCATCCGGCGTGTCGTCGCGTCGGGTGGGTGGCTGGCGGTGAAGGTGCCCAACGGTCCGGTGCAGTTGCAGAAGGAGTTGCTGCGCGCCCGGCTCGTTCCTGGGTATCGAGCGACGGTCGCCGACAACCTCGTGCACGTGAACCATTTCACGCCGGCCACGCTCGCGCGGGCGCTCACGGGGGCGGGGTTCACGGACGTGCGGGTCGAACCGGCCGCGCCGGAAATCGTCCAGCCGGGAGATGCGTCCGCGTTCGGCCGGTTCCGGATGAACGCGATGCGGCGCTCGGCATACGCGTTGGCGCGCCTGATGCCCGGCGGCACCCGTACCCCGTTGACGTTTCACCTGCAGGCATACGCGCGGGTGCCGTGATGGCCGAGGCTTCCCTCCCCCGTCTGTCGGTGGTGATTGCGACCCACGACAACCTGCCGGTGCTGCAGCGGTGCCTGGCGGCCTGGCGCCGGTACGCCGGCGATCAGTCCGTCGAGCTGCTGGTGGTGGAGGACGGGTGCACCGACGGCACGGCGGCCTATCTCGACGCGGCGCGCGACGAGGCGTGGGGGTCGATCGTGATGCGGGCCCTGCACGAGGATAACGTTCACGAGTTGATGTGTACGAACCGCGGATTCCGGGAAGCCCGCGCGCCGCTCATCCTGAGTTGGCACGACGACATGTTCCTGCAAACGCGTTGGTTCGTGCCGGAGTTGCTGGCCACGTTCGAGGCCTACCCGGACATCGGCCTCCTGAGCCTGAGCCGCGGGTTGCGGTGCCTGCCGGTGGACGAGCCCGTGCGGACGTGGGACGATTCGGTGGACTGGCGGCGACTTCAGAGCACCATCGGCAGTGGTCCCCTCAACTGGATCCGCCTGTTCGAGGTGGACGCGGTGATGCGACCGTGGGCGGTGCGCCGCGCGTGCATCGATCGCGTGGGGCCGCTCGACGAAATCTTCCGGCCGACGGAGTGGGACGAAGCGGACTTCTGTTTTCGCATCCGTGCGGCGGGATGGAAGGTGGCAACGCACGGCTTCGAGCGGGACGGGGCCTACCAACACCTGCTGAGTACGACGTACGGCCGCACCCCGTCGGAACGGCGGCAGGCGGCGGCGCTCCGCAATGCGCTCGTGTTCCACGAGCGCTGGGATGCGGCGATCGCACGCGACCACAGACGCCGGCTGCAACGATGGCGCCGGCGCCTGAGCGCGGCGGGCGCGCTGGGAACCCTGGGCGCTGCTGCCGCCACCGCCGCTCGCCGAATGCGCCGCCGCCCGCGGCCGGAGCCGGGCTGACCGGTGCGCATTCTCATCGTCAACGACGGTGTCGGCGACGCGGGCGGGGTGCAGACCTACCTGACGGCGATCGCGGGAGCCCTCCAGGCGCGGGGGCACGCGTTGGCGCTCCTGCATCTGGACCGGTTGCAGACGCGGTCGGTGTCCCCGATCGACGCCGACGCCCCGCACTTCTGCGTGGACCAGTGGGGTGTCACGACGGCCGTCGACGCGGCCGGGGCCTGGAGGCCCGATCTCGCCTTCTCGAACAATATGCGCGACCTGTCGGTCGACGCGCAGCTGCTCGACCGGATGCCGGTGGTGAAGATGGTGCACGGGTACGTCGGCACGTGCATCGGCGGATTCAAGATGCATGCCTTTCCCCGCCCGGTTGCGTGCGACCGGCGCTTCGGAGCGGCGTGTGCCGTGCTCTACCTGCCGCGCCACTGTTGCCAGTTGAGCGTGCGTGCCCTGCAGGAGCAGTACGCCTGGGCGCGGGCGCAGCACGCCCTGCTGACGCGGTACGCGGCGATCGTGGCCCCGAGTGAACACATGCACCGCGAGTACGTCCGCAATGGCGTCGACGCGGCGCGCGTCGTGGCGAACCCGCTGTTCGCCGCCGAACTGCCGGCGGAACCGGCGTCCGTGCCGCGGGTGTTCCGCGCGCTGTTCATCGGACGCATGACGGCGCTGAAGGGCGGCGACCTCCTGATCCGGGCGGCGGCGCGGGCCGGCAAGCAACTCGGCGCGCCGATCGCATTGACACTGGCCGGCGACGGACCGGCCCGCGGCGACTGGGAAACCCTCGCCGCGTCGCTGAACGTTCCGGCCGAATTCCCCGGTTGGGTGGACGGCGAGCGACGGACCCACCTGTTCGGTGCGGCGTCGGTGGTGGCCGTGCCGAGTGTGTGGCCGGAGCCGTTCGGACTCACGGGCCTCGAGGCGGGGGCGTTCGGGGCGGCGGCGATCGGATTCGACGTGGGCGGAATCGGAAGCTGGCTGCGCGACGGAGAGAACGGCTGGCTGGTGAATTCCGGCAGGGGCGTCGCGGGGTTGGCCGATGCGCTGGCGGACGCATACGCGCACGACACCACGTTGCGCGCGCGGCGCGCCGGCGCTCGGCGCATGGCCGAGCAGCTCACGCTGAACCGCCATGTGGGCGTTCTGGAGCGCGTGCTGACGGACGCCGCGGCGCGGGGTGCCGGATGACGGGCCAGCCCTGGCACCTGATCACGGGCGAGTACCCGCCCCAACGCGGCGGTGTGAGCGACTACACGGCGAATCTGGCGCGCGCGCTCGCTGCCTCGGAGCGCGAGGTACACGTGTGGGCGCCCGGCGCGGATGACGGGACCGCGGCCGGGCGCGGCATCCGGGTGCACCGCCTGGGCGACGGCTTCGATGAGGCCGGGCTCCAGGCGCTGAGCGCCGGGCTCGAAGAGACCGGAGCACCGAGAACCATTCTCGTGCAGTATGTGCCCCAGGCGTTCGGCGCTCGGGGAATGAACTTCCGGTTCTGCCGCTGGGTGCAGGCGCGGGCGCGCGAACGACAGAACGACGTGCGGGTGATGTTTCACGAACCCTACTACCCGTTCACGCGCTGGCCACTCCGTCGAAACGTGCTCGCCCTGGCGAACCGTGCGATGGCGGTACTCCTGCTCTCGGATATCCGGGTGGCGTACGTATCCACCGATGCCTGGCAGCGCCGACTGCGCCGCTACGCCCCACGGGCGCGGCGGTTCGTGTGGCTGCCAATTGCGTCATCGGTGCCGGCGGCCACGGACGAGGTACGGGTTGCGGACTGGCGTGCCTGGCTTGCGCCCGAGTCCGGGAGCTGCGTGGTCGGCCATTTCGGGACGTATGGATCGCTGGTGACGGATCTGCTCGAACCGGCGCTGGCGCGGGTGCTGAGCGCGCGCGCGGACGTCCGTGTGTGTCTGATCGGATCCGGCGGCGAGGCATTCGCCCAGCATCTCTGTCGCGACCGGCCGGCGTGGAAGGACCGGGTGACGGCCACGGAGAGTCTTTCGGCCGATGAAGTGGCGGCCTGCCTCAAGGCCTGTGACGTGGCGCTGCAGCCTTATGCCGACGGCGCGAGCGGTCGCCGGACGACGCTGATGGCGGCGCTCGTGAACGGTGT
The DNA here is from genome assembly GCA_963728115.1 of uncultured Gemmatimonadaceae bacterium. Taxonomy (GTDB): domain Bacteria; phylum Gemmatimonadota; class Gemmatimonadetes; order Gemmatimonadales; family Gemmatimonadaceae; genus JAGWRI01. The sequence goes on from CAVSJE010000010.1 coordinate 181,239, forward strand.
GCCCGTCGTGACGAACCGGGGCCCGGCCACCGAGGCAGTGTGGGACGAGGGCGCCCCGGTGGTGTTCGCGGCGCATCGCCCCCCCGAACTCCTGGGCGACGCCGTACTGCAACTGCTGACCGACCCCGAACGACGCCGGCGCGTCGGCGGGGCGGGCGCGGAATTGTACGCGCGCGCCTTCGCCATCGCGCATACGGTCGACACCCTGCTGGCGTCGGGAACGCGGTCGCCGGAACGATGACCGCTCCACTTCGCGTCCTGCTGGTGGGCGACTACGCGGCGGATCCACGCCTCGGGTCGAGCAAGGTGTACTACAAGCTGCGCGAGGAGCTGGTACAACTCGGGCATCAATGCGACGTCGTGCTGGCGCCGCAGTTGGGCACGCGGCCCCGCCAGTCGAAGATTCGGTGGGCGGTGGCGCCGGCGCTGGCCGCCCGGGCGGTGGCGCGGGCCCCGGCGGCCTACGACGTGATCGACGTGGCGAGCGCCGAAGGCAGCCTTCTCGGACTCCGGCGGGCATTGACTCCGTCGTCGCCGGTGGCCGTCGTCAGCCGGTCGCACGGCCTCGAGCACCGGAACTACCAGCGGCTCCTGGACGACCACGCCGCCGGGCTGTCGCACAAGCCGTGGTATCGCCGGTGGTGGTATCCGGCAGCGCGACTCTCGCAGGTTGCGCTCGCGGCCCGGCTGGCCGACCGGATGATCGTTCCCAATGCGGGGGACGCGGAGTTCGTGGCGGCCCGGGGCTGGAAGGCTCGTGATGCGGTGGACGTCGTGCCCCACGGCGTTTCGGCGCGATTCCTCGACGATGCGCCCGCGCCCGGCGCGTCGCGTGGACGGGGGATACTGTTCTGCGGCACGTGGGACGACGTGAAGGGGGTTCGCTACCTGGCCACCGCGTTCTCCGCGGTGGCGGCCGACACCCCGGGAGCACGTCTCACGATCGTGGGAGCGGCGATGCCCCGCGACGCCGTGCTGTCGCACTTCGCGCCCCCGGTACGGCAGGCCGTCACCGTCCTGCAGCGGGTGGGCGAGGATGAGGTGATGGCGCAATATCGCGCGCACGACATGCTGGTGGTGCCCTCCACCTATGAGGGATTCGGAATGGTAGTCATCGAGGCGATGAGCCAGGGATTGCCGGTGATTGCCACGCCCGTCGGGTGCGCGCCGGCTCTGATTCGCGACGGCGAAACGGGGCTGCTCGTGGCGCCGCGGTCGGCGCCGGCGCTGGCCGCGGCGATGCGGCGGCTGCTCGGCGACCCCGAACTGCGGGCGCGGCTTGCCGGGGCGGCGCTTCCGCTCGCGGCCGCCCACACCTGGGCGCGGGCGGCGGCGCGGACCGTGGAGTCGTACCGGGCGGCGGTGGCCATGCGGCGGGTGCGGACGTGAACGCCGGCGCGCGGGTGTCCGTCGGCATTGCGAGCCGCGGCCGGCCGGAATCGTTGGCCCGGTGCATCGCGTCGCTGGCGGCGATCGACGAGATGCTGGACGAGGTCATCGTGGTCGACGATGGCTCGGAGGATCCGCTGGAGCCCCGGGTGCGGGCGGCGCTGAGCCCGCACGACCAACGGAAGCTGCGGGTGCTCCGCTTCGATCCGGCCCGGGGCCTTGCCACCGCGCGCTCGGAAGCGGTGTTTCAGGCAGGCAGCCCGCTGGTGTTGAATCTCGACGACGATGCCCAGTTGGTTTCGGGCGACGCGATCCGGATGGCGCGGGACACGATGGCGGCCGATCCGTCGATCGCCGCGGTGGCATTTGCCCAGGCTCAGGCGGACGGCAATCCCTGGCCTCCGGCCGCCCAGCCGGCGCCCGTTTCCCACGCTTGCTACGTGGCCTCGTTCATTGGATTCGCGCATCTGGTGCGGCGCGATGCCTTCGTCTCGCTCGGCGGATTTCGTTCCCAACTCCTGATCAACGGCGAAGAGCGCGAACTCTGCCTGCGCATTCTGGATGCCGGGCTGCACGTGGTATACCTCCCACAGGCCCGGGTCGCGCATCTCGCCGATCCGGCCGGCCGCGACGTGCGGCGATATCTGCACCTGACGGTCCGCAACGGTGTGCTCGCCTCGATCTACAACGATCCATTGCCCGTGCTGGCCCTCCGCGTCCCGATGCGTCTCGTGGCCTACTTCCGCATGCGCCGCGGGTGGGGCGTGGACGATCCGGGCGGGTTCCGGACCATCCTCGCCTGGCTGCGGCGCGACCTGCGAGAAGCCGTGGCGCAGCGGCGGGCGGTTCGCTGGGCGACGATCCGTCGCTGGCGGCGGCTGACCCGCGAGTTTCCGCCCTACCGGGAACCGACGTGACCGAACCCCGCCGCCTCCTGACCCTCGGGCATTCGTATTGTGTGCGTCGCAATCGCGAGCTCGCCGAAGCCATCCAGCAGGAGGCCGGCGCGAGCTGGACGGTGACGGTGGCCGCGCCGGACCGCTTCCCGGGCGACCTGGGTCCGCTGGTCACGACCGGCGATCCCGACGAGCGGTGCGTCCTGGAACGGCTGCCGGTCCGCCTCGCGTCGCGCATCCACGTGATGACCTACGGTCATGGGCTGCGCGCGCTGCTCCGGGAGTCCTGGGACGTGGTGCATTGTTGGGAGGAGCCCTACGTGCTGGCGGCGGCGCAGGTGGCGCGGGCGGCCCGGGGCGACTCGGCGCTCGTCTACGCGAGCTTCCAGAACATCGGGAAGCGGTATCCCCCTCCATTCGGCGCCGTGGAGAGGTACAGCATGCGCCGCGCCCGCGGGTGGATCGCGTTCGGACGTTCCGTTGAAGCAACGCTCCTGGCCCGGCGGGCCTACGCCGGGCGTCCACACGCCGTAATTCCCTTCGGCGTGGATCTGTCGCGGTTCTCCCCGGGGGCGGCGGACCCCGGCGCGCTCCGTACCCGGGCGGGGTGGGACGACGACGGGCCGCCAATCGTCGGGTATCTGGGCCGGTTCATCGAGAGCAAGGGGCTCCCGATGCTCCTCGAAGTCCTGCAGGCGCTCGATCGACTCGGGGTGGCGTGGCGCGCGTTGTTCGTGGGTGGCGGGCCCTTCGAAGCCGACCTGCGCGCCTTCGCGGCCCGCCACGAAGGCCGGGTGTGCGTGATGACGGGCGTTTCACACGATGAGGTTCCGCCGGTGCTCGGGGCCATGGACGTCCTGGTGGCGCCGAGCCAGACGACGCCGGCGTGGCGCGAGCAGTTCGGACGCATGATCGTGGAGGCGTTCGCGTGCGGGGTGCCGGTGGTGGGGAGCGACAGCGGCGAGGTGCCCCACGTGATCGGGGACGCGGGCGTCGTCGTGGGAGAGCGGGACCGGGACGGGTGGGTTCGAGCGTTGGCGCAGTTGTTGAGTGACGCCGGAGCCCGCCGTGACCTTGGCGCGCGAGGACGGGCGCGCGCCGAGCGGGAGTTCGCCTGGCCCGTCATTGCGCGGCGGTATCTGACGTTCTTTCAACAACTGGTGGCCAGCTGATGCGGTCGGACGATCAACAACTCGCCGCGGGAACCTACGCCAGCAAGCAGTTGTTCGGCGGGTGCTCGATCCTGTCCTGGAGCCACCGGCGGCGGTTCGAGACGGCGCTGGCACTGGTGGCCGCGGGGGAGGGCCGCCCGCTGCTCGACTACGGATGCGGCGACGGCACCTTCCTGGCACTGGCCCACGAGCGATTTCCCGATTCCGTGGGGCTGGAAGTGGACCCCGGCCTCGTGCGGGCATGCACCGATCGGTTCGGCCACCTCGGCGGCCTGCGCTTCATGCTGGCCAGCGAGTCCGACGCGTTGGAGGCGGGACGCTTCGGCGTGATCCTGTGTACCGAAGTGCTGGAGCACTGTCCGGCCGATGCCGTGGACGCGGCGCTGGCCCGTATGCGACGGCTGGTGGCGGCAGACGGACGGGTGGTGATCAGCGTGCCGGTGGAGACCGGACTCCCGCTGATCGTAAAGCAGGCGGCACGCGCGGTCGCGGCGCGGCGGGTTTCGAGCGACTACCGCCACCGCGAGCGGTACGGCGCCCGTGAATTCCTGCGCATGCTGGCCCCCGGAGACCGGGTGGTCGTCGACCGGCCCGTATACGAGACCGAATTCGAGTCGGGAATCCCGAACCGGTATCACGGGCACAAGGGGTTCAACTGGCGAGCGATGCGGAAGAGGGTGAACGAAGACTTTCGCGTGGTCGAGACGCGATTCTCGCCGGTCACGGGGCTTGGCGCCCAGTTCGCCAGCCAGGCCTGGTTCGTCTGCCTCCCGCGATGACGGCCGGTCGCCCACTCCGCGTGGGTATCGTGTGCGACCTGCTCGAAGAGAACTGGCCGAGCATGGATCTCGTGGCCGACGAATTGCTCCGCGCCCTGCCTGCGGTGGGATCGCCGGCCATCACGCCAACGCGGCTGTGTCCCACGATGCCGCGGTGGCCGGCCGCGACGGCGCGGTTGCTGCACCTTCGCGCGGCGGTCAATGCCAATCGGTATCTGAACCGCCACCGGCGGTATCCCCGTTGGCTGGCGCGGCACCGCGGCGACGAGGACGCGTACCACGTCGTGGACCACACCTACGCGCATCTCGTGCACCAACTCCCCGCGGCGCGGACGATCGTCACCTGCCACGACGTGGATGCGTTCCGGTCGCTGTTCGAGCCCGCGGTCGAGCGGCGATCTCCCATGTTCCGCCGGATGACGCAGCGGTTGCTCGACGGTCTGCGCAGGGCGGCCGTGGTCGCCTGCGACAGCGTCGCGACGCGCGATGCCCTGATGGCGCATGGGCTTCGCCGCGACGGGCTGGAGGTGGTCCCGCTCGGCGTGCATCCGGATTTTCATCCGGCGGATCCGGACGCGGCACCACGAAGAGCGGGAGCGCCGACGCTCCTCCATGTCGGCAGCACGATACCGCGCAAGCGGATCGACGTCCTGCTGCGCGTGTTCGCGCGGGTTCGCGGAATCGATCCGGGGGCGCGGCTGGTCCGCGTCGGCGGTCCGTTCACGCCGGACCAGGCGCTCCTGGCCCGGCAACTGGGGGTGGAGGACGCGATTTCCGTGCTGCCACGGCTCGACCGAATGGAACTGGCCGAGGTCTATCGGCAGGCGACGCTGGTGCTCGTCACGTCGGAGGCGGAGGGGTTCGGCCTGCCGGTCGTGGAGGCGATGGCCTGCGGAACGACCGTCGTGGCCAGCGACCTCGCGGTGCTCCGCGAGGTCGGGGGAGAGGCGGTGGCGTACGTGCCGGTGGGCAACGTGGATGCCTGGGCAACCGTCGTCGGCGATCTTCTGGACGAACGCGTGGCCACCCCCCGGCGGTGGGACGAGCGCGGGCGGGCCGCCGTGGCCCGGGCCGCGGGCTTCACGTGGGAGGGCTACGCCCGGCGGATGGCCGAGCTGTACGCGGGGGTGGCCGGTGGCTGAGCCGCGGGTGCTGCAGGTGGGCAAGTTCTATCCCCCGGAGGAAGGGGGGATGGAGACCCATCTGGAAGGGCTGTGTCAGCATATGCGCGGCCTGGCGCATGTGGAGGTTCTGGTCTCCGGCCGGTCGCGGCGCACCGTGCGCGAAGTCGTGGACGGGATCCCGGTGACGCGCGTGGGCACATGGGCCACGATCCGGAGCGCGCCGGTGTGCCCGGATCTCCGGCGCCTCATCGGCCGCAGCCGGGCCGACGTGGTCCATCTGCACCACCCCAATCCCTCGGCATTCCTGAGCTACCTGGCCAGTGGCCATCGGGGCCGCTTGGTCGTCACATATCACAGTGACGTGGTGCAGCAGCGCCTGCTCAACATCGTCTACGACCCCATCGTGCGCGCCGTGTTACGGCGCGCCGATGCCATCATCGTCAGTTCCCAGGAATATCTGGACACCTCGCCCATGCTCGAACGATTTCGCGACCGGTGCGTGGTCATTCCCATGGCCATCGATCCCGACCGTTTCCAGTCGGTGGATCCGGCGGCCGTGGCGAACATCCGGGAACGCTACGGCGACCGGATCGTGCTCGCGGTCGGCCGGCTGGTCTACTACAAGGGTCTGGAATTTCTGGTGCGCGCCATGCAGCAGGTTCGCGGCCACGCGTTGATCGTCGGCCAGGGCCCCGCGCGTGAGGCGCTCGAAGCCGAGGCGCAGGCGCTTGGGGTGGCCGACCGCGTTACGCTGCTGGGGCACGTGCCCGATACCCGCCCCTACTATCACGCCGCCCGGGTGTTCGCGCTGCCGTCGCATCGCCGGAGCGAGGCGTTCGGGATCGTGCAACTCGAAGCGATGGCGGCCGGCATCCCGGTGGTCAACGCGAACATCCCGTCGGGGGTGCCCGGAGTATCGGTGCACGGCCTGACCGGGGAGACCGTGACGGCCGCCGACCCCGTTGCCCTCGCCGCCGCCCTGAATCGGCTGCTCGACGATCCGGCGCTTGCGGCGCGGCTCGGGGCGGCCGGACGGCGCCGCGTACAGGAGCGGTATAGTTTGGACGGCATGACCAAGCGCACGCTCGCCGTGTACGCCACCGTCATGGCGCAGGAGGGTGGACGGTCTCGCCGGAGGGCCCGTGTCTGAGCGTAAGACGCCTGCAGAAACCAATCCGCAAATCCGGGGCGGAGCGCTGCCGGCCATTCCGTACCCCCAACCGGGCGGCTTCGCGCCGGGATTCGGGACGGAGGCGCCCAACTCCGACGCCAACCCGCTCCGCCAGTATCTGTCGATGCTCCAGCGGTACTGGTGGATCATCGTGCTCTCCGCGGCCGTCGGGGTCGCGTATCAGTGGTACGCCACGCGCAACGACCTTCCCCTGTTCCGGTCGGCGAGCGCGGTGCGATTGACCGACCAGGGCGCGGCGATCGGTGGGAATCTGGCCCCCGACTATGCCAGCGGGTTGGGAGGCTACACCGATCCGATCCTGACGCAGGTGCAGGTGATCAAGAGCCGCGTCGTGGCCGAGCAGGTGGTGGACTCGCTCGGCCTGCAGCTGCAGAGTCAGACGCCGGGCTTCTACCGGGGATTCTTCACCGATGTCCGGGTGGCGAGGACGACGCCTCCGGCGACACTGACGTTCCATTTCCTGCCGTCCCACTTCACGGTTCACGGTTTCCGCGATTCGGTGACCGGGGTCTACGGGGAGCCGACCCGGATTGGCGGAGTGACGTTCACGATGCCGCACCCGCCGGGATTCTCGTCGGCGTCACTCGCCGTGCTGACGCGCGATCAGGCGGTGGATCAGGTGCTCGGCGGCCTCGCCGTGAAACCGCGAGACATGACGTCGGTGATCGACATCTCGTACACGTCGTCCGATCCCTACATGGCGCAGGACGTGGCGAGCGAGGTCGCCAAGGTGTTCAAGGCACAGAACGCGGAGTCAGCGCGACAGGAATCCCATCGGCGGCGCGTGTTCATCGAGAGCCAGCTGACGACCACGGACTCCGCGCTCGCGGTGGCACAGGCCAAGATCGCGGCGTACCGTAAGAACACCCTCTCGCTGAGCGCGCAGGACAAGTACACCTCCGAGCAGACGGAACTGACCGCCCTCAACACCCGGGCCCAGACGCTCCGGGAGACCCGGGGCACGTACCAGTCCCTGGTGGCCGCGCTGCGCCGGTACGAGAGCGGCGACTCGTCCGTGCTCCGTACGCTGGCGTTCGTGGTCGATCCGTCGAGCAACGCCTCGATCAACGCCCTCTTCAGCGAACTGAGCCGATACGCACAGACGCGCGACTCACTCACCACGGGAACCTTCGCGCACACCGCGGAGCATCCGGCCGTCGAGCGGGTGGACGCGATGATCGCCAGCACCGAGCCCAAATTGCGCTCGGCGGTGCAGACGCAGATTGCCGTGCTCGATGGGCAGATCGCGGCCGTCGATACGATGCGCGAACAGCGAATGCGGCAGATCGCGGCCATTCCGGGCGCCGAGGAGATCGAACAACGGCTGCGCCGCGACGCCGACAACATTCTCAAGATGTCGGACAAGCTGAACGACGAACTCCAACTGGCCAAGATCGCCGAAGCGGTGGAGGCCGGTGACGTGGAGATCGTCGATCTGGCCCGGTATCCCGATGGTTCGATCGGAGCCGGGCGCCGGCGGAAGGTGATCTACGGCGCGTTCCTCGGGTTGCTGTTCGGCATCGGCCTCACGGTGCTCACCGATCGTTTCAACAGCAGCGTGCGGCGGTGGGAAGACCTCGAAACGGTCATGCACGTGCCGGGGCTGGCGCTCATTCCGCAGATCGCCGGCGACGGCGGCGACGGATGGCAGGCGCGGGTTCGGGGCACCGCGCACCGGTTCCTGCCCAGTCTGGTGCCGCAGCGCGGGCTGGTGAGCGACGAGGTGGGGAGCGAGCTGGTGATGGTGAACGACGTCCGTTCGCCGAGCGCCGAGTCGTATCGGAAGCTGATGACCAACCTCATGTACTCGGCTTCGCGGCCGGGGCTCCGGGTCGTGGTCGTCACGAGCGCCTCGGCCGGTGAAGGCAAGACGACCACGGCCGCCAACCTGGCGGTCGCGTTCGCCCAGCAGGGGCGTCGGGTGGCGCTCGTGGACGCGGACCTCCGACGGGCCCGGGTACACGACGTGTTCGGTCTGGGGCTCGAGCCGGGACTCACCGACCTGCTCGTCGGCAATGCCACCATCGAGCAGAGCATTCGCCCGTCGGGCATCGCCGGCCTGAGCATCATTCCCGCCGGCACGCTGCCGCCGAACCCGCTGGAGTTCCTGGGCGGCGAACGCATGCACGATCTGCTCGGCACGCTCCGCGAGCAGTTCGACGTGGTGCTCATCGACACGCCGCCCGTGCTCGTCACCGCCGACGCGGCGCTGATGGGCGTTCAGGCCGACGGCGTGGTGCTCGTGGTGCGGGCCGGGAAGTCGGAGCGCGCGGCCGCCCGGCATGCCGTCCAGCAGATCGTACACCTCGGCGGCCGGATGCTCGGTGCCGTGCTCAACGATCCCGACGCGCGGACGCCGCGCTACGGCCGCTACGGCGACTACTACACCGGGTACGGCTACACGGCCCCCGAGGGCTGAGGCACGATCGCGCCGCCGTCGATGACGTAGACGGCGTCGGCTCGCTGGAGCGGCGCATCGCGATGGCTCACCAGGATCGTCGTGAGCGATCCGCGCAGCGCTTCGAGCGCGTCGAGAATCCACCCCTCGCTCTCGGCGTCGACGGCGCTGGTGGCTTCGTCGAGGACAAGGAGCGCAGGATGTCGCAGCAGCGCGCGGGCGAGGGCCAGCCGCTGGCGCTCGCCCCCCGACAGGCGCGCTCCCCGATCGCCGACGATGGTGTCGAGGCCGGCGGGGAGCCGGCGGACGAAGTCCTCGGCGGCAGCGCGGCGCACCGCGTCCCACACCTCCGTCGTGGTTGCCCCCGGATTGGCCCACCGGAGATTGGCGAGGATGGTGTCGTGAAAGAGCAGCGACTCCTGCGGCACGTACGCAACCGCCGCCCGCCATCCGGCGAGCCGCTCGCCCGTCAACGGTTCGCCGTCAATCCGGATCGTCCCGGCGGTGGGCGTCACCAGCCCGAGCACGAGATCGACGACGGTCGTCTTGCCGGCGCCGGACGCTCCGGCAAAGGCGGTGATCCGGCCGGCGGGCATCGCGCACGACGCGTCCGCGAGCACCGGCGTGGCACCGTAGGCGAATGAAACGTGATCGAAGGCGATCTCCGAGCGGATCGTCAGTGCCGCCGCCGGCGGACCGGATGCGGGCATCGCCTCGCGTGCGGCTGCGGCGTCGGCGAGCAGCCGCGACACGATCTCGAAACCCGGCAGCTCGTGGATGGCGAAGCGAACACTCTGCTGCACGTCCATGAGCTTCGGGACCAGGCGCCAGAACAGAAAGGCAAGGATGAGAGTGGTCGCCGGATCCAGCTGCAGCGTGTGGATGGCGACGAACAGGATGATGCCGAGCAGCGTGGCCGAACCGGCGAGCGTCGCCACGTGGGCGCGTGCATGGGCGCGGGTGGCGTCCACCGCCGTCTGCGCGGACCGGGTGGCGAGGGCCTGGAAGGCGTCCAGGGTACGGGCTTCGGCTCCGTAGCTCTTCACCAGCTTGATGGCGTCCACGTGCTCCGTAACCAGCGCGAGGGCGTCCGCGGAGGTCTCGCTCAATGCCTCGCCGGTGGTGTGGGCACTGCGCAGGGTGGGCCGGAGAAGCAGTACCAGGAGCAGCCCGCCGCCGAGAGCGACGCCCGATGCGGCCGGCGATACGACGATCGCCATCGCGCCATAGATGATCACGCTGGCCGCCTGCGCCACGCCCCGGAGCAGGTAACCCACAGCCGCGCCGGCCCGATCGGTGTCGCGGGTCACCGCGTGGGCGAGAACCGAGCCGCGGCGTTCGGTGAAGAACTGCCACCGGGCCTCCAGGAGCCGGCGGTAGAGCCCTTCACGAAGCTCACGGACCAGGCGCTGTTCCAGCTTCGTCGTCTCGACGAGTTCCAGATGTTCGACGACGGCCTGAAACCACGCGACGACGATGAATACGGCGAGAACGGCGGTGAGCGTCGGCGTCAATCCGGCCAGCCCGAACGCCTCCCCGATGCCGCGATCGATGCTGCCGATCACGCCGTTGCCCGCGGGAACGCCGGCCGCACGCAGCAGCGGAATCAGCAGGGCAACCGTGGCCCCCTGTGCGGTCATGTTGCCGACGGTGAGACCGAGCACCCAGGCCGTGCGCGCCCGCTGGCCGGAGATCAGCCGTTGCCAGAGGCCGCCCAGGCCCCGGGTGGGAGCGTCACTCATGGTCGGGCCGATTCGCGACGTCAGGCTCCGGCCGCGCATACCGCCACAGGAGTCGCACTGGTCGGGTGATGCGGTAGAGGAAGAACATCGGGTCGGGTATCTGAAGGTGCTCCCAGTCCTCCGGGGACGGCCAGGCGATCCACCGGTACAGATAACGAACGCGGGCCAACGTACCCCGTTGCAGCCGGTAGTTGAACCATAACTTGGCGGCGGTGTCGTTCACGGCACCATCGTCCAGGTGCGGGTCGCGAAAGAGGTGCCGCCGCGCCGCCTCGGCGAGTTCCGCGACCACCGGATCGCACGCGATTCGCGATTCCGTGTCGGGGTCCACCGGCGCATCGAGAAGCTCGCGTGCCAGCAGGCACCCCAGCAATACGGCACGTTGATCGGGATAGCGCGCTGCGTGGAGCGCCGACACGCCGCCGCGTCGAGCCCGCAGCAGTTCGGCGGTGGCCGCGAGCCACTCGAGGCGCTCCCAGCGGTGCTTCGCACCGTGCACGACCTGCAGGTAGAACAGGTCATCCTCGCCGAGCAGCACGATCGGCGTTCCCAATACCGTGGTCTCGCGCCGCCGCGTCCAGAGTTCGGCGGTCGAGGGCTGTGGTCCGAACCGCCGCGACATCGCGCGGACGTGGAGTTCCACGAGCCCGCCCGTGTCCGTGTGTGGGAAGGGATAGTCGCCGTCGACGCTACGGAACCACCGCTCCCGTGCGCGGGAGAAACGATACTCCGGCTGATAGCCGAGCCCGCGCAGGGCGTCGGATGCGCGCTCGAACTGGTCGGGGCGGATGAGGAGGTCGAGGTCGACCGACGGTCGCGCTCCGAGGTCTCCGTACGCTTCCCACCCCAGCACCGGCCCCTTGTAGGGAATCGCGTTCACACCGGTCTCCTCGCAGCGACGGAGAATGCGCAGCAGCTCCGCCCACTGGGCGAGCGCGTCGGCGCGAGCCGCCATTGCGCCGGCGTGCAGCTCGGTCCAGACGGGCGCGGGGATCCGGTCGCGCACCGCGGCCAGGTGCGAGACGCCGAGGGCCTGCAGTCCATGCCGACGGAGCAGCGCCGGGAGCACCTCCCAGTCGACGGCGCCGGAGGCGAGCGCGGCGACCCGTTCACGCGTCTGATCGCCGGCGCGCCGGGCACAGGCACAGAGCAGCTGCTCGACTGGCGCGAGCCGCCGCGCTCGTTCAGCAGTAGCCACCGCGACGGCCTCCCGCGCGTGGCGCCAGCGCTCCGGCTCGCAGTCGCCGGTTCATGCGGGTGCGGGCGCGAAGTCCGGCGACGAGCCGGCCGCCTCGATGCGCGCGCAGAACCCGGCGAGTTGCCGGGGCTCCTGCGGCACGACCAGTCGCCACACCGGTACCCGTTGAACGAGGGCCGAGAGTTCCGCGAACTCGTTGCCGCGCAGCGCCGGGGTCAGCAACACATTGGCGTACGTGTTCGCGACCAACGACACGAGTGCGTCGCGCCCGCGCAGCCGTTCCGCGGCTGGTTCGCCGGGCGCCTCGGCCACGGCGAGCAGATAGATGGCGCCGAGCCGTACGGCCGCGTCCGGCGAGAAACCGGCCCGGGACGCGCGAAGATCGAATTGCCGCTTCTCCCAGCCGGCGGCCATGCGTGGGAGCGCATCGGGCTGTCCGAGGAGCGCCTCCACCATGTCGTCCCAGAGACGGACCCCGGGAACGGACGGATACACCACCCAGTGGTCGTCCCGCGGCCGGACGACGGCGATGTCGTCGCCGATCACCGGGTGCCCCCGCAGCGCCAGCGCCGCGGCGGTCGACGACTTTCCGATGCCAGCCGGCCCGGCGAGGCAGATCGCGTGGTCTGCAATCACCACGCTGCTGGCGTGGAAGCACGTCAGCCCCCGCAGCCGCAGCGCGAATCCGACGACGGGCCCGAGCAGATAGGTCGCCGCGGCGTCGGCCGATGCCGCAGGCGGCCACGCGGCCCAGATTTCCCTTCCCTTCCCGCGCAGGACGAAGCGCGTGCCATCGGCGTACGCCAGCAGCCAGGCATCGCCGTCGCCGGCGGCATACAGCGCGACGTCGTCCCCGGCTTCCCCGGCGGCGGGGTTCGATCGCCACACTTCGCGCATTCCCGAACCGGCCATGTCGAACCCGGCCGGCAACGTCCCCATGTGGATCCGGAGATCGGCCGGCAACGTGGTGGGTGCCGCGGGCAAGCCCGCGATGGGCGCGTCGGACTCGATGGACAGACCGAACGCACGGAACTGGAAGGAAGCCATGGATGGGCGGACGATACGTCGCGTACCCGTGGCCCGACAGGGCGGCGCTCGCGCCGGCGAGCTAGAAGCCGGTTCGGGAGTGCTTGACCGCCTTGTCGTTCTTGCCCTTGCGTCCGCCGGCCGCCGTGAGTCCGCCGACGGTTCCGTAGACGATGAGTCGCGGCGCCGCATAGGCGCCCGGCGCAGCGCGCGATCGTTCGCCGGAGGTGGCTTCGCTCCGGCGCGTATCCGACACCGCCGGGTCCGCGCCTGCGTCAGTGTTGGTGCGGTTTCGATGTATCATCGCGAATCGAGTTGAACCGTGGTCAGGTCGCGGTGCAGCCCGCGTCCCACGCTGCGTCGCGAGAGCCAGAGCGAAAGACTGTAGGCGCGGCTCCAGTCCCAGGCATCGGATGCGTCCATGTCAGCCGTCACCTCGAACAGGGCGTCGGGATCGATGTACTCCAGCGCCTCCTCGCAGAATGCGTCGCGACGTGGCCCGGCACGACCCGCGGCCGCGAAGGCGACCTCGTAGCCGTCGCCCGCCAGCGGCGTCTTCCCGCGGAGCCGCACGTGATCGGGCAGCCGTTCCCGCATTGCCGCCACCAGGATTCCCTTGTCGTTGGCCCACTGGACCGGTGGGAGCGAGAGCAGAAATTCCACGACGCGTTCGTCGAAGAAGGGGTGGCGGCTGGCCAGCGGAATCCCCGTGGCGCCGGGGTGATCGGCCTCGAACCCGCGCGGCCAGAATCCCGATTGCAGCTTGGTGTAGGCTTCGGGGCGCGCCACGGCGCGGTTGGGCGCACGGGCGTTCTCCCACTCGAGGGCGGCCCAGCGCTCGCGCAGGCGCGTACGATCGATCAGATCCGGCCGGAGCCAGGGGGGGACGGGCGGATGCGCCGAAGCGTGTCCGCCCGCGCGAGCCCGCCAACGCCGGAATCCCGGTCGCGGCAGTCGGCGGTGCCATCGCACATAGGTCACCGATTCCGCCACGGCGCGAATCCACCGGCCGGACAGCAACAGGTGAGCCAGGTGGGACTCCCGTTCCCGGAGCGCCGCGTCTCCCCCTTCACCGGTGAGCGCCACCCGCCCGTGCCGGGCCGCCGCGAGAGTGAAATCCGTCTCGGCGGCGAGCAACGGCGCCTCCACCGGTTCCGGGCGCCACAGGTCGTCGCGCTCCCAATCCTCGAACCACCGGTACTCGTCCTGCGCGACGAACTCCACGGGAATGTTCAGGGCGGCCGCCGCCGCCGAGGCGTACTCGCGCTCGCGGTCGGGGATCGCGTAGTCGAACACGGCCGTCACGGCGCGCAACCGTGGGGAGCCGCCGCTGGCCACGGCACGGGCGGTGGCCGCGACGGCGGTCGAGTCCCGGCCGCCACTCATCAGCAACACGGTCTGGTCCACCCCACGCAGCCGGTCGGCCACCGCTTGTTGGAAGACGGACGTGAAGTGCTCGGCGTACTGTTCCACCCGCGTGTAGCGCAGTTTGCTCCCCGTCGGCAGTTCCCAGTACCGAGTCAGGCGTGCCTCGGCATCGGTCACGACGAGCACGTGCGCCGGGGGCACGCATCGCACGGCGGCGAAGGCGGTCGTCTCGAGGTCGGTATTCGATCCCATGCGCAGGAAGTCGCCGATTGCGGCCGGATCGAGGTCCGCGGAAACGAGGGGATGTGCGCGCACGACGTCGAGGGCGTTCGAGAACACCAGCGAACTCCGGATGCGGGCATAGTACAGCGGGGCGACGCCGAATCGGTCGCGCGCGAGCAACAAGCGGCCCCGTGCTCCGTCCCAGAGGGCGAAGGAGAAGTCGCCGTGCAGATGCTCGACACATCGGGTGCCCCATGCGCGATAAGCGGCAAGCAGCAGGCGCGCCTCCGACTCCTCGGCATCGAGCCGCAGTCCCACGGATCCCAGTTCGCGTGCCAGCCGCTCGCGCTCGTCGAGGTCGGCCTCGGCCACCACCCAGGTGCCGTGGTCGTCGGTGGCGGGCATCTCGACGTGCGGTGGGTGCTGGCGTGGCGGGCCGAGGACGCGGCGGCGTCCGGCGAATCCGAGCCCGATGCGGCCGCTCGTTCGCGCTGCGGTTCCATCGGGGGCGAAGTATGTGAGGGCGTCGGTGAGCCGATGGAGGAGCAGGGGGTCGACGGCGTCACCGTCGCCCGCGAGAATCCCGACGAATCCGCTCATCGCCGGCCCTGCGGCGCGGCAGGCGCGTCAGCCGTCTTCGGGCGCGACCACGACAACAAGGCCGCGCGTCCTGAGATCTCCGAGAAACGTGAGTACGTCATTCTCGCACCGAGCCCGGTCCACGTGATACTGCGCGACGACGTCGTCCACGACGGCGCCCACGGTCCGGGGTCGTTCGAGCAGTCGCCAGATGTGGGCCCCGACCGTATCCAGTCCGTAGTATACGCCGTCGGCGAGGTTCAGCAGTACCATGTCGCCGGCGAGATCGCTGGCGAGCAGGTCGGTGGCGGCCGTGACACGTGAGGTCAGTGTGAGCGGGATCACGCCACCGCCCGCCGTCGCCGCCGCCGGTCAGGCCTTGGCGAGGTGCCGATGGCCCCGGGGTAGTGTCGGCCCCTCGTGCAATGCGCGGTGGCGCGCGGCCACGGTCCAGCCCGGCGTGCCCTGCAGACCGTAGTTGCGCAACCAGGCACCGCACGCTCCGGCCAGGACCTGGGCCACACGCTGCACGAGCTCCGGTCGCGGAGCGTCATACTCGCCATGCCAGACACGAAGAATCCACGGATCGGTGACGCCGGGTTCGGGTACGCCCGCCGGGACATCGAGATGTTCGCCGCGCCACGCTCGGCGGGGCCTCGGGCGCTGTCTCGAAATCTCGATGCGATCGAGCCCGAACGCCAGCGCGCATCGATCGAGTCCCGTGCGCAGTTCGTTCAGGTCGCGCGCCGTGGCCAGTTCGCGTTCGGCGTCGCGCATGCGAATCTCCTCACGCACGAAGCGGCGCCAGGCGGCGGCCCGGCGGCGCCAGGCCGTGCGTACGGCGCGAAATTCGTAATAGTCGAGCCGGCGAAGTCCGATCACGGCGATCCCGCCGGTCAGGGTCACGGTGAGGAGGACCGCCGGCGCAAACAGCACCGGCGTTGCGAATGCCGTCACCATGCCGGCGAGCGCGAACAGCATCACCGTGCCGAAGAGCACGCCTACGGTCTGGCGCTTGGTGAGGCCGAGCGCCTGGACGCGATGGTGGATGTGGCGGTGGTCGCCCTTCCACACCGGCATGCGGCGCAGCCAGCGGCGCGCGATGGCGACGGTGCCGTCCAGCAGGGGGAGCGCGAGCGCGAACAGCGGCACGTAGATGATGACCGCGTCCGCCTGCGTGGTGGCGCCCACCAGCGAGAGCGTCGCCAGAAGGTATCCGATGAGCAGGCTCCCGCAGTCACCAAGGTAGATCCGCGCCGGCGCGAAGTTGTAGCGCAGGAACGCCAGCAGGGCGGCGATCAATACCATGCTCAGCAGCGTCACGTCCGCTCGGCCGAGAATCGCGGCCGACACGAGGGCGGTGGCGAACCCCCCGATGCCGACACTCGCCGCCAGTCCGTCGAGACCGTCGATGAAGTTGAAGGCGTTGGTGACGGCGATGATCCACACGAGCGTGACGGGAATGCCGATCCAGCCCAGCGTGATGGTGGTGTGGGGACCGACCTGGACGAAGGGGAGTGTGAGCCCCCCTGAAATGGCGAACATGGCCGCCATGCCCTGCGCGATGAGCTTGATGGCGGGCGAGAGATCCAGAAAATCATCGGCCAGCCCGACGGCCAGCAGGAGCGTGACCCCGCCGAAGATTCCGCCATACAGGCGCGGCTGCTGGAGGATCATCGCCATGCCGGCTTCGCCCGCCGCCGCCGCAATACCGAGCGCCACGAGCACGGCCACGAACACGGCGGCTCCGCCCACCCGGGGTACCGGGGGCGCGGAGCCGGGTCGATAGGTGATCGGAACTACGCTCGGTTCGCGTTGGCTCGGCGCAATGCGCACAAGCCAACTCGTGGCAACGAGCGCCACCAGCGCTGAAACGAAGCTGATGCCAAGGACCATCGATCCGGACCTGTATATGGAGACTCGGCGCGACATCGCGCCCGGCTCATTGTCGACTGTGGAATCTGTTCAACAACAGCCAACAAGCTGACGCGTGTCCAGTTTATAGGCAACGTTCAGAAACGCGACGGCCAGTCCCATCTGGTCCTGCTCGCGATACTTACCCCGCGCCGCCGACACGCAGCTGGTCGATATTGTCACAGTACCAGCGGTAGGTCGACGCGAGGCCGGCTTCGAGCGTGATCGTGGGTTGCCATCCGGTGGCGAGGAGCCGGGTGACGTCGAGCCTCCGGAGCGGCGTACCGTCCGGCTTGGAGGTGTCGAACACGAGGTCGCCGGGATAGCCCACCAGCTGCTGGATCATCCGGGCGAGGGTCCCGATCGCGACGTCCTCGCCCGATCCGATGTTCACGATCTCGGACGACTCGTAGTGGCGCATCAGGTGGACGCACGCCCGCGCCATGTCGTCGACGTGCAGGAACTCCCGGCGGGGAGTTCCGGTGCCCCAGATCGTCACGTGTGGAACTCCGTCCCTCTTGGCTTCGTGGATCCGGCGCATGAGGGCCGGCAGCACGTGCCCGTTCTGAAGGTCGAAGTTGTCTCCCGGCCCGTAGAGGTTGGTCGGCATCACGCTCACGAAGCGCGTCCCGTACTGGCGGTTGTACGACTGGCACATCGAGATGCCGGCGATCTTGGCGATGGCGTAGGGGGCGTTGGTGGGTTCCAGGGGGCCGGTGAGGAGGGCGTCCTCGTGGATCGGCTGGGAGGCGTGCTTGGGATAAATGCACGCGCTGCCCAGGAACATGAGCTTGCGCGCGTCGTGGCGGCGCGCGGCCTCGATCACGTTGAGCTGGACGTCCAGATTCTCGCGAATGAAATCGGCCGGGTACGTGTTGTTCGCCAGGATGCCGCCCACCCGGGCCGCGGCCAGAAACACGTACTCGGGGCGCTCCCGGGCGAAGAACGCCTCCACGGCCGGCCGGTCCTGGAGATCCAGTTCGCTCCTGGTCCGGTGCACCAGATTCGCGAATCCAGCCCGCTGCAGTTCGCGCTCGAGGGCCGAGCCGACGAGCCCCCGGTGTCCGGCCACGTAGATCTTGCTGTCCTTGTCCATGCAGAGGCTCCCGGCCCGGTGGTGCGACGGATCCCCGGTCAGGGGACCCAGTCGGCCACGAAAATGTCCGTCTCGCCGAGCTTCTCGCCGTGGCGGTCCGAAGCCCACACGAGCTGCTTGCCGTCGGGGCTGAACATCGGGAACCCGTCGAACTCGGGATGCGTGGTCACCTGTTCGAGACCCGAGCCATCGAGGTTTACGAGGTACAGGTCGAAGTTCCGGCTGTGCGGGTTCTTGTAATTCGAAGCGAAGATGATCCGATGGCCGTCGGGGGTGAAGTAGGGGGCGAAGTTGGCGCCGCCCAGCGACGTGATCTGATGCTGGTCGGATCCGTCGGCGTTCATCACCCAGATCTCCATGCGATTGGGCCGGACCAGGCCGTCGTGGAGCAGCGACTGATAGTTCGTGAGCGCCGTGTCCACGGGGTGCCACGCCCGGTAGACGATCTTGGTGCCGTCGGGGGAATAGAAGGGGCCGCCGTCGTAACCCGGCACGTTGGTCAGCTGCTTCACGTCGCTGCCGTCGACCTTCATGGTGTAGATGTCGAGGTCGCCGTTCTTGAGGGAGGTGAAGACGATCGACTGCCCATCCGGGGAGAGCGTCCCCTCCGCCGTGTACACCCCGTTGTTAGTGAGGCGCGTGAGGTCGCTCCCGTCGGCGTTCGCCGTATAGATGTCGAACGGGTCGAGCCGCCAGACGTAGCCCTTGGACGGGTCGGGCTTGGGTGGGCAGGTGGTATCGACGGCGTGCGTCGATGCGAAGAAGATCTTGCGGTCGCCGCCGAAGAAGTAGCCGCAGGTCGTCTTGCCCTTCCCCGTGGACACGCGGTGCACGTCTGATCCGTCGACGTTCATCACGTACTGCTGATCGCAGGTCCGTCCGTCGCGGGTGGACTGAAAGATCAGGCGCCGGCCGTCGGCGCTGAAGTAGGCTTCGGCGTTCTCGCCGCCGAAGGTGAGCTGTCGGATGTTGCTCAGATGGTTCTCGCCGGGGAACGCCGCCACACCGACGGCGGTTTGCTGGCGGGCACACGCGAGAGCCGCCGCCGCGAGCACGGCGGTGGCGATCAGAGACGGCCGCATACGGACCTCAGGGGTTTTTGGCGGGCATCGCCGGCGGCAGGGCGTCGGCAACCTTGAACAGATCGTGCTGGCTCCTCGCCTTCTCCATCAACTGCATGGCGTGTTCCAGTGGCGCATCGTACGATAGCGCGCGCCGCTTGGCCGTGGAATCACCCTCGACGAAGCGCGACACCCGGTCCTCGATCAACCGGTCCAGGTATCGCGGCGCCGCGGCGTACAGCTTGGCGTCGACGTTCACGCCCTTGGCGGCCAGCTTCTTGATGAACTCGGCGCGCCAGGCGGGCTGGTATGTGAAGCCCCGCGACACATGGTGCGAGAGGTCGAGCGCGAAGGCGTAGAGGGCCACGTAGACTTCCTGCGACTTCGGCGCCAGCGCGCGGGCGAGCCGCTGTTCGGGCGTCGTGAGGGTGTCGTCGGGAACGATCACGTCCGGCGTGATCCCGCCGCCGCCGTACACGACGCGGCCGTCGTCCGACTTGAACGCGGGCCGAGTCTTCTTCGACTGATTGTCTTCGGTCGAGTCGGGCGCCGGCGCCACGAAGTGCCCGTCCACGAACTTGCGCTCGCGCTGGATGGACCGCCCGCTCGGCGTGTACCACTTTCCCGTGGTGAGCTTGAGTGCGTAGCCGTCGTCGAGCGGATACACCGACTGCACCAGCCCCTTGCCGAACGAGGTCTGGCCCACGATCAGCGCGCGGTCGTGGTCCTGCAGCGCACCGGCGACGATCTCCGCCGCCGAGGCGGTGGATCCGTCGGTGAGCACGATGAGGGGAACGGAACCGAACTCCGGTGTCTCCTTGGCGGAGTCCACCTGCGCCGGGCCGGTGCGCGTACGCACGGAGAGGATCTCCTGCCCGGCCCGGAGAAACAGACTGCTCAGCTGGAGGCTCTGGTCGACGTAGCCCCCCGGGTTCCCCCGCTCGTCGAGAATGATCCCCTGCGCTCCCTGCTTCTGCAGCGCCCGGGCAGCCACCGCGACGTCACGAGCCGCCGTTTCGTTGAACTGCTGCAGGGGGATGTAGCCGATGTGGCCGGCCAGCATCAGATAGTAGGGGACCGCCGGGACGTGGATGACGGCACGCGTGAAGTCCACGGTGATCGGCTGGGCCACGCTGGGGCGTCCGAACCGAACCTGCACCTTGGTGCCCGGCGTGCCAGTCAGGTAGTCCGACGTCTGCGTCAGCGTCCAGCCCCGCGTGGACAGCGTGTCGACCCACAGGATCTGGTCCCCTTCGATCACTCCCGCGGCCTCCGCCGGGGTGTTGGGGAACACCTTGCTGACGGTGATGATCCCGTTCTGGCTCTCGATCTGCATGCCAATACCGCCGTAGTGCCCGCTGGTATTGGTCGTGAAGCTCTTCATTTCCTCGGGGGTGAAGAGCTGGCTGTACGGATCGTTCAGTTCGCGCACGAGGCCGGTGGCCGCTTTCTCGTACACGTCTCCCGGAGGGAGCGAGTCGACATAGCGGTCCGACACCAGCGAGAGCACCTGATCGAGGAGCAGCGCCCCTCCGCCCGCGACGTGCGTCTGCAGGACGAAGCCTCCGGCGAGGGCCGGAAGCAGGAGGGCGGCGGCAACGGCGTATTTTCGGGAACGACTCATGAACGGTGGGTCCGTGAAGATAGCTCCCGAAAACTATACCGCCGAGCTGCCTCCCGGCACAGGTGAATTCGCCGGGTGCGATCCATTCGACTCTTCCACCCCGCCCTCACGCCAGAGTGTCTCCCAGCTCAGTTCACGCCCCGAGCGGAAGCGCTTGCGGGATAACCGCAAGCCCTGCGGCGAGATGACGACGGTGAACGGTTCGTCGCCGATGGTGATTTCGCGGCGAATTTCGTGGGTGAGTTTCGTAGCCATGCCGTGTTGTACTCCGATCCGGCGTCGGCGTTCATTTTGCCGGATCCCGGCTCCGGTCCGGGGGCGCGGCGGGCGACCCCTCCCCCCCGGGCTCTCCCGGGGCCTGGCCCCGGGCCGGCAGCCGGCTCCCCAGGACGTAGTCCACGTACCAGCGCCGCCGCTCCTGGCGGATCGAGGCACTCCGGAGGACCCCTGAGTCCAGCAGGAGGTCGTGGGCTGGCTGCAACACCCGCTGCAGATGGGACGGGTAGCGCTGCACGAGCGGGAGCAACTCCTTCAGGCGGTCCAGCGAGACGCGCCAGGCGAGATGCCCTTCGGCACGGGCCAACTCGAGGAGCCGATACAGCCGCCGGGCCACCGGGGAGCCCAGTGCCAGATAGCGCCCCAGGGAGAGCGTCACGGTGTGGCGGGCGGCGATATTCTCGCGAATCCCCGGCGCGATCACCGCCCGCGCGTCACCGGGTTCCGCACCCGTCGTGGTGTCGAAGAGCGTGAGCTGGGCGCGGTCCACGGCCCGGCGCCGGGCAATCGAGACCGATGTGAGCAGGGTGAACTGGCCATCCAGCGGGGCGTCGTGGTTCGCCAGGTGGTAGGCCCCGGTCGACTCGAGCACCGTCCGTTCGAGCCGGACGAGCGCCAGGCGTAGCTGTTCGTACGTCCGCCCGTCGACCTGGCGCCCCATGGAGTGCAGGAACGCATGGAGGGTGAATTGGATCCCGCCGTCGGCGGGGCTTCCGGCTTCCTGATACCGCCGCATGACCTCGATGAACACGTCCTGGTCGAAGGTCCCCGGGAGCCGGTCGCCCGGAGAGGGCAACACACGCCAACGCCCCCCGTGTCCGGTCACGAACACGACCGGCGCATCTTCCGGGGTATCGCTGAGGCGGAAGACGGGCACCTCTTCGAGCGACCGGTCCAGCGTCACCTTCCGGGGGGCGACACGGCGACGCGGCTGCGGCGTCATGCGGCCGGCCGTATCGGGCCGGCGCCGCCGGCCGGGCGGCGGCCGTCACGCAAGGCGAATCACCTCTCCGTTGACGGCGCGTGCCGCCTCGGAGCAGAGGAACCATACCGCCCCGGCGACATCGTCGCGCTCCACGTAACGCACCTCGTCCCCCATCGCGTCGAGGTTGGATGCGGTGCGGATACTGGTGGGAGCGACGGCATTGGCGCGCACACCGGTGTCCCGTTCTTCACGGGCGAGGGCACGCATCAGCGTCACCACGGCCGCCTTCGCGGCCGCGTAGGCCCACACGTTCGCGACGGCCCGCCCCGGCAATGCGGCTTCGGAGGCGAAGAAGACCACCGACCCGCGGGCCCGCCGCAGGGCCGGGAGCATGGCCCTCGTCACCGTGTAGGCGGTGACAACGTTGATCCGGCTCATCCGCTCCCAGGTTTCGGGCGTGCTCTCGGCGATCGGGCCGGAGGTGGCGAATCCCCCGGCGAGGTTGACCAGCGCATCCAGACGATCGCCGTGGTCGCCGGCGACCCGTTCCGCGAGGGCCGCCACCTGCGCGGGGTCCGCCAGGTCGCAGGCGTACGGCGTGGCGGTGTGTCCGGCGGCGCGAATCGCGTCGGCCCGCGCCGAAACCTCATCGGCGTTCCGGCTCACGAGCAGCACGTGGTCCCCCCGTGCCGCAAAGGTCGCCGCTACGGCTTCCCCCACCTGCCCCGCGCGACCGACACCGGTGATCAGCGTCAGACGCCGGCTCATGCTAGCGGAACTCCGGGCGCCCCAGGGCCGCGCGAACGGCTTCGCGCATCGCCACCAGCGCGTCGGCGTCGGCAGCTGGCGAGTCGCCCCGCACGTGCAGCTCGATTCCGTCGCCGACCACGACCCGGTGCCAGGCCGCCGCCGGGGAGTCATCGAGCCGTTGGGCCGTGCTGTCGGCACCTACGGCGAGTGCAGGCGCGAGCGAGGTGGCGACCCGGCGTTCGAGCGCGTCACCGGTCACATCCTGCATCTCGTGCTTGATCGACTCCAGCGTGGCGCCCTCGCGCTGGCGGATCTTGATGGCGAGGAGCTGCAACAGGTGCCGGTACCCGTACGTTGCCGCCGTGCCGGCCCCCTGCGGGTGGTCGAGCAATCCGCTGGCGACGTAGAACCGGATGGCCCGCGCACTCGGCGCGGCGCGCGCCGATGCGTTCGTGGGTCGTACGCCTGCGGCGTCGACCAGAGCCGTGGCATGCGCGGCCAGCCCCCGCGCGTTCCACGGTGCGTGCCGCGAATGCGCCCGCAACAGGCTGACCGGCGTGTCAGGCATCGCGGGGGGCGCGGGAGCCAGTGGAGGTGGACATGTGACAACAATAACGAGCGCCCGGCGCGCCGGTGAGGGGTGCGCTCAGCGGTGGAAGAAGCACCTGTCGGCGCGCGGGAATCCCGCGTCCCTCGATACGGCGGAGCAGCAGAAACGACCTGCGTTTCTGCTGCTCCGGTTCACGGCATGGACGTCCGGTGCGCGCGCTAGCGACGGCGCTTCTTGGCCGGCTTCTTCCGCGCGACCTTCTTCGCCGGCTTGCGCGTGACCTTCTTCGCCGGCTTGCGCGCGGGCTTCCTGGCCGGACGGCGCGCGGTCTTTTTCTTGGCGGCCTTCTTCACCGGCTTCTTCCCCGTCGCCTTCTTCGTGCGCTTCGGCGCAGCTCTCTTCTTGGCCGCCTTTTTGGCCGGCTTCTTCTTGGCGGCCTTCTTCATCGGCTTCTTGGCCGCGGCTTTCTTGGCCGAAGGCTTCGGCGCCGCCTTGGCAGGCGCACTGCTTGCGGGCGCCTTCGGGGCGGCAGCGGCGGGCTTTGCCGGTGCCGCCGGTGCCGGAGTCGCCACCGGCTTGCTCGCCGGCGCAGGCCCTCCGGCACGGCCGCCGAACGAGTCGTCGTCCTCGTCGCTGGACTCGGCGAAGACCTCGGCTTCCTCCTCTTCCTCTTCGGCGTCTTCAGCGCTGTCCCACAGGTCGTCGCTGTCGTCCTTGTGGGTCATCCATCCGCCGTCTTCCTCCTCGTCGTCGTCGTACGACGCCCCACCACCATAGCCCAGGTCTTCCGAATCGTCGTCGCGATCGGAAAACCCGAACTCGCCGTGCAGCTCGTCACCCCGCGGCATTGCCCGCCTCCTCATGCATGTTGGTATCGAGATGTCCTGCGCATGCGCAGTCGTTGTCAACTTGAGTCGGTAAGCGCGCGATTTCGCACGAACGCCTACACGAAGTCGCGCGCGGCAACCGCCAGTGCGACAACTCCCTAGTACAATCCCGGCGTCGTTCCGTCAAGCGGCCGCGTTCGGCGTTCTCCAAGGCTCAACGAGCAGCGGTGCCTCGGCGTTGACGGTCGCCCGGCTCCGCCCGGCTCCAGGCGGCCGTCCGGATGTCCGGGAGGTCGAGCCCCGGCGGCCGGTGCCGGCGCCGGGGCCGGTGCCAACCCGGCCGATGCCTGGGGCTACTCGGCGACGAACTCCACGTTCACGCGGTGCGGGATCACCCCGGCGTCGGCCCCGCGTTCGAGGAGCAAGCGGACTGCCTCGCGGCCACGGTCGCCATAGTCGAGGGTCCAGTCGTTCACATACATCCCGACGAATGCATCTGCCTTGGAGCGGTCGAGGCCACGGGCGAACTTCATCGCGTGGTCGAGCGCGCCCTGCCGGTGTTCCAATGCATACGCGATACTGGCTTTAAGGTGTCGCGAAATCTTCCTGGTTAACGCTTCCCCCAGGTCTTTCCGGACGACGTTCCCACCGAGCGGGAGCGGCAACCCGGTCTCCTGAAACCACCATTCACCCATATCCTGAATCAGGTGCAGGCCGCGCTCCCCGAATGTGAGCTGACCTTCGTGGATCAACAGACCGACATCGACCTTCCCATCGACCACCGCGTCCTCGATCTGATCGAAGGGAGTGGGGACCGGCTCGAACTCCGGCTGGAAGAGCTTGAGGGCCAGGTAAGCGGTGGTCTTGTAGCCCGGTATCGCGATGCGCTTGCCTCGCAGGCCTTCGCGCGTCATCGGCTCCCGGGCAACGAGCCGGGGCCCGTAGCGGTCGCCGATGGAGGCTCCGTGGGGGAGCAGCGCGTACTGGTCGGCGAGGTATGCATAGGCGTGGATCGAGACCGCCGTCACTTCGAGTTCCGCGCGCAGCGCGCGCTGGTTGAGCGACTCGATGTCCTGCAACTCGTGGACGTAGGTCAGGCCTTCGGTGTCGATCTTCCCCTCGGCGAGCGCGTAGAACATGAACGCGTCGTCCGAGTCGGGGCTGTGGGCAACGTGGATAGTCCGGGTCATCCGCTGTGTGTGATTGAAGCGGCCGGTGCTCAGCGCTTTCGTGCCTGCGCGAGGGCGGCCTTGATGTCGTTCTCGTGTTGTTGGTATTCGGGGAGCTTCTTGGCCTGTTCCGCCGGGGCGGCCTTGACCAACCGGTCGAGGTACTTCTTTTCGGCCGCGGACTGATTTTGCGAGTGCGCAGCCTGGGCGGCCAGAATGAGCCCGAGCAGGTGGTTCGGGTGTTGCTGGAGGATCGTGTCCGCTTCCGCGGCAGCCAGCGGATAGGCGCCCGAGATCTCGCCGAGCCGGCCCAGGTCGTACCGGTCGTCGAGGGTCATCGACGGCAGCATTTCGTAGGCTGCGGTCGCCATCGGCGCGAACATCTGTACGGTGTCCATGTGCCCGGCTTCGAAGGCGCTCATCATGCGATCGTACAGGCGGCTGGCGCGTTCCTCGGGCGACATCTGGCTGATGTCGGGCGCCGGCCCCATCGACGACATCGCGCCGCCGGCCGGTGCGCCGCCACTCTCGGCGCCGGCGTTGGACCCCGAGCGCGCCAGACTCTGGCCGGCGAACACGGCGACGAGAGCCAGAAAGGCGATGCCCGCCACCGCCCATGGCAGGGCGTCGCCGCCGGTCTTCGCCGGCGCACCGCCGGCGGGAGGTGCGCCCGCGCCCATGGGCGCGCCGGGCACGGCGGCTGCGCCGGGGAGCGCGATGGGCGTGCCGCACTTGTGACAGAATTTGGCACCGGGAGCGAGCTCGGCGCCGCAGGCGCCGCAGGCGACGCCTCCGAGTGGCGTGCCGCAACTGGAACAGAACCGGCCGCTGGCCAGTTCACCGCAGTTGGGACAGGGGCTGGGCTTGGCGGATGCTGGTTCGTTCATGGCGGGGAAAGTTAGCGACTCGGAAAGCCGAGGGGAGGGTGGAAACGCCCGAGCCGGCCTTTGACATTCCACTGTGCGCAGCGGAGCTTGATCCGCATACGAACCGCCGGGCCCCGGGTCCGGTGCTCCCTCCCATCCCATTGCCGCGAATGCCGCCATCCCGCTCGCTCACTCCCGATCTGACGGGCGCCACGCCGAAGCACGTCCTCGCACTCGCCGAGAAGCTCAATGTGCGCTTCATGCGGCTGCAGTTCACCGACATCCTCGGGGTGAACAAGAACGTGGAGATCCCGGCGTCGCAGTTCGAGAAGGCGCTGGCGGGCGATATCATGTTCGACGGCTCATCGATCGAGGGGTTCGTGCGGATCGAGGAGTCGGACATGCTGCTCACCCCCGATCTGTCGACGTTCGTCGTCTTCCCGTGGACCGACGAGGAGAGCCGCGTCTGCCGCGTCATCTGCGACATCAACCGTCCGGACGGGGCGCCGTTTCCCGGAGATCCCCGTGGCGTGCTCAAACGACAGCTCGCCCGGGCCGCCGATCTCGGGCTGTCGATGAACGCCGGCATGGAGGCGGAGTTCTTCATGTTCAAGCGCGGCCCGGACGGCGAGGCGACCACGCGAACCCACGACGTGGGCGGGTACTTCGATCTGGCGCCCGTGGATCTGGGTGAGGAAGCGCGTCGAGCCATCGTCGACACGCTGGAACGGATGGGCTTCGAGGTCGAGGCGGCGCACCACGAAGTGGCCCACGGGCAGCACGAGATCGATTTCCGGTACGCCGATGCGCTGACGACGGCGGACAACATCGCGACGTTCCGCTTCGTGGTGAAGTACGTGGCGCAGCAATTCGGCCTCTTCGCGTCGTTCATGCCCAAGCCGATCTTCGGGCAGAACGGGAGCGGGATGCATACGCACCAGTCGCTGTTTCGCGGCGCCGACAACGCGTTCTGGGATCCGAAGGCGGAGTGGGAGTTGTCGAAAACGGCCCTGCACTACATCGGGGGCCTGTTGAAGCACGCGCGGGCGTACTGTGCGATCACGAACCCGCTGGTGAACTCGTACAAGCGGCTCGTGCCCGGCTACGAGGCGCCGGTGAACGTGGCCTGGTCGATGCGCAACCGTTCGCCCATGCTCCGCATTCCCGAGCGGCGCGGATCGGGCACCCGCGTCGAGCATCGGGTACCCGATCCGTCGGCGAATCCATATCTGGCGCTTGCCGCCATGCTGGCTGCGGGCCTCGACGGCATCGAGCACGAGGCGGATTGGCGGGAGCCGGTCAACGAGAACATCTGGGAGATGTCGCACCGTGAGAAGCGGCGGCTGCGCATCGACGACCTGCCCCACGATCTGAACGAGGCGTGCAACGAACTTGAGAAGAGTTCGGTGATCCGCGACGCACTCGGCGACCACGTGACCCAACACTTCCTGGCGGCCAAGCGCCAGGAGTGGCGCCATTACATCTCCCAGGTGAGCCGCTGGGAAGTGGACGAGTATCTGGCCAAGTACTAGCCGCGGCTATCGCGGAATCGCGAGCAGTGCGAGCGGGACCTTCCGTACGCCCTTCCATTCGTGCAGATGTCCGGCGGCGCCCCGCACCAGGAGCTGGGCCGAAATGCCGCCGTCGAGCAACACGGCATCCCGGCACCCCAGGGCCCCCATGAGCGCGGCCATTTCCGGCACCGTGAGACCGAATGGCACCGCGCCGAGCGCGCTGCCCAGCGCGTCGAATCGAGTGAGCGCCACGAGCAGGCGTCCGTCGCGCAGCCGACCGAGCGCGAGCCGCGCGTCCCGATGTCCGACGTCGACCCCGCGCCCCGGCGCCCGCAGTGCCTCGGGGACGGTGCCCGCACGGAGCAGTTCCGGGTACGACTCGAACGCCCAGGCCACGTGGCTCGGGCTCACGGATTCCAGGGAGTCGGCGGGGATCCAGTGGAGCGTGCCGGCTGAATCGCCAACGAGCGCGACGGCAAGCGGTCCCCGTCCCCGGGGCAGTACTTCGCGGCCATCGATGACCACCCAGCCCCAGGGCAGGGCGCTGACGAACTGCCCCGCATTGATGGCGAACACCGCGTTCCGTGGCACGCGCGCCAGCGACCAGCCGGGTCGCGGCGGACTGCCGAACGCGCTGTCGACCCGGAAGCGGACGCGATGGAGATCGAGACGCACCAGAATCACCCGCGTCCGCCAAGCCTCACCGGAGCCCGCCAGTTCGAGTTCGCCCCACTCCATCCCCGCCGCCGCCGGGTGCCAGACGACGGCCCGCGTCACCTCGAGCGCTCCGGCATCCCAGGTAACAGGGGCCGCCGCCGCCGTCCACCAGGTGGACCACCCGCCGCCGGTGGCGACGGCAAGATGCGACGCCGGCAGCGCGGCGGGGGTCCGCTGCGCCCCAACCGCGGTGGCGGTCAGCGCAGCGGCGACCACCGCCCGCCGGAGTCCCGCGCCCATCTCAGAGCACGCGTTCCAACTTCTCGATCTGCGCCTGGTGTTCGTGGAACAGGTTCAGTTCCGCCTTGCTGAACTGCTGGAGATGGTTGTTGTCCCGGCCACCGCGGTACCAGTTCACGATTCGTTCACGCGCCTGGGCGAACTGCGCGGCCGGGAGGCCCGATTCGCGGATCGCCGCGTCGTTGGCCTGGGTTTCGAGATCGCGCATACGGGCTGCGAGCGTGTCGGCCCGTGCCGCGTCGGCGTCGCCCTGCACCATCCACCCGGGCTTGGTGGGCGCCGGCCCGCATTCCTGGTCGGCCTTCGCCGAGTCGGCCTTGGGCGTGCCGGCCACACCGGCGATCTGCCGCGCGAAGGCGATCTGCAGTTCCACCGCCCCCGTGGTGTCTCCCTTCTGCATGAGTTGAGCCGCCTTGCTCTGCATGGCCATCATGTCCTTCTGAAACTTGGCGAGCTTTGCGGGGTCGCTCATCAGCTGCTGGCTCGCGATCGCCATCTTGGCCTGGATGGCCTCGTTCTCGCGCTCCAGCACGCTGGCCCGGCAGTCGCGGTTCTTTTCCGTGCCGGTCTGATAGGCGTCGATCTCGGCGTCGTGATTCTCCACGAGCGCGCCGCGGGCGGTGAGCAGTGCGTCGCGCCGTTGCGCCAGACTGTCGCGCTGATCGAGCAACCGGTTCTGCGCCGCCAGTCCCCGCAGCACGCCGGTGATGGTCTGTTCGGTGAGTTCGGGGCCGAAAGCGGACGACGGACGTGCATTCGGGTCCTGCTGGTGTTGTTCAACGGACTTCTTGGCCTTCTTGATCAGGCCTCCCAACTGAGCCCGCGCCGGCGCCGGGGTGGCGAGTGCTACGAGGCACGCACCGATCGCGAGTCGACCGAGAATACGAGACACTGGACGCTCCGGGGGTTAGCGGCCACCGCCGCCTGGCATGGTCATTTTCTGAAAGCCATCGGGGATCGAGAATATGGAATCGTCAATCGACTTCTTCTGGATGTTCGTGACCAGCATTTCCACCGTTCCGTCGCGCTCGACCTTGAGTGGAAACGCCTGGCCGAGGTGCCCCTCCCAGCCGCCGCCCATGCCGCCGCTCCGTCCGCGCCCACCCATGCCACTGCCCATCTGGACGAAGGTGCCGAGACCCTTGGCAAGGCAGACGTCCGTCGTCTTCCCGTCGTCTTCGGTGATGTTCGCGTGCTCGCATTCGTAGCCGGCGATCGTTTCCTTCCGTCCGGTCCAGTCGATCTTCGTGTTCGCCATCGCGGAATCGGCCACGTGCTGTGCATCGGCTGCGCTTTGCTCCATGTACATCTGCCGCATCGGAATCACGACGTCGATCGTCTTCGAACTTCCGTCGAAGAGCGTGAACATCTGCATGCCCTGCGCCGAGACGTCCATGCGCACCTTGTTGCCCTTGACGGAGTACTGAATTGTCTGCTCGCCACCCGAGCCGGCGTTCACCTGGAAGGTGACCACGCCTTCGAACGTGTTCTGAGCACCGGCGGACAGGGCGCCCAGGGTGCTGGCCACCAGGGCGGCCACCAACAGGGAAGAAGAGGTCCGCGCGCGCATCGCAATCGACTCCGGAGATTGGGTAGGCCTACGAAACTATGATGGCGGGGTCGTTCCGAACAGCCGGACGATCCCCGGCCGCCGTCGGGGGGCCGCCAGTTCACACGAAGAGCTGATCGATGGACGGGGCCTGCGCCGTGAAGAACTTGGGGCCGTTCTCGGTGATGTACAGGCAATCCTCGAGCCGGATCCCGAATTCGCCGTAGATCGCGATCGTCGGCTCGTCACTGAAACACATGCCGGGCTGGATCGGGGTCTTGTTTCCCTTCACGAAGTAGGTCCATTCGTGCCCGTCGAGGCCAATGCCGTGACCGGTCCGGTGCGGCAGGCCGGGCACCTTGTACCCGGGGCCGAACCCGGCGTCGGTGATCACCTTCCGCGCCGCGGCATCGACCGACTCGCACGGGGCCCCTACCTGGGCCGCCTTGAACCCGGCGTCCTGGGCCCGGCGCTCCAGATCCCAGATGTCCCGCTGGCGCTGCGTCGGCGTGCCGAACACGCCCGTGCGGGTGATGTCCGACGTGTAGCCCTCGACCTTCACGCCGTCGTCGATCATCACCACGTCACCCTCGTGGAGGTGCTGGGGCGTGGCGCTGCCGTGCGGGAAGGCGGTGTACTTGCCGAACTGCACGCTCACGTCGCCGTCGGCGCCCAACTTGTTGAAAGCGGTCGTGATGTTCCGCGCCAGTTCGTCCTGCGACATTCCCTCGCGCAGCGTCTGCCAGGCGGCCTTGTAGGCCGTGATCGTGATGTCGTTGGCGTGCTGCATGAGCGCGATCTCCGCCGGCGACTTGATCATCCGGCAGCCGGCCGTCACGGGTGTGGCGCTCACGACCTGAAGCTGGGGCACCTCGAGGTGGATGCCGTCGGCCACGAAGAACCGCACCCGCTCCTCCATGCCGACGCGGCCGGTGGCCACCCCGCGGTCACGCAGAATGCCCGCCACCAATGCGAACGGACTCTCGTCCTCCTGCCAGGTGCGAATGTCGGTGCCGAACTGGATCAGTTCCCGGGCCCGCGCCTCCTCGAACCCGGGCGTCACCCAGGCGATCTCACCATTGCGCGGGATCACGATGCCAAAGGTGCGTTCGCTCAATCCCCACCGGACGCCGGTGTAGTAGAACAGACTGGTGCCGCCCTCCATGAAGATCGCATCGAGGTGCTGGTCGGCCATCAGCTTTCGTGCCTTCTCGATACGGGCCTCCCGCTCGGCCTTGGTGATGGGAACCGGTGGCGGTCCCAGCGGCTGCAGACCGCGGATCGACGCCGGCACCGGGGCCATTCCCGCGTCACCCTCGCCCTGGGCCGACGCGGCGGCACCGGAGGGGGTGCACCCGATGGCGAGCGCACCCATGGCGCCAGCGGAGGTGGCGATGAAATGACGGCGTTTCATTGGAACTCCTCTGGGGAGGGTCGGGGTGGGGAGGTTTGCCGGGAAAACAAGAACGGGAGGCACACAAGAATGCGCCTCCCGTTCGTCGTTCGCCAGCGGCCCGCGATCAGGCGGGGAACAGCATTTCGCGGTACTTCGGCAGCGGCCACTGCTGGTCGCCCACCGCCAGTTCCAGGGCGTCCGAGGCTTCGCGTACCGCGTGCATGGCCTTGGCGCAGGTGCTCGTGAGGAACTTCGCCTGTTCTTCGAGCGTCCCGTGCATGGACTCGGCCTTCTCGATGGCCTTGCCGAGGACCGCCCGCTTCTGCTGCACGGCGGCCACCAGCTTCGAGACGTCCCGCGCGGCCTGCGCCTGCGGGGCCCCGGCGATTCCGGCCGCCTTGGCGTCGGCCGCCGCCCTGGCCAACGTCCCGGCGTAGGCATAGCCGGCGGGCAGTACCATCGTGTCCACCATCTCGCGGGTGGTGTGGGCCTCGATCAGAATGTCCTTGACGTATCGCTCGAGCCGCACGTGGAAGCGCGAATCCAGTTCCTCCTTGCTGAACACGCCCAGTCCGGCCAGCAGTTTGCGCGACTGGGGAGTCATGAGCTGCGCCAGGGCCTCGGGCGTCCGGCGCAGGTTGGGCAGACCGCGCTTCTCGGCCTCCGCGACCCAGGCGTCGGAATAGTTGTTGCCCTCGAAGCGGATGTTCTTCGTGGCCCGGAATACCGGGCGCACCACCTTGAGCACGGCGTCGTCCACCTTCTTCGTCTTCTTCAGCTCCGCCCGCAGCGCCGCGGTGAGTTCGCCGAGTGCTTCGGCCACCGCGGCGTTGAGCAGGCACACCGGGAACGCGATCGACGCCGACGATCCGACGGCGCGGAACTCGAACTTGTTGCCGGTGAACGCGAAGGGCGACGTGCGATTGCGGTCGGTGTTGTCCTTCTCGATGTCCGGCAGCTTGGCGACGCCGAGCTTGATCATCGCCTGCTCGGCGCTGTCGGCCGTCTTGCCGCTGGCGATGCTCTCGATCACCTGGGTGAGTGTGCGGCCCATGAACACGCTGATGATGGCCGGCGGGGCCTCGTTGGCTCCCAGGCGATGTTCATTGCCGGACGACGCGATGCCCGCGCGGAGCAGGCCCGCGTGCCGGTGGACCCCCTGCAGCACGGCGGCCAGGAAGAGCAGGAAGCGAACGTTCTGGTGCGGCGTGTCGCCGGGTTTGAGCAGGTTGAATCCATCGAGCTCCGGCCGGTCCGACGTTATGGACATCGACCAGTTGCAATGCTTCCCGGAACCGTTGATCCCGTCGAAGGGCTTCTCGTGCAGCAGCGCCTGGAGCCCGTGACGCAGGGCCACCTTGCGCAACGTCGCCATCACGAGCTGGTTGTGGTCCACCGCGATGTCGGTCTCCTCGAACATCGGCGCCATCTCGAACTGCGAGGGCGCCACCTCATTGTGCCGCGTGACGATCGGCACGCCGAGCTTGTAGAGTTCGTGCTCGACTTCGGCGATGCAGGCCTGAATCCGCTCGGGAATTCCCGCGAAGTAGTGATCCTCCAGCTGCTGCCCGCGCGGCGGCGGCGCGCCGAGGAGCGTGCGCCCCGACATCACGAGATCCGGACGCAGCGCGAAGAACCCCCGGTCGATCAGGAAGTATTCCTGTTCGGGTCCGAGCGTGGTGTACACCCGCTGCACGCCCTTGTCGCCGAGCAGGGCCAGCAACTCCATCGCCTTCTCGGAGAGCACGTCGGAGCTGCGGAGCAAGGGCGTCATCTCGTCGAGCGCTTCGCCGTTGTAGCCGATGAACACCGACGGAATGCACAACGTGCGTACGCCGCCGGATTCGACGATGAACACCGGGCTCGCCGGATTCCACGCCGTGTAGCCCCGGGCCTCCCACGTTGCACGCAGGCCACCCGAGGGGAAGCTCGAGGCATCCGGCTCGCTCTGGATCAACTGCGCCCCGCTGAACTTCTCCATCGGTTGCCGCTGCTCGTCGAACGCCAGGAAGGCATCGTGCTTCTCGGCGGTGAGCCCGGTCTGCGGCTGGAACCAGTGCGTGAAGTGCGTCACGCCGTGCGAGATCGCCCAGTCCTTGATCACCTGCGCCACGGTCGGCGCGATCTCGAGGTCGAGCTTGTTTCCCAGCCGGATTGAGGCGACGAGCTTTTCGTAGATCGACTTGGGCAGCTTCTCGCGCATCTGCCGGGCGCCGAACGTGTTGACCCCGAAATACGCCGAGGTTGGGGCCGGATACGGCGATTTCGGAAGCAACGGATTGCGGCCGACGACGTCGCGCAGTGCGGCGATGCGGCCTGAGGACGACTGGGAACTGGACATGGGCGGGCGGCTCTGGGGTCCTGGGTTAGGTCACGTGTATCGAGAAATGTGCAAAAATTGCAATTGCAGCGGTTCAATATGCAAATTACGGACCGCAAAATCTACCATTTGTAGGTTCGATTCTGCAATGGGTGCACATTTCGTGTTACGCTCTGGCTGCATTTCGTGGCCTCAAGTCTGGACCGGCCCCGTAACCAGCGGCAGCGCCACCGTTTCCTTGAGGCTCCTGAGGACCATGGTAGTGCGGGCCCGCGCCACGCCCGGAATTCCCCGGATTTCCTCGCCGACCACCCGTTCCAGGTCCGATGTGCCGCGGCAGCGGATCTTGAGCAGATAGTCGTCGTCCCCGGAGACGTGGTGGCACTCCTGGACCTCGGAGAGAGACGCCGTGCGCTCCAGGAACTCCTCCCGGTGCTTCGGGCGCTCGAGGGTGATCGCCACGAACGCCGTCACATGCAGGCCGACGGAATCGGGGTCGATGAGTGCCGCGTATCCGTGCACGACGCCCTGCTCTTCGAGCCGGCGAATGCGATCGGCGGCTGCCTGCGCCGTTATCCCCAGGAGCTCGCCGAGATGCTTCCAGCTATCTCGCCCGAACTGCTGCAGTCTCGATAATGCCTTGTAATCAAGTGCGTCCATGCCACCGTTGCCTTGGAAACCAAGGCAAAGGTAGGGATTTCGCCATTGAATAACAAGCAGATTGCCAACAGGGGCAGCTTTTCCAGTTCTTCTGACCGCTCGCAGAGGAACCGCTATTCCAGCCGCTCCAATGCCCGGAGTTCGGGAACGGTCCTCGCCACTATCCCCACGACGCCGAGCGATGCCAGCCCGCCTAGAATGACGGCCGGAACGGTGCCCAGCAGGCGGGCCGTCACCCCGGATTCGAAGGCGCCGAGTTCGTTGGATGACCCGATGAAGACGGCGTTCACGGCCGAGATGCGCCCGAGCATCTCCCGCGGGGACATGAGCTGGATGAGTGTGGATCGCACGACCACGCTTACGTTGTCCGCCATGCCGCTCACAGCCAGCAGCCCGAACGACAGCACGACGCTCCGGGAAAGTCCGAAGCCGACGATGGCGACGGCAAAGGTGGCCACCGCGAGCAGCATCGCCCGGCCGGCGCGTTCCATCGGACGACGGTGGGCGAGGTAGACGGACATCAACACGGCGCCCACCGCGGGCGCGGCGCGCAGGATTCCAAGCCCTTCCGGCCCCACGTGCAGGATGTCGGACGCGAACACGGGCAGCAGCGCCTCGGCGCCGCCGAGCAGCACCGAGAAGAGATCGAGAGTGAGTGCGCCGAGGATGACCGGGTTGCGAAAGACGAACCGGATGCCGGTGCGCAGGCTCTCACCCATGGACTCCCGGTTCGGCGGAGCGGGGGAGGGGGCATATCGAATCGCGGCGAACGAGAGCAGGGCGACGAGCATCAGCGCCGCGTCGGCCGCGTAGGCCACGGAAGCCGACGAGAATCCGTACAGCAGGCCGCCGACGGCGGGACCGGCAACCGACGCCGTTTGCCACGACGAACTGCGCCAGGCCGACGCGTTGGCGTAGGCCGAGCGGGGGATGATCTCCGCCAGCAGGGCGGCCCGCGCGGGGTTCACGTAGGCGCGGGCGATGCCGCTCACGAAGATGACGACGAAGAAGGGCCACGCCCCCGGCAGGGCCAGGATGCGTGGGTTCAGGTTGAACACGAGAAAGCTCGCCGAGCAGGCGAGCATGGCCGTGAGCGACAGGAGCGTAATGGTGCGGCGGTTGCGGCGATCTGCCGTGTGCCCGGCCGGGAGGGAGATGCTCAGGAACGGCAGCGCCTCGGCGAGCCCGATCAGACCAAGGGAGAGCGGATCGTGGGTAATGGCGTAGATCTGCCAACCGACGACGATGCCCTGGATCTGCGTGGCGAAGGTCAGGGTGAAGACGCTGACGATGAACCAGCGGAAGTTCGAGTAGCGGAGGGCCGCGTACGGGTCGTGCAGCGCCGGTGGGCGCGACGGGCCGGCCCCGTCTGGTGCCGGCGGAAGAGGGTCGGGCATGACCGGCGGAGATTAATGGAAGCATGGCCGTCGAAACAGGGAGGGTGGAGGAAGCGACGCCTGGGGCGGAGGGTCGTCCAGCTTGAGGGGGTGTGGGGGGAGGGCTAGTTTCCACAGACTTCGGTGCGGTAGCCAAGTGGTAAGGCAGCGGTCTGCAAAACCGCTATTCGCGGGTTCGATTCCCGCCCGCACCTCTGGTCGGGAACCACGGAGCCCCGGCGGTTCGCGCCGCCGCCCGCGCGGCCCTCACGTCCTGCTCTCGGCGGGAGTGCTCGACATGCAGACGAGACGCGAATTTCTGATATCGGCCATGGTGGCCGGTGGCGCACTGGTCGGCGGATTCCGGCCCCTCGGCGGCGCGGCGAATTCTCCTCGCGGGTTCGCGCCGAACCCCCTCGACCTTCTGGTGCTCGGTGGCACGGGGTTCATCGGACCCTATCTGGTGCGATACGCCGTGGCTCGCGGTCATCGGGTCACGATCTTCACGCGGGGCCGTCACCAGGCCGATCTCCCGGCGTCGGTGCAGCGCCTCGTCGGCGATCGCAACGGGAAGCTGGACGCGCTGAAGGGAAAACGCTGGGATGCCGTGATCGACGACTCGGCGAACGTCGCCGACTGGGTGCGCCAGTCGACGGCGCTGCTCAAGGACGCCGCCGGCCGCTACCTGTTCACCTCGTCCACCGGCGTGTACTACCCCTACCTGTCCCGCGGACTGGACGAGTCGCACCCCGTGCATTACGACCTGCGCGATCCGAAGGATGGATCGGAGTCCTTCGGCGTCGCCAAGGCGCAGGCCGAGCGGTACGTCATGCAGGCGTTCGGCGATCGCGGCCTGGTGGTGCGCCCCACCTACATCGTAGGGCCGAACGATCCCAGCGACCGGTTTCCATACTGGCCGGTGCGGCTGGCCCGCGGCGGCACGGTGCTGGCGCCCGGACGCCGCGATGACCCGGTGCAGTTCGTCGACGTGCGCGATCTGGCCGAGTTCATGGTGCGCCTGCTCGAAACCGGGCAGTCGGGAATCTTCAACGCGGCGGGCCCCGGGCGACCGATGACGGCACGGGAGTTCTATCATGCGGCGCAGGCCACGCTCGATGCCGACGTGAAGTTCACGTACGTGGACGATTACGACTTCCTGGCCGCGCACGGGATCGAGGAAGCGATTCCGTGGGCCATGCTTCGCGGCAACGACGACGGGATGATGAGCATCCGGAACGGCCGGGCGCTCGCTGCCGGCCTCACCTTCCGGCCGTTGGCAGCGACCGTGCGCGACACCCTCGCCTGGTGGCCGACGGTTGCGGAATCACGCCGCAGCAGGCCCCGATTCACGATCACTCCGGAAATCGAGTCCACGGCGCTGGCGGACTGGCGCGGCCGCGGCGCGCCGGGCCGTTCGTCGTCGCCGGCGCGGTCCTGACCAGGCCGCACGCCGTGGACTTCTGGCGCAACGATCTGCGGCATGCACTCCGGGTCATGGCGCGCGCGCCCGGATTCACCGCCGCGGCGCTCGTCTCGCTGATCATCGGGATCGGGGCCACGACCGCCATCTTCAGTATTGCGAACGGTGTGCTCCTGCGCCCCCTGCCGTACGCCGACGCCGACCGCATCGCGATTCTGTGGCAACGGTCGCCCGGACTCAACGTCGCGCAGGACTGGCTTTCGATCGGCCAGTACCTCGACATCGCCAACGAGAATTCGGTATTCGAGCGCACGGCGGCAGCCATCAGCGCCAGCTTCAACATGACGGGCGAGGCCCAGCCCGAACGCGTGGACGGCGTGCGCGTCACGTCGTCCTTCTTCTCGCTGTTCGGGGCACAGGCAGCGTTGGGACGCGTGTTCGACAGTACCGAAGACCGCCCGGGCGCCCCGGCAGCGGTCATTCTCGCCAATGGGTTCTGGCAGCGGCGGTTCGGCGGCGATTCCGGCGTCATCGGCCGAACGCTGACGCTCAACGGCACCCCAATGGCGGTCGTGGGCGTGCTCGCCGACTCGTTCACGTTCGATCACGAAGTGATGCCGGCGGTGAATGGAATCCAGCGCGCCGACGTGCTGCTGCCACTGCCGCTGGCGGCGAGTGCCAGATCTCGCCGCACGGGCGAGGATTACAACGTCTTCGCGAAGCTGAAGCGAGAGACGACCGTGGGGCAGGCTCAGGCGCAGATGAACACCATCGCCGGGCGCATGAAGACCCAGTACCCCGCGTTCTATCCCCCGGGCGGCGGGTTGACGATCAGCGTGGTGCCGTTGCTCACGCAGGTGGTGGGGGACGTCCGGCTTGCCGTCTATGTCCTGATCGGTGCCGTGGGCCTGCTGTTGCTCATCGCCTGCGGCAACGTGGCGAACCTGTTGCTGTCGCGGGCGGCGATCCGCGGTAAGGAGATGGCGATCCGGGCCGCCGTCGGGGCCCGGCACACGAGATTGCTGCGTCTGCTGTTCAGCGAACAACTTCTGCTGGCCTTGGCCGGCGGGGTGGGCGGCGCGGGGTTCGCCTCGTTCGCGATCGCGGGACTGCGCCGGTTCGGGCCCGCGAACATTCCGCGGCTGGCCGAGATCCGCGTCGACTGGCGGGTGCTGGCGTTCACCGGTGTGATCTCCGTGCTCACACCGTTGGTCTTCGGGCT
This sequence comes from uncultured Gemmatimonadaceae bacterium, assembly GCA_963728115.1. GTDB lineage: Bacteria > Gemmatimonadota > Gemmatimonadetes > Gemmatimonadales > Gemmatimonadaceae > JAGWRI01. The sequence continues at coordinate 219,796 of CAVSJE010000010.1, forward strand.
CGTGCCGGCGTTGCGCACCGCCGGCGTCGATCCAGCCGACGTACTCAAGGAGGGCGGACGCGGCGGCGTGGGCACGCGGGCGTTCGGGATGAGCCAGGCTCGCCTGTCCAAGCTGCTGATCGCCGCCGAGGTGGCGCTCTCGCTCGTGCTCCTGGTCGGAGCCGGGCTGTTGGTGCGCAGCTACGCGCGGGTGGAAGGCGCCAATCCCGGGTTCGATCCGCACAACGTCCTCTCGCTCCGGCTTTCCCTGCCCGGCGCGCGCTACGGCAAGCCGGGCGCGGTGCAACAGTTCTACGACCAGCTCGAGCAGCGTCTCGAGGCGCTGCCGGGCGTCGCCTTCGTCGGGACGAACTATCAGCTTCCGTTGAGTTCGGTGGCGCTGGCGTGGGAGCCGATCGGCGTCGAGGGATACGTACCGCCGGACCCCGGCAAGGATCTGATCATCACGAGCAGCGCGTACGTGAGCCCGGACTATTTCCGGACGATGCGGATTCCGCTGCAGCGCGGTCGCTTCTTCAACATGCAGGACGATCGCGAATCGCCACCCGTCGTGATCGTGGACAACCGGCTGGCGGCGCGCTTCTGGCCGAACGAAAATCCGCTCGGCAAGCGGTTGCGCCAGGGCACCACGGGACCGTGGCGAACCGTGGTCGGTGTCGTGACGAACACGACCGAATATTCGGCGGCTCCCCAACCGCCGATCACCGCGTACTTCCCGGTGCGGCAGTACGGCATCGCCAGTCAGTTCGTCGTCATCCGCACGGCGGACCCGGTGGACCCGGCAACGCTGGTGCCGGCGGTGACCCGCGAAATCCACTCCATGGACCCCGACTTGCCGGCGTACGATGTGGCGACGATGGAACGGCGCTTCGACGATTCCCTGGCGCGCCGACGCCTGTCGATGATCCTGCTGGTCACGTTCGCGGGGTTTGCCCTGCTGCTGTCGGGCATCGGCACCTACAGCGTGGTCGGCTACTGGGTGGACCAGCGCCGCCGCGACATCGGCATCCGCCGCGCCCTGGGCGCCGATCCCCGGCGGGTGGTGGGGCTCATCGCCCGCGAGTTTCTGGCGGTCGTGGGTATCGGCCTCGTGCTCGGCCTGCTCGGGGCCTTCGCGCTGACGCGGATCATGGCCGGCCTGTTGTTCGGCGTTGCGGCCACCGACATGGCGACGTTCAGCGTGACGCCGGTCGTGATCGCGGCCATCGCGGTGGTCGCCACCTACGTCCCGGCCAGGCGGGCGCTGCGGGTGGAGCCGATGACCGAATTGCGCCGCGAGTAGCGGGGCCCGTCGACGGTTCGCGGAATGGACTTCCCGCGGCCGGCGGATATCTTCGGTCCGGTTTGTCCCACCGGCCTTCCAACCCCGATCAGGAGTCTTTCTTGTCCGAGTCCGACGTCGTTCCCCGTCCGCCCCGCCGCGAATTCATCGGACAGCTTGCCACTGCGGCGGCGGCGCTGGCGGCCACGGCCTGTGTCAGTGGCGGAGCGCTCGGCGCGGCGGCGGCAACCCCGGCGCCCAAGGATCCGCTGCCGAAGCTCACCCCCCAGGCCCCGCTTCCCAAGATCGAGTTCGACGATGCCTGGACCAACCGGCTCACAGGGAGGTATCGCGCCGTGTTCGACTCGCCGGACATCGAAGACGGCACAGCCGTGTTCAACGCTTATGCGTACATGAAGGGCTTCCAGGACATGTACAAGCTGGCCGACGCCGACGTGAACGCGGTCGTCGTGATCCGGCATCGCGCGATCCCGATGGCGCTCGACGACGAGATGTGGAGCCGCTACAAATTGGGCGAGTACACGAAGATCAAGGAATTCGGCTCGGACAAGTGGGCGACGCGGAATCCGTTTCTCACCGCTCCGCCGGGCGACACGGAAGACGCCGACTACGCGATGAGCGCGCTGACCAGGCGCGGCGTGATCTTCCTCGGCTGCGCGATGGCGACCCAGGGGATGGCGGGCATTCTGGCGCACCGGTCGGGCGACAAAGCCGACGCGATGTTCGACGAGCTGCGCCGCCATCTGATTCCCGGACTGACGCTGCAGCCGTCGGGGATCTTCGCGGTGATGCGGGCGCAGGCGGCGGGCTGTCACTACATGCGCTCGACCTGACGCTCCCCGTGTGATGCGGCGCGGACGGGCCTCTCCGCGAACCGGCCGCCGTGGAAGACACGGCGGCCGGTCGCGCGTGCGCCGGTGTCCCGCCTCCGCGACGTTCCCCTTGACGTTCTACAGGGCTGGCCATACGCTTTACCTGTCGAACGTCTAGGAGAAGCGCGAAATGGCATCGTCCAGCACCGACGTCCTGCAGGGCACCCTCGATCTCCTGATTCTCAAGGCCCTGTCGGTCGAACCCATGCATGGTTGGGGCGTGGCCCAGCGCATTCAGCAGATCTCGCGCGACGTGCTGCAGGTGAACCAGGGATCCCTGTACCCGGCACTGCACCGTCTGGAATACCGCGGCTGGATTGCCGCGTCGTGGGGGGCGAGCGAAAACAACCGCCGCGCGAAGTTCTATCGCCTCACGGCCACCGGACGGAAACAACTGCAAGCCGAACTGGCGACCTGGCGGAAGTTCTCCACCGCCATCGAGCTGGTGCTGGCTCTTCAATAGGCCGTCTCAGGGGGAGCGATGGACAAGCTTCGGGGAATGTGGTCGCGCCAGCGGGCGCTCTGGCGCCGCGGCGCGGCGGAGCACGAACTGAACGACGAGTTGCGTTTCCACATCGACCGGGAAACGGAGGCCGGGGTGGCCCGGGGGCTGGACCCAGCCGAGGCCCGGCGTCGTGCGCTCGTGCAGTTCGGGGGCATGGAGCGGTACCGCGAAGAGTCGCGAGACGCTCGTGGGCTCAACTGGTGGGACGAGGCGAGGAGCGACCTGCGCCATGGGTGGCGGTTGCTCGTGTCCCACCCCGTCTTTGCCGGCGCCGCCATTCTCACGCTGGCGCTCGGCACCGGCGCCAACACCGCGATCTTCAGCGTGGTCAACACGGTGCTGCTGCAGCCGTCTCCATTTCGCGACCCCGATCGCCTCGTGATGCTGTGGGAAACCGACCGTGGCAGCGGCACGCACCACGAGCCGGCCTCTTGGCCCGACGTGGCGGACTTCCGCGCGCGCAGCCACACGCTGTCGGCCATCGGCAGCGTGATGGGCATTGACGCGACGATCACCGGCGACGGCGACCCGGTGCGCGTTGCCGCGCTCGGCGTCACGCCCAACCTGCTGTCGATGCTCGGTGTGGCGCCGGTGGCCGGCCGTCTGTTTCGTGCGGACGAGGGCCGATCGGGGGAAGCGCCGGTGGCCGTGCTTGGCGATGGATTCTGGCGGGCGCGCTACAACGGCGATCGTGGAATCGTGGGAAAGGCGATCTCGGTCAATGGGCAACCGACCACGGTGGTGGGCGTGGCGCCGGCGTCGGCCGATCTCGGGATTCGCCAGGTGCACGAACGGGCCGACTACGCCGCCAACTTCGGCGGCGAGCACGTGGACCTCTGGATCGCAATGCAACCCTCGCCCGCGTCGTACGGCCGCCAGACGCACCCGTTTCTCACGCTGGGGCGCCTGGCGCCGGGCGCAACGCTGGAATCGGCCCAGACCGAACTGGCCTCGATCAGCGCGGATCTCGAGCATCAGTATCAGGTGGACGCCAATCGCGGCGTGAACCTGGAACGCTACAGCGACGTGGTGTTCGGCCCCGTACGCCCGGCGCTGCTGATGCTGCTGGCGGCGGTGACGCTGGTGCTGCTGGTGACCTGCGCCAACGTGGCCAATCTGCTGTTGGCCCGCACGGCCACGCGGACGCGAGAGGTCGCCCTACGGCGCGCATTGGGCGCGGGCCCCGGGCGCCTGAACCGGCAGTTCCTCGCCGAGTCGTTGCTGCTGGTGGTGCTGGGAAGCGGGGCCGGTGTGGCGCTGGCCGTGGTCGGACTCCGCTCGCTGGTGGCGCTGGCGCCCGCCGACATTCCACGGTTGGACAGCGTGACCGTGAACGGTACGGTGTTGGCGTATGCGCTCGGGGTCGCGGCACTGGTGGCCGTGGTGTTCGGCATGCTGCCGGCGTTGCAGATGCGGCGCATCGACATCCAACAGACGCTCAAGGCACACGGCGCGGGGCGGACGTCGGGAAGTCGCGGGACTCGGCGCTTCCGGGCGGCGCTGGTGGTGAGCGAAGTGGCGGCGGCGGTGCTGCTGGTGGTGGGGGCCGGATTGCTGGTGCGGAGTCTGTGGAGTCTCCAGGCGGTGAATCCGGGGTTCAGCGCCGCGCGGGTGCTCAAGGCGCAGTATCAGCTGCCGTCGAATCGCTATCCCATCGACTATCGGAAGTATCCCGATGCGCCGGAGATCCAGGCGTTCAATGCCAGGCTGCTGGCGGCGGTGCGCGCCATCCCTGGGGTGGAGTCGGCGGCGCTGGCGGCGGGCTCGCCGCTGGATCCCGGATTCACCAACTCGTGGCAGATCGTCGGTCGCGAAGCGGAGTCGGCAAAGCTTCCGGAGATCAGGGTTCGGGTGCTTTCACCCGGCTACCTGAAAACTCTGGACGTTCCGGTGCTCGAAGGCCGCGGCATCGAGACGTCGGACGACGCGAACGCGCCGCAGGTGGTGGTCATCAACCACACGGCGGCGCAACGGTACTTCCCGCACGGAGCGGTTGGGCAGCAGGTGAAGTGGTGGGGCATCACGCGGCGGATCGTGGGGGTAATCGGCGACGAAAAGTTTCGCGGCATCGATGCGCCCACCGACCCCGCGGCATACGCGCCGGCAGCGCAGGTGCCGCTGCAGGCGGTGACGGTGCTGGCGCGCACATCGAGCGTCGATCCGATGTCGGTGGCCGGCGGAATCCGCCAGGCGGTGCACGCCATCGACCCGCAGATCGCGCTCTATGGGGTGGAGCCGCTGCAGCACACCGAAGCGGCCAGCATCGCCAAGCCGCGCTTCAACGCGATGCTGCTGGTGCTGTTCGCCGGTCTGGCCATCGTGTTGGCGGTGGTGGGCGTGCACGGAGTGCTGAGCTACGCGGTCACCGAGCGGGCGCCCGAAATGGGCATACGCATGGCGCTGGGCGCCAGCCGTCAACGCGTGATGCGGACGGTGGTCGGCGAGGGCCTGGTGCTGGCCGGCGTGGGCGTGGCGGCCGGACTCGCAGCGGCGCTCGTGGGGTCACGCGTGATGTCGTCCCTGCTGTTCGGGGTGACGACCACCGACCCGGTGACGTTCGTGGTCGTGCCGCTGATCGTGCTCGGCACGGCGGCCGCCGCGAGCCTGCTGCCGGCACTGCGGGCCACGCGTGTGGATCCGATGCAGGTGTTGCGGGCGGAGTAGGCCGGGGCGAGCGCGCGCCTCACCTTCCGCGGTGCTCCGGATCGGATGGGTGACCGACGCCCGGCGGCCGGTCGTGCCTCGTCATTCCTCGGGGGCCTGCATCCGGCGGGACATACCGATGATGTGCCGGAACAGGTCGCGCACGTCCTCCTCGGGAGCCCCCTCCTCGCGCGCCGTCTCGCCCACCCGGCGGATGACGGCGGCTTCCCGCCCCGGGTCCAGCGCGGGCAGGCCGGCTGCACGCTTCACCGCGCCGACCTGCCGTGCCAGCTCGACCCGTCTGGCGATGAGCCGGATGAGATCCCGATCCACCCGCTCGATTTCAGCGCGCAGGCGGCGGAGGTCCTCGTTGTCGTGGTCGGGAGTATCGGGAATCCGGTTCATCGATGAACTCTGCCCGGCCTGCCGCCTAGCGGAAGATGTTCTTGGGGATCATGACGTGCACGCCGAGCGTGCCGTCCACCAGTTCGGTGACGTCCACGTCGGAGGAGACGCTCACCAGCATGTAGGCATCGTCGCGAGAGAGGCCCTTCTCCGTGACCAGGAAGTCGATGGCTTGCCGGATGGCGTTCTTGGTCGCGGTCACGAGGTTGCTGTCGATGCCCATGGCGATGTAGTGGGTCGGCGTCTCGGCGCGCGGCCACGCCAGATGCAGGTCCTTGCGGACGATCAGCTGGAATCTGCCCGTGAGCGAGGTTTCGAGCGCCGTGATGTCGACTTCGCCATTGCCCTGGCCGGCGTGCCCGTCCCCGATCTCGAGCAGCGCGCCCCTGGTCCAGACGGGGATGTAGAGCGTGGTGCCGGCGACGAGTTCCTTGTTGTCGAGATTGCCGGCGAAGATGCCGGGGGGCGCACTGCTCACACGGCCCATGGCCGCCGGGGGCGCGTCGCCGATGCTGCCGAAGAACGGGCGCAGGGGGATCTCGATGCCCGGCGCGAAGTGCGCGACCATCCGGTCCCTGTCCAGCGGGATGATCCGCATCCTGGAATAGGGGAAGTCCTCGGGCAGATAGCCGCTCGTGCGCCCGAAGGCGTTGTAGGCGTACGGGATCGCGAGATCGATCTTCTCGATCCGCACCTCGAGCACGTCGCCGGAATCGGCGCCCTCGACGTAGATCGGTCCGGTGAGGATGTGTCCGCCAGGGCCGCGATCCTTCACGCTGTCCACGATGTTCCGCAACGACTGTTGAACCTGCGCGGAGTCGACGCCGGCTCCCTGGAGCCGGCGGGGCGTGGACGTGATGAGCGTTCCGACGATCACCTCGTCCCCTGATTTCACGTGGAGGACGGGCTTGGCGCCGGCCCAGTAGTATCCATACGCGACCGTGGCCGGCGTCGGATCGAGGTGGTACAGGCGACCCGGGGGTGGCGTGGGGTTCGAGGACAGTTGGGCGGTTAGGGGCTGGACCAACCCGCCGCAGAGTGCGGCGGCCAAGACGCTGGCGAACTTCACGGGGACTCCTCAGAGAAGCGGGGATGAACTGGGCGTGGCGCCGCCCTATCTTGCATCCACATCCCAACACGGGCCAGGGGAATGGGCAACGGATCGGCGTGGACCAAACTGACCACCTTCGGCTCCGCCCTCGAGGCGGATGTCGCGGTTTCGCGACTGGAGGCGGCCGATATTCCGGCCGTCTCGCGTGGCAACGATATCGTGGGCATCTTCGGTCCCGGTTTTCAGGGCGTGACGGCCAAGGGCGTCGATGTGCTGGTGCCGGAGGCGGCGCTGGCCGACGCACGGACCGTGCTCGGCCTCGACGAGGCGGGCGGCGGGTAGCGCCGGGCCCGAAAGGAAACGCCGGACGCATCGGCGTCCGGCGTTCGTAAGGGCGATCCGGATTCGCAGCCGGATGGCTACGGCGGCAGCAGCGCGTGGTTCGGTTCGTTCATCCCGCGATGGCAGGTCACGCACTCGATGTGCGGCCAGGTGCCGCGCCGGTTCTTGAGCTGGGGCAGGTACGCGGGCGAATTGTTAATCGAGTCTTCCATGGCGATCATGATGCGTGTGGTCGCCTTTTCCTTTCGCTCGTCGCTGGCGTAGTCGTTTCGCTCGTGGCAGAAGTCGCAGCTCCGGCCGATGGCCTTGGCGTAGTCGTTGTTCATCGCGTCGATGAAATCCTTGGCCGGCATGTCCTTGAGAAGCTTTACGTTCTTGAACACCTGGCCGGCGGGTTCCGTCTCGCGGCCGGCGATCGTGGCCATCAGCGAATCGGCCAGACGCTGGCGGTCGGCGTTGATGGAATCCCGCCGGGCGGCGCGTTGCTCCGGGGTGAGCGGCACGCGGCGCCGGAATCCGGCAGGCGGCGCGCCCCGGCCCCCGGGAGGCCCGTTCTCGCCACGTTCCGCGGTTGCGCCACTGCCCGGCCCGGCCGGACTCGGCGCCGGGCTCGGAGTGGGCGTCGACGAGCGACAGGAAAGCCCCACGAGCAAGAGGCAGGGAATGGCGAGGCGAACAGCTCGATGCATGAGGCTCCTCGGGCGCTGGGAAGGATGGTGAGCGGCGGCTGGCGGGGGTCGTCTGCCAAGGATGGGGTCCCCGGCCGTCCGCGGCAAGGATGATGCGTCGAGGCACCCGGAGCGCGGGGAAAAGCCCGCCGGTACGCAAGGTACCGACGGGCTTTTCCTCACGACGGATGCCGTGGGCTACCGGTTGTCGTGCTCGCCGTCATCGGCCCCGAAGCCGCCTTCAGCATCGGGAGCCGTTGCGGTCCGCTCCACACGCAGAACCTGATGTTGGGTCTGGCCGTCGACGGTGATGGACACCAGGTAGTCGCCGGCCCCGACCGTCTGTGCGCCGCCGCGGCCGAACCCGAAGCCGCCGCGCCGGGAGAGTCCGAAGATGTCCGCGATCTGCCGGAACCCTCCGGGGAACGCCTCCATGACGTTGGGAGGTGCGTTGCCACCGCCCCGCCCACCGCGCCCACCGCGGGCGTTGCCGCCCGGGAGTGGCCCTTCGGCTGGCCGGGCCACGAATCCGCCTGCGCCACCACGGCCACCACGGGCGCCGCCTCCCCCGCGTCCGCCACGCCCGAACAGCGCCGTGACGTTCCCGGTTTCGGCGGCCCGCCGCAACTCCGCGATGACGGCCGGATCCATGCCCGCCTTGGAGAGCGAATCGATGACGTGCTCGGTCTTCCGTGCCTGCACGATGCTGTCACGGAGTTGCGAGGGCGAGAGTTTCGCCGCCGCCGGCCGCTCACTGGACTGATAGTTCCAGGTGACGGTGTGGATGCCGGCCGCCCCCGGACCGCTGAGGTTGCCGATCGTGTCACCAGCGACATTGGTGATCACTACGTGCACCTGGCCGCGGACGCTGGTCGCGAGGCGATAGCTGATGTTCGCGCCGTACGGCGGGCTCTGGGCTTCGTACACCTTCTGGCCCTGCCCGTTGGCCGAGGCACCGATCGCCGGTCCCTGCCCGTACTGGTAGGACGTCACCGGCTTGAAGAGGTACACGTTCGACGCCAGCACCTTGGTATCGAGCTGTTCGAGCGGCGCGATATGGGCGATCCAGACGCCGCGACCGAACGTGGCGGCGATCAGATCGTGATCGCGGGGGTGGATCTTGAGATCGTACACCGGGACCGTCGGCAGTCCGGACATGAACCGCGACCAGTGAGCGCCGGCATCGATGGACGCGTATGCGGCGCGCGACGTTCCGACGAACAGCAGGTTGCGGTTGTACGGATCCTCGCGAATCACGTGCACGTAGTCCGATCCGCCGGTCGGCAAATCGCTGGCGACGGAATGGAAGGTCTTGCCGCCGTCGTTCGTGGCGTAGAGGTACACCCCGAAATCGTTGTTGCGATGGTTGTCGAACGACACGTAGAACGTGTTCGTATCGAAGTGCGACGGCTCGATGCGGCTCACGTACGTGCCCGCCGGGACGCCCGGGAAGCGGCCGTTCAGCTTCTCCCAGGTGGCGCCGTCGTCGTGCGTCATCCAGACGTTGCCGTCGTCGGTGCCGGCGTACAGCCAGCCCGGCCGCAGATACGATTCGGCGAGCGAGACGATGGTGCAGTAGTTCTCGGCGCCGGTCGCATCGTTGGTGATGCCGCCCGTGGTCACGAGGCTGACGTTGATCTTGGCGGTGTCCGCCGTCGTGAGATCGGGCGAGATCGGATACATATCATCGCCGCGATTCATTGACTTCAGCACGCGGTTGCCCGCCATGTAGAACACCTGCGGGTTGAAATTGGAGATGAAGAAGGGTGTTTCCCAGTTGTAGCGCATGTCGAGGGCGATGGAATCCGCCTTCTGCGCAGCGCGCAGCGCGGCGAGTTCGCGCTTCTGCGCGGCGGTCGCGGGCTTGGTGGTGTCGCCGCGAACGGCCAGCATCGAATCCTCGTAGATGCGGTACGTCTCCTGCCACGACGGCTTGTTCATGCGGCCCGTCTCACCGGTCTTGAGGTTGCGACGGACAACACCGCCGCCCTGGGACTCGCCCCACACGATGTTGGGGTCGTTCGGGTCCTGCGCCGTGTAGAACCCGTCGCCGCCCGAAATCGTGAACCAGTAGGCGTTGGTCACCGGGCCCTGCTTGCGCGCGCTCGGCCCGCACCAGCCGCCGTTGTCCTGGGCGCCGGCGCAGACGTTGTAGGGCGTATCGAAGTCGTAGCTCACGTCGTAGAACTGGGCGAGCGGGAGCACGTTCAGGTAGTCGAAGTTGCCGCCGCGGTCCCAGGTCTGGGCCACGCCGCCGTCGTTGCCGATGAGCCAGTGCTGACCGTCGTTGGGATCGATCCAGACGGCGTGGTCGTCCACGTGCACGTCGCCGGTCGCCGAACGGGCGGTCTTGCCGCCGTCATCCGAGAACAGGAACGGGGTGGACGAAAAATAGACGCGATCGGGGTTGCCCGGATCGACGGCGAGACGCGAATAGTAGAAGGGACGTGTATCCTGGTCGTTCATCCAGCGCCAGGTCTTGCCGCCGTCATCGGAGCGGTAGAGACCGCTCAGCAGCCGCTGGGGCGCGGGCTTGGTCGGCTCGGCGCCGATGGAATCGCTGGCCGGCGCGAGAACCGGATGGTTCTTGCCGCGCAGGGAATCGGCCTCGACGAGCGCGTAGACGATGTTGGGATTGCTGCGCGAGAAGGCCGTCGTGATGCGGCCCTTGTCGGTGGAGGGGAACCCGCCACCCTTGACCTCGGTCCAGGTGTTGCCGCCGTCCGTGCTGTGGAAGAGCCCGGACCCGGGGCCGCCGGACTTCAGGTAGTAGGGACCGCGAATCCGCTGCCAGGCCGACGCGAAGATGTTGTTCGGGTTCGAGGGATCGATCTTCACGTCCACGAATCCCGTCTTGTCGTCCACGTACTTGATCCGCTTCCAGGTGTTGCCGCCGTCGGTGGTCTTGTAGAGCCCGCGCTCGCCCTTGGTGTCCCAGGCGTGGCCGAGTTCGGCGACGTACACGACGTTGGCGTTGGTCGGGTCGATCGCGATGTGGCCGATCATCTGTCCGTCCTTCAGCCCCATCAACTTCCAGCTCAGCCCGCCGTCGGTGGACTTGTAGACCCCATCGCCGGGTTCGATCGTGTTGCGGCTGTTCGGGTCACCGGTGCCCACCCACACCACGTTGGTGTCCGAGGTGGCCACGGCGATGGCGCCGACCGCGGCGACCGACTCGTCGGTGAACAGGGGGCGGAAGGTGGTGCCGTTGTTGGTCGTCTTCCAGACGCCGCCGCCGGCCGCGCCGACGTAGAAGGTCTTGGAAGGGAACCCGATGCCGGCAAGGGCATTCACCCGGCCGTCGAAGTTGGCCGGGCCGATGTTGCGCCAGCTGAGGCCGGCGGTGGTGGTGGAGTCCAGGCTCTGGGCCGCCGCCAGCGTGGGGGCAGCGGCGATCAGGGCTCCGGCGAGGAAGGGGAGGAGCCGGTAGCGATGCATGGTAAATCCCGTGAAGGTGCGAGGAACTGCTCGGAGGGACCGAGCCACGCCGGCCCGGAGAGAGCCAGCGCCTGACACGACAATACCATATACGCCACCGGATTGGCGAGTGTTGAGGCTCCGGCCCCCGGTCGCCGGGGGCGCCGATCGGTGCCCTCTATATAGTTGCGCTCGTCATGGATATGGGTCGGTTGCCGGCCCCTTGCGGTTTTCTTATCGTGGGACGGCCGGGCCCGTCCGGTCCCCGCCGCCCCCTGGTCCTTCCCCGTGCTGGAGGCTCCGCGATGTCCCTCGGCGACTTCATCAAGAAGCAATTCATCGACGTCATCCAGTGGACGGAGGATGGCGACGGGACACTCGCCTATCGGTATCCGATGCGCGATATGGAGATCCAGTACGGCGCCCAGCTCACCGTGCGTGAGTCCCAGCTGGCGCTGTTCGTGAACGAGGGGAAGGCGGCCGATACCTTCCAGCCCGGGCTCTATAAGCTCGAGACCCGCACGCTGCCGTTGCTCACGAATCTCATGAACTGGGACAAGTTGTTCAAATCCCCGTTCAAGTCGGATGTGTACTTCTTCTCGACCCGGGTCCAGACCGACCAGAAATGGGGGACCCAGCAGCCGATCACGATTCGCGACAAGGACTTCGGGATGGTTCGGCTGCGTGGATTCGGGATCTACACCTACCATCTGGCCGAACCGCTGAAGTTCCACCAAAAGGTGAGTGGCACCCGCGAGTTGTATTCCGTGGGCGACCTGGAAGGCCAGCTCCGGAACACCATCCTCGGCCGATTCGCCGATGCGTTCGCCACCAGCGGTGTTCCCTTCCTCGACATGGCCGCCAATCAGGGGGCCCTGGCCCAGAGGATGATGCAGACGCTGGCCCCGGCGTTCGCCGACTACGGGCTCACCCTCGACTCGTTCGTCGTCGAGAGCCTGTCGCTGCCCGATGAGCTGCAGAAAAAGCTCGACGAGCGGATCGGCATGAACATGATCGGCAACATGCAGCAGTACACGCAGTACGAGATCGCGCAGTCGATGCCGATCGCGGCGGCCAACGAGGGCGGGGGTGGCGCGGGGCTCGGAGCCGGGCTCGGCGCCGGCATGGCGATGGGCAAGGCGATGGCGGACGCCGTGGCCGGAGGCGCCGCGCCGGCGCCCGCCGGGCCCGCGAATGCTCCGGGCGGCGCGAGCGCCGCCGCCGGCGCGGGGGCCGGGGCCGCCGCCGAGACCAAATTCTGCATCGCTTGCGGCAAGCCGATTCCACGAAGCTCCAAGTTCTGCCCGGAATGCGGGGGTGCGCAGAGCTGAACGGCGCTCCCACGGCTGCACGCCACCGCCCCGTCCGATGACGGAACCCACGGCGGCCTGTCCCAATTGCGGGGCCGCGATCCACTTCGATTGGTCGCATGCCGTGCAGACCAGCTGTCCGTTCTGCCGGTCGGTGATCGTCCGCGGCGACGTGGATCTGAAAACGGTGGGCACGGTTGGAGATTTTCCGGCCACCAGTTCGCCGCTCCAGGTCGGAGCGACGGGCCGGTTCGAGCACCACCAATTCTCCGTCGTCGGCCGGGTCGTGTACGAATACGACCGCGGATCCTGGAACCACTGGCATCTGCGGTTGGACGGCGGGGCGAGCGCCTGGCTCAGCGACGCGCGGGGCGAGTACGCCTTCTATCGTGAGGTCACCGGACGCGAGGTGCCCTCGCGCGATCAGCTCCGCGTTGGCCACAACTTCGTCTGGGACCGCCGCATCTACAAGCTGATGTCGGTGACCAGCGTGCGGTACCGCGCCGCGGAGGGCGAACTGCCGTTCACGACCTGGGACCGGCACGCCGGCACGTTGGCGGACCTGGATGCCACCGACGGCCACATCGCGACGGTGGACTATCGCGACCAGCCACCGGCGCTCTATCTGGGTGCCTGGACACGGTTCGACGACCTCCACCTGCAACGCCTGCGGGAGATCGAGGGATGGCCGCTCCCCGCGTAGCCGGGCTCGCCTGCCCGAACTGCGGCGCGGCGATCACGATTCGCGCCGTGCAGCAGACGCAGACGGTCGTCTGCCCGTCGTGTCACGCGGTGCTCGACTCGCGCGATCAGGAACTGAGCGTCCTCCAGCAGTACCAGGCGAAGATGAAGTTCGACCCCGACCTTCCGCTGGGCACGCGCGGCGTGATTCGGGGAGATCCGTACGAGGTGAGCGGATTCCAGGTGCGAGGGGTGCAGCAGAACGACGTCGAATACTTCTGGCGCGAGTACACGCTGTGGAATCCGTACAAGGGGTACCGGTATCTGGCTGAGTACGACGGCCACTGGTGTGACTTCGATCTCACGCGAATCGCGCCGTCAGAGCTGGTGACCGGCCGCCAGCCGTTCGTGCGGTACCAGGGAACCATGTTCCGCCACTTTCGGACGACGACGGTCACCACCGTGTTCATCCTCGGTGAATTTCCCTGGCAGGTGCGCAGCGGCGACCGGATGACGGCGCGGGACTTCATCGCGCCGCCGCGGCTGCTGTCGGAGCACGTTGCGGCGGACCACACGATCTGGGAGTTGGGGACGTACGTGCCGGGCAGTGTCATCTGGCGCGCGTTCGGCCGGCCGGGCGCACCGCCGCCGGTCAAGCGCGTGTTCGCCGCCGAGCCGAATCTGCACACGCCGCGCGCCAGGCAGCGCGCGGGCTACGCGGCGATTCCGGCGCTTCTCATCGTCGCTACGTTGGCGTTGCGTCATGCGTTCGCGCCGCGCGGGAGCTGGATCGATGCACCGTGGCCGTACGTGGTGCTGCTTCTCGCGTGCCTGCTTCCCGTCGCGATCGAAGCGGCACGAGCCTGGCAATTCGAACGCAATCGGTGGTCGACGAGCGACTACGCGCCGAACGAGATGTAAAGAAACATCTTGTGTTCCGGCGACGAAACCACAATTGTTGTATGTGCGTACGCCATATGTCGCGGGTTGTCACCCGCGGCGTGCGCAACGTTCAGGGATCGTCACGCTACCGGGAGCGTGGCGCGGAGTCGAATCGGCCGCGGGGGCCGGCTCGTACTGCGCGAGATCCGCAAGCAGCCCCGCTAACGCCACACCGCTTGCGGATCTCGACCCGGGCGCTTGCCGCGCGCGCGCCCGCGCGCCCCGCTACACGGGGTCGTCCGATTTTTCCCGAGGCGTCGGATGCTCGCCCGCCAGCCGCTCCTGCTGCAGGGCTGCCGCGCCCATGAGCCCGCCCAGGCCCATCGACTCCACGGCCGTGCTCGGCACCAGCATGAGCGCGCCCTTCTCCTTGATGCCCTCGTAGAGGATGTTCATCGCCCGCAGGTGGAGCGCCGTCGGGTTCTGCTGGTACGACTTGGACGCCTGCTCGAACAGGGCCGCGATCTCGACCTCGGCCTGGCTGAGAATGATGCGGGCCGACTTCTCGCGCGCCGCCTGGGCCTCCCGCGACATCGCGTCCTGCAGCGATGTCGGGATCACCACGTCGCGCATTTCCACTGACTGAACGGTGACGCCCCATGGCGTCGCCCGCTCGTCGATGAGCTTCTGCAGGTCCGACTCGATCTTCTCGCGGCCGCGCAGGAGGTCGGCCAGCGACGTACGCCCGATGATGTCCCGCAACGCCGTCTGGGCCGCCCAGCTCACCGCCTGCGAATAGTTCTGTACCTCGAGCGCGGCCTTTTCGGGGTCGTAGACCATCCAGAAGAGCACCGCATCCACGTTCACGGGCACGGTGTCGAGGGTGAGCGTCTCCTCGGCGGCGAAGCTCGTCGTCACCACGCGTTGGTCGATCCACGACGAGACCCGGTCGATGAACGGCACGACGAAAAACAGCCCCGGCCCGCGCAAGCCGGCAAACTTGCCAAGGTGGAGCACCACGCCGCGCTCCCACTGGTCGGCGATCTTCGGGGACTGGCCGAAGATCCATCCGAGCACGATGCCGACGACGGCCCCGACCGGACTCTGTGACGAGAGCGTCTGGGCGAGTCCGATCGCGGCGAAGACGAGAAACACGATCGTGGACACGATGTTGAACCGCGGGCCGCTGGAGCTGACCAGTGTGACCTTGCCGTCGCGGTTGTTGGTGATCTGGAGGGGCATGTCAGCGAGTCTCCCGTGAGCGGTGCTGCAGGTGACGGATCACTTCATCGACCGCGATGCCAACTGCCGCGGCTTCGGCCAGCGTTCGATCGGCGATGCCGCGCAGCACCCGCTCGCGATCGCGCGCCGACTTGTGGATCGCCGCCGGATCGCGAACCGTGGTTCCCACCCCGCGCTGCGTGGCGAGGACGCCCCCACGCTCCAGTTCGGAGTAGACCCGGGCCACGGTGTTCGCGTTCACACGCAACTCCACCGCCAACTGGCGGACGGTGGGAAGCCGGTCGCCGGCGTGCAGGGCTCCGGTTGCAATCGCGGCGCGGATGGCGCCCTCGATCTGCGCGTACAACGGGACGGGGCTGGCAGGGTCGATGCGAAACATCTCATTGTACTATTGTATGAAGACTTTAGTACAAGTCAAGGGGCGCATTGCGCGCGCCGGTGAGCAGTCGCCCACCGGCGCGCGCGGTCCGTCAGTTGGCGACGATGCCGGCCAGGGCCTTCTCCACCCGGGGGTCGTCGCTGCGCGAGAGCGCCGAGATGGCGCGCCGCCGAGCGGTGAGACTCTCGTCCTGCCGCGCAATGGCGAGCAGCTTGTCGATGGCCGCGCGATCGCCGATCTGGCTGAGGGCGGAGATGATAGCCGACTTGGTTTCCGGGTCCGTAGTCCGGTCGTACAGGGCCGACAGGTCCTGCGTGCTCGCGCCGGCCCGCGTCGAGGCATCGAGGGCGCGCCGGCGGATGCTGGCCGTGGTGCCCATGTCGCGGGCCAGCGACAGCAACCAATCCGCGTTCGTCCGGCCCCCGAACTCGGCGGCCGCCGAGATCGCGGCACCCTGTGTGCGGCTGCCGGTGAACCTGGGCCATGTCTCGCGGATGGTTGCGATGTCGGCGGCGGTGGCGTACTGCTGTCCGAAGCTGCGGACGGCCACGGCGAGCGCCTCATCGGGCAGCGACGCCTTGCGAACGACGCCGCGCAGGTAGTCGCGTGCCCTCGGGTCACCGGACTGCGCGATGGCCGACAGTGCCGTCCGGGCGACCCAGCCGCCTTCGGGGTCGTCCGCCAGCCGCGTGAGGGGCGGGATGCCGGTGCCACCCGAGAGTCGCGCCAGCGTGCTGAGCGCCTGCTGCCGCACCGATCGATTGTCGGTCTCGTCGGTGGCGATGGAAACCAGCACCCCCGGCACCGACGCGTCCGCCGTGGCTTCCCGGCTGAGCCACGAGATGGCCGAGCGCCGCGTGTCGTGCGAGCGGGATTGATTCCGCGCCAGGGCCACGAGCGCCGCGTGGTTGTCGACGCTGTCGGCGAGCATGGCCGGCATGATCGCGTCGCGCGCCAACGACCCCTCGGCGGTGCCGGCCAGGTGCAGCAGGTAGGCCGATGCCTCGCTCGTGGCCACGGCCCCGATGTCCGTGGCCCCGTGGTCGGCGGGAGGGCCGACGAACACGTGGAGCGCCACCACCTCCGACCCGGCGCGATCGAGCACGATGCGTGCCGGTCCATGCACGCATGGCTGCGCGCCGAAGTCACCGTACGACCCGTAGAACTCCGTGCCGGAGCCCGTTCCCAGGTGGATGTACGTCTGCCCGTCCCCGCAGACGCCGGGGCGTGCGGCGAAGCTGAATTGCACGGGGCCGGCGGGAGCGTGCGCGATCCGATCGGCGAGACTCTGCGCCGAGGCCGGCAACGTGGCCACCCCGCCCAGCACGGCGAGGGCCGCCGCTGCGGCAACGAGCCGGGCGCTCACTTGCCCACCAGGTCGAGGAGGAACTTCGTCACCCGCGGGTCGTCCTTCTTGCGCGACAACACGTTGATGGCGTCGCGCCGTGCGTAGGGATCGGTACTCGTGCGCACGATGTCCATGAGTTTGTCGGTCGCCTCGGGCTTGTCGCGTCGGCCGAGGACACCGATGATCTGTTCGCGAAGATTCCGCGACTCGGAGGCATCGTAGAGTTTGGCGAGGTCCGCCACCGAAACGGAGGTGTCGCGGCCGGCATAGCCGATGGCCATGCCACGGACCGCGCTCGACTCCGACGGATTGCGGGCGACGCTGAGCAGGAACTGCTCGTTCGTCGGTCCGCCGATGCGCGAGAGCGCCGCCAGGATCGTCTGCTGCAGACGCTCGCTCGGCATCTTCGCGTAGGCGGCCCGCAGGTACGCGGCGTCATCGTCCGACGCGTCACGACTGGCCATGGCCTGAATCGCCGACGCCCGCAGCGCCTCGGAGAGGTCGGAGCGCTCGACGAGTTCGCGTACGCTCTTCCGCGCCGACGGGTTGTCGTTGCGGGCCAGCGCGTACACCGCCGCTCGCTGGATCTGATCGTCGTGGCTCGTCTTGACCAGGCTTTCGATGGTGTTCAGGGCTTTGGCTCCCGGGGTGCGCCCCAGGTAATCGATGGCGTTCGTGCGCAGGCCCGTGTCCTCGTCCTCGTTCGTGGCCACGGCTACCAGGGCATCGGTGGCCACCGAGTCGCCGCGGCGCACGAGCATGAACAGCGCCGACCGGCGCAGCTGCAGCGAGCACGTGTCGTGGCGCTCGAGCACCTGGCGCAGCAGCGGGCTGGCGGCCGCAGGATCCATCTGGCCGAGGGCATTCAGCGCTTCCGCCTTCACACTCATGTCCTCTCGGTCGCACCCGCCGTTCTTCTGCGCGTCCTGGGCGATCTGGGCAGCGGCTTGCTGGTCGCCGCGGGCCGCCAGGGCGCCGCGGATGCGGGCTGCCAGTCCGGCCACGTCGGCGCGCATCGAACTCCGCGAGGCCGGGGTTTTCCGGTCGTTCAGCAGGGCCAGCGCATTGTGCAACTCGTCGGTGGTTCCGATGCGGTAGCGGGAGAACGCCTCGTAGTAGGCGCAGTCCGCCGCGTAATCCGACTGCGGATACTTCCGAACCACCTCGCGGAACAGGTCGGCCGCACGGCGCCAGTCGCCGTTGTTGAACGACTCGCGTGCCAACCGGTACAGCGAATCGGCGGGGTCGTCGTGGGCCCACGCGGCGCGCGGCGCGCGGGCAAAGTGTTCATCGCTTCCGTACAGGCGAATTCCCGAGAGGTCCACGTCGGCCATGGCGCGCTGCGCCTCCAGCTGCGCCATGTCCTGGATCCGCTGTATGTCCGGGCGCTCCAGGGTCAATCTGGCCTGATCCTCCACCGCCAGGTTGCGCAACCGGTCGAGATCGACGTTCTGCATGGCGAGCCGCGCCTGATCGCGCGCCTGATCGGCGAGATCACGCGACTGCAGCTCGAAGTCGCGCAGGTAGTCGAAGTTCAGATCGAACGAGGGGGAGAAGTCCAGATCGAGATCGAAATTGGGGAACGGTACCGGGGCGACGATCGGCGCCGGCAGCGGGCGGGGCGCGGGGAACGGCGCCACCGGACGCACGGGCGGCGCCGGCGGTGTCTTCTGGCCGGCCAGCGTGGTCGCCGCCAACGCGAGCATGGCGAGGGGAGCAGCGAATTTCATGGGGTCAATCCTCAGTCAGCAGAGATGTCGGCCGCCGCGGTGCGCAGGCGCGGCAGGACGTCGCGCTGCTCCAGGGCCTGGTTGATGAGATCGAGATCGGTGGTGGATGGGGCGGCCTGCAGGCGTACGACCTGGGCGAGCACGACCTCCAGATCGTCGAGCAGACCGCGGAGCTTGGCATCCTGCGCGGCGGGTGAGTCGAGCAGCAGCCGCGTCGTGAGCAACAGGTTCTGCGCCCGGTTGATGAACATCGCGTCGGCACGGCCATCGTGGACTTCCGACGGGAGGGCGACGAGCAGCGCCGAGGTCTGCCCGAGGTACTGCGAGGTGGTGGGCTCGTAGACCGCCGGTACGGGAAGCCGCGTCGGCGGTGCGGCTGCCGCCGTGGGCAACGCCGGCTGGGGCGCTGCCGGATGGAGCCAGCCGTCGAGCGGGGTGAACCGGCCGAGGCCGATGCCTAGCATGACGGCGGCGGCGAGCCCGACCCAGGCCGGCAGCCGGTGCGGCCGGCGTGACGGCGCGACGAGGCCGTGGGCCTCGATCTCCGTCCACATCGCCTCACGCGCGGCCGCATCCAGCGGCGGCGGCTCGTGATACGAGCGGGCGGCATCCCGCAGTGGTGATTCGAAATGATCGTCCTGCATCTGCTACTCCTTGCGGAACGGCGCGAGGGCCTTGCGGAGCATGCCACGCGCGATGAACAAGCGACTCTTGCACGTGCCTTCCGCGACGCCCAGCACCTGGGCAATCTCGGGGTGCGTGTACCCTTCGACATCATGCATCACGAAAGTCGTTCGATAGATCTCGGGCAGGCGGTCGATCGCCGCCGTCATCTGGTCGCGCAAATCGGGATCGGCGGCCGGCGGCCCACCGGCCGCCAGATCGGCAACCGCCGAGAGATCGGTTTCCCGTTCCCGGCGCTTGTAGCGGCGCCGGGTGTTGGACGCCACGGTCACGGTCACGCGGTAGAGCCATGTGGCCAGCGCCGAATCGCCCCGGAACTTCGGCAGCTGTTGGAAGGCACGAATGAACGTGTCCTGCGTCAACTCCCGCGCCCGCTCCTCGTCTCCCATCAGCCGATAGGCGAGCCGAAACACCCGGTCCACGTGCGCGTCGTACAACTCACGCGCGGCGGACCGGTCGCCGGCCACGACCTGGCGAATGAGCGTGTGCTCATCGCGCCGTACCTGCGAGGCGTGGATGGTGCCGGTGGAGGGGGCGGGGTCAGTCGGCTTCGGAAAGGTCACAGGGCGCCACTGCAATAGACACGCGGGCGGGGAAAAGCGTTCGACGGAGGGTTCAAGGGGCCCCGCCGCGCCGCCCGGGTCGGCCCCTGGGCGCCGCCGATGCCCGTGACCCCTGACACACGGTCCACCCGGGTGCATGTTTGGGCGCCCCGCCCCCTCCCGGGCGCCATCCGCACCCGTCCTCCCCTCCCAGCCCAACCGGAATGCCGCAGCCTACAGGAACGCCGGAACTCGCGCGCCGACTCGGCGTCTTCGACGCCACGATGATCGTGATGGGCGGGATCATCGGGGCGGGCATCTTCATCAACCCCTACGTCGTGGCCCAGCAGGTCCGGACCCCCGGGTTGATCCTGGGCGCGTGGGCGGCCGGCGGCGTCATTGCGCTCGCCGGGGCGTTCGTGTACGCCGAGCTGGCGCAACTGCGGCCGCAGGTGGGAGGGCAGTACGCCTATCTGCGCGACGCGTTCCACCCCATGGTGGCCTTCCTGTACGGGTGGGGGTTGTTGCTGGTCACGCAGACCGGCGGGATGGCGGCGGTTGCCGTGACCTTCGCGAACTACTTTCTGGAATTGACGGGCACCGCCATCTCACCGGCGGTGCTCGCGGTGGCGGTGCTCGTGGCGCTGACGGTGATCAACTGCTTCGGGGTGCGTGCCGGCAGCAACGTGCAGAGCGCCCTGATGGTGACGAAGATCGTGGCCGTGGTGGCGCTGGTCGTGATCGGCTGGACGGCGGCGGCGCCGAACGCGCCCGCCGCCATCGCGACGGTCACGACCGGCAAGCCGGTGCCGATCGCATTTGCGGCGGCCATGGTGCCGGTGCTGTTCGCGTATGGCGGCTGGCAGACGGCGAGCTTCGTGAGCGGCGAACTCCGGAACCCCACCCGCGATCTGCCCCGCGGCCTGTTGATCGGCGTGGCGGGCGTGATCCTCCTGTACCTGGCCGTGAACGCGGTGTGCCTGCACGCCCTCGGCCCCGACGGGTTGGCGGCGACGCGCACGCCGGCGTCGGCGGTGATGCAACGCGCCCTGGGCTCCACGGGAGCCAAGCTCATCGCGGCGGGCATCGCGGTCTCGACGGTCGGGTTTCTGAGCCAGGGGATGCTCACGGCACCCCGGGTGTACTACGCGATGGCCCGCGACGGCGTCTTCTTCCGTTCCGTCGGCTGGCTCGACCCCCGCTCGCGGGTGCCGACGGTGGCCATTGCCCTGCAGGGAGTCTGGGCGGCCGTCATCGCGCTCTGGGGCCGCTACGACCAGATCCTCAACTACGTCGTGTCCATGGACGCCATTTTCTTCGGACTCACGGGCGCCGCCCTGCTCGTGCTGCGGCGCCGGGAGTCCCGCCAGGGCGCGAGCGAGACCGGCATGGGGACCGTGACCATGCGGATGCCCGGCCATCCGTGGACGACGCTGGCATTCGTGATTGCCTTCTGGTCGCTGGCGCTCAGCACGATCATCCAGTTTCCGGGCGCGTCGGGGGTCGGCGTGCTGATCATGGTAGCGGGCGTGCCGGTGTACTGGTTCTGGGCGCGACGGGACGACGCGGCGGAGTCGACGACGGCCGGATCCTGACCCGCCGCCGCCCGCGGCGGCGGGTCACGTTCCGGCCGCGGTGCCCGGGCGGCGCCGGACGCGCAGGTTCAGCATCTCGACGCCCACGGAAAACCCCATCGCGAAGTACGTGTACCCCTTGGGAATGTGCTGCCCCACGCCCTCGGCCACGAGATTGGTCCCGATCAACACGAGGAACGAGAGGGCGAGCATCTTCAGACTCGGATGGCGGTCCACGAAGTCGCCGATCGTCCCCGAGGCGTACAGCATGAAGCCGAGCGCGATGAGCGTGGCCGCGACCATGATCAGAATGCTGTCCACCATGCCCACCGCCGTGATCACCGAGTCCAGCGAAAAGACGATGTCGATGAGCATGATCTGGAGCACCACGGTGCGCAGCGACTCGTGGCTCGGCTCCACGGCCGCCGGTTTGGCCGCCTCTTCCAGCTTGTCGTGGATTTCGTACGTGGACTTGCCGATCAGGAACAGACCGCCGGCGATGAGAATGATGCTGCGGCCCGTGATGACGACGCCGAACACACTGAACAGCGGCGTGGTGAGGCGGGCGATCCAGACGATGCCGGCGAGCAGGAGCAGGCGGGTGAAGAACGCCCCGATGAGGCCCAGGCGCCGGGCCCGCTTTCGGTGGTTGGGGGCGACCTGATTGGCCTGGATGGTGACGAAGATGACGTTGTCGATGCCCAGTACGATCTCGAGGGCGGTGAGCGTCAAGAGACCGATCCAGGCGTTCGCGTCGAGGTGCAGTGGCATGGCGGAGCGGGACGAAGGGACGGAAATGGGGGCCGGCGCAATCTGCAACAAAATGATTGGTCGCGCCCCCGAAAGCCGCCGGCCCCGCGCCGGGTCCGGCTAGCTTGATGCCATGAATCGCGCGCTCCCCGTCGTCGTGCCGCTGCTCGCCCTGGCGGCCGCCTGTCAGGGTCCCGGCCCGGGGTTGGTCGATACCTCTGTCGCCGTCAATCCCCATGCCTTGCTGGTGCGGGTACTCGACGTCGGGCAGGGCGATGCCGCGTACATCACCAACGGCGGCAGCCGTGTGATCATCGACGGCGGGCCGGACCGCCGTCGCTTCGCCACGCTGCTCGATTCACTCGGGATTCACGACGACACCGTCGATGCCGTGGTGTTGTCGCATCAGCACTATGATCACTACAACGGATTGCGGGAGCTGTTCCGCTCGTCGCGGCACATCACGGTTCGCTACTTCTTCGAGAATCAGGACGCGTCCACCGCGTCATCGCTCCGGGAGCTCCGCGATTCGGTGGCGGCGCGGGTGCGCGACGGGTCGTTGATCTACCGCGACACCGACGATCCGTGCGCCGACGGCCGTCCGATCTGCACCCTCACGCTGCGCGGCGGTGCGCTGCTCCACATCATGCGCCCCGACCCGGAGCACCTGACCGTGAACGACCGGTCGGCGGCGGTGAAGCTCGTGGGGCCGGACTCGGCGTCGTTCACGATGTGGTTCGGCGGCGACGCCGAACGCTCGGCGATCGCCTGGTTCATGGGCGACGCGGACTACGAACGCGATCCCGGAATGCACGTGAACGTGCTCAAGGGCGACCATCATGGAAGCTGCAACGGCGTGACGCTGCCCTATCTCGCCATCCTGCGCCCCGACACGGCGGTGCTGTCCATCGGCGCGCAGAACGACTACGGCCACATGCACGATCAGGCCAAGCAGGTCTACGAACACGCCGGCGTGCCCTGGTACCGCACCGATCAGAACGGAACGGTGACCATCTATTCGCCGGGAACGCCGGGCAGCGGCTATCGAATCCTGGTCGGCCGCCGGGGTACCGATCGCGACGGGCCCTCCGACCGCCCGGCCTCCGCGCGCGGGTGCGAGGACAACTAGAGGGTGACGTCGCCGCCGGGATCGTGCGGGGCCGACGCCTTCCGGATGGCGTCGACCTGGGCGGCGGACTCGCGCAGGGCCCGGGCCGTACCGGCGCGATCGATTTCGACGCTCAGCACCGACCGCTCGCCGTCGAGTTCGTGGTGCACGAGGAGCACCTGCCCCTCGGCGGCGCCGCGCGGGAGCAGCCATTGCGGCAGGCGCACCGTCCGGTCGCCATCCACTTCGATCACCGCTACATGTTCGGCGATCGAATCGATGACCCAACGGTGCGTCTGCCGCGGCATGGGGGCGCCCTCTAGTAGCGGTAGTGATCGGGCTTGTACGGCCCTTCGGGCTTCACGCCGATGTATGCCGCCTGCGCGGCACTGAGCGTCGTGAGCTGCACGCCGAGCTTGTCCAGATGCAGACGGGCCACCTTCTCGTCGAGGTGCTTGGGCAGCACGTAGACCTTGCGATCGTAGTGGTCGTTGTTGCCATGCAGCTCGATCTGCGCCATCACCTGGTTGGTGAAGCTGGCCGACATCACGAAGCTCGGATGCCCCGTGGCGCATCCCAGATTGAGCAGGCGCCCCTCGGCGAGGATCATCACGCTGTGGCCGTCGGGGAAGCGATACTCGTCGTACTGCGGCTTGATGTTGATGCGCTGCATGCCCTTGACCTTCTTCAGGCCGGCCATGTCGATCTCGTTGTCGAAGTGGCCGATGTTGCCGACGATCGCCTTGTCCTTCATCCGCGACATGTGATCGGCGGTGATGATGTCGCGATTGCCGGTGGCGGTGATGAACACATCCGCGGTTGCCAGCATGTGCTCCACCGTGTTGACCTCGAAGCCTTCCATCGAGGCCTGCAACGCGCAGATCGGATCGATCTCGGCGACCACCACCCGGGCGCCCTGGCCGCGCAGCGCCTGCGCGCAGCCCTTGCCCACCTCGCCGTACCCGCAGACCACGGCGATCTTGCCGGCGAGCATGACGTCGGTGGCCCGGTTCAGGCCGTCGATCACCGAGTGCCGGCAGCCGTAGATGTTGTCGAACTTCGATTTGGTGACGGAATCGTTGACGTTGATGGCCGGGAACAGCAGCGTCCCGTCGCGCATCATCTCGTACAGGCGATGAACGCCGGTGGTCGTTTCCTCCGATACGCCGCGGATGGCGGCGGCCATCTTCGTCCAGCGTCCCGGGTGCTGCTGCTGTTCGGTACGCAGCAGGTCGAGAATGACACCCCACTCCTCAGGGTCGTTGTCGGCGTCGAAGGCCGGCACGATCCCCGTCTTTTCGAACTCGACGCCCTTGTGCACGAGGAGGGTGGCGTCTCCCCCGTCGTCGAGAATCAGATTCGGTCCGGCGCCGTCCGGCCACATCAGCGCCTGGTCGGTGCACCACCAGTACTCCTCGAGCGTCTCGCCCTTCCACGCAAAGACCGGCGTCCCCTTGGGCTGGTCCGGCGTTCCGTGGCGGCCGACGGCGACGGCTGCCGCGGCGTGATCCTGCGTGGAGAAGATGTTGCAGGACACCCAGCGGACATCGGCACCGAGATCGACCAGGGTCTCGATCAGCACTGCCGTCTGGACGGTCATGTGCAGCGACCCCATGATCCGCGCGCCCTTGAGCGGGTGCTTGCCCTTGTACTCCTCGCGCAGCGACATGAGGCCGGGCATCTCCTGCTCGGCGAGGCGGATCTCCTTGCGACCGAACTCGGCGAGCGACAGGTCGGCGACCTTGAACGGCAGACGGGTCTCGGTGGCGGTGGCGGCTTTCACGGCGGTGCTCATGTGGTGAACCTCGAAAGAATCAGAATTGGAGAGTAGCTATTTTCGCCCGCGGTGCGCGAGCGCCGAAAACAGAGTGGGCCCCTTGGCGGCGGCATCGGGGCTGAGGTGGCGATAGCGGACATTGGCGAAGCCCGCGTCGGCGAGCCACGCCCGGAGCTGCGACTCGGCGAATCCCTGCCAGACGTGTCCCATCTCCATGGTGTAGCGCTCGCGTTCGTGCGGCGTGAAGTCGACCACCAGCAGCCGCCCGCTCGGCTTCAACACCCGGCGCACCTCCGCAAAGGCGCGGGCCGGCTCGACCACGAAGTGCAGCACCAGACACATGACGGCGACGTCCAACTCACCGCGTTCGAGCGGCAGCGACTCGAGCGTCCCGGTCCGCACGTCGACGTTTCCGGTTCGCGCGAAGCGCCGCCGAGCCGCGCTCAACATTGCCCCCGACTCGTCGACGGCCACGACCTGTTTGACGCACGGCGCCAGCGCCTCGGTGATCTGGCCGGTGCCGCACCCGAGGTCGCCGACCACCAGCGACGGGTCGAGCAGGTCGAGCAGTGCCAGCAGATCGGTGCGCGCCCCGATGAGATCGGACCGCACGCGGCTCCAGTCGCCGGCCGCGGTGGTGAAGTAGTTCTTCGACCGGTCCCGGCGGTCGCGAAGGACGCTTTCCAGCCGCCGGGCATCCTGGCGACTCGCCGTGCTCTCCTCCACCTGTCCGCGGACCACGCTCCAGAGGCGATGCGGGAACGGGTCCTGGCGGGTCGGCGCCATCCGATAGAACCGGCTGGTGCCGGCCCCGCGCACGGCCACCCATCCCTCGTCACTCAGCACCTTCAGGTGCCGGCTCACGGTGGATTGCGGAAGCTGGACGACGGCGCACAACTCGCTCACGGTCAGCTCGTGATCCTCGAGGAGGGCGAGCAGCCGCGAGCGAGTAGGGTCGGCAATGGCGGAGAGTCGGTCGAAGACCGCGGTCGATGACATCAATATATCCGGATTAACGGATTGAATTTGGCGGGTCCGGCCCCGCCAGGCAAGGGGGGAGGGTCCCGGGACAGAAGACCGTGTCGATGCGGTAGTTACGCGTGCGCTGCGCATTGCCAGCGGGGCTTCCTTCCTGCATCGTTCTGCCATGCGACTCTTCCTGTTTCCGATCGTGCTCGCGGCGGCCGCCGTCTCCGCCGCGGCCCAGGTTCCCGACTCCTCGCTGGCGCTCATTCCGCAACCGCGGTATCTGACCCGGCTCCACGATGTGACGCTCCGACGCGGCGTGTCGATCACCCTGCCTCCGAACGCCGAGGATCGCTTTGCGGCCCGCGATTTGGGGGACGAACTGAAGGCGCGGCACGTGCGCGTCGTCTACGACGGCGCGGGATCGGCGCGCATCGAACTAGTCCGCACCGGCACGGCGCGGGCCCGAACGCTTCTCGCCGAGGCGAAGATCACGTGGACGCCGGATATGGATGCGGAGGGATACGCCATCGTGTCCGGCGACTCGCATCTGAACGTGGTCGCCCACAGCGCGGCCGGCATCTTTTACGGCGCGCAGACGGCGAAGCAGCTCGTCGACGGGGAAGGTCCCACGGCGCGCCTGCATCTGGTGAACGTCAGCGACTGGCCGGCGATGCGCTATCGCGGGTTCCACGACGATCTGTCGCGCGGCCCGATGCCGACGCTGGAATTCCAGAAGTACCAGCTCCGCACGCTCGCCGCATACAAGGTGAACGTGTACTCGCCGTATTTCGAAAACACGCTGACCTACACCGCGAACCCGGTGCCGGCGCCGCCGGGGGGTGCCATGACGCGCGCCCAGGTGAAGGAGTTGGTGGCGTATGCGGCGAAGTATCACATCGACGTCATCCCGGAGCAGGAGGCGTTCGGCCATCTCCACCACATCCTGAAGTACGATCTCTACTCCGACCTCGCCGAGACGCCGCACGGGCACGTACTGGCGCCCGGCCAGCCGGGCTCGATGGCGTTGATCAAGCAGATGTTCTGGGAGATCGACTCGCTCTTTCCGAGCCGGTTCATGCACTTGGGCGCCGACGAGACGGTGGAGCTTGGCAAGGGGCAGACGCGCCAGCGCGTGACCGACGATGGACTCGGTCCGGTGTACCTGGGTTTTCTCAAGTCCATCGATTCCACGCTCAAACCCCTTCACAAGCGACTGCTGTTCTGGGGAGACATTGCGAGCGGCAGCCCCGACCTGGTGAAGACGCTGCCCGGTGACATGATCGCCGTGGCCTGGGGATACGGGCCCTCCAAGAGCTTCGATCGGGCGATCGCTCCGTTCCGGCAGGCCGGCATGGAAACCTGGGTGGCGCCGGGGGTGAGCAACTGGAGCCGGGTCTATCCCGACAACTACGTAGCGCTTCGAAACATCCAGGGTTTCGTTCGCGACGGCCAGCGGTTGGGGGCGACCGGCGTGCTGAACACCAGTTGGGACGATGATGGCGAGGCGATCTTCAATCAGACCTGGTACGGCGTGCTGTTCGGTGCCGCCGCCGGGTGGCAGCCGGGCGAGTCGAGCATTCCCGCGTTCGAGCACGCGTACGGCCACGTATTTCATGGCGATACGACCGGCGATATCGACGCGGCGCAGATCAAGTTGGCCCAGGCCCACGCGTTGCTGGACAGCGCCGGCCTCGGCGACGCGAACGACAATCTGTTCTGGGTCGATCCCTGGTCACCGGGTGGGCAGCTCGTGGCTCAGCAGATCCGGCCCGTGCTCCACCAACTGCGCATCCTCGCCGAATCGTCGCTGGTGCTGATCGCCAGGGCCAGGCCGCACGTGCACCGCAATCCGGACGCCGTGGACGCCATGGAACTGGGGGCGCGGAAGATCGACTTCATCGGCATGAAGTTCGAGTTCGCCGACGAGATGGTCCGGATGTATGCCGACGCTCGCGACACGACCACGCCTCCGGATCAGCGCGTCGAATCGCCGGGGCAGGATCTGATCAACATGTCGAGCACCAACGGCCGGGCGCAGGACCTGCGCGACGGCTACTCGCTGATCCGCGACCTGTACGAGACCGCCTGGCTCCGCGAGAACCGGCCGTACTGGCTGCACAACGTACTGGCCCGCTACGACATGGCCACCCAGCTCTGGATTCGCCGGGCCGAGATGTTCTCGGCGGCGCGGGCGCAGCTGGGGCGTACGCACCACCTGCCGCCGGCCGATTCGCTGGGGATCCCGGACGGCGGGTGAGCCCGGGGGCCGGTGAGGCGGTCACGCACCACGACGGCGCAACTGCCTCACGGCCCCACGGGTCCAGCTACCAGATCTTCGGCCGCAGCGAGTCGGGGCGCACCATCGCGTCGCTGTCCTGGCAGCCCCAGGCGGCCTTGAATTCCGGCATGTTGCTCAGCGGTCCGTTCACGCGCCACTTGGCCGGCCCGTGGACGTCGACGTTGACCAGCATGCGGGCGTATTGCGGACGGTCGAGTTCCCGCCACACCTGGGCCCAGGCGAGAAAGAATCGCTGCTCCGGTGTGAAGCCGTCGATCTCGGGCCGTGGGCCGTTGCCGAGCGCCTTCTCCATGGCTGCGTAGGCCACGGTCAGGCCGCCGAAGTCGGCGATGTTCTCGCCGAGCGTCAGCTGGCCGTTCACGTGCGTCGCGGAGTCGAGGACTGTGTATCCGTTGAACTGGTTCACGACCTTCGCCGCTTCGGCGTTGTATCTGGTCGCGTCCTGCTTGGTCCACCAGTCCTGCAGATTGCCGTTCTTGTCGTACTGCCGGCCCTGGTCGTCGAAGCCGTGCGTCATCTCATGCCCGATGACCGCTCCCATGGCGCCGTAGTTCACGGCATCGTCGGCGGTCGGATCGTAGAAGGGCGGCTGCAGAATGCCGGCCGGGAACACGATCTCGTTCATCAGCGGGTTGTAGTACGCATTCACGGTCGGCGGTGTCATGCCCCACTCGGTGCGGTCTACCGGCTTGCCGATCTTGTTCCAATCGTATGCGGCCGAGAACTGATCGCCGGCGCGGACATTGGCGAGATATTCCCCCGGCTTGATCTCGAGTTTGGAATAATCGCGCCACTTGTCGGGGTAGCCGATCTTCTTCATGTACGCGTCGAGCTTGGCCAGCGCCTGCACCTTGGTGGTGTCGCTCATCCAGCCAAGCGACTGAATCCGGTCGTGCAGCGCCGACACCAGATTGTCGACGATCTTCACCGCGCGCGCCTTCGCTTCCGGGGGGAAGGCCTCCTTTACGTATTCCTGGCCGAGCAGTTCGCCGAGCCGGGCATCGGTGGAGTTGATGCACCGCTTCCAGCGGGGGAGATTCTCCTTCGCGCCGCTGAACAACTGCCCGAACTTGAAGTTCTCGTCGACGAAGGCGCTGGGAAGCGCGAACGCGGCGCTGTGCACCGCCCGCCAGCGAAGGTAGGTTCGCCAGTCGGCCACCGGCACCGACGCGACCATCCCGTCGATCGCCTTGAAGAATTCCGGCTGGCGCACGTCGATCGCGGGGACATCCATCGCGCCCTGCGCGGCAAAGAACGGGCCCCAGTGGACGTGCGGGGTCAGCATGTCCAGCTCCATCAGCGACATCTTGTGATAGTTCGCGTTCGGATCGCGCAGCTCGACCGGCGACTTGGAGGCCTTGGCGAGCTGCGTTTCGATCGACAGCACGGTCTTCGCCTCAGCCGCCGCCTGCTTCGTGGAATCCCCCATCAGCTCGAACATGCGCGTCACGTGGGCCACGTACTCGTCGCGAATCTTCTTCGAGGCGTCGTCGGTCTTGGTGTAGTAGTCCCGGTTGGGGAGCGTGAGCCCCCCCTGGCCCAGCACGGCGATCTCCCGCGTGGCATCCTTGGAATCCTGGCCGGCGCCGTCGGACCATGGGGCGATGCCGGCCAGATGTTCGAGCATGCCCAACCCCGTGCGAATGTCGGCCGGGGTCTGAATGGCCTCGATGACACTGAGCACCGGCTGGAGCGGTGCGATCCCCTGCTTGTCGATCGCCACGGTGTCCATGCAGCTCGCGTAATACGTGCCGACCTTCCACGAGGGAGTCCCCTCGGCCGCGGTCCCCGCCTTGGCGTCGGCGGCATCGCGATCCAGGATCCGGTGCAACACGTCCCAGTTGTGGTCCTGCACGGCGAAGAACGCGCCGTACGACGGGTAGGCCGACGGGATCGTATCCCGCTTCAGCCAGCCGCCGTTCGCGTATTCGTAGAAGTCCGTACACGGCGCGCAGGTCGTGTCGAGGTTGGCCCGGCTGAGGGCAGGCGTCTGCGGGGCCTTGGCCGACGTGCACGCCGCGGCCAGCAGGGCGACGAGCGCCAGCGCGAAGGCGGTGGAACGAGGCGATCGATTCATGGGTCGATGAGGGTGAAGGAGGACGAGTTGCGCCCGGACGACCGGGGAGGGATCGGCGCCACCGGCCGGCCGCCGCAGCCCTGCCGCCTGCGGCCGTTCGGGTGGGCGGGGTTCAACATGGGAGCGGCATTCGGTTCAGGCACGGGGCAGGGTGAAATGAAAGGTCGCGCCCTGCCCCACACTGCTCTCGACCCAGATGCGCCCCTGGTGCGCTTCGATGATCGCCTTGGCAATCGGCAGCCCGAGCCCGGCTCCGCGGTGGCGCTTGGTGAGCTGCCAATACCGATCGAACACGTGTTGCAGATGCTCGGCGGGAATCCCCGGCCCGGTGTCGGCCACGGCCACTGCGACGTCGCCGGCTCGGGAGCGCGCCGAGACGTGAATCTCGCCGCCGGCGGGCGTGAACTTGATCGCGTTGCCGACGATGTTGGACACCACCTGGGTGATGCGCTCCGGATCCACCTGCACTTCGGGCAGGGGGTCCTCCCAGTCGGTGACGATGGTGACCCCCTTGTCCTGCGCCAGCGGACCGAGCGTGCGGAGCGCGTCGCGGAGGAGGTTCCCCGCCAGAACCCGCCGTGTGTCCACCGCAAATCGGCCGGCCTCGGCGCGGCTCATGTCGAGGAGATCCTGGATCAGCGTATCCATCTGCTGCGCCGCGCTCTGGATCACCCGCACCTGATCGCTCACCGACGCCGGCAGGGACTCGGCCGAGCCCGCCTGGAGCACGGCACCGGCGAGCATCTTTACGGCGTTCACCGGGTTGCGCAGATCGTGCGAGACGACGCTCATCGTGTCGTCCCGCGCCCGGAGGGCCCATTGCAGCTCATCATGCAGGCGCGCGCTCTCCAGGGCCATCGACGCCCGCCGAGCCAGATCGTCGATCAGCGCCAGGTCTCCCTTGGCGAGTGATGTCTTGCGCCCATTGAACCCGACGATGCGGCCGAAAACCTCGCCGCCGCGCGCGAGCGACACCGAGAAGGCCAGACAGGGATTGAGGCCGGCCGCATCGTCGCGATAGCAGGCCGGAATGGCCGCCAACGCTGCGTCCACCGAGACCATGGCGACGGGCCGCGCCACCGAGTCCTCGATTTCCGGGGTCAGGCTCCACGGCGCGCCAGGTGCGATCGCGACGTCCGTCGCCTCCACCTCCCCCGCCGGCCCCCGCATGGCCCGCAGCTGGTACCGCTCCCCGCGGTGGTTCATCTCGAGGACCGCGAGATCGGCCACCGTTGGAATCCAGAGGCGCGTCAACGCCTCGAGGGTGTCTCGCAATTCGAGGGACGACGCCAGGCGCTCCGATACTTCGACCAGCATCCGCTGTCGTTGCTCGGCCCGCTTCCGCTCGGTGACGTCGCGAAGGACCACGGACGCGAAGATCTGGCCCTCGGTGCCGAGTTTGGCGATGGCCGCTTCCGCCGGGAACTCCTCTCCATTCTTGCGTCGGCCGGAGATCTCCTGACGCTCGCCCATCCGCCGGGCGTTCACCGGCGAGTCGATGAACCGTTCGATGTGATGGTGGTGCCCGGCCCGGGCCGCCAGCGGGAGGAGCATGTCGAGCGGCTGCCCCATCACCTCATCCGCGGAGTACCCGAAAATCCGGGCCGCGCCCTCGTTGAAGAAGATGATGCGGAAGTCCTTTCCAATGCAGATGATCGCATCGGCGGCAATGCCGATGATCTCTGCCAGAAGGGAGCCGGGAAGGGGCGCGTTCATCGAAGAGGGTCGAGAGGGTACGGGAATGTTAATCCAGCGCGCGAAGCGCAGGGCTCCCGTTGTCGGGGATTGCCCTACATTGTTCCTGAAAACCCCTGAGCACAAGCACGCGCATTCCCGACAGAGTTGGGGGTGTCGGAATCATAGGTTCTTCGCCGAAGCCACCATTGGCCGGATCACGCCATGTACAGCAACTGCAGACGAAGCGCCCCAATACGCGCGCAGGCTGTGGGCGCCCCTCGCGGGCGCTCGCTTCGCAATGCGCGGTGGTGCGCACGGTGACGACCACCGAGGCTCCGCGCCGCATGATGCCCGCCCAGCGGCGATCGGAGATCCCGGCGCCCGAGGCGCGCGCGATGCCGGCGTGGCGGCACCGCCTGCTCCGCATGCCGCTGATCGGCAAGTTGCTTGGTGCCAACATGTTGATCGCGCTGGCGGCGTTGTCAGTTTCGGCCGTGTTCGGTCACCCGGGACTGTTTGCGCTCGTGTGCCTGGCCCTCGGCGTGAGCTTCGTGGCCAACGCCATGTTGGTCCGCCTGGCACTGCTCCCGCTGGACGGATTGCAGGAGGTCGCCCAGCAGGTGTCGGAGGGCGACTTCTCCGCGCGCGTTACGCCATCGCCGATCGCCGACCGGCAGATGGTGGAACTGGGAGATTCGTTCAACCGGCTGCTGAGCCGGGTGGAAAGCGACCGGGCCCGCATCCGCCATCTGGTCCGTCAGAGCCTCCGCGTGCGCGAAACCGAGCGGGCGGGGATCGCGGACGAGCTTCGGGAAGCGACGGCGCAGCAGTTGTCGGCCTTGGCCATGCACCTGTCGGCGGCGGTCCGGGAATGCAACAACCCGGAGCAGGCCCCCAATCTGGCGGCGGCGCGTGACATTGCCGCGCACATGGTCGAGGACGTTCAGGGGGTCGCCGATTCGGTGTATCCGGGGCTGCTCGGAGAGTTCGGGCTCGCTGCGGCGCTGGAAGCGCTGGGGCGGCGGGTTTCGCGGCGCACCAATCTCAACGTCAGCGTGACCACAGATGGCAACGACTCGCCGCTGCCGCTGGCGCTGGTGACGGCGCTGTATCGGGTGGCCGAAGAGTCCGTTCGCAATGTGGAACGGCACGCGCATGCCGGCTCGGTCTGGGTGAGTCTGTCGCGCGACGGGGGCGTCCTCCGCCTGCAGATCGAGGACGACGGCCTTGGGTTCGATGTGGAAACGGCGGACCGCATGTCGAGTGGGATCGGGCTCTTCCGGGCGCGGGAGCTTCTTGCGCATGCCGGAGGAGACCTGCAGATCGTGAGCGCGCCCGGCAGTGGAACCAGTGTGGTCGCGACGGCCACCGTGCACGAGGAATTGAACCAGTGACCAACGACATCATTCGCGTCGTCCTCGCGGACGACCACACGGTGGTTCGCGCCGGGCTGAAGGCGGTGCTCGGCGGAGCCAAGGACATTCAGGTGATCGGCGAGGTGGCCAATGGCGCCGACGCGGTCGCGATGACCGAGAAGATGGATCCCGATGTGCTGGTCATGGATCTGTCGATGCCGCAGATGGACGGGGCGGAGGCCACGAAGACCCTGTCCGCGGCCGGAACGCGTACCAAGATCCTGATCCTGACCATGCACTCGCCGGACGAGGCTCTCGTGCCGCTGTTGGAGAGCGGGGCGAGCGGATTCCTCCAGAAGAGCGCGGCCGATCGCGAGTTGGTGGACGCGGTGCGCGCCGTGGCTCACGGCGACACATACCTGCAGCCCTCGGCGGCCCGTGTGCTGGCCGGTGGCCTGCGGAAGAAGGCCGAGCACATCGACGAGCGGACCAAATACGAACGGCTGACCCAGCGGGAGCGCGACGTGCTGCGGCTGGTGGCCCAGGGATATTCGGCGCCCGAGATCGGCGAGCGGCTGTTCATCAGCCCGAAGACGGTGGACACGTACAAGCAGCGCATCCAGGAGAAGCTGGGGCTCCAGCACCGGTCGGAGTACGTCCAGTTCGCGCTGCATCTGGGTTTGTTGACCGAGGACTAGCCACCGAGCCGGCGGCGGCTCCCGTGCGGAAGCGGTTGGCGGCCATTAGTATACAGGTCCATCCGGGCATGCCGTCCGCGATGTAGCTCAGTGGCTTCCATGACTGCGAATCGCAACCTCGAGCCGGCGACGCGCGACACCGCGGCCGGGCACGCGCCGCGTCCCGTCCTCGTGACGGCCGATCGCCCCGCGCCACCGACCTCCCATGTGGAGCGGAACCCCGGGACCCCGCTCGACCTCGACGTCGTCCGGGCCATTCGCGTGAACCGCAGTGCCGTCGAACGCCGGGCGGCAACGATCCCCACGCGGCGCACCGTCAAGAAGGCGTGGCAGGCGGCCTGGCTGCTGCGCGCCATCACGCTCATCGATCTCACCACGCTTTCGGGCGACGACACGCCCGGCACGGTGCGGCGCCTGTGCGCCAAGGCCCGGCGGCCGCTCCGCGACGACATCGCGGCCAGTCTCGGTGTTCAGGATCTCCACATCACCGTCGGGGCCGTGTGCGTGTACCACGCGCTGGTCGAGACGGCGGTCGAGGCGCTTCGCGGCACCGACATTCCCGTGGCCGCCGTGTCGACGGGCTTCCCGGCCGGGCTGAGCCCGCTCGAACAGCGCGTGAACGAGATCCACGCTTCGGTGGCCGCCGGCGCCCGCGAGATTGACATCGTGATCACCCGGGCCCACGTGCTCACCGGCAACTTCGAAGCGCTCTACGACGAGGTGAAGACGTTCCGGGCCGCCTGCGGCGATGCGCACATGAAGGCCATCCTCGCCACCGGCGAACTGGCGACGCTTGGCAATGTTGCCCGCGCCAGCATGGTGGCCATGCAGGCCGGCGCCGACTTCATCAAGACGTCGACCGGCAAGGAAGGTGTGAACGCGACGCTGCCGTTCGCGCTGGTCATGGCCCGCATGATCCGCCAGTACCACGAGCAGACGGGCTATGCGGTCGGGTTCAAGCCGGCCGGCGGCATCCGGACGGCCAAACAGGCGCTGGAATTCATGTACCTGATGAAGGAAGAGTTGGGCAACCGGTGGCTGCGCGCGGATCTGTTCCGCTTCGGCGCCAGTTCGTTGCTCACCGACATCGAACGCCAGCTGGAGATGTATCTGACCGGACACTACGCGGCGGCGCACCGGCAGCCGATGGGTTGAGGGCCGGCCGCAAGGTCGTGAGGGCGCGAGGCGGGGCCGGCCGACGGTCGGACAGCCGCCGCCCGGCGTTGTCCGCGTACAGCATTCCGTTCACCACGAGCAGCCCATGGCAACCGTTCCCGCGATTTTCGAAACGATGGAGTATGGCCCGGCGCCGGAGAGCCGGGCCGAGGCCGTGCAGTGGCTCGACCAGCACGGTCGCACCTTCGGACACTTCATCGGCGGCGCGTGGACGCGGCCGGCGGCCGGGTTCGACGTCATGGATCCGGGCGCGGGCGAGGTGCTGGCGCGGGTGAGCCAGGGCACGGGCCGCGACGTGGACGCGGCCGTGCAGGCGGCCGGCCGGGCGCTGCCGGCGTGGAAGGACGCGAGCGGGCACGAACGGGCGCGGTTTCTGTACGCGCTGGCGCGGGAAGTCCAGAAGCACTCGCGCCTGTTTGCCGTGCTCGAGAGCCTGAACAACGGCAAGTCCATTCGTGAGACGCGCGACATCGACATCCCCCTCGTCGCCCGCCATTTCTATCACCACGCGGGCTGGGCCCAGCTGCGCGACACCGAATTCCCGGGGTACGGCCCGGTTGGCGTCGTGGGCCAGATCATCCCCTGGAATTTCCCGCTCCTGATGCTGGCCTGGAAGATCGCCCCGGCGCTCGCCGCCGGAAATACGGTGGTGCTCAAGCCGGCGGAGTTCACACCGCTAACGGCGCTGTTGTTCGCGGAGATCGCCGAGCGCGCGGGCCTGCCGGCGGGTGTGGTGAACGTGGTGACCGGCGACGGCGACACGGGCCGGATGATCGTCGAACACGGGGACGTGGACAAGATCGCGTTCACCGGGTCCACCGAAGTCGGGCGCATCATCCGGCGGGCGACCGCGGGCAGCGGCAAGAAGTTGAGTCTCGAACTCGGCGGGAAGAGCCCGTTCGTCGTCTATGAGGACGCCGACCTCGACAGCGTGGTCGAAGGCGTCGTGGACGCGATCTGGTTCAACCAGGGGCAGGTCTGCTGTGCGGGTTCGCGCCTCCTGGTCCAGGAGGGGATCGCCGAGCGGTTGACCGCGAAGTTGCGGGCCCGCATGGAGACGCTGCGCATCGGCTCCCCGCTCGACAAGGCGGTGGACATGGGCGCGATCGTGGCCCCGGTACAGTTGACGCGCATTCGCCAGCTGGTGGACCAGGGCGTCGCCGAGGGTGCGACGATGTGGCAGCCATCGTGGGCCTGCCCCACGGAGGGGTACTTCTATCCGCCCACGCTGTTTACGGGCGTGGAACCGGCGTCCACCATTGCCCAGGTGGAGATCTTCGGTCCGGTGCTGGTGCAGATGACCTTCCGCACGCCTGCCGAGAGCGTGGCGCTGGCCAACAACACGCCCTACGGGCTCGCGGCGAGCGTCTGGACGGAGAACATCAACCTGGCGTTGGACATCGCGCCCAAGATCAAGGCCGGCGTGGTGTGGATCAATTCGAGCAATCTGTTCGACGCGTCGGCGGGCTTCGGGGGCTACCGCGAGAGTGGCTTCGGCCGCGAGGGCGGACGCGAGGGCATGTGGGAGTATCTGAAGGCCGACTGGGAGCACGACGCTCCCGAACGGCCGGCCAGAGCCGGCGCCGGATCGGAGGCAGCGCCGGTGGCGGGGCGGGGGGCGATGCCGTCCATCGATCGCACGCCGAAGCTGTTCATCGGTGGCAAGCAGGCGCGGCCGGACGGGGGATATTCCCGGGCCGTCGTCGACTCCAAAGGGCGCCTGCTCGGCGAGGTGGGAGAGGGGAACCGCAAGGATATCCGGAACGCCGTGGAAGCCGCGCACAAGGCGGCGCCGGCGTGGGCGCGAGCGAGCGGGCATCTGCGGGCCCAGATTCTGTTCTACATCGCCGAGAACCTGTCGGCGCGCGAGGCCGAATTCGCCGCCCGACTTCAGGCGATGACCGGCGCCGGGCGCCGTGCGGCGGGGCGCGAGGTGCAGGCATCGATCTCCCGGCTGTTCACCTATGCTGCCTGGGCCGACAAGTTCGACGGGGCCGTGCACAACGTGCCGATTCGCGGCGTGGCGCTGGCTATGCATGAGCCCATCGGTGTCATCGGCGCTGCCTGCCCGGACGAACATCCGCTGCTCGGGTTCGTTTCACTGCTGGCGCCCGCCCTCAGCACGGGCAACGCCGTCGTGATCATCCCCTCGGAACCACACCCACTGTCGGCTACGGACTTCTATGGAGTGCTCGAGACGTCGGACCTGCCGGCCGGCGTGGTGAACATCGTGACCGGAAGCCCGGACGCGCTGGGCCGGGTGCTGGCCGAGCACGACGACGTGGACGCGATGTGGTATTTCGGCGGGCGCGACGGGGTGCGAATGGTCGAGGAGGCGTCGGCCTCGAACATGAAGCGGACCTGGTGCTCCTGGCGCGCGCGCGACTGGATGAACCCGCTGCGGGGCGAGGGCCGGGAGTTCCTGCGGGCGAGCACGCAGGTGAAGAATATCTGGATCCCGTACGGCGAATGAGGCGGCGCGGCCGGCCCGCTCAGGGGTTGGCCGATTTCCGGCTCAGTAATCTCCCCATCTCCGCCGCGTTCGTCGTGCCGTAGTTGGCGTAACAGTTGTTGAATACCAGGTGAAGCACCGCGGAACGCTCGGCCAGTTCGGCGATCCTGGGAAGCCAGTCGCGGAGCTGGCCGGTGTCATAGAGATATCGAAATCTCTCGCTGACCTTCGCCACCGGCCCCTCCCAGAACTCGGCGCGCCGGCCGTGGAACCGCACCATCGCGAGCCGGGGGCTGGTCACCGCCGCCAGCGGGGGCACGCTGCTCTCGAGCCCCTGCGGTTCGTCCACGCACACGTAGGCGAAATCCTGCCGCTCCAGCAGCGCCAACGTGCGTTCCCGCGTTCCGTCGGCCATCCAGTCGCGGTGCCGGAACTCCACGGCCGCGGGGCGATCGCCCAGCCGCCGCCGGGCCTCTTCGAGCGTCGCGGCGGTGGCTCGAGAGGGGCGCACCCAGCGGGGATACTGCAGCAGGATCGCGCCCAGCTTTCCCGCCGCGCGCAATGGCTCCACGGCGTCGAGAAACTGCGACCACGCTTCGTCGAGCAGCTCGGGCGGGAGGTCCCGAGCGTAGAGGCGGCGCTTCTCCCGCACAGCCTTCGGCAGCGCGTCGCGCAGCGCCCGGGGAAGACGGGCGGTTTCCGTCGGTTGCCCCGTCATCAACGCGTGTGCCTTGACGTTGAATACGAAATGATCCGGCGTGCGCTCGGTCCAGAGCACCCCCAGGCGCCGGGCGGGAATGGCGTAATAGGTGGAATCGACCTCGACGAGCGGAAAGCGCGAGGCGTAGTAGCGCAACCGGGCTTCGGCGCTGGCGACCCCGTCGGGGTAGAAGACGCCCGGGGCGACCATCGTCGGATCGGTCCAACTGGCCGTGCCGATGCGAATGCGACATCCCGACGGCGTCGTGAACACCGGCAGTTCACCGACCCCGGCCGCGGCCGCACGTTCCCGGGCGTCCGCGACGCCGGGGTCGTGGGTCTGCCCGGTCACGGCATCGGCGCTTCCAGTTCGCCCGCCGGTTCGGCCACCGGTTCGGTGAACTCGGGCGCCTGCCCCCGCAGCACGAACGCGGGGAGGAGGGTGTTGACCACCGTGTAGATGATCAGCGCGCCGACCAGCCAACTCGGCGCTCCGAAATCGACGTGGAGAATGCTGCTCAGCACGAGCGTGAACACCAGCGTAGGCACCAGGGCAAGGCCGATGCGCCGGCTCTGCGCGAACGTTTCGTGCAACGCGATGCGACGATGTACCGTCACGGCGAGCACGCGCAACGGCGTGACGACGACCACCAGCCCCAGCGCGAGCATCGCCGCCAGCCACCCCAGCTGCTCCTGTTCCACGTGCGTGCCGGCCGCAAAGAAGTAGAAGGGAATGAACACCGAGCCGAAGGCCTCGAGCGCGTCCACCATCTTTTCCGACGACATCGCCGGCAGCTGCATGCGGAACCGCTGCGCGGCCACCCCCACCAGGAACGCCCCCACGAGGTAGTACACCCCCAACGTGCGCGTGGCGTACGCGCACACCACGGCGACCATCAGCAGGAACGCGAATTCCGAGCGCGGCGCGAACGGCGCGATGCGGGTGGCAAATACGCGGAACGCGAGGGGAATGAACGCGACGATGAGCACCATGGCGATCGTGGCGACGGCGAACCGCTCCCACGACGTGGTCTGCAGAATGAAGAACAGGCCGGCCAGCGCCACCAGCTCCGAACCGACGGCCTTGGTCTTGACCGCGAACTGCTCGGTGGGCGACAGGCCGAAGGCCCGCAGCGACGACAGGATGAACCCCGTGGAGGGGGTCACCAGCGCCAGCGAGGTCAGGCCGGCGGCACGCCACTGCAGATGCAGAAATTGCGCGGCAAGGGCGGCCACGAGCAGCACCATCGCCGACCAGACCACCACGTGCTGCACCAGCGTCCGGACATCGCGCCGCAACTCGCGGGCGTCGATCTCGAGGCCGGCGAACAGGAACAGCGCCGTGATCCCGAACGTGGAGAGCAGCTCCACCGTCTGGTTGCCACGCTCGAGGCCCAGGGCGGCCGCGCCGAAGCCGAGCACCAGGCAGGTGACGGCGTCGGGAATCCGATACCGCTGCAGCGCCTTGGGAACGACGAACAGCGCAAACAGCAGCGCGACGTAGGTCAGGTCGGCCGGAACGGAGAACTGACCTTGGGGAAGGGGAGCCGCCATCCGGGCATCTTAACCCGCCGCCGAGACCGGCGACCAGGGGGAGGACCGGCCCGGCGAGGGGGACGCAGCTGGATCGGGCGCCGGCCGGCGCGCCACCGGCTGGCTGCGTCCCTGCCGGCCTGCTCCGGGATCAGTTGCCCTTG
Source organism: uncultured Gemmatimonadaceae bacterium (assembly GCA_963728115.1). Taxonomy (GTDB): domain Bacteria; phylum Gemmatimonadota; class Gemmatimonadetes; order Gemmatimonadales; family Gemmatimonadaceae; genus JAGWRI01. The sequence goes on from CAVSJE010000010.1 coordinate 260,087, forward strand.
CGCAGTTCGATCGTGCCGAATCCCGACGACATGTGAATCCGCTGCCCGCCGCGTCCGATGGTGCCCCGGATGTGCCGAGGGTTCAACGAGCCGTCCACCCGGATCGGGAAGTCGGTGCGGATGGAACCCCAGCCGGTCGAGGCGTCGAAATCGGCGTTGATCGTTCCCGGCAGGGTGACCTCGATGTCCCCATGGCCGGTGGTGAACTTCATGTCGTCGGCATCGGCCACCGCGCGCATGTCCACGGTGATGTCACCATTGCCGGTGGACGCGTTCACCGGACCCTTGCCCGTGGTCACGCGAACCCGTCCATTGCCAGTGCTCGCCGTGACCGCTCCCGCTGCGCCGGCCACCTCCAGATCCCCATTGCCGGAGGAGACCTTCACCGTTCCCGACGTCCCACGGAGCGTCACGTCGCCGTTCCCCGTGCTGATCGAGATGTCTCCGCCGGTGCCGTCTGCGGTGACGGCGCCATTGCCGGTCGCCCCGCGAAGCGCCACGCCCTTGGGGAGCGTCACCGTGATCGTCGCTCCCATGTCGCGACCGTCGTGGTCGTCGTCATCCCAATCGCCCCCGCGGTTCCGGTCGCAGGCGCTGTGCCCGCGCCACACCGAACAGACCGAGACGTCCCCGCCATCGTTCCGGGCCTCGAAGGTGAGATCGTCCGCGCGGTCGTCCGACGACGTACGCTCGGCACGCACCTCGACGCGGTCGCCGGAACCGGCCCGTATGTCGATGCGGCCGTTGAAGTTGCGAACGGTCAACGTGGCACCTGGCCGCATCGAACCCGACCAGGTGAAAGGGTTGGCCGACTGGGCCGCGACCGCGCACGGAAGGGCGGCAGCGACGAGCCCGGTAGCGATGAACGAGCGAACGGATGCTTGCATGGTCCGGATGGGTGCGAGGGTGGGTGTTCTGGGGTGCACCGAATGGGACATCCGCCAGCGCGCGAAGGTTGAACGGCTCCGGCGGCCCGATCGCCAGCGGGCCCCGGTCAGCGGCCCTTCGACACCTCCGCCTCCTCGCTCCGAAGCAACTGCTGCTTGCGGGCGGCGCCCCAGCGGTAGCCGCCCGCCTCCCCGTCGCTCCGCACCACCCGGTGGCAGGGTACCACCACGGCCACGGGGTTCCGCGCACAGGCGTTGGCCACGGCGCGAACGGCCGCCGGCCGCCCCACGGCCCGGGCCACCTCGGCGTACGAACGCGTCTCGCCGAGCGGAATGCGCTGCAGCGCCTTCCACACCGTCCACTGGAAGGCCGTGCCCTGCACGTCCAACGGCACGTGGTCGGAGCAGGGCTGGCCGCGCGCCTGCCGGACGATGCTCTGCACCCAGGCATTCGCCCGCCCCGGTGCGCGGGTGATCTCCGCGTTCGCAAAGTCGGCGCGCAGGGTGCGCTCGAGCTGTGCGTCGTCGTCCCCCAGTTCCACCGCGCACACGCCGTCGTCGGTGTAGGCCACGAGCAACCGGCCGAGGGGCACGGCCACGGTGGTGAAACGGATCCGTGCGCCCGGGGCACGCCGCCGGTACGCGGCCGGGGTCATCGCCGCCCGCACTTCGGCGCGGCCGTACACGCGGCTGCTCGATCCATATCCAGCTTCGTACGTTGCACGACTCACGGTATCTCCGGCGCGGAGCCGCTCCACGAAGCGGCGTTGACGCAACGCGTCGACGTATTCCTTCGGCGAGACTCCGACGGATCGCTTGAACGCGCGTTGCAGGTGATAGGGACTGAGTCCGACCTCGGCGGCGAGCCTGGCCAGCGTCACGCGCTCGTCGCCGTGCAGGCTGAGGTACTCGACGGCCCGGGCGATCGCGGCGTCGCTGCGCGAGCCGGTCTGGGACGCCGGCCGGCAGCGTTTGCAGGCACGGAATCCCGCGCGCTCGGCGGCGGCGGCGTCGTTGAAGAAGCGTACGCGATCGCGCCTGGGGATGCGGGACGGACACGACGGTCGGCAGAAAACACCAGTGGACGACACGCCGTATACGAAGCGCCCGTCGAATTGCGGGTCGCGTTCGGTCACGGCATGCCAGGCGGTCGCCTCCCAGTCGGGAGCGCGGCGGGTCGGGGGCTTCGGCGCGGTCGTCGTCACACGATCGAAGCTATCGCCGCGGGAGGGAGGCGCTATCCGGAGGTTGCGGTCAAACCGGCGAGGGCCCAGACGCCGACGAACAACCCGACGATCACGAGGAGGCCGCTGCCGAGCACGAAGCCGGCGGCACACGCCGCCGTGCCGGCGCCGGCGTTGAGGATCTCCAGTGCCGTCGTCAGTCCGGCCTGCTCCAGGGGCATCGTGATCATGACGCCGAGCGCGAAGCCGAGGGCGGCGACCGTATCGAAGACCCAGGCCGTGGGCGGGTAGATCACCAGATAGGCGAACATCCCGAGCATGAACGCGGCGACGGATGCATTCACCGATCGCTGAGCGCCGTAGGTGATCGGGCCTGGCGTGATCCAGGGACGGCGTTTGGCAGCGGCGAGCAGCGCGGCGGCGACGGTCACCGTCCCGAGCAGCACCTCGCTGGCCAGGGCGGCCATCTCCGGGCGCGAAACGTACTGACCGGCGGCAATCGCGCGATGATACTGGGTGATCCCGAAAAGCGTGGTGACGAGTGTGCCCAGTGTGAGCCAGAGCACGCGTCGCGGCGGAATTTCGGTCATCGATCTCCATGGCTGAGCGTCAGCGGAAGGTACCCGCCGGCGGTTCGTTCCATTGCAACCTCCACACGCGCGCCGCTGCACGCCAGAGCGGGGCCCTCCCCGGAGCCTGCCCACCCCGGTGTGCGACGAGAACCCGACGAATTCGGTCGTGATCGCGCCGCGGATTCATCGGCCCGTGGCTCGGGGTTGGGCGGGGTGGCGCGGCCGGATTACGAACTCCCTATTGGTCGTCGCATCATGTTATAGTTCGTGCGCCTGCCCGTCCGGCCGCCGGATTGCCCGGCGGCACGTAGCGCGAGTCGACGGGCGCTGGTTGCCGGCAGCGGCCGGCTGAGCCCGGAGCCGAATCCGGTCCGGGGCCCGACCGACGGGCGTGGGCAGTCGGTATCCTCCAGTCGTATTGGGCGGGAGATGAGGCGAGCGGCGCGGCCGGCAAAGGCCCGGTCATGCCCACGAGCATCGGATCGACGGAGCGTTTGATGTCACTGAAAGTCGCGGTACTGAAGGAGACACGGCCCGGGGAACGGCGCGTCGCGATGGTGCCGGCCGTCGTCGATAAATTGGTGAAGCTCGGCGCTGAGGTTCGGATGGAGTCGGGGGCGGGTGATGCGGTGAGTCTGCCCGACAGCGCTTACCACAACGTCACGTTCGCCTCCGATCTGCGGGCACTGGTGGGCGACGCGGATCTGGTGCTCGCCGTGCAGCCGCCCGGTGTGGACGTGGTGAATGCGATGAAGGAGGGTGCCGTGCTGATCTCCTTCGTTCATGCGCACCGTGAACCGGAATTGGTGAAGCGTCTCCGCGACCGGCGCATCACGTGCTTCGCCATGGAGCTGGTGCCTCGGATCACGCGGGCGCAGGCCATGGACGCGTTGTCGAGCCAGGCGGCGCTCGCCGGCTACTACGCGGTGCTGTTGGCCGGCACGGCGCTGCCTCGCATCCTGCCCCGCATGACGACGGCGACGGGTGCGCTTCGCCCGGCCACCGTGCTCGTGATGGGCCTTGGTGTGGCGGGGCTGCAGTCGATCGCCACCGCCCGCCGGTTGGGCGCCGTGGTGGAGGGCTACGACGTTCGACCGGAAACCCGGGAGGAGGCCGCTTCCCTTGGCGCGAAGTTCGTCGACACGGGTGTCGACGCGCGCGGCGAGGGTGGGTACGCTCGCGAGCTGACGGCGGAAGAGAAGCAGAAGGTAGCCGCGGCGCTGACCAAACACATCCAGCAGGCAGACGTGGTGATCACCACCGCCGCGGTTCCGGGGCGGCCGGCGCCGAAGCTCATCAGCAAGGCGCAGGTGGACGGGATGAAGCATGGTGCGGTCATCGTGGATCTCGCCGCCGAGGGCGGCGGCAACTGCGAGTACACGCAACCGGGTGAGATCATCCGGGTGGGACAGGTGACCATCGCGGCTCCCCTAAACGTCCCGTCGCTGCTCGGCGAGCATGCCAGCGAACTCTACGCCAAGAACGTGCTCAACCTCCTCGAACTCCTGGTCAAGGACCAGAGTTTGGCGCTCGACTGGGAGGATGAGGTCGTCGCCAAGACGGCGCTGACGCACGGTGGCGAGATCAAGAACGACGCGGCCCGCGCGGCCGTGCAATCGGCCTAGGGGTACGGGAGAGGCTCATGACCGTTGAAACGGGAATCGTCGGGTTCGTCGCGCTCTACATCTTCATGCTCGCGGCGTTCACCGGCTATGAGGTGATCGGACGCGTGCCGGCCATCCTGCACACGCCGCTGATGTCGGGCTCCAACTTCGTGCACGGCATCGTCGTCGTGGGCGCGATGTACGCCCTCCTGAATGCCAGTACGACGCCCGAGCAGGTGGTCGGGTTCGTCGGCGTGTTCCTCGGCGCGGCCAATGTGGCCGGGGGCTACGTGGTGACCGAGCGGATGCTGGAGATGTTCAAGTCCAGCCGCCCCACGAAAGCCAAGGAATGAGGACACGACGATGAGCACTGCTTGGATCATTCAGGCCACCGACTTCGTCGCGGCCTTTCTGTTCATCTACGGCCTGAAGCGGATGTCCTCGCCGGTCACGGCGCGGTCGGGTATCCGCGTGGCCGGCTACGGGATGCTGCTCGCCACGCTGGCCGGCTTTCTCTACGTGTTCGGCATCAGCCCGGACGCGGCGCCCCACCTGACGGTGAATCTCGTCCTGACGCTGGTGGCGCTGCTGCTTGCGGTCGGCTGGGCCTGGCGGGGGGGCAAGCGCGTTCCCCTCACCGACATGCCGCAGATGGTGGCGCTGTACAACGGCATGGGTGGCGGCGCGGCCGGCGCGATCGCCGCCGTCGAGCTGCTGGGCGGCAAGGCGGACAACGCCACCCATCTGGCGGTGACGCTCGTGGGCGCGGTGATCGGATCGGTCTCGTTCTCGGGATCGCTGATCGCGTGGGCCAAGCTCGACGGCCGGATCAACAAGCCGTGGCGCGTGAAGGGGCAGCACATCTACAACGCGGCCGTACTCCTGATCACGCTCGCCGTGGGAATCGCCGTCGCCGTCGGCGTGGCGGGCGTTCCCGCCAACGTCCTCATCGGGGTGTTCTTCGGAATCGCGCTCATCTACGGCGTGATGGCGACGATGCCGATCGGCGGCGCCGACATGCCGGTGGTGATCTCGCTCTACAACGCGCTCACCGGCCTGGCCGTGGGCCTCGACGGCTTCGTGTTGCAGAATCCGGCCCTGATGATCGCCGGCATGGTGGTCGGTTCGGCCGGCACGCTGCTCACGCTGCTGATGGCAAAGGCGATGAACCGGTCGGTGGCCAACGTGCTGTTCAGCAACTTCGGCGACGTGAGCATCGAGTCGGACACCGAGATTGCGGGGGCGATGAAGCCGGTGGAAGCCAGCGACGCCGCGATCACGATGCGCTATGCGAGCAAGGTGATCATCGTGCCGGGGTACGGCCTGGCCGCCGCGCAGGCGCAGCAGAAGCTGTACGAGTTCGTGAAGACCCTGCAGGCGGCTGGGGTCGAGGTGAAGTTCGCCATTCACCCCGTGGCCGGCCGCATGCCGGGCCACATGGACGTGCTGCTGGCCGAGGCCGGCGTGCCGTACGATCTGATCGCCGAACTGGACGAGGTGAACGACGAGTTCAAGGGTACCGACGTGGCGCTGGTGATCGGCGCCAACGACGTGGTGAACCCGGCGGCGCGCACCGACAAGTCGTCACCCATTTACGGGATGCCGATTCTGAACGTCGACTACGCCAACCAGGTCTACGTGCTCAAGCGCGGCAAGGGCAAGGGCTACGCGGGCGTGGAGAACGCGCTGTTCTATGCCGACAATACCGGCATGGTGTACGGCGACGCCCGGGAAACTCTGGTCAAGATGATCCAGGCCGTGAAGGATCTGGGCGGAGAGGCAGCGGCCTGACGGCGGCGGTGCCGGGCGCGGGGGCAGGCGGCCGCTCGGCGCGCCGCCGTCGCCCGCCGCTGGCTACCAGCCCATGCGCTCGCGAAGCGCCGTGATATGGGCCACGTGATGGCGCCCGTGCCAGGCGTAGAGCGCCAGCATCACGTCGAGCGTCATCGGGGCGCCGGGGTGGTCCGGATGGATCAGGCGTCGCGCGAAATCCGACGTCTCCATGGCGCGCAGCATGTACATCCACCGCGCGTGCAGCGCGTCGAGAAACGCCAGCGATTCGGCAACCAGCGGGCTCCGGCCGTCGGGTAGCCCGGCCCAGGCGGCCTCGTCGTACGGCTTGATCGTCGGCTCGACTTCGGTGAGCGCGAGCTTGAACCGCACGTAGGCGTTCACGTGGCTGTCGGGCACATGGTGAATCACCTGCCGCACCGTCCACCCGTCCGGGCGGTACGGCGTATCGAGTTGATCGTCGCTCAGACCCCGCACCGCATCACGCAGCGCCATGGGAGCGCGGCCGATGGCTTCGATGTATTCCGCGCGGTCGGTGCGCGTGACTTCCACGGGCCGATTGAAACGGCCGATCGGATAGCGTAGGTCCATGGCTGGTATGGTGAGAGGGCAGTGGGTGAGCGGGGAACGCACGGAAAAATAACGGCGCACCGCGTACACGGTGCGCCGCCAGCGCTTCGCCGGACCGCGAACGGTCAGTTCATGGCGAGCGGCGCGTCGAGCGTCAGCACCAGTGACGCCCCCTCCGGCAGACAGACCTGGTAATTCTTCTGCGCGTGCGCCACGGCCGCCCCGGTCGCTGCTCCGGCAGCGGCCCCGATGACCGTCGACTTGGTGTTGTGTCCCAGAATCTGCCCGAGGATGGCGCCGACCACGGCGCCGCCGGCCACCTTCTCCTTGTCCGAGGGGCCAGTGCCCGGCACTTCGGCGCGCTGCAGCGCGGTGGTGGACGAGATCGTCCCCGAGACCGGATAGGACATGCCGTCCACGTACATGGTCGTCGGCCGGAAGACGATGCTGCTGTCGTCCGATGCACCTCCCGGCGTGACCTGCGCCACCTCGAGAACGAGCCGGGCGCCGGCGGGGATCGTGGCCCCGCCCGTTCCCTCCACCGGGCTGGTGACCGTGGCCACGAGCTTGTCTCCCACCTTGTTGGTATTCGTGCAGACGCTCATACCGGAGCTGAGCGCGATCCCGGTGCCCATCCCGATCACCTTCGGCTCTGGGGCCGGCATGTTCGCCGCCGCCATCGTGGAGGAATCCGGCTGATCGATTACCGGTGCTGAAGTGGGCTGCGGCGCAGAGGCCGTGGCCGTGCGCACGGGCTGCGACACCGGTTCCCGACGCGGGCTTCGGGGTTCGGAGCGCGGCGTCGTCGCCGGCGGCTGTTGGCGCTCCGGCGCCGGCGATGGGGCGACGGCCGTGTCCTTGAGCGCCGGCTGGCCGCTGACCTGGCTGGCGAGCGCGAGATCGTGCGAGAGGTCGGAGTCCGCCCGCTCGGCGGTCCGGCGCTCGGTGCAGGCGGAAAGTGCGGCCAGCGCAGCCGTGAACACGAGCGCGCGTACGAAGCCGGATGACGAAGCGAACATGCGATACTCCTCGGGGCAGTCGATCAGCTACCCGAATGATACACGGCTTTCCCGGGGACGTTCGCCGGCGTCGGCTCGACGAATCCGAGGCGACCGCCGCGCCCTCAGGAGGCCAGTCGGCCGCCGTGGCGCGGGGATGGCGGCCAGAGTTCCGTCTGCGGAATGTCGTCGCCCACGGCCGCCCGGACGCGCGCTGCCACATCCTCGATCGCGTCTGGATCGGCCACCAGATCGTACCGGCGGATATCCAGGCGCAGCACCGGGCAATGGCTGAAGCCGGAAATCCAGCGCTCGTATCGTGCGTGGAGTTCGTGCCAGTACCGGGGGTCGGTATCCCGCTCCTTGGCGCGCCCCCGCGTGTCGATCCGGTCCAGAATCGTGTCCATCGGGCCGTGGAGGTACACCAGCAGGCGCGGAGGGCGAGCTGCGGGTGCGTGCAGGAGTTCGCCGTACAACTGCTGGTACAGGGACCAGTCGTCGGAACTCATGTATCCCTGCTCGAACAGCCCCCGCGCGAAAACCTCCGCGTCCTCGTACCAGGTACGGTCGAGCACCCAGCTCCCGCCGGTGCCGAGCATGCGGCGCATGGCCGCGAATCGCGTGGCGAGAAAGTGGAGCTGGAGATGGAGCCCGAAGGACCGCATGCCTTCGGGCCCGTCGTAGAAGCGCTCCAGCCACGGGTTGTCGTCGCCCACGCTCTCCAGGGCGATCTGGAGCCCGAAGCGCGACGCGAGGGCGCGCGAGAGCGTAGTCTTGCCTGACCCCACCATGCCAGCGACGCCGAGTAGCATGGGCGGAAAGCTACTGCCGGGGATTCGGAGGCGGAGGGGCCCCGCCGATCGGGGCGCCCGGATCTCAGAGCTTCAGGAACGCCGCCTTCCAGCGATCCGGGTCATCGTCCTCGCGGTACAGCTTGTCGAGATCGACGGAGACGGTGTCGCCGCTGCGGGTGACCGCAAACCGATCCATGCTCCGCGTGGCGCGGCCGTCGATGAACACGCCGTCGGGCGTGTAGATCGAGTGGTGCTTGGGGCATCGAAATTCCTGGTCTTCCGGCTCCCACCGCAGGGCCGTGTTCTGGTGCGGACAGGCGAGCGAGAAGGCGAACAACTCCCCCTGCCAGCGGGCGATGATCACCGATTCGTCCTGGTCGATACTCACGCCGTCGGTCGCCGGGATGGGGTAGCTCTTGAGCTCATCCGGCCGATCGAGGGCGCGCACCAAGCGCGGCTCGAGGGCCGCGGCCGACACCGGACCGGCGGTGAGCGCGGCCAGAGTCCCGGCCACCATCAGGGCGGCATCGCGCAGAAAGCGCCGCCGGCTGGCGGCTCCGAGTGCACATCCGTCACAGCCCTCGGTCGCCTGAGTCGCGCCGTGGTCGTGCTTTCTATCCATCACGCCTTCTCCCTTTCCCGAGTTACATGTTCACGAGGATGATGCCGGCCAGCGAAATGGTGAACCAGAGCACGACGCTCACCACCGACGTGCGGCGGAGCGTTCGCCACCGCGCATCCGCGCCACCTGAACTACCCCGGAGCCCCCGCTCGGTGCGCATCATCAAGTAGCCGTTGGCCAGCAGGCCGACGATGAGCCCCATCTTGATCCAGAACACCCACGAACCGAAGAACGTTTCGACGTCGGCCGCGAACAGCAGCAGTCCCGAGAGGACGGAGACGACGAGTCCGCCCACGACCCAGGCATGCACGCTGCCCAGGTCCTCCAGGTGCTGCGTGCGCTTCGCCTCGCCGGCGTGAATGGCACGAAACGTGTCCCGATCCGTGGAGAGCGCGAATCCACCCGCGAGGATGAGGGCGCCGACGTGGAGAAACGTGACCACCGTGGGCGCGACCTTGGAATGGCTGTAGAACTCCTCCCACGGCTTCATCGCGTGAATCAGGATGTCGGGCGCACTCAGCATCAGGGTCGTTGGTCGAGGTTTTGGATCGAAGGGCGCCGCCGCGGGGCGGACCCATGTTTGTGGTAAACGCACCAGCGCCGCCGAGCGTTCGATGACGCGTCAATGGCCGGTGTCCGAACGAACCCTACGAAGACGCGACCGCCATCGCTACCCGGCCGTTGCTTCGCCGGCTCGGCCGGTCACGCGTCATCCGATGGTCAGCATGTCCGTCGCCGGATCGTACGAGGTCGAGAATTGCCCGAGCGCCCGTGAGGCCGGTCCACGAATTACGCGCCCCGACGCGTCGAATTCCGCCCCGTGACACGGGCAGAAGAACACGTTCGAAGAGAGTTGCGTCAGGCAGCCCTGATGGGTGCACACCATCGAATAGGCCGCGAAGGTCGCCGCCCCCGTTCGCTTGACGGCCTGGAAGTTGTTGACCTTCACCAGCACCCCGACGTTCGCGAGCTGTGGAAAGTCACCGACCATGATGGTATTCCCGTTGGCGGGTGGACCGCCGGGCGACGTCACGGCGCTGGGCCCGATCTGTCCGTTGCCACACCCGACGGTGAGTGCGGCGGCGGCTGCCGCCAGCGCGGATCTGGCAAGGAACTCCCGCCGGTTGACGCAATCTTCACAACCCATGGTCTCTCCTCGTGGCGCGTGCTGCGTTCCCGTGGCTGTTCAGTGTGCGCAGCCGACCCGCTAGCGGTTGTAGAAAGTCATGATCAGCGAACTCAGGGCCGTGACGCCCATGGCCGATATCGTGATGGTGCGATGCAGTCGTCGCTTGGCGAGACTGTTCTGCGCCTGCGTGGCGAGCGTGCTGCCCGCGTAGGCGAACGCACCGTCCGCGGCGAGCATGGTGAGCGCGTGGACGGTGCGCAGGGTGCGGTGGTCCGGATCGTGGCGCGAATCCCAGAGGTTCCAGAGACCGGTGACGGTGTTCGCCCCGAACACCCCGACGAGGGCCGTCGCGAAGGTCCGGTGCCCGGTCTTTGCCCACGTCGGCGCGTCGCGGCCCTTGTTCCAGAGTTCACGCCCGAAGAGATACTGGCCCACGTACAGCGGATAGATCGCGTAGCTCAGATCGCGGTGAATCTCGAGCCGCGTGTAATAGCTGTCGTCGTACTCGATGGCCCGCGGACGGGGTCGGTGCCGGACCGTATCGGCCGGCGCCTGGACCGCGAACGGAATCGGAGACACCGAATCGGAGGGAACCGGATGCACCTGCGGCGGCGTGGTGTCGGGCAGTGTGGCCGCTGCGAACGCGACGGTGAGCAAGGCGTTGAGGAGCATTCGAGGGGCCATCCGCTGGAAAGGCGAGCCGGGAGCGACTCAGGTGGCTCGGTGAAATTGCGGGGGGTGCAGGGCGATACCCCGAGGATTATTAATTGATCCATCACCTAATTCCTGGTCTCACGGTCGGGATTCCATCGCCGGGGTTCACGGCGCACTATCCGCTCATGCAGATCGCACTTTCCGGCGCGTCGGGCTTCCTCGGCGCATTCTTGACGCAACGCCTCGAGGCGGCGGGACATTCGGTGCGCGCTATGGTACGATCCGGCCCTGGGCGCCCGCCCGAGGGCGCCATCGCGTGGGATCCGGTTGGCGGGCGGCTCGATCCCGGCTCGCTGGCGGAGATCGACGCGGTGATTCATCTGGCCGGTGAACCCATCGGGCACCGTTGGAGTCCCGAGCGGAAACGGCGGATCCGGGAGAGCCGGATTCGGGGAACGGAAACCATCGCCAGGGCCATGGTCGCGGCGCGGAAGCCCTCGCTGGCGCTACTCTCGGGGTCGGCGGTCGGGATCTACGGCGACCGGGGTGATGAGGTGCTTGACGAGCGGAGTGGCGCGGGAAAGGACTTTCTGGCTTCCGTCGCGACCGAGTGGGAGCGGGCCGCCGATCCGGCCCGTGACGCCGGGTTGCGCGTGGTTCTGCTGCGCACCGGGCTCGTGCTGGCGGCCGATGGGGGCGCCCTCCAACGGATGCTTTCCCCGTTCAATCTCGGGGTGGGAGGCCGGCTGGGCTCCGGCGAGCAGTGGATGAGCTGGATTGCCCTCGAAGACTACGGACGGGGCCTCCAGTTTCTGCTCCAGACCCACGAAGCTGCGGGACCGGTGAACCTCGTGGCACCCAACCCGGTCCGGAACATGGACTTCGCGGCCGCTCTCGGGGGCGTATTACACCGCCCGGCGATCCTGCCGGTCCCGTCCGCGGCCCTGAAGCTCGTATTCGGGGAGATGGCCAAGGCCACGCTGCTGGCCAGCCAACGGGCCCAGCCCCGGCGCCTCGCCGAGCTGGGATTCCAGTTTCGGTTTCCCACGCTCGCCGAAGCGCTGGCGTTCGAACTGCGCCGGACGGGCTAGCCGATCAGGGCGTCGAGCCGGTCGCTGAACACGCGGCTCGCCGAGAGCTTGGTGCCGTCCTCGAGGATCACGACGTATTCCCCGTGCAGCCACGGCTGCAGTTCCCGAATGCGATCGGCGTTGACGATGGCCGAGCGATGGATCCGGATGAAAACGTCCGAATCGAGGCGCGCCTCCATGTTCTTCATGCTCTGGCGCAGGACGTGCGCGGCCCCGCGCACGTGCAGTCGTACGTAGTTGCCCGCCGCTTCGATCCAGTCGATCTCATCCTGCCGGAGGAAGAGCAGCCGCCGCTCCGAGCGCACGACGATTCGGGATTGCCGGCGTTCGGCACGAAAGAGATCGAACACCCGGCGGGCAATCGAATCGACGCTGGAGGTGGAGTCGGGGAGGGCGCCATTGGCCTTGGTGTCGCGAGAGCGGACGTCGGTCTGCTCGTCGTCGGCAAGCGTCAGGCCTCGAGTGGATTGGATCATGGGACACTTCCGCGGTGTTGAGGGACGCAGTCGGTCGGGCTCGGTTCACAGCCGGTTAGACACCGCACACTACGAATTCGTCGCCGAATTGGTGTCTGTGATCTGTAAAGCCAATGCAAGTACTGGAGTTGGAGGCCCGCGCCTCTCGCGTGCTCCCGGGCATCCGGACTCCTGTGCCGGCGGAAGGTGAAAACTCGAACGCCCACCACGCGTGGGCGTGATGGGCGTTCGAGTTCGGCGGGTGGAGCAATCGTCCGGGGTCAGGAACCCCCGGGGGTGAGGCTCCGGAACAGGGTGGCCGCGTCGAACCCGACCGGGTTCACTTCCATGAACCGGTTGTCGTTGAAGCGACCGGTGGTGGGGAAGTAGGGCGGCGGGTTGATCGCGGCGCACCGGTCGTAGCTGTACCGCTTCACGTACCCTTGGCCGGAGCTGAGGCCCACCGGACCGCGCGACTGCTGAATGATGCCGCCGGTGAGGTACAGGCAGCCGCGGCCGTCCGTGCTTCCCTGGCAGCTCAGCGCGTTGCTCGGACCCCCGTTGTAGTTCTCGACGCGGAACGACGTGTTCAGCGCCATGAGAACGCCGTGCAGGTAGAAGTCCGGCGTGTCGTCGGCGTCCACCCACCAGTACGTCGTCGTCGTGTGGTGTCCGCTCCCCGTCGTCCGGCTCACCTGCTGCGGCGTGTTGACCGCATTGTCGGCGACCACGACGTCCTTGTCGGTAATCAGCCCGAGAATATCGGCGCAGATGCCCAGACCCGGGTCGTCGGCGTACCGGGTGTCGTCGAGCAGCACGATGTTGCCGTTCGCGGCGTAGAGGGTCACCCGGCCGCGCAGCACCCCGCTCACACCCACGGTGCCGTTGAAGTAGATGACACCCTTCGCGTTGGGGTTGAGCCCGCGATAGATCGGGAACAGGTACTTGGCGTCCGGCCGCTTGGCCGAAACCGTGGGATCGGGGGAATTGGAATACAGCTTCCAGGCGCCGTACGCATCCACCGGAGTGAAGGTCGTATCGTCGCCGCCCTTCTGTCGGTCGGCGGCATTCGGATAGAGCGCCGACGTTCTGGCCACGGCGACCAGATGCGGGTCACCGCCCAGGAAACAGCGTGCCCCGGGTTGGGTCATGATTCCGGCGAGGTCGTTGGTCTGTTCGGCGGATGCCTGCGAGGCGCTCATGCCGCCGGCGATCATGAGGTTGTAGAACCACGTGGTGTTGTGCACGGCGGCCGGGAAGAACTTGAGCGGCCCTCCCGGGGTCACGCGGTGCCAGTCCCCGCAGTTGAGATAGCTGGACGGCGACGATCCGCCGTTCCAGTCGCCCCGCAGCCACGCCGTCTGTCCGCTGTTGGCCTGATAGACGCGGAAGAACCCCTCGTTGGCCTGCAGGGAATCGCCGTCGCCATTGAGGTCGGTGGCGAGGAATTCGAGGCGGATCCGCGTCGTGCTCTCGTCGCCGGTGGTCGGAGCGTTGAAGTTGTAGCCGGCCAGCGCCGCGTACGCGGACAGTTTGGCGAGCATGGCCGTGGACGGCAGCGAGATGGAATTCTGGTGCTGGTGGTAGCCCTTGATGAAGGTGCCGTACCCGATCCCGCTGATCGTCTGCGCCGTGCTGACGTCGTCATGGAACGTGGCGCCGCCGCTGCCGATGTGGATGACGTCGTTGGACCACACCGGGCCCCAGAGCTGGTCGCCGCTGTTGAAGTAGATCGTGGTGCCCAGCATCGACTCGTCGTTCGACCAGTAGGCGAACTTGGCGAAGCTCTCCTGCGTCACCTCGAGCCGGCGGACGAATCCCGTGCCGCGGTTGTCCACGGCCTGGGCGACGATGCTCGCGAACCGGCCGAACTGCCCGGTGGTCGAGCCCGTGGGGCCGATCCAGACGTTGACCTTCACGTTGGGCAGCGGCTGGTTGTCGGCCGAGGTGAGCACGACGTTCGACATCAGCTGTCGCTCGCCGCTGTCGGGGAGCGCGGCGGGATCGAAGTTCAGCTGACTCTTGCCGATTTCGAGGGCCGCTTCCGAGGCGTACTTGAGTTCGCGCTGGCGGTCCACCGACTTGGCCATCAACGTCGCGTTGGACGAGAGAATGATGGCCGAGGTGGCGAGCGCGCCGATGGCGAGCGTGAAGACCAGGGTGAGTCCGAGCGCGAATCCCGGTCGGTTGCCGCCGGCAGGGCGGCGACGCGGCGACCGCGAGTGCGTCGGGAGGGTAAAGGTGCGCATGAGTGTCTCTCCCGCTATGGCACGATGATCGTGCCGGTGGTCGCGATGGGGGAGTTCGCCGGCGTGCAATCCTGCGCCGAGACTCCATAGATCCAATGGTCACCGGACTGCACGTTGTTGTCGGTGAATGCGTAGGTGGCCGACCCCGCCGGGATGCTCGAGAAGGGCTGGTCGAACGTGGCGACGGTGTCGGGTCGTCGATACAACGCGTAGCGCTCGACGTCCTTCTCGCCCCCCGTTTCGTCCACCGAGGCGGTCCAGGAGATGGTGACGAACGGCGACGGGGCACCGAGCAGCGACGGCACGGCGGTGACCGCGGTGGCGCCGATCGGCGGGTCGCCGCAGGTGGTCCGGTTGATCAGCCCGGCGTTCAGGATACGAACGGTGGACTGGATGCGACGGATGACGTCGCCCTGACGTGGGTCGTGATAGATGGCGGCCAGGTGCACGCGCACCGTACGAATGCTGTCGATGAGCGCGAACTTGCCGGTGTCGGCAGCCGAGCCGTGCACCGCGGCCTTGTGGTAGAGCGGCAGCTTGCCGGTCGGCACCGCCGTCAGGTTGCCCAGGGTGTCGGAAGTGAAGTACTGGAACAGGGTGTCGTTGGCGTTGAACAGGATGCCGCGGGCCAGGACCGTGGGGGCCGTGGCGTTCACGCGGCGGTAGAGCATGTATTCGTTGGCGTGCGAACTCGACGAGTCGCGCACGAGATAGTACGAGATCGTCTCGGCGCTGCCGGGAACGCCGCCGGCCTGCACGTAGCTGCTGTCCGGGTAGTTCACGGCGAGGCCGGGCAACGTGATCTTGTTGTTGGTACGCATGGCGGACACGGCGCTCGTATCGGCGCTCGTATCGACGTACACGGCGCCGACGTCACCCGGCACGCGTGAGATCAGATCCACGTTGAACGTGATGGCCGTGTTGCTCGCCTCGACGAGAATCGGCTGCACGTCCACCACGCCGACCCCGGCCATCCGCAGCTCGCGATCGAGCGTCGTGACGGCGAAGCGGGCGTTCTGCTGGGCCTCGAGCCGGCCGCTCTGCGCGGCCAGCAGGTTGGAGCTGCGCCGGAAGGTGCCGACGGCCACGGCGATCACGGCGAGCAGGATCGTCATCGCGATCAACAGCTCGATGATCGTGAATCCGCGGCGGGTGTGAGGTTCGGTCATGGCGGCGGCCTCAGAAGGCGGCGATCGCGGTGGTCTTCCGCACGGGCTGCGGGAGCGCGGGGTTGGTCACGATGACCGTGATCAGCTTGTAATCCACGGAATCGGCGGGCTGTCCGCCGACCCGATCGACGATCGTCTGGCGCGAGAACCCGGCGTACTGGCTTCCGGGAATCACGCCTTCGGTGGTCGTGAAGAGCGAGTCGATCGCGGCGTAATCGGTGGCGCTCTTGACGGTCTCGAGGCGATCGGCCACCAGATCCTCGGCCGTGTCCTCGAGCCGCGAATAGGCCGAGGAGTGGGCCATGTTCGACACGAAGAGGGCCAGTCCCAGGAAGACGCCGCCGAGGATGACCAGCGAGACCACGACCTCGACCAGCGTGAACCCACGGCGGGTGCTGCGGCGCCGGCAGGTAATCATTGCAGACCTCCCACTTTCCATTTGCTCGCACCCGCATCGTAGCGGTACCAGTCGGTGCGTCCGGTGCCGCGAATCAGCCGCAGCGCGCGGTACGAGCGCGTGGGGCCGATCGGGGTGGCGAGATACAATTCGAGATTGCTGGTCGCCGCACCGTCACGATGGAACGTGATGGTGGGCAGGCCGTCCATGTGGCCGAGCTGCGCGCCGACCAGCGAGCCGGAGACGGCGCTGTCGAGTCCCGTGGGCGGCACGGCGAACGACATCCCGTCGTTGAGGGTGTACGTGCGTTTGTGTTCGTTGGGCTGAATGATGCCGTCGTTGTTGAGGTCCTCAGCCGTCTTCAACGCCTGATGGGCCGTGTCGATCGAGACCACGACGTCGAACTGGCGGAGGAGCGCGGTCCGTTGCGCTTGCATGAGGACACTGCGAAGATTCTGAACGGCGGCATCGACGCGGTACCGGGTGAAGTCGACGCGGGGGGCGGCGATGGCCATGAGCACGCCGACCATGACCAGGACGATCATGATTTCGGCGAGTGTGAAACCCGGCGTCGGGTGTTGCAACTCGTGTCTGCGGATGGCCATTGTGTCGAACCGGTGAAGAACCCAGAATGGACGACCATCAGAGGTCGCCTCGGTGACGCAACGAAGATGCTCTGTCGACGGTAACGTCCCCCGTGACGTGGAGCGTCACATCACGGGCGAAAATCGTCACATTGTGTGATGTACGACCTTGCCCGTGATGCCTGGTAGCCTCTACCGTAGAGGACTTCCTGCTCAGCCCGCTTCCGATCCGGCGGGTCCTTCCCCTCGCTACCCGGCCGACGGATGGGCGTAATCGCCACCCTGTTGCCGCAGCCCGGACACCTGCAGCGCCTGCGTGCCGCGATTCGAGACCGGCACGAATTGGTGCCGTGTGCGACCTGGGAGGCGCTCGCCGAGGCGTGCGAGATCCACCCGGTGCGCATCGCGGTGGTGGATCTCTACGCCACCGGCGAGGCGAACTTCGAGAGCGTCCGCCAGCTCAAGCAGCGATGGCCGGGCCTCTCGCTGCTCAGCTATTCGACAATTACGATGGATCGCGTACGCGACGTCTTCGACGCCGGGCGGATCGGGATGGACGCGCTCATCGTCGCCGATCAGGACGACAGCCCGCGCCAGCTGTTGGGGCGAATCGAACGCGCCGAGTCGCGGAGCCTGGGCAGCGAGGTACGGCTCGCCCTCGGCGAGGTGGATCCCAGCGTCCGCGACGCCGTGCTCCTGGTCATCACGCGGGCGCACGAACGGCTCTCCCCCACGGGGCTGGCCCGCCTGCTCGCACTCCCCCGGCGCACGGTGAGCCAGCGCCTCGCGGTGGCGGGGTATCCGCCGCCCCGCCGGCTGCTCACCTGGGGACGGTTGATCGTCGCCGCGCGGATGCTGGAAGACCCGCACCGCACGGCCGACCGCGTGGCCGCGAGTCTCGGATTTCCGTCCGGAAGCGCCTTTCGCAACGTGTGCCAGCGGTACCTCCACTCCACGCCGGGCGACATCCGGCGCCGGGGCGGTGCGGCCTTCGTCGTCCGCGCCCTGCTCCGGCAGGTGCGCCAGGCGAATGCATCCTCCGCCGGGTCGCGCGCCGGGATGCGCAACCCGACTCTTGCCCTCTGACCTCGAGTATTCCGTGACTTCTATTGTTTCCACGCCGGAGACCCATTCCATGCGACGCTGGACACCATTCGTTTCACTGTTCCTTGCCGGTACCGCGGCCCTCGCGGTGCTCGGGTGTCGCGACACCGCGACCCCGGCCACCATCGCCGGACCGGCGGCAGCCGCGGTTGCCAGCTTCGACCATGCTGCCGGGAACCACGGCGCCCGCGGCTACGAAGCCGACGACGAAACCGATCACGACCGTAGCGAGCATTCACATCTCCTGGCCTGCAGCGCCCACGGGTCGGCGTCGGTCACGGTGACGGTCGGCGCCGCCGGCGCGAGCATTCACGTCGGGAGCGACCATCTGATCATTCCCGGCGGAGCGCTTGCCGCGGACACCGAGATCACGGCGACGATCCCGGCGGATACGCTCGCCGACATCCAGTTCGAACCGCACGGCCTGCACTTCGCCAAGGACGTGATACTGGTACTGAGTACCGACGGGTGCAGCGTTGGGGAGCATGCCCCGGCGCACGTGGACTATCTGGACGATGCCGGGAACGTGCTCGAAACGCTCGACGGCACCTTCAACGGTGGCAGCCATACGGTCACCACCAAGATTCACCACTTCTCCTCGTACGCGATCGCGCTGTAGCATGCGGACGGCACACACTCCGAGGATCACATGCCGATGATGGCATCCGATCGACAACCAGACCCCGGTTCGACGCTCGCCGATGGCGAGGCGGCGGAAGCACGCGGCGACTACGTGCAGGCGGCGGCGGCGTACACCCGGGTCGCCGAATCCGGCGATCCGGCGACCGCTGCGGAGGGGCTGTTCCGGCTGGGGCGCGTGTCGTGGCGTCAGGGACGCTACGACGACGCGCTGGCGTGGTACGAGCGCGCCCGCTCGGCAGCGCGGGAGGGTGCGGCGCCGGACCTCGAGGCGCGAGCCGAGAACGGCATCGGTGCCGTGCACTACTCCCGTGGAGAATACGCCCAGGCGCGCGCGTCGTACCAGCTGGCCATGGAGCGTACCAAGGACCCCGTGCTCATCGGGCAGTTGATGCTGAATCTGGGGGTCATCGCCAACATCGAGGGGAATCTCGAGAACGCGCTCTGGCACTATCTGCGTTCGCGGTCGCTCTTTCGCGACAACGGGCACCAGGCCGGGGAGGCGCTGGCGCTCCACAATCTCGGCATGGTGTACGCCGACCGCGACGAATGGGAGGCGGCGGGCGACGCCTACGAGCAGTGCCTCGGCCTGTGCGAATACCAGGGCAACCGACCGATGATCGCCAAGGTGCTGCTCAACCAGGCCGAGGTGTTCGTGGCCCGGCAGGCCTTCGACCGGGCGGTCCGCAACTGCGAACTCTCGATGTCGATCTCGATCGAGATCGGTGACGAGGTGGAGCGGGGCGAAGCCTATCGCTGGTTGGGGTATACCCATCGCATTGCCGGCAACGCGGTCGAGGCCGAACGCGCCCTCGTCGAAGCCGCGCATGTGGCGCAACGATTCCGCGTGAAATTGTTGGAGGCCGAGGCGAGCCGCGAACTGTGGGAGTTGAAACGCACCACCGGCGACGCCGATGCGGGGCGGTGGCGCGACCGGGCGCTCGTCCTGTTCCGGGAACTGGGGGCGGAGCGGGAAGTGCGGGCCCTCGAAGCGTCCACCGGCGGCGCGACCTGAGCGCCACGCCGACGAAGCTCAGCGGGTGATCTCGGCGAACAGCGTCGCAACGTTGAAGCCGATAGGGTTGATCTCGAAATAGCGATTGTCGGTGAACCGGCCCGTGGTCGGGAAGTATGGCGGCGGGTTGTTCGCCGCGCAGCGGTCGTAGCTGTACTGCTTGGCATACCCCTGTCCGCTACTGAGTCCCACCGGTCCGCGCGATTGCTGGATCACGCCCCCCGTCAGATACAGACATCCGCGGCCCACGCTGTGGCCTTGGCAATTGAGGCCGCTCGATGGCCCGGTCCCGTAGTCCTCGACGCGAAACGCGGTGTTGAGGGCCATGATGACGCCCTGCACGTACAGGTCCTGGCTGTCGTCGAGCGACCGGTAACTCGACCCGGTGAACTGCGGAGTGTTGATCGCGTTGTCGGCCACCACGACGTCGTTGTCGCTGATCAATCCCACGACATCGCCGCACGCCCCGAAGGCGGGGTCGTCGGCGTAGCGTAGATCGTCCAGGAGCACGAGATCCCCGCCGTGCACGTACACCGTGACCCGCCCGCGCACGGTGCCGCTCACGCCCACCGTACCGTTGAAGGCGACGACGCCCTTGTTCTGCGCGTTGAACCCGCGGTACAGGGGGAAGAGATAGCGCGCGTCGGCGCGCACCGCCGACACCGCGGCGTTGGGCGTGGCTGTGAACTGGATCCACGAGCCGTACGCGCCCACCGGGGTGAAGGTCGTGTCGTCGCCCCCCTTGTGGCGGTCGGCGTCGTTCGGATAGAGCGCCGAGGTGCGTGAGACGGCCACCAGGTGCGGATCGCCGCCCGGATAGCAGCGGGCGCCGGGGTGCTGCATGATCGTGGTCAGGGACGCCGACTGTTCCGCGGCCGCCTGCGGGTCCGACATCCCGGCATTCTCCATCAGTTGGCGGAACCACGCGCTCGGGTGCACCGACGCGGGAAAGAACTTGAGTGCCGTGGATCCGGGCACGGCGTGCCAGTCGCCACAGTTGACGTAGTTGGCCACCGTCGATCCGCCGGGCCAGTCGCCCCGCAGCCACGCCTGTTGTCCGGTGTTCGCCCGATAGACGCGGAAGAATCCCTCATTGGCGTCGGTGGAGTCGTGATCGCCGTTGAGGTCGGCGGCCACGAACTCGATGCGCATCAGGGTCGACGTCTCATCGCCGTTGGTGGGCGGGGTGAAGCTGTAGCCGGCCGCGGCCGCATAACCGGCGAGGGGCGTGAGCGTCGCCGCCGAGGGCAGCGTGATGGCGGGTTGATTCTCGGTATAGCCCTGCAGAAAGGTGCCGTTGGCCGCCCCGCTGATCGTCTGGGCCGTCTCCACCTCGTCGTGGAACGTGGCGCCGCCACTGCCCACGTGGATCACGTCGTTGGACCAGACCGGTCCCCAGATCTGGTCGCCGTTGTTGAAGTAAATGGTCGTCCCCGACATCGATTCGGAGTTCGACCAGTAGGCGTACTTGGCGAAACTCTCCTGGGACATCTCGAGCCGGCGGACGAAGCCCGCGCCGCGGGGCCCGATCGCCTGCGCGACGACACTCACGAAATTTCCGAACTGGCCGGTGGTCGATCCCGAAGGCCCGACCCAGGCATTCACGGTGACCGCCGGAACCGCCCGCCCGTCGGCCGCGAGGATCGTCTGGTTGGCCATGATCTGGCGGGCGCCGCTGTCGGGGATGAGCGCGCTGTTCTCGGTGATCCGGCTCTTCGCGATCTGCAGCGCCGCTTCGGCCGCGTACTTCACGTCGCGCTGGCGGTCGACGGCTTTCGCCATCATCGTCGCGTTCGACGAGAGGATGATCGCCGTCGTGGCCAGTGCCCCGATGGCGATCGTGAACACCAGCGCCAGGCCGAGCGCGAAACCCGGCCGGGCGTCGAGGCGGCGGGAGGCCGCCCGCGTGGAGAGGCGCGCGCCGGGACGGATCATGGGACGGTGACGATGCCCGTGGTGTACACCGGCGAGCTCGAAGGCGTGCAGTCCTGGGCCGCCACGCCGTAGATCCAGCGGTCGCCCGCCCTCACGTCGCTGTCGATGTAGTTGTAGCTCGCGGCCCCCGCCGGTACGCTGGCGTAGGGCTGGATGAACGTCGCCGCGGTATCGGGACGCCGGTAGATCGCGTAGCGATCGACGTCGTTCTCCGCGGCGCCGTCGTCGAGCGAGGCGCTCCAGCTGAGCTTGACGAACGGCGACGACGCGCCGGGGCCCGACGTCGCCGTCGTCACGGCGACGCCGAGCGGCGGCTCCCCGCACGTGGTGCGGTTGATCAGTCCGGCGTTGAGCAGGCGGATCGTCGCCTGAATCGGCCGGAGCACGTCGCCCCGCAGCGGGTCGTGATACACGGCCGTGAACTTCACCCGCACGCTCCGGATGCTGTCGATGAGCGCGAAGCTGCCGGTATCCGCCGGGGATCCGTGCGCCGCCACCGGATGGTACAGGGGCAGACTCGACTGCGGAATCAACGACACGGCCCCCGTGTCGTGGGCACGATAGTACTGGAACACGGTGTCGGTCGGATTGAACTGAATGCCGCGGGCGACGATCCGCGGCGGCGCGGCGTTCACCCGCCGCCAGAGGATGTACTCGTTGCTCACCGACGTCGTGGAGTCCTTGACCAGATAGTAGGAGATCGTCTCCGCCGGGCTGAGCAGGCCGTCCGCCCGGTAGTACGTGCTGTCGGGGTAGAGCGTACTGGAACCCGGGAGTGTGATCTTGGTGCCCGTCCGCATGGCGGACGTCGTGTTGCTGTCGGCGCGCGGGTCGATATAGACCGCCGACACGTCGCTGGAATCGCGCGAGACGAGATCGACGTTGAAGGTGATCGCGGTGTTCGACGCCTGGACGATCATCGGCTGGTCGTCGGCCGTGCCGATGCCCGCGACCCGCAGATCGCGATCGAGATTGGTGATGGCGAACCGCGCGTTCTGCTGCGCCTCGAGCGAGCCGGCCTGGGACGCGAGGAGCGTGGAACTCCGGCGGAACGTCTGCACGGCCACGGTCATGATGACCATCATCAGGATCATCGCGACGAGAAGCTCCATGAGCGTGAATCCGCGGCGGGAAATGACGGTGGGCATGCGGCGAGTCTAGAAGGATGCGATCACGGTGGTCTTGCGGACGGTGTCGCTGATCACCGGATTGAAGACGATGACCGTGACCACCTTGTAATCCACCGAATCGGCGGCGCCGCCGCCGACGTGCTGGATGATCGTCTGCCGCGTGAAGCCCGTGAAGTTTCCGCCGGGAATGGAGGTCTCGGTGCCCTGATAGTCCGCGCCCAGCGTGGCGTAGCTGGTGGAGGTCTTGATCGTCTCGATGCGGTCGGCCGCGAGTTCGTTGGCCACGCCGAGCAATCGGGAGTTGGTGGCCGAGTGCGCCATGCCGGATACGAACAGGGCCATACCCAGCAGCGCGCTGCCGAGGATGAGCATCGCGACCACGACCTCGACCAGCGTGAAGCCACCGCGCCGACGTCGGCGCCGGCGATCAGGCATTACCGAAGCCCTCCCAGCACCCAGATGTGGGCGGTGGCGTTGTAGAGATACCAGTCGCTCCGTCCGGTGCTCTGCTCGAGCCGGAGAGCGCGGTAGATGCGATCGGGGTTGGCCGGCGTGGCGATATAGAGTTGCAGGTCGCTCGACGCGGCGCCGTCGCGGCCGAAGGTGATGGCGGGCAGCGAGCCGACGGCGCCGAGCTGGGCCCCGACTACCGGCGACGAGATCGCACTGTCCAGACCGACCGGGGGCACCGCGAATGCCACTCCGTCGCTGAGCGGGTAGTTCAGGGCGTGTTCGCCCGCTTCGATGGTGCCGTCGTTGTTGGCGTCCTCGGAGACCTTCAGAGCCTGGCCGACCGTATCGATGGTGACGATAACGTCGTACTGGTTGATGAGCGCCGTGCGCTGGGCCTGGGTGAGCGCGTTGCGAAACATTTGAATCGCGCCGTCAGCCCGGTAGCGCGGTGCATTCAGCCGCGGACGCGCGATAGCCACCAGCACCGCGATCATGACCATGACGATCAAGACCTCCAGGAGCGTGAATCCTCGAGGTCGGATGGGCCGCGGCGGCCGGTGGCCGGGTGGAACGCTCATGAAGTGGCGTCTTCCAGGGATCGTGGGCGGTGAGGGCCTGAACTCGGTCATTTCGAGGACGATTGGACGGGCCCAAAAGGTCCAGATTTCGGCGCGATGCGCCCTGATGTTACCACATGGGACGATGGATCGACGAGCGCCCGAGGCTCGCTCTACGGCGGAGGGCGGAGTTGCCGACCGCCCGCATTACATTTCGCTGAGGAACCGATCCACCCATTTCCACTCCGGTACGATGCCTCTGGTCAACTTCTCGTCCCTCCCTCCCGACGCCCGGGTCTGGGTCTTCGCGGGTGACCGCGATCTGAACGGTGAACAGGCCGGTGCCCTGCTGCGCCAGGTGGACGCGTACCTGGCGACATGGCAGGCCCATGGCATGCCGCTGCGCTGCGCGCGTGAATGGCGGCACGACCGCTTTCTGGCGGTCGGGATCGATCCCACCGCCGAGCAGGCCTCGGGGTGCTCGATCGACGACCTGTTCCGCCACCTGCGCGCGATCGGCGAGGGTCTGGGAACCGAGCTGCTGGGGGGAGGACGCGTGTTCTACCGGGACGCCGACGGACGCACGCAGGCCGTCAAACGGGCACAATTCTCGACGCTCGCGGCAACCGGCGATGTGACGGCAGACACGAGGGTCTTCGACACGAGCGTCATTTCGGCCAATGACTGGCGGGAGCGGTTCGAACGCCGCGCCGGCGACGCCTGGACGGGAGCGTTGATCGCCGCTAGCTGAGCCAGCGGTCGAGGTGCTCGCGCACGAATGCGTCGTCGGTCAGTTCCGGAGCGGCGGTGCGTGCCCGGGCGATGCTCCGGTGCTGACCGGCGGAGAGCACCTCTCGCGGATTTAGACACCAGACGCCGCGCATCAGGCCCTGGGTCCGGAGCACCTCGTGAATGCCGGGGATGCAGCCGGCGAAGCCGTTGGCAGCGTCGAAGATGGCGCCGTTGGCTGCGGTGAGCGCCGAGCCAAGCCGGAGTAGGGCGGTCGGCACGGTGCCGGTGCGGCGGGCCTCCGCGGTTGCCGCCACCAGCTCCACCGCCCGCCGCGTCCACACCGCCCACTGGCCGAGCAGTCCGCCGTCCATGAACCGCTCGCGCACCGCTCCTCCCACGCGGGCGCTGATCGGGGTCACGAGGTCGGCCACGATGCTGTCGTCGTTTCCCGTGTACAGCGCCACGTCGTCGCGGCCCGACTCGATGACGGCGCGCACCACCTCGGCTGTGGCATAGCGATCGAAGGGCGCGATCTTGATGGCCCAGAGCCCGGGGAGTTCGCACAACTCCCGCCAGAAGCCGTGGGAAAGTACCCGTCCACCCACCGCCGGCTGCAGGTAGAACCCGAACAGCGGCAGGACTTCGGACACGGCGCGGCAATGCCGCACCAGCGCGCGATCGTCCAGCCGCTGCAGGCCGGCGAGACTGAGCAGCGCCAGGTGATACCCGAGCGCCCGCGCCACGGCGGCCTCGCCGCACGCCTGTTTGGTAGAGCCGCACACGCCGGCCACGAGGGCGAAGGGCGAGCTTCCGGCCACCGTTGCCCGTGCGGTGTCGGCGGCGAGCTCGAGTACCGGGCGATAGAGTCCATGCTCGCGAATGGCGAACTGCGTGGTGTGCACGCCGACGGCGATGCCGCCGGCCCCCGCTTCCACATAGTACCGGGTGAGGGCTCGCTGATGCCGTTCGTCGAGCGTGCGGCGCGGGGTGAGGGCGAGCGGGTGCGCGGGGATCACCACGCCACCGCGCAGGTGCGACCGGAGGCCGTCCATCAGAACGCGCCGTCCCGGACGTCGAAATGGGTGGGTTTGCCCAGCAGAGGCCGGCCCTCGCGCACCCACTCGGCCACCCAATCGAGGAGCGTGTCCAACTCCACGGCCGGCGGCGCGAGTGTCTGGACCATTCGCTCCGTGTTGCTGAGCAACGCGTCGGCCGACTCGGCGCCGGCAAATCGTGGTTGGCGGCCCAGGCGCCGGCCGAGGTCCTCGGCAAGCGTGCGCACCGAATGGGCCGCGGTACCCGTCACGTTGAGCACGAACGGAGGCGCCCCGGCGTGCGGGAGCAGTTCGAGGGCGGCGCGGTTGGCGTCGCCCTGCCAGATCACATTGACGCGGCTCATGGCGAGCGATACCGGCTCGCCGCGGTGGATCCGGAGTGCGAGATCGGTGAGCACTCCGTATCGCAGGTCGTTGGCATAGTTGAGCCGCATGAGCGCCACCCGCGTGCCGGCGGCGGCAGCGGATTCGAACACGCGCTCGCGCCCCAGACACGACCAGGCATACTCCCCAACCGGCGCCGGGGCATCGGTTTCGCGCGCGCCCTCGCCCGCCGCCGGCGTGAGCGGATAGACGTTGCCGGTGGAGAAGGCCACGATGCGCGAAGCGGCGTAGCGCCGGGCGCAGATGGCCGGCACCACCACGTTCATCATCCACGTGCGTGACGGCGCGTCGCGGGTGCCGAACTTCTGCCCGGCCATGAAGATGACGTTGGCCGCGTCGGGCAGGGCCGCGACCGCAGCGCCGTCGAGCAGATCGCAGCGCACGGTCTCGACCCCGGCGTCGCGCAGGCGGCGTTCGGCGCCGGCGGCGGAGAAGCGCGAGACCGCGAACACGCGGCGTGGCTTCGACCCGTCGGCCCGGCGCGCGGCGGCGAGCGCCATGCGGGCGAGCGTGGGGCCCATCTTTCCGCCGGCGCCGAGCACCACCAGGTCACCCGGACAGGAGGCGAGCGCAGCCACCGTCTGGTCGCGGGGTTCGGCGAGCCGGGCCTCGAGTTCCGCTTCGTCGCGCGGACAGGGAGCGGGCACGGCTATCGGCTGAGCGGCCGGCGTTCGCCGGCCGGCCGCGGGGAGCGGTTCTTGATGCTCGATGGCTCGGGCGCCATCAGGCGCGCACGACGTCGGGACGCCAGTCCCGGATCTGCCGCTTCACGTCGTCGGCCGTGGACAGCTCCCCGGCGATGCAGCGGCGCACGAGTTCCGGCATTTCGGCGTCGCTGGCGAATCGCAGCCCGATGATCTGCCGCAGCGTGAGGTCGCCGATCCGGGACCGCAGCTCGCCGGGGAGGATGGCGGTGAGGCGGAGGCGCATTTCGAGTCCGACGAGGCGGTTCTGGACGATGAGCGCCGAGGCCCGTGTGGTGAGCAGTCCGGCGACGAGCGCCGCGGCCACCACCACCCACCAGATCGAGCGGGGCGACGGCGCATCGATGAATTCGGCGAGCGCGACGACCACGTTCAGCGTCAGGACGGGGAGCGCGAACAGGTGATACAGCGGAAAGATGCGCCGGTGATTGGCGTACGACTGGACTCTGGCGGGCATACGGCCCTCCGGAAACGGTTGGACGACGGCTAGGACGTCGGCGTGAGCGCCCGACGGGCGTGGGCCTGCAGGCGCGCCACCATTGCCGACAGCCCGGCTTCGCGGCCGGCAAGGCCGATGCCGTCCATCATCAGGCGCACGAAGTCGGGGGGAATGGCGAGCGTGGTTTCGGGAGGCTGATCGTTGACCGCGGAGAACAGAATGGCGAGAAAGGCGGCGATCGTCGGCGACTGGCGCACGTTGACATCGGCGTAGAAGTGCAGCTTGCCGTCGTGGACTTCGGGAAAGAGGTCCACCCGCGTCTGGCACTCCGGAACCGTGAAGTTGCTGCGGTCGAGCGCCGAGAACCGGTCGGGGAGCGGCTCGAGCTTCCGGGAGTAGTGCAGCAGGGCCTGCATCTTTTCCTCCCGTCCGAGGCTCCCGAACTGGCGCAACAGGCGGGCGATCGAGGGGGGAAGCTCGGGCGTCGGGTCGTTCTGGGCCATGCCGGAGATAAAACCGGCCGCCGGGGATCAGTCAAGCACTGGCGGCGGGCGGGGATCGTCTTCCTCTTTGCTGTGTCCAACCCGCGGCGTGCGCCACGCGATCGCGGGTTTACCCCCGCCCTTCAACCTTCCGTGCCATGGCCAACTCCCCCGGATCCGTCACCTTCTATCGCTGGGACGAGATGCCCCGCGAGACCGTGTCCCCGATGCTCGACCGGCGCCTGATCACCGGCGAACGGATGATGCTGGCGCACGTGTACCTCAAGGAAGGGTGCATCGTGCCCAAGCACCAGCACGAGAACGAGCAGCTCACCTACATCCTCGAGGGCGCGCTGCGCTTCTGGATCGGCGAGGACGAGAAGGAGGAGGTGGTCGTGCGGGCCGGCGAGGTGCTGCACATTCCGTCGAACGTGTGGCACAAGGCCGAAGCGCTGCACGACACGCTCGACGTGGACATCTTCAGCCCGCCGCGTGCCGACTGGCTGAACAAGACCGACGCCTACCTGCGGCGTTGACCATGGATCTGGGACTGAAGGACCGGACCGCCGTCGTCTGCGCGGCGAGCCGGGGACTGGGTTACGCCGCGGCGCGGGAGTTGGCGGCCGAGGGCGCGCGGGTGGTGATCTGCGCCCGCGGCGACGAGCGGCTGCAGGCGGCGCGCCAGGCGATCAAGGCCGAGACGGGGGCGGACGTGCGCGCCGTGGCGGCAGACCTCGCGACCGGCGACGGCATCGATGCCGTGGCCCGCGCCGCGGAGCAGGCGTTCGGCCAGGTGGACATTCTGGTGAACAACACCGGCGGTCCGCCGAGCGGGCCGTTCGAGAAGCTGCCGTGGGAGCTGTGGCAGCAGCACGTGAACAACCTGGTGCGAAGCACCGTCGAACTCACCCGCCGCGTGCTGCCCGGAATGCGCGAGCGGAAGTGGGGACGGGTGCTCAACGTCACCTCGATCACGGTGAAGCAGCCGGTGGACGGGCTGATGTTGTCCAACAGCCTGCGGGCGGCCGTCACCGGATTCGCGCGCACGCTCGCCACCGAGGTGGCGAAGGACGGGGTGACGGTGAACTGCATTCTGCCCGGGTTCACGAAGACGGAGCGGGTGGAGCATCTGAACGCGGCGACGGCGGAGCGGGAGGGGGTGCCGGTGGCGCAGGTGAACGCGCGAACCGAAGCCCAGATTCCGATGGGGCGGATCGGCGAGCCGCGCGAATTCGGCGCGCTGGCGGCGTTCCTGGTGTCGGAGCGGGCCAGCTACATCACCGGGCAGTCGGTGGCGGTGGACGGGGGGTGGATCCGGGGGCTGTTCTGATCACGCCGTGGTCTTGTGGAACCGCCGCGTCGCCGCGGTGATCACCAGCGCGCCCATGGCGGCGAGCACCAGGGCCTGGGGCCAGAGGATTCGCCACCCGGCGCCGCGCAGAAACACGCCGCGCACGATTTCCAGGAAGTACCGCAGCGGGTCGAGATACGTGGCGTATTGAATCGCCTGCGGCATGTTGGCGATCGGGAACATGAACCCCGAGAGCATGATGGCGGGCAGGAAGAAGAAGAACATCGACATGAACGCTTCCTGCTGCGTGTTCGAGACCGTCGAGATGAACAGCCCCAATCCGATTCCGGTGAGGATGTAGCAGACGCTGGCGACGAACAGGAAGAGGCCGTTGCCGCGGAAGGGGATGTGGAACCAGAACAGCGAGACGGCCGTGATGAGGGTGAGGTCCACGAACGCCACGAACACGGACGGCAGGGTCTTGCCGATGATCAACTCGAGCGGCCGCAGGGGGCTCACCATGAGTTGCTCCAGCGTTCCGATCTCGCGTTCGCGCACCACGGCCAGCGAGGTGAGCAGCAGCGTCATCAACAGCACGATCGTGCCGATCACCGCCGGCACGTTGTAGACCCGGCTCTCCAGATTCTCGTTGTACCAGGCCCGGACGCGGAAGTCGACGCCGGGGCGGCCGGCGGCGTTCACCACACCCGCAGTGGCCGCTCCGTGCGCGAGTCCCCACTGCGAGATGATCTGGGTGGCGTAGCCGAGGGCGACGTTGGCGGTGTTGGCCGAACTGCCGTCCACGAGCAGCTGCACGTCGGCTTCCCGGCCGGCGCCGAGGTCCCGCGAAAAACCCCGCGGAATCTCCAACCCCACGAGCGCGTCTCCGGCATCGAGGGCGCGCACCAGGTCGCGCGGCTGCTGCGACCGGCCGACCACGCGGAAGTAGCCGGAGGCGGTGAGGGCGGAAACGATGGCCCGCGACTCCAGCGTCTGGTCGTGGTCCACGACCATCGTCGCGGCGTTGCGCACGTCGGTATTCACCGCGTAGCCGAAGACGATCAGCTGCACGATGGGCGCCACGAACAACACGCGCTTCGCTCTGGGGTCGCGCAGCATCTGGCGGAACTCCTTCCGCAGCATCTGTCGGACCCGCGCCCAGTTGATCATGCGGCCCGTCACGCGGCGATCTCCTTGCGGAAGGCGTGGGCGGCGAGGCCGAGGCCGATCACGGCATAGGCGACCATCGCGAGCCCCTGCTGCCAGAGAACCTGGACGCCGACGCCCTTGAGGAAGATGCCGCGCAACACGACCACGAAATACCGCGCCGGGACGCCCAGTGAAACGAGGCGGAGCGGCAGTGGCATGCTCGCGATGTCGAAGATGAGGCCCGAGAGGAGCAATGACGGAATGAAGGTGACGAGCATCGCCAACTGCGTGGCCAGCAGCTGCGACTTGAGGGCCGCGCTGATGAAGACGCCGAGCCCCAGCGAGCCGAGCAGGAACATCGTGGCCATGACGGCGAGCAGCAGCGGGTTGCCGCGGAAGGGTACCTGGAACAGGAACACGCCGATCAGCACGGCCGCCGTGACGTCCACGAGGCCGATAGCGAGATAGGGCAGCAGCTTCCCACAGATCACTTCGAGCCGGTGCACGGGGGTGGCGGCGAGCTGCTCCATGGTTCCGCGTTCCCACTCGCGGGCGATGGTGAGCGCGGTGAGCATCGCGGCGATGATCATCATGATCACGGCCACGAGCCCGGGCACGATCATGTTGGCGCTCTCGAGCGCCTCGTTGTACCACACCCGGCTCTGCACGCCCACCGGCGCCGTCCGCATGGCGGGGGCGAGCACGGCACGCGTCGAAAAGGCCGTGATGATGGCCTGGGCGTAGTTCATGGCGATCGACGCCGTATTGGCGTCGGCTCCGTCGACGATGGCCTGAACGGG
Source organism: uncultured Gemmatimonadaceae bacterium (assembly GCA_963728115.1). GTDB lineage: Bacteria > Gemmatimonadota > Gemmatimonadetes > Gemmatimonadales > Gemmatimonadaceae > JAGWRI01. The sequence continues at coordinate 290,706 of CAVSJE010000010.1, forward strand.
GGCCGGTCGCCGGGCGAGCAGGTCCTTCTCGAAGCCCGGCGGAATGGTGAGCGCGATGCGGACGGCCCCGCGGTTCATCAGGGAATCGATCTGGGCCGGGGTCGCGAGCCGATCGGTGACCTCGAACCGTCCCGCGGCCTCGAACGCCGAGACCAACGCCCGGCTCTGGGCGGAGTGATCCTGATCGAGCACGGCGATGCGGATGTCGCGCACGTCGAAACTGATGATGTAGCCGAAGACGACGATCATCGCTGCCGGCACGATGAAGGCCATCGCCAGACTGCGGGGATCGCGCCGGAGCTGGATGGCTTCCTTGCGCGCCATCGCCAGCAGCCGCTGCAGACTGAAGCGCATCGGTCAGCCCTCCACCGCGCCGCCCTCGCGGCGTACCAGGGCAACGAAGACGTCCTCGAGCGACGGACGGACGGTGGCGATGCGTCGGCAGGTGAATCCCTTCGACGCCAGAAAGTCCGGCAGCGTCGCGCGGGCCGCCGCCTCGTCCCGGACCACGACGTGGACCGCGCGGCCGAACATGGCGGCTTCGATGACGCCTGGCCCATGCTGCAGTTCCTGCACGGCAGCCGGCCCGTCGTCGACGGTGAGTTCGAGGATCGGCTCTCCCATCCGGCTGCGCAGGGCGGCCGGCCGGTCGAGGGCGATCAGCCGCCCGCGATTCATCAGCGCCAGCCGGTTGCAGTACTCGGCCTCTTCCATGTAGTGCGTGCTGACGAAGATCGTGGTGCCGCGGTCGGCGAGCGTATAGATGAGTTCCCAGAAGCTGCGCCGCGACACGGGATCCACCCCCGACGTGGGCTCGTCGAGAAACAGGATCGGCGGCTCGTGCAGCACCGCGCAGCCGAGCGCGAGACGCTGCTTCCACCCCAGCGGCAGGTCGGCGGTCATCTGGTCCCGATGCTCGGTGAGACCGGCCATTCGCAGCACCCAGTCGCGACGCTCCACGAGCCGTGGGCCGGTGACGTCGTACAGTCCCGCGAAGAAGGCGATGTTCTCGTCGACGGTCAGATCGCCGTAGAGCGAGAACAGCTGCGACATGTACCCGATGTGCTCCTTGATGCGCTCGGCGTCGCGGCGCACGTCGAATCCCGCCACCCGCCCGGCACCGGAGGTCGGGGCGAGCAGGCCCGCCAGCATCTTGATCGTCGTCGTCTTCCCGGCGCCGTTGGGGCCGAGGAATCCGAAGATCTCGCCCTCGGTCACGTCGAAGCTGACGTCGTCGACGGCCGTGAAGTCGCCGAACTTTCGGGTGAGGTCGTGTACTTCCACCGCCAACGTCATGGCTGCGCCGTGGCCTCGACCGCGGTTTCGGTAACCCGCTGGATGAAGACGTCTTCCAACGACGGGTCGAGGTCGTGCGCGTCGAGCACGTCGATCCCGGCCTCGGCGAGCGCCGCCTGGACCAGCGGCCAGTCGCGGGCCCTGGATTCCATGGCCAGATGAATGGTGTCGCCGAACAGGGCCGCGTGGTGGGCGGCCGCCGTCTGCGTGAGTACGTGCAGCGCCCCGCGCGGCGACGACGCGCGAAGCGCCATCATCCGGCCGGCCAACGTGTGCTGGAGCGCCGCCGGCGTATCGAGCGCCACGATCCGGCCGTGGTCGATGAGCGCCACGTGGTCGCAGCGCTCGGCCTCATCCATGTAGGCGGTGGTGACGAGGACGGTCACGCCCTGTGCCACCATCTCGTGCACGATGAGCCAGAGGTCGCGCCGGGAGATCGGATCGACGCCGAACGTCGGCTCGTCGAGCAGCAGAATCTCCGGCTGGTGGATGAGGGCGCAGCAGAGGCCGAGCTTCTGCTTCATGCCGCCGGAGAGCTGGCCGGCCAGGCGTTGCTCGAACGGCCCCAGATTGGAGAACCGGTACAGGCGCTCCAGGCGCGCCGGACGCTCGCGGCGGGGGACACGATAGAGGTCGGCGTAGAAGTCGATGTTCTCGCGGACCGTCAGATCCGCGTACAGGCCGAAGCGCTGCGACATGTAGGCGATGTGCTGCTTCACACGTTCGGGGTCGTGGGCGACGCTCACCCCGCGCACCAATGCGTCGCCGCCGGTGGGCGGAAGGACGCCGGCCAGCATGCGCAACGTAGTGGTCTTGCCGGCGCCGTCGGGACCGACCAGCCCGAACAGTTCGCCGCGCCCGACGTCGAACGACAGACCGTTCACCGCCACCAGATCGCCGAAGCGACGGTGCAGGGCGCGCAGCGAGATTGCGGCTTCGGCCCGCGGGGCGGCCGTCACTGCGCCGCGCCTTCCAGCCGCACGTCGGCGGGCATGCCGGGCTTGAGATCGTAGCTCGTGGTGTCGCCGGTGATGCGGACCTTCACCGCGTACACCAGCTTCACCCTTTCCTCGGTGGTCTGGACGTTGCGCGGGGTGAATTCCGCCTGGCTGGAGATGAACGACACCGCGCCGGGATATTGTTTGCCGGCGTAGGTGTCGGTGCCGATCGATGCTGGCTGCCCGAGGCGGACGGCGGCGATGCGGTCCTCGCGAACGTAGATGCGCACCCACCGGTCGCGCAGGTTCATCACGGTGAGCACCGGCGCGCCGGCCCCCACGGTCTCGCCCGGTTCGCGGTCGCGGATCGTGACCACGCCGTCGAATGGGGCGCGAATCACCCCGTTGTCCATCGCGGCATCGGCCTGGTGCACGGCGGCCTCCGCCTGCTGCACGGCGGCACGCTGGGCGTCGATGCGCTCGCGCCGCGGACCGCTGGCCACGAGCTTCAGTTGTTCGTCCGCCTGTGCCTTGGCGCTCCGCGCGACGTCGAGCGCGAGATTCGCCTTGTCGAACACCTCGCGGGCGACCGCCCCGCCCTCGAACAACCGCTGGGTTCGCGCGAAGTCGCGCTGCGCGTCGGCCATCCGGGCGGTGGCGGCACTGTCGGCCTCGCGGACCTGCGCCAACTCCTCGCTTCGCGCGCCGCGCTCCAGCTCGCGCAGCCCAGCCCGCGCCGCGGCGAGAGCGGCCCGCGCCTGCGCCTGCCGGGCCGCGAGGTCGCTGCGATCGAGCATGGCCAGTGTATCGCCGGCCCGCACCCGGTCGCCCTCGTGCGGTCCCACGGTGGCAATCCGGCCCGGAAGCTGGAACCCGAGGTCGGCCTCGGTGGCCTCAACGGTTCCGGAAATCGGCAGATCGGCGGGGCTGGTGCCGGTGCGGAACACGGTGAAGTACACGACCGCCGCGACGACGAGCACGCCGGCGACGATCGGGAGAATGCGTTTGGGGTTCATGGCAGGGACTCCACGTTGCGGGCGAGCCAACCGGGGGACAGCTCGCCGAGTGTGCGGGCCAGATCGACGCGGGCGGCGATCTCGGCGTGCCGGGCCTGGATGAGTCCGGCCTGGGCGGAAAAGAGCTTTGCTTCGGCGTCCAGATAGTCGGTCTGCACCACGGTGCCCACCTCGAGCGCCAGCTTCTCGATGCGTTCCACTTCCTGCGATCGCGCGACCGCGCTCTCGAGCGCCGCCACGCGGGCGTGCGCCTCCCGGAGTGCGGCGAGATTCTGATCGACGCCGCGCTCGACATCGAGTTGGGCGACCCGCACCTGATCGGCGGCGGCGCGGGCCCCGGCGCTCGCGCGTTGCACGGCGCTCGTGCGGCTGCCGCCGGTGAACACCGGATACGACATGGCGACGCCCACCTGCCACTCCGCGGAGTAGTTGCCCAGCCAGCGGCCCCGGTCGATGTACGCACCCTGCATCTGCACGGTGGGGAGCCAGGCGGCTCGAGCCGCGGATACTCCGGCCCGGGCGGCGCGCGACTGCTGCTCCACTTGCTGCACGTCGCTGCTTGCTTGCTGCGCCTGGACGACGAGGCCGGCGCGGGACTCGGCCGAGGTGTCGGCAATCGCGCCGTCGGCGAGCGCCAGTGGTGCGAGGATCGCGCCGTGGACCGAGCCGTAGGCGATGTCCGAGAGCTGGGCGAGCTGGTGTTCGGCCACCTCCAGCCGGGAGGCGGCGCTGATGCGGTCGGCGCGGGCTCGCTGAACTTCCGCTTCGAGGCGCAGCACATCCACGTGGGCGGCCTTGCCCTCCGCCTCGAGTTGGACCGTCCGTGCACGCGCGGCCGCGAGCGCGGTGACCAGCCGGTCCTGTGCCGACAGCAGTTCCCGCTGGTCGAGCACCGCCAGGTAGGCGTGGACCGTCGACGCTGTCAGTGTCTGTTCCGTGGACGTGAGCGCGTCCCCGGCCGCCTCCTGGAGCGCGCGCTGGGCGCGGATCTGCGAGGAGCGCCTCCCGAAGTCGAGCACGGTCCAATTCACCGAGAGACCGGCCTGGTACGGCGTGCGGTCGAACAGCGGCGGATTGAGCAGATCGAGACCGTGCAGCGGCGCGACGACCATCGGTTTCTGGAACCGCGTGAGCGCGCCGTCGAAGTTGAGCGAGGGCAGCAGCCGGGAGCGGGCGTCGTTGAGGTCGGCGGTGGACCGGTCCTCCGCGGCCCGCGCTGCGGCCACGGCGGGGTGCGTGTGCAGGGCGCGGTCCACCACGTCCTGCAGGGTGAGCCGTGTGGTATCCTGCGCTTGCACCGCGAGCGCGAGAAGCAGAGCAGAGATCATGGCGAGACCTGCGGAGTGTTGGCGATGGAGCGGCGGACGCCTTCGACCACGTGATCGCTGATCCGCGCCTGCTGGTCGTCGGCGGCCGGGTCGACGCCCAGCGCGACGGTCATCACGCGGTGCGCGGCGCGCACGAAGAACGGTTGCGAGATGACGGTGATGGCGAGGAGCTTGGGATCGCCCGGGCGAATGGAACCATCCTGCTGGCCCTCGGCGATCACGCCGGAGAGCACGCCCATGTTTCGACGCATCAGCTCGGCAAGCGGTGGGGGCAGCGGGCGATCGCTCGTCAGCTCGCGGAGCAGCACCAGCGGCGGTCCTGGATTGTCGAGCAGGTGCGCGAGAACCCCCCGCACGATCCGTTCGACGCGGTCCAGCGGCGTCCCGGGTCCGGCCGCGAAGGCGGCGATGCGCGCCGCGAACGGGCCCGTCATCGACTCGACGGCGGCGTGGTAGAGACCTTCCTTGGAGCCGAAGTGGTAGGTAACGGCGCCGAGGTTCACACCGGCCGTGGTGACGATGTCACGAATGGAGACGGCATCGAAGCCTCGCGCCGTGAAGAGGTCGCGGGCGACGGCCAGGATGCGGTCGCGGGTGGAAGCAGTGTCGTTCATACGTTCGTATTATATGATACGAACGTATGAACGTCAAGGGGTCGGAGATTCCGGTTCTCGGTACGGGGGGTGCCGTCCGGGTTGGGAGAAGGAGCGGCGTCTGGGGGTGGGGGCGCCGAAAAACGGATCGCCGCCCCGACCAGCGTCGGAGCGGCGATCCAATCGGTGGGGAGACGAGCTACGCGTTCTGAATCTGCGCGGCGGTCTTCACCTCGATCTTCCGCGGCTGCGCGACCTGCGCCTTGGGGATCGTGATCTCGAGCAGGCCGTTGGCCGACTGGGCCGAGATGCTGTCACCGTCGACGAACTCGGGCAGGCGAATCGCCCGCTCGAAGGCGCCCGACACGCGCTCGTTGGCATAGACGCGCATCTCGTTGTCGCCGACCGCAAGGGTCGACGCCTTGGTGCCGCGAACGGTGAGCACGTTCTGCTCGAAGCTGATGTCCACGTCCTTCGGGTCGACACCCGGGAGCTCGAGCGTCACGACGTAGGCGTCCTTCCGCTCGGTGACGTCGAGGGCCGGCACCCAGACGTGGCCACCGAACGCCTGGCGCGTGCCGGTGAACGCGTCGTCGAGGGCGCGATTGAGCGACAGCATGCGATCGAGCGTGGATGAAAGAGAGCGAGTGGCAATCATGGCAATCCTCCTCAATGGGGCAGTGGAAATGGCGTCAGGGCGGCGCCAACCGGCGGCCCGCGCCTCGTCATCGAGCAGGGCAGGTGTCGTGCCATCGGCGCGCGGCCAATCTGGCAAGCGTGCGGCGCGGGGCGGCCTCCCCGGTGACAGGAGTGCGGTCCGGGTCTGCCATATTGGTGGAACGGATCGGCTACCGGTGGGATATGTTTTTGAACAGGGAGCGCCTTACCGCGAGGAGCGACGATGCTGATCAAGAAGCCCACCGATATTCCCTCGTCCGAGATCACGCCGGAGCGCGACTACCTGAACCGCCGGAACTTCCTGAGACTGGCGGGCGGGGTGGGCGCGATCGCCGCCGGCAGCGCGCTCGCGCCGGGTCTGCTGCACGGCGCTCTGACCGCCGAGGGCGCGCCGGAAGACAAGCTGAACAGCTGGGACCAGATCACCTCGTACAACAACTACTACGAGTTCGGCACCGACAAGTCGGACCCCAAGGCCAACGCGCAGGAATTCCGCACCAAGCCGTGGTCGATCGAGGTCGGGGGCCTCTGCAAGAAGCCCGGCCACTACGGCTACGAGGACCTGTTCAAGCCTGCCGCCCGCGTGGACCGCGTCTACCGGCTGCGGTGCGTGGAAGCGTGGTCGATGGTGATCCCGTGGAACGGGTACGTGCTGGCCGACATCCTGAAACGCTTCGAGCCGGATCCGGGCGCGAAGTACGTGAAATTCACCACGCTCTACGATCCGCAACAGATGCCGGGGCAGCGGCGGGCCGTGCTGCGGTGGCCATATGTGGAAGGGCTGCGGATGGATGAGGCGCTGCATCCGCTGACGCTTCTCGTCACCGGACTGTATGGGAAACCGCTCCCCAATCAGGACGGCGCACCGGTGCGTCTGGTGGTGCCCTGGAAATACGGGTTCAAGGGCATCAAGGCGATCGTGAAGATCGAGTTCGTGGAGCAGCAGCCGATGACGGCGTGGATGCTGGCGGCTCCCGACGAATACGGCTTCTACGCCAACGTGAACCCGCACGTCGATCATCCGCGCTGGACGCAGTCCGTGGAGCGGCGCATCGGCGAATTCCGCCGCCGGCCCACGCTCATGTTCAATGGCTACGAGGACCAGGTGGCGTCGATGTACGCCGGGATGGATCTGAGGAAGTACTTCTGACCCTTTCGCAAACCCTGGCACGCCAGCGCTGGCTCAAGCCGGTCGTCTTCGCGGCGTGCCTGCTGCCGGCGGCCGACCTGCTCTGGCGGGCCTTGCACGAGGGCGGGCTCGGGGTGAACCCGATCGAGGAAGCCGAGATCTTCACGGGGCTGTGGACGCTCCGCTTTCTCGCCATCACGCTGGCCGTGACGCCGGTACGGCAGCTGCTGCACCTCGGGGTGCTCGCCAAGTACCGCCGCATGTTCGGGCTGTTCACGTTCTTCTATGCCTTCGTCCACCTCTCGATGTGGGTGGGCGTGGACTGGTTCTTCGCCTGGGGGCTGATGGGCGGCGAAATCGTCAAGCATCGGTACATCCTGGTGGGGATGGCGAGTTTTCTGCTCCTGATCCCGCTCGCCCTCACCTCGACCAACGGGTCGGTGCGCCGCCTCGGCGGGCGCCGGTGGCGCCGCCTGCACCAGCTGATCTATCTCATCGCCATCGGCGGAACGGTCCACTACCTTTGGGCGGTCAAGAAGGACACCCTGTTCCCGCTGGTGTACCTTTCCATCTTCGTCGCGCTGCTGGGATACCGTGCCGTGACGCGGTGGGGACAGCGACGCCACCTACCCGCCAGAACCCGGTCCGGTGTCACGAACGCCGCCTCACTCTCCAGCATCGACTAGCGCGTTCGAGTGCTTCGCGATTGCGGCCCCCGGACTGGAGCCGCTGGTCGCCGCCGAGCTATCGGCGTTGGGGGAGACGCCGCAGTCGGACGCCGGTGGGGGCGTGACTTGGTGGGGCGACGCGGCATCGCTCTGCCGGGCCAATCTCTGGCTCCGCACGGCGAGCCGCGTCGTGGTACGTGCGGCGACGTTCCGGGCCCGCGCCTTCTACGAGCTGGAGCGGCATGCCCGCCGCATTCCGTGGGAACGGTTCGTCGTCCCCGGGGGCGCGGTGCGATTCCGCGTGACCTGCCGAAAGTCCCGTCTCTACCACTCCGACGCCGTGGCGGAGCGCCTGGCCAAGGCCATCGAGCACCGGCTCGGGGCGGCCAGTCGATTCACCGCTCCCGCGGAGACGGACGACGACGAGGCGCCGGCGCCGGAACGCGAGCAGCTGTTCATCGTGCGGATCGCGCACGACGAGTGCACGGTGAGCGCCGACAGCTCCGGCGCGCTGCTCCACCTCCGCGGCTATCGGCAGGCGGTGGCCAAGGCGCCGCTCCGCGAAACGCTGGCCGCGGCGATTCTGCTCGCCGCCGACTGGCACGGCGCGACCCCGCTCGTGGATCCGCTCTGCGGGTCCGGCACGATCCCCATCGAGGCGGCGATGATCGCCCGGCAGATGGCGCCGGGACTCCGCCGCCAGTTCGCCTGCGTGGAATGGCCGGAATTTCCCCGGACGGTGTTCGCGCGAGCGCTCGCCGAGGCGGAAGCGCGCGTGCTGCCCCGGAGTCCGGTCGCGATTCATGCCTCCGACCGCGATTCCGGTGCCATCGAAGCCGCGCGTGACAACGCCTACCGGGCCGGTGTGGACGGAGACCTCGAGCTCTCGGTGCAACCGGTGTCCGCCATCGCGCCGCCCCCGGGCCCCGGGCTCGTCGCGGCCAATCCGCCCTACGGCGTCCGCGTGGGGGATCGGCACGAAATCCGGAATCTGTACGCGCAGTTGGGGCATGTGCTGCGGCGGCATTGCGGAGGGTGGCGGTTGGCGCTGCTCAGTCCCGACGCCAGGCTGACGTCCCAGCTCGGCTTCCCCATGCGCACCGCGCTGCAGACCACCAACGGGGGGATCCCGGTGCGGATGGAGGTGGGCGCGATTCCGAGCCGGGTCGGGCCGGCGCGCGTGTACTTCTGATGCCGCGGGGGGTCGTGGTCTCGATCAACGTTTCCGACGGTGGGGTGCCGAAGCTGCCCGTGGAGCGTGCGCGGGTGACCGTGGAAGGGGTGGCCGGCGACCGCCAGCGCGACCTCGAGCACCACGGCGGCGCGGCGCGTGCCCTCTGCCTGTATTCCGCCGACCTGATCGATGCGTTGCGGGCGGAGGGGCACCCGATCCTCCCGGGAGCGGCAGGGGAGAACCTCACCGTGCGCGGGATCCCGTGGGACGCGATGACCGTGGGGGCACGGTTTCGGGCCGGCGACGTGGAGGCCGAGGTGACCGGATTTGCCCATCCGTGCCACAACCTCCGCCCGTATTTCGTGGATGGAGGGTTCGTGCGGATCTCCCAGAAGACGCGGCCGGGATGGAGCCGTGTCTACGCGCGCGTCGTCGCCCCGGGCGAGATCGTGGTCGGGGCCACGTTCGATCTGCTGCCGCAGTAGCGCCGCGTATCGTGGCGCCGCGCGATGCGGTAACTTAGCCGACGCCAATGCGGAATCCGCTTCGAGACATCCGAAATGCCATGCGCGGCCTGGCGAGGCTGCGGCCCTTCATTCCGCTGACGCCGGCCGCAGTGGTGGTCGTGGTGGTCACGACCGCGGTGACGATGGTCATGGAGGTCGCGGCCGTCGGCCTGATGGCGCAGTTGCTGAATCTCGTGCTCAACACGGCCACCGGCACCACGCGGCTGCTGACCTTCGCCATGCGCCTCGCCCCGGGGGCGAGCACCGTGACCCTGGCCAGCATGTTCGGCGCCGGCGTGATTCTGGCCATCGGGCTGAAGAACGGGTCGCTGTACGTCAACACGACGGTGCTGGCCCGCATCCAGCGCACGGCGATGGAACGGATCCGGGGCGTGCTCTTCGCGCGGCTGCAGGCGGCGCCGCTGGAAATCTTCGACCACCACTCGTCGGCCGAACTGTCCAACCTGTTCGTCGAGGAGGCCCGGCGCGCGCTGGAGTGCATGCCGGTGGCGGTGGGTATGATCCAGACGGTGGGCACGGGGCTGCTCTATGTGCTCGCCCTGCTCTGGATCTCGCCGCTGCTGGGCGGCGTCACGGTGATCGCGGGCGGCGTCGGCGGCGTGCTCATTGCCCGGCTCTATCGCCACTTCGGCCAGCTCGGGCGGGACATGACCTCCGGCAACATGGAGGTCTCGCGCCGCACCGCGGAAGCGTTCAACGGCGTCCGGGTCATTCGGGCCTCGAACGCCCAGGAGCTCGAGGCCGAGCGCTTCGCCCGCACCAACGTGAAACAGGCGGTGGTGAACGAACGCTACCAGCGGGCCGCGGCCATCCTCCATCCAATCGTCGAGACTGGGTCGCTGGTGGCGGCGATCTCGCTGCTGCTCGGTGCCTTCGCCTTTCTCGTCGCCCCCGGCGCGATGTCGTCGGCCAAGCTGACCGCATTCGGGCTCGTGCTCCTGCGTCTGGTGCCGCTCGTCAACCGCTTCTTCGGGGTCCAGGCGCACCTCCTGTTCCTGTCGAGCAGCATTCGCGAGATCACCCGTTGGCTCGACACACCGCAGTTCCCGGTGCGGGCGTTCGGCATGAAGACGTTCGAGGAAGTCCGGGACCGGATCACGGTGCGGGAGCTGACGTACCGCTATCGCGCCGACCGCACGGCGCTCGACGACGTGTCGTTCGAGATTCCGGCGGGCACCACCGTAGCGCTGGTGGGGCGGTCGGGGAGCGGCAAGTCCACGCTCGCCACGCTCCTCCTGCGACTGCGCGAGCCGACGGCGGGCCAGGTGCTGGTGGACGGGGTGGACTACTGGTCGTTCTCACCGGAGAGTTGGCACGCCCACGTGGCGCTCGTGGAGCAGGATCCGTTCCTGTTCAACGACACGCTGGGGGCGAACGTGGCGTTCGGATGTGCGTCGGCGACCGAAGAGGACATCGAGTTCGCCCTCCATTCCGCCTACCTGGACGACCTGCTGGCCTCGCTGCCCGACCGGCTGGAGACGCCGATCGGCGAGCGGGGGATCATGCTGTCGGGCGGCCAGCGGCAGCGGTTGTCGATCGCCCGGGCGCTCGTGCGCAATCCGCGCCTGCTCATTCTCGACGAGGCGACGTCGCACCTCGACACGGTGTCCGAGGAGTTCGTGCAGGCGGCGCTGGAGGCGGCCACGCGGGGGCGCACGACGTTGGTGATCGCCCACCGGCTGTCGACGGTTCGGCGCGCCGATCGCATCGTCGTCCTCGACGGCGGACGGGTGGTCGAGGTCGGTACGTGGGACGAGTTGGCGGCTGCCGACGGAGCGTTTGCCGGCCTGCTGCGCAGCGGCTTCGGGCGGGAGCCGGATGAGGTGGTCCTCGACGGGCCCCCGCCGGCGCCCCGGCCGGCCGGCGCACCGTAGGCGCCGACTACTCGCTGCGCAGCGCCACCAACGGATCCACGCGCGTGGCGCGCCGGGCCGGGAGCAGGCACGCCATCAACCCGGTGAGCGCCAGAAGCCCGGCCACGCCGCCGAACACCACCGGGTCCCGCGGCTGCACCTGGAACAGAATGACGCTCATGAACTGGGCGACGGTGGCGGCGAAGCCCAGCCCCAGCAGCAACCCGACCACGACCTGGAACACACCCTGGCGGAAGATCATCCGCACCACGTCGCGCCCCTGGGCGCCGAGCGCCATGCGGATGCCGACCTCCCGGGTGCGCCGGCTCACGGAGAACGACATCACGGCATAGAGCCCGATGGCGGCCAGGAAGAGGGCGATCACTCCGAAGATCATGAACATCGTGCCGAAGACGCGGATGAACCACAGCGGGCGCGCCAGCGCCACGTCCATCGAGTAGGGCCAGTAGATCGGGAGATCGGGGTTGAGCGAGGCGACGGTGGCGCGCACCTGCGCCGTGATCGCCATCGGCGGGCCGGCCGTGCGCACGGCCATGCTGACGAAGTTCGAATGGTGCTGGGCGAGCGGCACGTAGTAGGCCGGGGCCCGGGGCTGTTCCTGATCGCCGGAAAACGTGGTGGGCACCACGCCGACGATCGTCATCCACGGCAGCTTGCTGTCGCGCCCGCCCTGCCGGATCCGCCGGCCGACGGGATTCTCACCCCGGAAATACAGATCGGCGAAGGCCCGGTTCACCACGGCCACGGGCAGGGCGTCGACGCGATCGCTCGCCGCGATGGCACGTCCCTGGGTGATCGGGATGTCGAACGTGGCGAAGAAATCGGGAGACACCGCGTTCCAGTCGGCGCGCGGGAGGTCGCGGTCCGTCGTGTAGGTCTTGCCCTCGACCGCGAAGGTTCCGCCATTGGAGCCCACCGCCGGCAGGCTCGACGTGATGGCCGCCGACCGGACGCCGGGAATGGCGTCGAGCCGCTCACGGAGCTGCTCGAAGAACTGCCGCTGCATCGCCGTGTCCGTATACGCGCCCGGAAATCCCACCCGGGCCGTGAAGATGTTGGCCGTCCGGAAACCGGGATCCATGTCGCGGAGGCTGGTGACGCTCTTGGTGGTGAGACCGGCGGCCACGAGCAGTCCGCACGACAGGGCGATCTCGAACACCACCAGTCCGCGGCTCATCCGCCCGATGTGCAGGCTCGACGAGCCGCGCGTCTCGTCCTTGAGCACCTCGTTGATATCGGCGCGCGACGACTGGATGGCCGGGATGAGTCCCGAAAAGACCGTGGCCAGCACGGCCATACCGATCACGAACAGGAGCACGGGCCCGTTCAGTCGCACATCGATGTAGAAGGGCACCTCGGTGGATGCGGCCATCACCCGGTTGAAGAGGGCGATCGATCCGTACGCCATCGCGGTGCCGAGCACGGCGCCGCCGGCGGCCAGCACCATCGCCTCGGTGAGGAACTGCCGCACCACGGCCATCCGTGTGGCCCCGAGGGCGGTGCGGATGCCGACCTCCTTGGTCTTGTGCGCCGCGCGATCGAGCAGGAGGTTCGCCACGTTCGCGCAGGCGATGAGCAGGACGAAGAACACGGCGCCCAGCATCGTGAACAACAGCTGCCGCGGTTCGGGCCCGAGTTCGGCGTCGACGAATCCCTGGACCACCGCCCCGACGCCCTTGTCGGTGTCGGGGTGCTCCTTCTGCAATTGCTGGGCGATACCGCTGAAATCGCGATTGGCCTGGGCCAGCGCGATGTCCGGTTTCAGCATCCCGACCACGGTGAGCCACTGGCCGCCGTCCCGGGGCAGGGCCAGCGGATCGAGCTGCAGCGGCAGCCAGATCCGGGCGTTGTCCGGGAACACGTAGCCGGCGGGCATGACGCCGACGATGGTGTAGGGCTGTCCGTTGGCGCGGAGCACGGTGCCGAGGACGCTCGAATCGCCGCCGAACCGCGTCATCCACATCGCGTAGCTGATGATGGCCACGCGCGGGCCGTTCGGCGTGTCCTCGCCGGCCCGGAAGACGCGGCCGAGCAGGGGCTCGACGTGAGCGACGTCGAACGTGCTCGCCGAGACCCAGGCGCCGGAATACCGCTCGGCCTGCACCGTACCGCTCACGTTCACGGTGCCCGAGTAGTACGCCGCGATGGCGCCGAGGCTGCGTTGGCGTGCCTTGTAGTCGGCGTACTCGGCCATCGGCACCTGCATGTGCCGTATGCTCACGCTCGGGTTGTTGCGGTAGATCTCCACCACCCGGTCGCCGTTGGGGTACGGCAGGCCCTTCATGATGGCGCCGTACACCATACTGAACATGGTCGCGGTGAGCCCGATGCCGAGCGTCAGGGCGAGGGTGGCAACGATGGTCAGCCCGGGGCTCTTGACGAGCGTGCGGATGCCGTATCGGATATCGCGGAGCAGTGCCTGCATGGTGTCCCCAGGGGCGCGCGGATGTGCCGTCGTACGACGCCCGGACGGTCTCGGTTTCAGCCCTCGGCTTGACTGGACGATCGCGCCCTTGGCAGTGTTCTGCCGTGAGCAGCTCGGGAGACTACGTGGATACGCCCGCCGGCAGCGCCGATCTGGGGCTGAGTTCGGCCGATGACGCCATCGACGCGCGCGCCGCCATGGACGCCCTGGGCGATGGCGTGGCCGTGCTCGATGGCGACTGGTGCGTGCGCTATCTGAATGCCTCGTGGGCGCGGATCCTCGGCGTGGCGCGCGACGAGGCGGTGGGGCGCGATTTCTGGACGGTCTTTCCCGGCTTCCTCGTCGAACCCGGGGCCACGATGATCCGGAGTACGGCCGGCGACGGGGTGACCAGGCGTTTCGACCTCGAGCACAACGTGAGCGGAGAGCTGCGGGCGTACGGCGTGCGCGTGGCCCGGGACCGCACGGGGGCCATGGTGGTCGCCGTGTCGCGAGCCTTCGCGATGCTGCGAAGCGCGCGCGACAAGGCACTCGAAGAGCGCATGGAGGAGAACGAATCCTTGCGCGCGCTCGCCCGGCAGATGTCCGAGGTGGCGGATTCCGCGGAGCTGCTGGCCCTGCTGTGCGACGCCGCGGCGAGCCTGTGCCGCGGACATGGCGCGGCCGTGTTGCGCACCACCGACACCGAGGCCGAGATCGTCGCCGCCGTCGGCATCGCCCGGCGGGTGGACGGCCTCAAGTTCTCGCTGGCCGGATCGCTGACGCAGGAGGCGATTCTGCGGCGCGAGGTGGCGGCGGTCGACGATTTCGCCCAATCAGACCGGCCCCGGGCGCACGTGCTGGGGGAGGCGCAGGTGGGGCCCCTGCTCATGGCCCCGCTCATCGCCCACGACCAGGTGCTGGGGAGTCTGGCCGTCGTACGCAGTTCCCTCTCGATCCCGTTCAACGCCCGCGAGGTGCAGCGACTGAGCGTGATTGCCGACCATGCCGCGCTGGCCCTGTGGAAGGAGCAGCTCTACGAGCACGCCCAGGCGGGCGACGCGGCGAAGGGCCGGTTCCTGGCCACGATCTCGCACGAACTGCGCACGCCGCTCACCGCGCTCACCGGCTATGAGGAACTGCTCAGCGATCAGGTGATCGGCCCGCTCTCGGACGCCCAGCTGGACGTGTTGGCGCGCATGCGGGCGGTCACCGAACACCTGGCCTCGATGATCGAGGAGGTCCTCGCCTACACCAGCCTCGAGGAGGGCGGCGAGATCGTGCGGCCTACCGATTTTCTGGCGGGCGATCTCGTGGTGGCGACGGCCGCCGTGGTGGAGCCGGCGGCCCGCCGGAAGCAGATCGCCGTGATCTGCGAGTCGTCGGTGGAGCCGATTCGCATGACCAGCGACATCGACAAGGCGCGCCAGGCGCTTGTGAATCTCGCCGGCAATGCCGTGAAGTTCACCGAGGCCGGCGAGGTGCGGCTCTCCGTGAGCCGCGACCTGGACGAGGTCCGGTTCACGGTCCGCGACACGGGCATCGGCATCGGCGCCGAGGATCTGCAGCGCCTGTTTCAGCCGTTCGCGCAGGTGGAAACGGGGCTCACGCGCCGCTACGGCGGTACGGGGCTGGGCCTCTACATCTCGCGGCGCCTGGCGGGTATGCTCGGCGGGCGGATCGAGGTGGAGTCGGTCCCGCAGGCGGGGTCCACGTTCACGCTCGTATTGCCCACCGAAGCGCCGGCGTGGGCGGGCTGATCGCGTCGCGGGCCATCGGCCCGGCTGATTAGATTCTTCCCCATGAGCGGGCTTCCGATTTCCAGCGCATTCAACGACGGATACATCGCCGAGCAATACGACGCGTACCGTCGTGATCCGGCGTCCGTGGACGAATCGTGGCGCCAGTTCTTCCGGTTCGCGGAATCCCTGCGCGGCGGGGCGGCGCCGTCGGGGGCAGGCTACGACGCCGACCTCCTCCGCAAGGCCGCCGGCGCGGGCGCGCTGGTGGCGGCGATTCGCCGCTACGGCCACTTCGCCGTGGCCATCGATCCCCTCGGGTCACCGCCCATCGGGGCCGCCGAACTCACGCCGGAATATCACGGCATCACGGAAGCCGACCTGGCCGACGTGCCGGCGACGGCGTTGCGCGAATCGCAGGGAACGGCCGCTGACGTCGTCGCCCAGCGCCGTGCCTGGTATCAGGGCGGGCTCGCCTACGAATTCGTGCACGTCAGCGACGAGCACGAACGGTTGTGGATCCGCCAGCAGATCGAGACCGGCACGTTCATGACGCCGCTCTCGGTCGACGAGAAGCGCGGCCTCCTGCGGCGGCTTTCCGAGGTCGAGGGCTTCGAGCGGTTTCTGGGGCTGGCGTTCGTCAACGCCAAGCGCTTCTCCATTGAAGGGGTGGATGCGCTGGTGCCGATGATGGACGAGGCGATCGACGCGGCGGCGCGCAGCGGCACCCGCACGGTGGTGCTGGGAATGGCCCACCGGGGCCGGCTCAACGTGCTGCGGCACATCATGGGCAAGCCGGCGGCCGACCTGTTCGCGGAATTCGCCGGGGAGCGCGTGTCGCCCGACCCCAACCGCTCCGGCGACGTGAAGTACCATCTCGGCTACCGGGCGCGCCGCCAGGTGGGCGATGCCGAACTGGCGCTCGAACTGGTGCCGAATCCGAGCCATCTGGAACTGGTCAATCCGGTGATGATGGGCGCCGCCCGGGCCCTGGAGCGCGACCCCGCCAACCTGGGCGAGCGTGACGAGCGGCTCGTGCTCCCGATCTGTGTGCACGGCGATGCGGCGTTCCCGGGTGAGGGCGTGGTGGCCGAGACGTTCAACCTGGCCCTGCTCCGCGGCTATCGGGTGGGCGGTACCCTCCACATCATCACCAACAATCAGGTGGGATTCACCACCGATCCCATCGACGCGCGGTCCACGCACTATGCGAGCGACCTGGCGAAGGGATTCGAAGTGCCGATCGTGCACGTGAACGCCGATGATATCGAGGCGTGCATCCAGGCGGTGCGGCTGGCCCACATGTACCGGCAGAAGTTCCGCAAGGATTTCCTGATCGATCTCGTGGGCTACCGGCGCCACGGCCACAACGAGGCCGACCAGCCGGCGTTCACCCAGCCGAAGATGTACGAGATCATCAAGGCGCATCCGACGGCGCGCGAGGTCTGGGGCGCCCGGCTGGTGCGCGAGCGCGTGGTCACCGAAGCCGACGTGGCGGCGGCGGCCCAGGGGGTCGCCGATGCGCTGGGCGAGGTGTTCAAGCGCGTCAAGGCGAAGCGCGAGGAGGACGTCGGCGTGCCGGTCGAGACGCATCCCCCGCGCCTCGACCATCCGGAAACGGCGGTCGGGGCGGAGCGGTTGATCGCCCTCAATACGGCCATGCTGACCTGGCCCGACGGCTTCACCCTCCACCCGACGTTGCAGCGCACGCTGGCGCGCCGGCGGGATGGGCTCGAGACCGGCGGCATCGACTGGGGGCACGGTGAGGCGCTGGCGTTCGGGACGCTCCTCGAAGACGGGACGGGCGTGCGGTTGAGCGGCCAGGACGCCGAGCGGGGCACGTTCTCGCATCGCCAGGCCGTGCTGCACGACGTGAATACCGGGGAGACCTACACGCCCCTGGCCAACCTGCCGCACGGCGCGGCGCCGTTCAGGGTCTACAACAGCCCGCTGTCCGAACTTGCCGTCATGGGCTTCGAGTTCGGGTTCAGCACCGCGGCCGCCGATCTCGTGCTCTGGGAAGCGCAGTACGGCGATTTTGCGAACGTCGCCCAGCCGATCGTCGACCAGTTCCTGTCGGCGAGCCATTCCAAGTGGGGGCAGGATTCGGGGCTCGTGCTGCTGCTGCCCCACGGCTACGAGGGCCAGGGGCCGGAACACTCGAGCGCCCGGCTGGAGCGCTACCTGCTGCTCACGGCCGAAGAGAACATGTCGGTGGCGTACCTGTCCACGCCGGCGCAGTACTTCCACGTGCTCCGGCGCCAGGCGATGCGGCGGGTCCGCCGGCCGCTCGTCCTCATCCAGCCCAAGTCGCTCCTGCGCCTGCCGGCGGCGATGTCGTCCCTGGACGAGTTGAGCGCGGGCGGATTCCGCACCGTACTCGACGATCCCGCCACCGTCTCGCATCGGGAACCGGTGCGCCGCGTGGTGTTCTGTACCGGCAAGCTCTACTACGACCTGCTGGACGCCCGGACCAAGGCGGGGGACGAACCCGGGGTGGCGTTGGTGCGCGTGGAGGAGTTGGCGCCCTGGCCGCACGAGGCGATTGCCGCCGTGGTCGATGCCTATCCCAACATCGAGGACGTGGTCTGGGCGCAGGAGGAACCGCGCAACATGGGTGCGTGGACCTACGTGTCGCCGCGGCTGCGGGCCTCGACGGGCACCCAGCTGCCCGTGCGGTACGTGGGCCGTCCGGAACGCGCCAGCCCCGCCGAGGGTTATGCATCCATGCATGCGGAGGAACAGGCGCGGATCGTGGGCGACGCGCTCACGCTCGCACCCGCCGCGTCGTCCCGCCGCAGGACAGCGAAGGTCTAGCCGTAGGGTCGCGTGCCGTGGGCGCGCGCCCCGACTGAACGTTTCCATCACCCGGTGAGTGTCGCGTGCGAACTCGGTCTCTCGTTCTCGTCGCAGCTCTCGTCCTCGCGCCGCGCATCCTGACCGCCCAGGGCCGCGGCGCCGCCGCGTTGGGCGAGGCCGTGGAAGGTCTGGGTGTCTCGGTACGGGTGCTGATGATCGGCGCCCATCCCGACGACGAAGACACCCAGTTGATCACCTATCTGGCCAAGGGGCGCCACATCGAGACGGCGTACCTGTCGCTGACGCGCGGCGACGGGGGCCAGAATCTGATCGGCAACGAGCTCGGCCCGCTGCTCGGAATGATCCGCACGGAGGAACTGCTCGCGGCGCGGCGCGTGGACGGCGGCCGGCAGTACTTCACGCGCGCCTACGACTTCGGGTTCTCGAAGACGGCTGACGAGACGTTCAAGCACTGGCCTCGCGACTCGATCCTCCGCGACATGATCAGCGTGATCCGCGCCTACCGGCCGCAGGTGATCATCTCGGTGTGGTCGGGCACGCCGCGCGACGGCCACGGCCATCACCAGGTCTCCGGCATTCTGTCCCGCGAGGCGTTCGATCTGGCCGGCGACACGATCCGCGTCCCGCGAGCGGCGACGAACGGCCTTGGCGCCTGGACGCCGCTGCTCTTCTATCGCTCGGCGCGGCGCTTCCGGGGGCCGAGCGGCCCGATGCCGGGCGCCGTCCCGTTCGACGTCGGCGCCTATGACGTGCTCGCCGGCCGCACCTACGCGGCGATCGCCGCCGAGAGCCGGTCCCAGCACCGGTCACAGGGGCAGGGCAACGCGGCGCCGCTGGGTCCACGGCTCGATCATGTGCGCCTCGAGGTCGCCCGTCCGCCCGCCGACAGCGGCAGCGACACGACGCTCTTTCCCGGCGTCGACACGAGCTTCGCCCGCTTCCACGCGCTGGCGCTTCCGCCGGACGCGCGCAGCGCGGTCGATTCGCTCGACGCGGTTCGCGCCGAGATCGGGGCTCGCCTGAGCCTCGTCCATCCGGCGGACATGGTAGCGCCGATCGCGCACTATCTGGCGCTCGTGCAGCGCGCCCAGCAG
Source organism: uncultured Gemmatimonadaceae bacterium (assembly GCA_963728115.1). GTDB lineage: Bacteria > Gemmatimonadota > Gemmatimonadetes > Gemmatimonadales > Gemmatimonadaceae > JAGWRI01. Next base: position 309,984 of record CAVSJE010000010.1, read on the forward strand.
GCGGCCGCCCGGTGCGACGTCCACGGGCTTCCGGTGCCGGCGTGCGCGGGCGCGCTGGGCGATTTCGCGACGACGATGAACGAGCAGGCACGCCGCGCCAAGCGCGCACTGCTGCTGGCCTCGGGTGTTCAGATCATGGCCACGGCGCCCCGGGATCTCGTCGCGATCGGGGATCACGCGCCGGTCACGATCACGGTGGTCGATCATGGAGCCGCGCCGGTGACGTATCTGGGCCGCGACGGCGCGGCGAAGCCGGTGGTGGTCTCGTCCGGCCAGATGACCGAGGAGAGCTACAGCCTGTCGCCGACCGGAGAACCGACGATGCCGTGGTGGCTCCGCTATCCGCTGCAGGGCGACATGTTCCGGTTGCGGGCGCCAGGCGATACCAGCGGGTCGCCGGTGCCGCAGCTGCTGGAGGGCGCCGATCGCGTGCAGTCGTCCGGCGTGTCGGTGGGGCTCGAGATCGCCGGCACGCGGTTCACCACCGACGTCTCGCCGATCGTGCACCGGTTCTCCGACCCCGCGAGCGGAGAGGTGGACCGGCCGATCGCGTTCGTCCCGGCGATTACGGTACTGCTCGATCGGGCCGTGGAATACGCGCGGGCCAATGCGCCGCTGGACCGCGTGGAGCGTGTGCACGTGCGCTCGGAGGACACCGCGGATCGCCGGGTGCAGGTGCGACTCGCGCTCCCGGCCGGGCTCGCGGCCGACAGCGCCACCCGTACGGTGACGCTGACGCCGGGCGAGGACGCCGAACTCGACTTCCACCTGCGGGGCACGCTCGCCGCCGGCACCCACACGATCTCGGCGACCGCCACCAGCAACGGCCAGACCTTCACGACGGGCTTCGTTACCGTCGACTACCCGCACATTCGCGCCCAGCGCTACTACCGGCAGGCCACGCTCACCGTGCAGGCCGTGCGCGTGGACTACGCGCCGGGGATGCAGATTGCCTATATCCCCGGGGTGGGCGACAACGTGGAACCGATGCTCGAGCAGCTCGGCCTCGCCGTGACCACCATCGCCCCGGAGCAGGTGGCCCAGGCCAACCTGTCGTCCTATTCGGCGGTCGTGGTCGGACCGCGTGCGTTCGATGCCAGCGATGCGCTGCGGGCCAGCAACGGAAAGCTGCTGCAGTACGCCCGCGCCGGCGGTACCCTGGTGGAGCAGTATGGGCAGTACGGCATGGCAGAACCCGGGGTCCTGCCGTATCCGATCACCCTGTCGCGTCCAGCCGATCGTGTGACCGAGGAGGACGCGGCGGTCACGATCCTCGATCCCGCGTCGCCGATTCTGAACTCGCCCAACCGGATCACTCAGGGTGACTTTGCCGACTGGGTGCAGGAGCGGTCATCGTACATGCCGCACACCTTCGACGACCACTACCATGCCATTCTCTCCATGCACGACACCGGTGAACCGCCCAACGATGCGGGGATACTCGTGGCGCCGGTGGGCAAGGGCACGTTCGAGTACGTGACGCTCTCGTTCTTCCGGCAGCTGCCGGCGGGAAATCCGGGGGCAGCGCGGTTGTTCGTGAATGTCCTGTCGGCCCGGCGGAACTCGGCCGCGGGCGCCGGCCGCCCCGTGCCGCCCGCGCCATGAGGGGCGCGGCCCGGACCATCGGCCGGCGGCTGGCGGTCGTCGCCGGCGCGCTCGCCCTGGTTGCCTGCGCGCGGGACTCCCGGACGCCGCTCGTGGTGTATTCGCCGCACGGCAAGGACCTGTTGCAGTTCTACGAGCAGGGGTTCGAGGCCGCGCACCCCGACGTCGATGTGCAGTGGGTCGACATGGGGTCGCAGGACGTACTCGACCGGCTGCGCTCGGAGAAGGCGAATCCGCAGGCGGACGTCTGGTTCGGTGCGCCCTCGGAAACGTTCACGCGCGCCGCGAGCGAGGGGCTGCTGGACTCCTACCGGCCGACGTGGGCCGCCGATGTGCCGCCGGAGGCACACGATCCGAGCGACCGCTGGTACGGCACGTACCTCACCCCCGAGGTGATCACCTACAACTCCCAGGCCGTATCCGCGGCCGACGCGCCACAGGACTGGGACGACGTGCTCGACCCGAAGTGGAAGGGCAAGGTGATCATTCGCGATCCGATCGCGTCGGGGTCGATGCGCGCGATCTTCAGTTCGATCGTCGCCCGCTCCATTGCCCAGACCGGCTCGGAGCAGGCGGGGTGGGACTGGCTGCGCCGACTGGACGGCCAGACGAGCGAGTACGCGCTCAATCCGACGTTGCTGTATCAGAAGCTGGGCCGGCAGGAAGGGCTCATCAGTCTCTGGGACATGCCCGACATCGCGATGCTCAAGCAGCACTCGGAGTTTCCGCTCGCGTACGTGATTCCCCGGAGCGGCACGCCGATGCTGGTGGACGCGATCGCCATCGTGAAGGGCGCCAAGCACCCGGCACTGGCGCGGGCGTTCTACGAGTACGTGACCACGCCGGCCGCCCTGCTCGCGGCGGCGCGGCAGTTCGTGCGGATTCCCGTTCGGACCGACCTCGCGGCGGACTCGCTGCCCGACTGGATTCGCGACGCCCGCGCGAAGCTCAAGCCGATGCCGATGGACCGGCAGATGCTCGTGGACAGCACGGACACCTGGATGAAGTACTGGGACGCCCACATTCGCAACAGCGAGCGCGGCAAGTGAACGAGGCCAGCGGGCTGCGCCTGGTCGAGGTGTCGCGCCGCTACGAAGGATCGGGACGCGGCGTCGAGGCGCTGTCGCTCGAGGTGCGGCCCGGCGAGCTGATGGCGCTCATCGGCGCGTCCGGTTCCGGCAAGACGACGACGCTTCGCATGATCGCGGGCTACGAACCCCCCGACGGCGGCCGCATCGCGCTCGTCAACGCGTCCGGCGGCGAACGTGACATCACGCGTGAGCCCCCGCAGCGCCGCGGGTTCGGGATGGTGTTCCAGCATTACGCGCTGTTTCCGCACATGTCGGTGCAGGAGAACGTGGCCTTCGGTCTCGAGGCGCGGCGCGTCCCGAAGGCGGAGCGGCTGGCTCGCGCGGCCGATGCGCTGGCCGGCGTCGGGCTCCGGGGCTACGGCCCGCGGGCGGTCCAGGCGCTGTCGGGCGGCGAGCAGCAACGCGTGGCCCTGGCCCGCGCCCTCGTGATCGAGCCGCACGTGCTGCTGCTCGACGAGCCGCTGTCGAACCTCGATCCGACGCTCCGGCAGACCACGCGCGACGAACTGCGCGAGATGCTCCACCGCCTGCACGTGACGGTCATGTTCGTGACGCACGATCAGGAGGACGCCTTCGCCGTGGCGGACCGGGTGGCGATGCTGTGCGCGGGCCGGCTGGAACAGGTCGGGAGCCCGGAAGAGCTGTACCAGGCACCGGCCTCGCACGTCGTGGCGAAATTCGTCGGCCGCGGGGCGTTCGCGCCGGCCGCCGTGGACGGCGACGCGGCCGTGGTGACGCTGGGCGCCGTCAGCCAGCGCGCGCCGGTCGGATCGGCACGCGGCGCGGGGGCGCTGTGGGCCGTGCTGCGCCCCGAGTCGCTCACGCTGGTGGAGGCCGCCGACGCCGAGGCGTGGCGGGGCACGGTGCAGACCCGCCGGTTTGCCGGCGACCATTTCGTGTACCGCGTGGGGGCGATCGCCGGCGCGCGTGAGGCGCTCGAGGTGATGTGCGAGCACGGACGGTATGCCGAGGGCGACGCGGTCGGCGTCCGCCTCCGGTCGCGTCCCGTGGCACTGGTCTCCGCCGCCGGGGCCGCGTGAAGAAGCGGTTCACCGTGCTCGTCGTCGGCGTGCTCGCGCTGCTGGCGTGGAGCGTCGTCTATCCGAACGTTTCCGTGGTGGCGGGCAGCTTCGGCCGCGGGCTCGCCGACTGGCGCGCGTTCTTCACCAGCCCCGCCGACCACGAAGCGCTCGTCAACACGATCATCATCTCGGTGGCGTCGGTGGTCGCGTCGGTGGCGATCGGCATTCCGCTGGCGTTCCTGCTCACCCGCTTCGAGTTCCGCGGCCGCCGGTTGATGGGGGCGATCGCGACGCTGCCGGCGGCCCTGCCGCCGCTGGTGGGCGTGATCGCGTTCATGTTCCTGTACGGCGAGAGCGGCGTCGTCACGCGCGCCGTCCAGACGCTCCTCGGCCTCCAGCGGGCGCCGTGGAAGTTCACCGGCGTGTGGGCGATCGTCTTCGTGCACGCGTACACGATGTACGTGTACGTCTTCCTGTTCGTCTCCGCCGGACTCGAACGCTACGACGCGTCGCTCGACGAAGCGGCCGAAGGACTGGGTGCGTCGCGCGCGCTGCGGCTGGGGCGTGTCACACTCCCGCTCCTCACACCGTCGATCATCGGGTCGATGCTGCTCGTGTTCATGAGCGCGCTCGGCTCGTTCTCGGCGCCCTACATCTTCGGTGGGGGCGCCCGCGTCCTGAGTACCCAGATACTGGTGTCGAAGTTGAACGGATCGATGGGGCTGGCCTACGTGGAAACCTCGATGCTCGTCGTCACCGCCGTGCTGGCCCTGGCCATCCTGCGGTGGGTCGAACGGCGCCGCGAGTACGCGATGGCGGGCAAGAGCCGGGCCACGCGGGCGGTGGTGCGATCACCGTTCTGGCGACGGGCGGCACCGGCGATCGCGGCGGTGGCGGTGGTGTTCCTGGTGCTCCCGCATGCGATGGTGGTGCTCGTCTCGTTTGCGCGCGACGGCGCCTGGACCACGCAGGTGCTGCCCCCGCAATACACCCTCGACAACTTTCGGCATCTCGCCACCGACCCCGACCTGCTGCAGCCGATCGCGAACAGCGTGAGCATGGCCGCCATCGCGACCGCCGCGAATCTCGTCGTCGGCCTGTTGGCGGCCTACCTGCTGGTCCTCACCCGCGCGCCGGGCAAGAAGCTGCTCGGGCTGCTCGTCGCGCTGCCCTGGGCGATTCCGGCTACCGCCATTGCGCTCGGCCTCGCCGCCACCTTCGATCGCAACTCAATCGTCACCGGACGCATGCTGCTGGTGGGAACGTTCTGGATCCTTCCACTCGCGTACTTCATCCGCAACATTCCGGTGGTGACCAACGCCATCGAAGGATCGCTGCGCCAGATGGACCCGACGATCGAGGACGCGGCCCGCGGGCTCGGGGCGTCATGGACGCTGGCGATGCGGCGGGTGGTGCTGCCGGCGGCGCGTCCGGGGCTGGTGGCCGGCGGCATGCTGGCGGCCGTGGCGGCGGTGGGAGAATTCGTGGCCAGCATCGTCCTGTACTCGCACGGCAATCGGCCGATCTCCATGGAGATCCTCTCGCAGCTCCGCGGACTGTCCTTCGGGACCGCGGCGGCCTACAGCGTACTGCTCATCGGGCTCGTCCTGGCCATCACGACCGGTGCCCGGTGGGCGGAATCGAGGATGGCGTGACGCTCGATCGGCCGCGCGTGCTCATCGTTGGCGCCGGGTTCGGGGGGCTCTATGCCGCCCGGGCGTTCCGCCACTCCGCGGTCCGCCTCACCGTCGTCGACCGCACGAACCATCATCTGTTCCAACCGCTGCTCTACCAGGCGGCCACCGCCACCCTGGCACCCACCGACATCACGGCGCCCATTCGTTGGCTGCTGCGCAAGCAGAGCAACACGGAAGTCCTGATGGGCAACGTGGAGCGGATCGACGTGGCGCGGCGGGTCGCGGTGGCCGACGGCGGCGCGCTGACGATTCCCTACGACTACCTGATCCTGGCGGCGGGCGCCCGCCACTCCTATTTCGGGCATCCGGAGTGGGAAACGGTGGCGCCGGGTCTGAAGAGCATCGAGGACGCGATTCGCATCCGCCAGCGCGTGCTGCTGGCGTTCGAGCGCGCCGAGAAGACGGAGAATGCCGCCGAGCGCCAGCGGCTGCTGACCTTCGTGATCGTCGGCGGCGGTCCCACCGGCGTCGAGATGGCCGGGATGCTCCCCACGATCGCGCGTCACACGCTCCCCGACGATTTCCGCCGCATCGACACGCGACAGGCGCGGGTGATCCTCGTCGAGGGCGGGCCGAGGATTCTGGCCACCTATCCCGAGGATCTCTCCCGGGCGGCGCGTGCGTCGCTGGAGCAACTCGGGGTGGACGTGCGCACCGATGTCCGCGTGACGCACGTGGCCCGCGGCGTGGTGGATGCCGGCGACGAGCGCATCGAAGCGAGCACGATCATCTGGGCGGCGGGGAACGAGGCGTCGCCGCTCGGCCGGTCGCTCGGCGTCGAACAGGATCGCGTGGGGCGGGTGATCGTGCAGCCCGACCTCTCGATTCCGGGACACCCGGAGGTGTTCGTGGTCGGCGACCAGGCGGCCATGACCTCGCATGGGAAGCCCGTACCCGGCGTGGCGCCGGGCGCGATCCAGAGCGGACCGGCGGCGGCGGCGAACATCAAGCGGCTCATCGCCGGCAAGCCCACCCGGCCGTTCCGCTATCTCGACAAGGGAGATCTGGCGACGATCGGCCGGTACCGGGCCGTGGCCCGGTTCGGCCGTCTGCACGTGTCGGGGCCGCTGGCGTGGTGGCTCTGGCTGTTCATCCACATCATGTACCTGGCCGGGTTCCGCAATCGCGCCAGCGTGCTCGTCGAATGGGGCTACGCGTTCGTCACGTATCAACGCGGGTCGCGCCTGATCGCGCCGCGTGAGGGCGCGAGGACGGGCAGCGGGTGACCGATTCGCGGAACGCGGCGTCGCACACCGTTCAGCCGATGACCGATTCCATCGCACTCGACCACGATCCAGCCTACGCTCACCGCTATCTGATCGCCCTCGGCGTCATCCTCGGCGCCGTGATGGAGCTGATCGATACGAGCATCGTCAACGTCGCGCTCGCCGATATGAGCGCGAACCTCGGCGTGACGATCGACGAGATCACCTGGGTGGTGATCGGATACATCCTCTCGGCGGTGATCGTGCTGCCGATGACGGGGTGGCTGGCCGCGTATTTCGGGCGCCGGCGATACTTCCTGGCCTCGGTCACCATCTTCACCGTATCGAGCTTCTTCTGCGGTACCGCCGGTTCGCTCGGCGCCCTCGTCTTCTGGCGGCTGATGCAGGGGCTCGGCGGCGGGGCGCTCATCGCCACCGCGCAGGCCATCCTGTTCGACGCGTTTCCGCCCAATCAGAAGACGGTGGCGGCGGCGATCTTCGGCCTCGGGATGATCGTCGGGCCGGCGATCGGGCCGACGTTGGGCGGCATCATCGTCACCCACTTCTCGTGGCCCTGGATCTTCTTCATCAACGTCCCCGTGGGGATGCTGTCGTTCTTCGTCGTCTCCCTGTTCGTGCACGACCATGTGGAGATCCGGAAACCCGGTCGCATCGATCTCGTCGGGGTGGGGCTCCTCGCCCTCGGCATCGGGTCGCTGCAATTCGTGCTCGAACGCGGGGAGCACTACGACTGGTTCGATTCCCGGCTCATCACCGGGCTCACGGTGGTCGCCGTCCTCGGCATACTGTCGATGATCGTGTGGGAGCTGCGCGTGGACGAGCCGATCCTCGATCTGCGCGTGCTGAAGGACCGCTCGCTCGCCGCCGGATCGCTGTTCGCGTTCGCGCTGGGGGCGGGGCTCTACGGCAGCATCTTCGCGGAACCGCTGTTCATGCAGCAGATCCTGCACTACGACGCCGAGACGGCGGGCCTGCTCCTGCTCTCGGGAGCCGTCGCGGCGGCGGCGATGATGGTGCCGATGGCCCGGTTCGGCGACCGCATCGACGTGCGCTGGTCGATCGCCGCCGGCGCCGTCCTGCTCGCCTATTCGATGTGGTTGCATTCGCACCTGACAGCCGGTGCCGCGGAGGCCAACTGGCACTGGCCCATCATCACGCGCGGCGCCGCGCTGGGAATGATCTTCGTACCGCTCACCGCCTCGGCGGTGGCCGGCCTTCGGGGGCGCGCGCTGGGACACGGGTCGGCGATCTTCAATCTCACGCGGCAGCTCGGGGAAGCCTCGGGCTGTCGCTGCTGGCCACCTACCTGACTCGCGACGTCGCCGTGAACCGCGCCGTGCTGGTGGGCCATGCCTCCCGCACCGGCGTGGGCACGTATCTGCGGCTCCAGGCCCTGGAGCGGGCGTTCATCGCTCGGGGCTCGGACCTCTTCACGGCCAAGCAGCAGGCGCTGGCGGCTCTGAACGGCGTCATCAACGGCCAGGCCTACGTGATCGCCTTCGAGCACGTTTTTCTCTGGGTTGGCGTGGCGATACTGGCCGCGCTGCCGCTGGTGCCTCTGCTCCGGAGGCCGAGCGGTGCTCATATGGGAGGCCATTGAGTGTTCGGGCAATTTGTCCCCTCGGGGCCTTTTTGGGGTCGGGCCGCATTGACCTGACGGCGGGGGCGCCTCACTCTTGGAAGGAAGTCGGCGCGGCACAACGGGTTTGCGCCCGCCGCCCTGGACCCCTCCCTCGAAGCGAAGAGCCCCGCCCGTGAATTCCGAGCCAAGACCCGGACACCGCAGCAGCATGCCCACGGCTCGCTTCGAACCGTTGTTCGAGGCGATTGCGCATACGATCGCCGTGTTCAACTCGAAGCTCGAATTGGTGAGCGCGAATTCCCGCTACTACGATCTGATCGACACGTCGGTCCAGGCGGCGCAGGGGCACTCGGTCTACGACGCGTTCCCGAACGCGCAGGCGGACCTCACCGAGCAGATCGACTCGGCGGTGCACGGCACGCCGGTGATCGCGCACCCCGTCACCTTCCAGCACCGGAGCGGCCCGCGGCTGGTCGAGGTGACCTTCGTCCCGATCACCACGGAGTCGGGGGGACGCGGGTTGATCTTCGCCGGCAACGATCTCACCGAGCGCGAGGAACTGCGTCAGGATCTCGCGCGGAGCATCGCGCAGCTCGAGTCGATCTTCGACGTCATCCCGGATTCGGTGCGCGTGGTGGACGGCGACGGCAACACGCTGCGGACCAACACGCAGGCGCAGTTGGATCATGCGCCCAACACGCCCAATACGCTGCGGGAACTGTGGCAGCTGGACCGCCCGAAGACCCTCGACGGGACGAGCCTGTTCGTACACGAGCACCCGACGGCGCGCGCCCTGCGCGGCGAGCGTGTGCGGGGCGAGCGCCTGGAGGTGCGGCGGGGTCCGGACGCGGCGATGATCATCGATGTCAACGCCAACCCGCTGTACGACGAGCAGGGCCGGATTCGCGGGGCCGTGACCGTGGAGCGCGACGTCACCTTCCGCACGCAGCTGCAGCAGCAGCTCGAAGAGGAGGCGAGGCGGACCGCCGAACTCTACGAACGGGTATCCACGGAAGCCGAGCGTCTGGAACGCATGGTCCAGGAGCGCACCGAGGAAGTGCTGACCCTGCAGGAGGCGCGGTCGCGCGAGCGGCGTCTGGCTGCCGTGGGGCAGCTCGCCGCCGGCGTGATGCACGACGTGAACAACGCGCTCAACCCGATCATGGCTGCCGCCTATCTGCTCGAGACGAACGCCGAGAACCCGGAGGCGGTGCGCGACTATGCGGTGCGGATCGCCAAGGCCGCCGAGACCGGCGCCGCAACGGCGGCGCGCGTGGGCCGGTTCATTCGCCAGGAGCCGATGAAGGGCGAGCGCGACGAGATGATCGACCTCACCGCGGTGTGCGACGAGGTGGTGGCGATGACGCGTCCCCTGTGGGCGGAACGCGCCCGCGGCGGCCAGATCCAACTCGAGCGGGTCCTCACCCCCGGGTCGATCATCCGTGGCATTCCCGGCGAGATCCGCGAAGCCCTGTTGAACCTCGTCCAGAATGCGCTCGACGCCATGCACGGCGGCGGCACGCTGGGCATCGTCACGCGGATCAAGGACGACGAGGTGGCGCTCGAGGTTCGCGACACCGGGAGCGGGATGTCCGACGAGGTCCGTGAGCGGGCGTTCGAGCCCTTCTTCACCACCAAGGGTCAGGCGGGGACGGGGCTCGGGCTCGCCGAGGTGTACGGCATCGTCAAGCGCCACCGCGGCCGGGCCGAGATCGACTCCGAACCGGGCAAGGGGACCACGATCCGGATGGTGTTCCCGGTGGCCGGAGAGGGGCCGACGGCGCCGGTGATCGACATGCTGGCCCGGCGGTCGCCCCGCCACGTCCTGCTGGTCGAGGATCACGCGGACAGCCGCGAGTTCATGCAGGCGCTGCTGGAGAGCGATGGGCACGCCGTCGAGGTCGTGACCTGCATCGAGGACGCGAAGGTCCGGCTCGGCGAGGGTCCGGAGCCGCCCTTCGACGTCCTGGTCACCGATATCGGGTTGCCGGACGGCAGCGGCTGGGACCTCGTGACCCACGCCCGATCCCGCTGGCCAAAACTTCGAATCGGTGTTGTTACCGGATGGGAGCCGCGGGGTAATACTGCGGCGACCGACTTCCTGCTGCGAAAGCCGGTCAGAACGTCCGACCTCCTGGCCTACGTGGCGGCCACCGCAAACGTCGCGCTGGCGCAGTAAGCCGTCGAACCCCTAATTTTGTCGCAATGACTGAAGGAAACCCGCAGATCCGCATCTTGGTGGCCGAAGACGACGCCAATGCGCGCTCCCTCCTCGTCGAACTCCTGTCGGCGCTCGGCCACATCGTGGTCGCCGAAGTTGGCTCGGGGCGTGAAGCGCAGGAGCGCGCCATCGAGCTCGTTCCGGATATCGTGCTGCTCGACGTGCACATGCCCGATGGCTCGGGCATCGAGGCGGCAGAAGTAATCACGCAGACGACGCCGGGGATCGCGGTCGTGCTGTTCAGCGGTGACCAGGCGCTCACGCTCTCGGATCACGACGTGGCAGCAACGGCGGCCATCGCCTTCCTGCCCAAGCCGGCGCCGCCCCGCGTGCTCGACTCGACGATTCGGCTGGCGGCCACACGGGCCAAGGAACTTGCGTCGGCCCGCAAGGATGCCGAGGGTGCGCGTCAGGCGTTGGAGAACCGCAAGACCATCGAACGCGCCAAGGGAATTCTCATGCGGCGCACCGGATCGTCCGAGCAGGAGGCCTACCGCATCCTGCAGCGCACGAGTCAGGACCGGTCGGTGCCGATGGTCGAGATTGCCAAGGCCGTACTCGCCAGCGAGCCGGGCGCGGAGAACGCGCGCTGAGGGCGGCCGGCGGATAGCCGGCCTCACCCGCCGGCCGGCTTCCGCCTCAGCGCGCGATGGGGAGTCACGTAGGCCTCCAGACCGAACCCCAGGAAGATCGTGGTGATCACGAGCCCCGCCGAGACCAGGAAGGGCAGGGCGATGACGCGATCGAACATCCAGCCGGCGATCACCGGAAAGATCACGCGCGCCATGCCGCCGAACGTCTGCTGGACGCCCATGTAGAGGCCGCGCTCGTGGCTCGGCGTGACCTGCGAGAGCATGGCGGTCACGCAGGGGAACGTGAACGCGGTTCCCAGCGGGACGAGGGCCACGGCGATTGCCAGCGGCACGAACGGGACCAGCTGCGCCAGCCAGGGCGGAACGCCGCCACCGAACATCCGCGCCAGTAGTTGAGGATCGGCCACGCGGTGGGTGAAGGGGAGGAGCGCCAGCCCGGCCGCGAGGAGCGTGGCGCCCAGGCGCGACAGGCGCAGCTCCCCGAACCGATCCACCGCGCGCCCCAGGATCACGGCGCGGGTGAGCATGGAGATCGCGCCGATGTACATGAAGAAGTAGCCGATCGTCTTGGTGGTCACGCCGAACCGCGCCGCCAGGAAGAGCGCCAGGATCGCCGTCATGCCCTGAAACGCCCCCATCGCCAGCGAGTAGATCCAGATGAGGCGCGACGCCGGCTCTCTCGAGTGCGTGACGACGCGGACGAGTGCCTCGCGTGAGCGGCCCTTCGCCACGGGGCGCGATTGCGCTTCGCTCATGTCACGCGATTCGGTCAGGTACCGTGTGGCGAACAGAATGTTGATCAGGCACAACACGGCGGCGGCGAGCCCCGGTGCGTGCACGCCGGCCCCCATGCTGAACGACCCCAGCGCTGGCCCGATGACGACGCCGGCATTCGTGGCGGCCGAGAGCCAGCCGAGACTCTTCGCGCGATCCTCCGGCGCCGTCGCGTCGGCCACGTAGGCCTGGATCACGCTCACCGTGCCGCCGCCGGCGCCCTGCACGATGCGCGACAGGAAGAGCAACCAGAGCGAATTCGCGTACGCGAAGATGACGTACGCGATCGCCGACGCGGTGAGGCCCACGAGCAGCGCCGGCCGCCGGCCGTGGCGGTCGGAGAGCCGCCCCCAGTACGGCGCGCTGATCAACTGCGCCACGGCGTACGACGACACCAGCAGCCCGACCATGAGCCCGTTGCCGCCGAGCGACTCGGCATAGAACGGCAACAGCGGCACGATCATCAACAGGCCGACCATGTCGATGAACGCCGTGACCATCAGCACGGCGAGCTTGCCGAACGGCGTGCCGGTGGGCGGTGGAGCGGGTTGCGCGGATGCGGACACGGAGGCGGGGCGAGGGAAAATGTGAACCCGAAATCAAGCGCCATCCGGGCGCGAGGACAAACCGCCCGGATGTCAGGGTTTCTTCAGGAGTGGGCGGCTATTCGCCCGTCTTGCCGAGCGCGGCCGGCGGAACCGCGCGTCCGACGACCCCGGCGAGAGCCACGATGGTGAGCAGGTAGGGAATCATCTCCACGAACTGCGTGGGCACGAATGCCACTCCCTGCAGGCGGATCTGGAACGTTTCGGCGGCCGCGAACAGGAGGCACGCCAGCCCGATGCGCGGCGGGTCCCAGCGGCCGAAAATGATCGCCGCGAGCGCGATGAAGCCGCGGCCGGCCGTCATCTGGTCGGTGAACTGGTGCTGGTCGAGCGCCAGATACGCGCCGCCCATGCCGGCGATCGCTCCCGAGAGGAGCACCGCCAGCCACTGCACGCGGGCCACCGGCACCCCGACCGAGAGCGCCGCACCCGGATGCTCGCCCACCGCCCGGACGCGCAGGCCGAAGGGCGTGCGATACAGCACCCACCCGACCAGCGGGATCGCGGCCGCCCCAAGCCAGATGAGCGGATTGTGCGCGAGCGCGAGGAACCCGGTGCCGGTTTCGGCCACCGAGAATCCCGGCACCCGCGGCGAATTGGACGAACTGCCGAAGGTGAAGCGGAGGAAGAACCGCGTGAGCCCGACGGCGAGCAGGTTGATGGCCACGCCAACCACGACCTGATCGGCCCGGTAGCGGATGGAGCAGAGGGCGTACAACGCCGAGAAGGCGCCGCCGCCCGCGATGCCGGCCAGAAGCCCCACCCAGGGGCTGTGCGAGTAGTAGCTGCCGAGCGCCGCGCAGAACGCCCCCGAGAGCATGTACCCCTCCAGGCCGAGGCCGATGAGCCCCGCCCGCTCGGAGAGCACGCCCCCCGCCGACGCGAACAGATACGGCATCGCGATGCGAATGGTCTGAGTGAGAAACGCCAGGACCATCATGCCGCGGGCCCGCCACGCGCACGCGCCGTGCGCAACAGGCGCCGCACCTCCGGCACCGAGGTCGCAACGGCGATGATGACCACCGCCTGCAGCACCTCGACCATCTGCTTGGGCACCAGCGCGTTCACGGCGAGGCCGCCCTGCGAGAGGGTGCCGAACAGCAGCGCCGCCAGCACGACTCCCACCGGGTTGTTGCGCCCCACGAGGGCCACCGCGATGCCGAGGAATCCGGCCCCCGTGCTGAACCCGTCCTCGTAGTAGTGCTTGTAGCCGAGCACGAAGTTGAGCCCGCCGACGCCGGCCACCGCCCCCGACAGCAGCATCGCCTTCCACCAGATCGTGGCGACCCTGACCCCCCCGTACTCGGCGGCATCCGGCTGCAACCCCGCCGCCCGCAGCTCGTATCCGGCACGCGACCGGAACAGGTACCACCAGGCGAGGGCGACCACGACGAGGGCGAGGAGCAGGACCAGGTTCGCCGCCGATCCGTGAAACGCCGACACGACCGACGACAGCCGCGGAATCGCCCCACTCCGGATATCCGCCGTGTGGAGCGTGTCGAACACCTTGAAGTGGGCCACCGTGAGATAGTTCAGCAGGGCCAGCACGATGAAGTTCAGCATGATCGTCGTGATCACCTCGTGCGCGCCCCACCTGGACTTGAGCACCCCCGCCGCCCCGCCCACCAGGCCGCCCCCCACTGCCGCTGCGAGCACGAACAGCGGGAGCACGACGAGCGCCGGAATGCCGGTGGGAAGCAGCGTGCCCACCACCGCCGCCAGAAAACCGCCGGCCGCGAGCTGGCTCTCCGCTCCGATGTTGAACAGCCCGGCGCGCAGCCCGATGGCCACCGATAATCCGGTGAACGTGAGGGTGGTGGCCTTGTACAGCACCTGGCCGAGTCCGTAGGCGTTTCCCCACGTACCCTCGAGCAGCAATCGGTACACGGCGCCGGGCGACTGACCGTAGGTGATGATCAGCACGTCTCCCACGAGGGCGGCCAGCAGCAGGGCGACGACGGCGGGCAGCACCGCCTCCTCCAGTTGGGTCCGGAGGCGCTGCCCACGCGTCGGTGCCGCGCCCGTCGGCGGCGTCACGCCGCCCGCCCGGAGGCGCCGGTCATGTACGCGCCGAGCACGTCCTCGTTCGCCTCGGCCCGGGGCAGCACGACGGCGAACCGGCCCCCGTACATCACGGCAATGCGATCCGACAGGGCCAGCACCTCGGTGAGGTCGGCGGAGACGAGCAGGATCGCCTTCTCGGCGGCCCGCGCGTTGCGCAGTTGGGCGTGGATGAACTCGATGGCGCCGACATCCACGCCGCGGGTGGGTTGCGCCGCCAGCAGCACGCTGAAATCGCGCCCCATTTCGCGCGCGATCACGATCTTCTGCTGGTTGCCGCCCGAGAGCGCGCGCGCGGGCGCCGCCGGGTCGGCCGGGCGAATGTCGAACCGCTCGATCTGGCGCCGCGCATTCTCGGCGATCGCGGCCTCGTCGAGCGCGCCGTGGCGGGAGTACCGGTGCTGCTGCCCGAGCACCAGATTCTCGGCGATCGAGTAGTCGAGCACGAGGCCGCGCCGCTGTCGATCCTCGGGAATGTGCGAGACTCCGCCGTCGCCCCGTTCGCGCACGCTCGCCCGGGTCACGTCGCGGCCGGCGAGCAGCACGGCGCCCGACGCCACGCCCCGCAGGCCCGCGATCGCCTCGATCAACTCGGTCTGGCCATTCCCCTCGACGCCGGCGATCCCGAGAATCTCGCCCGGCGCCAGCGAGAAGCTCACGCCGTCCACGGCGTGCGCCCTGCGCGGATCGGCCACGGTGAGTTCGCGCACTTCCAGCGGCGCTCGTTCCGTTGCCGCGCTCACGGTGTGCTGGGGCACCGGCCCCGCCTCGCCGGCGAGCGTCACGTCACGTCCGACCATCATCCTCGCCAAATCGGCGGGCGAAGTGTCGCGCGTCGCGACCCGCCCCACCGTCTGTCCGTGGCGCATGACCGTGACGGTGTCCGAGATCTCCATCACCTCGTCGAGCTTGTGGGTGATGAGGATGATCGTGTCGCCGGCGTCACGCATGCGGGCGAGCACCCGCCACAGGTCGTCGACTTCCGGTGGCGAAAGGACAGCCGTCGGCTCGTCGAGGATGAGGATTTTCGCACCGCGGTAGAGCGTCTTGAGGATCTCCACCCGTTGTGCCTCGCCCACGGACAGGTCGCTCACGCGCCGGTTCGGGGCCACCTCGAGCCCCGTGCGCTTCCCCAGTTCGGCCACGGCGCGCTCGGCGGCCCGCCGGTCGAGCCGCCCCGCGGACGTAATCTCACGGCCCAGGACGACGTTCTCGGCCACCGTGAGCGTGGGGACGAGCATGAAGTGCTGGTGGACCATGCCCACGCCCGCGGCAATGGCGCGCGCCGTGGTCCACCCCGTGACGTCGCGGCCGTTGACGCGCATCGTGCCGGCGCTGGGCGCGTACATCCCGCTCAGCACCCGCATCAGCGTCGACTTGCCGGCGCCGTTCTCGCCCACGAGGGCGTGAATCTCGCCGCGGGCCACCTCCAGCGACGCGCCCCGGTTGGCGCGCACGGGGCCGAACGACTTCTCGATGTTCCGCAACGAAACGGCGACCGCGTCCGCGGTGCCCTCGGCCGGCGTCGGCCGGGGAAGTCCGGTCGGTTCGCTCATGGCGTGGTCGGTACCGTGATCCGGCCGTCGATGATCGCCGCCCTGATCTCGGCCAGGCGCGTGTGGACACTGTCGGGAATCAGCGCCTTGTTGTGTTCGTCGTAGACGTACCGCACGCCGTTCTGCGCCAGGCCGAACGAGTAGATCCCGCCCTTGAACGTGCCGTCCTTCACGCGTTGGATCACGTCGAACACCGCGGCGTCGACGCCCTTCACCATCGAGGTGAGCACGTGGCCCGGTGCCTCGGAGTACTGATCGGCGTCGACGCCGATCGCCAGCTTGTCGGTCTGCCGGGCGGCCTCGAACACGCCCAGCCCCGTGGAGCCCGACGCGTGAAAGATCACGTTCACGCCACGCTGGTACTGGGAGAGCGCCAGCTCCTTGCCCTTGCCCGGATTGCGGAACGCGTCGGGGGTGACGCCCGCGTACTGGGCGATCACCTCGCAGTCGGGACAGACGTAGTGGACCCCCGCCGCGTACCCGGCCTGAAATTTCTGGATGAGCGGGGAGTTCATGCCGCCGATGAAGCCGACCTTCCTGGAGTGGCCGACCATCGCCGCCAGGGCACCGACGAGGAACGAGCCCTCCTGCTCACGGAACTTCAGCGCCGCGAGATTCGGCGGCGGAGGAATCGGCCGGCCGGCACTGTCGGTGGCCACCGAGAAGTCGACGCCCGCGAAATCGGTGTTGGGGTACTCCTTGGCGAGCTGGACCAAATCGTCGGTGAAGATGAACCCGATGCCGATCACCAGCTTCATGCCCTCGGCGGCGAGAATGCGGAGCCCTGCTTCGCGGTCCGACCCGTCGCCGGGCTCGATGAACCGGACGTGCACCCCGAGTTCCTTCTCCGCCCGTTCCCCGCCGATGTAGGCCGCGTCGTTGAACGACTTGTCGCCACGACCACCCACGTCGAACACGATGCCGATGTTCACGGCATCGGGATCGATGGCGGGGGAGACGGCGCCGGCCGGGTGCACGAAGAGCAACACCACATGCGCGGCGAGCAGCACGCCCATGAGGATGAGCAGCTTTCGCATGGCGTGAACAATCGTGTCCGCGCGCGGGGTACCGCAAGCCTCGCCGGGGCAATTGATTTCCTCCCCATGGTCGAGCGCATCAGGACGCGATTTCTGGTCGTGGGCAGTGGCGTCGCCGGGCTGCATACCGCCCTGCGTGCGTCCGAGCACGGGACCGTCCTGCTGCTCACCAAGCGTTCGCTTTTCGACAGCGCCACGGCCTATGCCCAGGGCGGAATCGCGGCGGCGCTGGGGGCCGGCGATTCGCCGAAGCTGCACCGCCGCGATACCCTGGCCGCCGGCGCCGCCCTCTGCGACGCGGCCGCGGTCCGGGTGCTGGTGGAGGAGGGGCCGGAGCGGGTGCGCGAACTGCAGATCGCCGGCGCCGAATTCGACCTCGGCCCCGGGGGGCGGTTGATCCTGGGGCGCGAGGCGGCCCACTCGGCCTCCCGCATCGTCCACGCGCACGGCGACCAGACGGGGGCCGAGGTCGCGCGCACGCTCATCGAGCGGGTCCGCGAGAGCCGGAAGATCCGGGTGGTCGAGAAGGCCCGGGTGCTCGACCTCATCGTCGCCCGCCGCGCCGTGCTCGGCGTGCGGGCCAGCGTCCGGGGGCACCCCACGGAGATCATCGCCGACGCCACCGTGCTCGCCACCGGCGGCTGCGGACAGGTGTATCGCCACACCACCAACCCCGTCGTCGCCACGGGGGACGGCTTCGCGATCGCGCATCGGGCCGGCGCCACGCTGGCCGACATGGAGTTCGTGCAGTTCCATCCCACGGCGCTCGACACCCCCGAGAATCCGCTGCAGCTCATTTCCGAGGCCGTGCGCGGCGAGGGGGCCCGGCTGGTCAACGACCGGGGCGACCGGTTCATGCGGAAGAAGCACGCCGACGCCGAGCTGGCGCCGCGCGACGTGGTCGCCCGCGCCATCTTTCGCGAGCAGCGGGCCGGCCACCGGGTATTTCTGGATGCGCGCCGCATCGGCCGGGCCTTCGCCCGGCGCTTTCCGGGCATCGACGCCATCTGCAGGGCCCGCGGGATCGACCCCAGGCGTGACCTGATTCCGGTCACGCCGGCCGCGCATTACATGATGGGGGGTGTCGCCACCGATCTGTACGGACAGTCGAGTCTCCGCCGGCTGTTCGCCTGTGGGGAACTCTCGAGAACAGGCGTGCACGGCGCCAACCGCCTGGCCTCGAACTCGCTGCTCGAAGGCCTCGTCTTCGCCGAGCGGGTGGCGAGTCGGTTGCAGGCGGTGCCTGCGCTCACGCGGGACCCGCGAAAGACGCGGTGGAGCGTACCCGTCCTCCACGACCGGGGGGCGGCGCAGGTGGCGGCGGACCTGGTGCGGATGATCATGTGGCAGTACGCGGGAATCGTCCGCAGCGCCGCGGGCTTGAAGAGCGCCCTGGCCACGCTGGGGGACCTCGAGCGCCGGTTGCCCGCGGGTGCCACGGAGGAGGTGAATCTGATTCAGACCGCCGGGCTGATTGCCAGGGCGGCGCTCCGGCGGCGGGAGTCGCGGGGCGGGCACTACCGCAGCGACTTCCCACGCGGCCGCCGCGAATGGCGAGGCCGCCACATCGAGTTGTAACGGCTGTTGGGACCCCCCGGAACATCGCGTCCGGAACACCGCTAATATCAAGGACATGCCCTCGAATACCGAACCCTCCCGCGACCGCGCGTTCGCCGAGCTGCACGAGGAGATCCGTGCGCTGGCCGCCAGGCGGCATGCCGTGATTCTGGCCCACAATTACGAGCGTCCCGAGGTTCAGGACGTGGCCGACTACGTGGGCGACTCGCTCGGATTGTCGCGCGAAGCCGCAAAGACCGAAGCCGGCGTGATCGTCTTCTGCGGCGTGCACTTCATGGCCGAGACGGCGGCGATTCTATCCCCCGGCAAGACGGTGCTGCTGCCCGACATGGCCGCCGGGTGCTCGCTGGCGGCGACGATCGATGCCGGCCAGCTTCGCGCCTGGAAGGCGGAGCACCCCGGCGCCGTGGTGGTGTCGTACGTGAACACGACGGCCGAGGTGAAGGCGGAGAGCGACTACTGCTGCACCTCGGGCAATGCCGTGGAGGTCGTGAATGCGATTCCCGCCGAGACGCCCGTGCTCTTCCTGCCCGACATGTTCCTGGGGGCGCACGTGCGCCGCGTGACCGGGCGCCGGAACATCCACGTGTGGATGGGCGAATGCCACGTCCATGCGGGGATCGACGCGCAGCACATGCAGGCGCAGCGGGCCGCCCACCCGAAGGCCGAGTTCCTGGTGCACCCGGAATGCGGATGCTCGACGTCGGTGCTCGAAGCGATGTCGGCCGGCGATGTGGCGGCCGATGGGGTGGAGATTCTGTCCACCGAGGGCATGATCCGGCGTCCGGCGCAGTCCCCGGCCGATGAATTCATCGTCGCCACCGAGGTCGGCATCCTCCACCGGCTGCGGCGTGAGAATCCCACCAAGACGTTCTACGCGGCCAACGAGCGCGCCACCTGCGCGTACATGAAGGTCACGACGCTGCCCAAGGTGCTGGCGGCGCTGAAGCACAATGAGCACCACATCACCGTCCCACCCGACATCGCGCGTCGCGCGCGCCGCGCCATCGAGCGCATGGTCTCGATCGGCGGCCCCAGCGCCCTTGCCCCGGTGGGGGATCCCGGGGAGTAAGCCGATGCTGCAGCCCGACTCGGAGCGCCGCCACGTACCCCGCATGATCACCCCGATGTCCACGCCCTCGATCTCCGAGATGTCGCGGGCCGGGCTGGCCTTCCCGCTCGCCGCGGTGGCGCTCGACGGCCTGGTGCGCTCGGCGCTCGAGGAGGACGGGGCCTTCAACGACATCACGACGATCGCCACGGTGGTCACCGAGCGGCGTGCGCGGGCGTCCGTGGTGGCACGTGAGCAGGGCGTGATCGCGGGGGTGCCGCTCGTCATCGAGTCGTTCCGCCTGCTCGACCGCAAGGTGTCGTTGCGCATCGACGCCGAGGACGGCACGCGGGTGAAGCCGGGTGACCACGTGCTGCACATCACGGGGCACGCCCGTCCCATTCTGGCCGCGGAGCGCGTGGCCCTGAATTTCCTGCAGCGGCTGTCCGGAATCGCGTCGCTCACGGCGCGCTTCGTGGACGCCGTGCGCGGCACGAAGGCCCGCATCCTCGACACGCGGAAGACGACGCCGGGCTGGCGGCTGCTCGACAAGTACGCGGTGCGCGCCGGCGGCGGCAGCAACCATCGCTTCGACCTCGCGTCGGCCGTGCTGATCAAGGACAACCACCTGGCGGCGCTGGACGGCGACATCGGGCTGGCCGTGCGGCGGGCGCGTGAGACCGCGCCGCCGGGCACCCGCGTGGAGGTGGAGTGCGAATGCGCGGCGCAGGTGGACGCGGCCGTTCGCGCCGGCGCCGACATCGTCATGCTCGACAACATGTCGCTCGCCGAGCTGCGGGAATGCGTGGGCATCGTGGGCGGCCGCGCCACCGTCGAGGCCAGTGGGGGCGTGACGCTTCACACGGTGCGCGGGATCGCCGAATGCGGCGTGGACTGGATCTCCGTGGGGGCGCTCACCCACTCGGCGCCGGCGATGGATCTGGCCCTCGACCTCGAGTGACGGCCGTCGCGCGCCGGTGAACGGCGGCCGTCAGCCGGCGCGAACTAGAGATCGGCGCAACTCTTGTTGATCTGGCGGCAGTTCCGGCAGATCAACTTGCACTTGACCCATGCG
Organism: uncultured Gemmatimonadaceae bacterium; assembly: GCA_963728115.1. Classification (GTDB taxonomy): domain Bacteria; phylum Gemmatimonadota; class Gemmatimonadetes; order Gemmatimonadales; family Gemmatimonadaceae; genus JAGWRI01. The sequence continues at coordinate 330,758 of CAVSJE010000010.1, forward strand.
AGCGTGTCGGCGCCGCAGTAGTCGCACGTCTCGACGGGTGATTCGCGGCGCCGCGGTGGCGGCGCGTCCGGTGCAGGGGTCCTGCATGCGTCGGCGGCGGACATTGCCTGAATCATGCCGGGCCTCGCAAATTCCCACAACCGGTCCCTTCCTTCAGCGGAGCACGCGTATCTCGAATCACGACCAGCACCATACGAACCACGCGCCGAAACACGGCGTGCCGGGCAACGTCGATCTCGATGCGATCGCGCGGCGGATCGCCGCGAAGTACGGGTTCGACCCGAAGTACCCCGGCGACGCGCAACGGCAACTCGATGCGATCACGGCGCCGGCGCCCATTCCCGCAAACGTGCGCGACCTCCGGCACCTGCTCTGGTCGTCCATCGACAACGATTCGTCGCTCGATCTCGACCAGGCCGAGGTGGCAGAGCAACTCCCCGGCGACTGCATCCGCCTGCTCGTGGCGATTGCCGACGTCGATGCCCTGGTGCCCAAGGACTCGCCGCTCGACGTGCACGCGCGCGCGAATTCCACTTCGGTGTACACGGGGATCGAAGTATTCCCGATGTTGCCGGAGAAGCTGTCCACGGGTCTCACCTCGCTGAACGAGAACGAGGACCGTCTGGCGCTGGTGATCGAAACGGTCGTCGATCCCCACGGGGCGGTGACCACGCAGGACGTCTGCCGCGCTGTGATCCGCAATCAGGCGAAGCTCGCCTATGACGACGTCGGCGCCTGGCTCGACGGGGAAGCGGCGCCAGCGAAGGCGGCGGGCAACGCGGCGCTCCAGCAGCAGCTGCGGCTGCAGTCCGAGGCCGCGCAGCGACTCAAGTCGCAACGGTTGCGAAACGGCGCCCTCGAACTCGACACCATCGAAGCCACCCCCGTGGCCAGGGGCGGCCAGGTGGTCGACCTGGCGCTCACGCGAAAGAGCAAGGCCCGCGACCTCATCGAGGACTTCATGATCGCGTCGAACATCGCGATCGCCGTCTTTCTCGAAGCGAAGGGGCGGTCGGGAATCCGGCGCGTCGTGCGCGAACCGGAACGCTGGAGCCGGATCGTCGATCTGGCGAAACAGTACGACGCGACGCTGCCGTCGAAGCCCGACTCGTTGGCGCTCGCCCAGTTTCTCAGTGCTCGCCGTGCGGCCGACCCGATCCGGTTCCCGGATCTGTCGCTCACGGTGGTCAAGCTCATGGGCCCCGGCGAATACGCGCTCGACATGCCCGGAAAGGATCCCGGCATCCACTTCGGATTGGCGGTCCACGACTACTCGCACGCCACGGCGCCCAATCGCCGCTATGCCGATCTCGTCACGCAGCGACTGGCCAAGGCGGCCCTCGCCGGCGCCGAGGCGCCCTATTCGAACGACGAACTGTCCGCGATTTCGGCCCATTGCACCGAGCGTGAAGACGCCGCAAACAAGGTGGAGCGCACGATGCGCAAGGTGGCCGCGGCGCTGCTGCTCGCCCACCGGATCGGCGACGTGTTCGACGGCATCGTGACCGGCGTGTCGGACCACGGGACGTTCGCCCGCCTCTTTCATCCACCGGCCGAAGGGATGGTCGTCCACGGCAAGCACGGCCTGGACGTCGGCGATCGGGTGAAATTGCGCCTCGTCCACACCGATCCGCAGCAGGGATACATCGATTTCGACGCGATCGGGTGATCGGCTTGCGCCACCTGTAGCGGCCCGGCAACACACATCCGTGCGGCGGCCGGCGGACCTTCAGCCGGCCCGGCAGGGTACCAAGGCCGACCCACGCCCGTCGGTGTGCGGCGTGGCTCGAACGCACTCTGATTCCCGGGGGACTCCATCAACCCGATACGACGTTCCACGGCCCTGTTGGTCTTCGTGGTGAGCACGGCCATCCTCGGTTGTGCTCACCGCTCGCCGCTGCTGGAACCGACGCCGGAAGAGCTGGTGACGCCGGCGCCGGACAGCTTCCGCGTGGAATTCCAGACTACTCGGGGCTCGTTCCTGGCCGTGGCCCACCGCAATTGGGCGCCGTTCGGGGTGGACCGGTTCTACTTCCTGGTGTCCAACGGCTATTACGACGACACGTATTTCTTCCGTGTCGTACCGGGATCCCTGGCCCAGTGGGGCATTTCGGGGAAGCCGGCCGTCAACGCCGTCTGGCGGCATCGCAGGATTGCCGACGATCCCGTCGTGCGCAGCAACCAGCGGGGGATGATCGCCTTTGCGCGCGGAGCCGGGCCGCACTCGCGCACTGTGGAGCTGTACGTCAACGAGCGCGACAACGCGCGCCTCGACACTCTCAATGGCATCGGCTTTCCGCCTATCGCCCAGGTGATTCAGGGGATGGACGTGGTCGACTCGCTGTATGGGGGGTACGGCCAGGGGCCCCAGCACGGGGCGGGGCCGTCGCAGGATTCCATCGAAACGAAGGGAAACGCGTACCTCAGGCAGAATTTCCCGCGTCTCGATCGCATCGTCACCGCACGCGTGACGCAGGAGTGGGGCGACACGCTGAGCGCCAGCATGACGCTTCGGCGAGGCTACGGCCTGCCGCGACGCCGCCCCGGCGGCGGCGGGGGCGACCACGACGGCGGCGGGCGGTAGCGCCACGCCTGCCGTCATGCCCGTGGCTCAGTCCACCTCGGGCTCCCGCCACGAGAAGCCGTTCTGGGCAATGAGCTGGTTGGCGGACGGCGGCCCCCACGTACCCGCTTCGTAGGTATCCATCCGGGCCGGCGGGTGGGCCTCCCAGTAGTCGAGAATCGGGTCCACCACCTTCCACGCGGCTTCCACTTCGTCACTGCGCGTGAACAGCGTGGCGTCGCCCAGCATCACGTCGAGGAGCAGCGTTTCGTAGGCCGGCGGATTCACGTCGCCGAAGGCATCGCGATAGGCGAAGTCCATGGCCACCGGCGCCACCTCCATCTGCTTGGCGAGCTGATAGGCCGCCCCGGGCGTCTTCACCTGGAACGACAGCGAGACGCCCTCGTCGGGCTGGATGCGCATGACCAGCGTGTTGGGGGCGAGCAGCTTGCGCGTCTCGTGGCCGAACATGAGATGCGGCGGCTCCCGGAACTGCACCGCGACTTCGGAGACGCGGTCGGCCATTCGCTTGCCCGACCGCAGGAAGAACGGCACGCCCTTCCAGCGCCAGTTGTCGAGGTACAGCCGCATGGCCGCGAACGTCGGGGTGACGGACTCGGCGGCGATCATCGCTTCGTGCCGGTATCCGGGAACCTCGTGACCGTGGAAGGTGCCGGCGCGGTATTGCGCGCGCACCACTGAGTTCTCGACGTCGGCGGGCCCCATCCATCGCACCGACCGCAGGACCTTCACCTTCTCGTCGCGCACGGCATCGGCGCTCATCGTGACCGGGGGCTCCATGCCGGTCAACGCGAGCAGTTGCATGAGATGGTTCTGGAACATGTCGCGCACCACCCCTGCCTCCTCGTAATAGCCTCCGCGCTGCTCCACGCCCACCGTTTCGGCCACCGTGATCTGCACGTGCGCTATCGACTGGCGATTCCACAACGGCTCGAAGATCGCGTTCGCGAACCGGAACACGAGGATGCTCTGGACGGTCTCCTTGCCCAGGTAGTGGTCGATGCGGAACAGCTGACACTCGTCGAACAGTTCGAGCACCAGATGATTCAATTCCTGGGCGGTGGCGAGATCGTGCCCGAAGGGCTTCTCGATCACCACGCGGCGCCACGGGCGCTCGCCGGCCCCGGCGGCCTTCGGGGCGAGCCCGCTCTCGGAGAGATGGCGCACGATGTCCTCGAATACGCTCGGGGGCACAGCGAGGTAGAAGAGACGGTTGCGGGCCTCCGGCGCGTGCGGCTTCTCGATGGTTGTCAGCCGCTTGCCGATCGCCGTATAAGTGGCGGCCTGGGAGAAGTCGCCCGATACGTAGTGGATGCGCTGGCACATGCGCTCCCAGACGGTGTCGTCCACGCCCTCGATCTCGTCCGATTTCTCGAGTTCCGCCCGCATCAGCTTGCGGAACCCGTCGTCGTCGTACGAATCGCGGCCCACCCCGAGTAGCTGGAACAGGTCGGGCAGCAGGCCGTCCTTGGCCATCTGGTAGAGCGCCGGCATGAGCTTGCGCCGCGACAGATCGCCCGAAGCGCCGAGCACGACCATGGTGCAGGGGTCGGCGCTCCGGCGCTCCGACCCGTTCGTCCGCGGTGCACGCCTGGGGCGGGCGGCGACCCGCGCCGTCTCCGCCGTCATTCCGCCTTCACCGCGTGGCCGCCGAACTCGTTGCGCAACGCGGCGATGACCTTGGCCGAAAAGCTGTCTTCCTGCCGGGAGCGGAAGCGGGCGAGGAGGGAGAGCGTGATCACCGGCGCCGGCACGTCGAGGTCGATGGCTTCGTTCACCGTCCAGCGGCCCTCGCCCGAATCGGCGACCCATCCCTTGATGGCCGACAGCGAGGCATCCTTGGAGAAGGCGCGCATAGCCAGTTCGTTGAGCCACGACCGCACGACGCTCGCGTGCTGCCACACGGACGCGATCTGCTCGAGGTCGAGCCCCGGGAAGGTCTTCGACGCGTGAAGCACTTCGTAGCCTTCCGCGTAGGCCTGCAGCAACCCGTACTCGATGCCGTTGTGCACCATCTTCACGTAGTGGCCGGCGCCGGCGGGGCCGACGTGCGCGAAACCCGTCGGGGGGCGCCAACGACTTGAAAATCGGCTCGCAGCGCGTCACGGCCCGTCGCGAGCCGCCGACCATCAGGCAGTATCCGTTCTCGAGGCCCCACACACCGCCGCTCGTGCCGGCGTCGATGAACTCGATCTTCTGCTCGGCAAGCGATGCCGCGCGGCGCATCGAGTCCTTGAAGTTCGAATTGCCCCCGTCGATGACGACGTCCCCCTCGGCCAGGTGGGGCGCGAGCGCGTCGATCGTCTCGTCCACCGGCGCGCCGGCCGGCACCATGATCCACACCACCCGCGGCGCCTTCAGCTTCGCGCACAGGTCGGCGAGGTCTCGAGCTGCCGTGGCGCCGAGTCGGGTGCTCTTCTGCACCGCTTCGGCGCTCCGGTCGTAGACCACCAGCGTGTGCCGGTCGCGCATCAACCGTTCGACCATGTTGCCGCCCATGCGGCCCAATCCAATCATTGCCAGTTGCATCGTGTTCAATACCGGAAGAAGAATGAAGAGAATCGATGATCAGGAGGCGAGCAGGACGGCCCGCGCCGGCGCACCGTCCAGCCCCGTGAGCCGGAGCGGCAGACAGCGCAGTTCGTATACCCCCGGCGGGGGTTCGCGCAGGTCGAGCCCCTCGATGATCACCACCCCGTGCTCGAGCAGGGTGCGGTGCGTGCGGTGATGTCCCGAGTGAAACTGCTCGACGGAGAGATAGTCGACCCCGACCAGCTTCACTCCCTGTTCCACCAGATAGGCGGCGCCGTCCGGCGCCAGATACGTGAACGACTTCCGGAAATCGCGCTCCCGGACGAATCCGGAGTTGCGGGTCCGGATGAGCAGCCGCGTCACGTGCGTCAGGTCGTGGGCGCGGAGCTGCTCCGCGGATACGGCCATGAGCTCCGGGTCCACCGCGATCACCAGCGCCGGTCCCATCAGCACATCCAGGGGCAGGGTGTCGACGCCGGCTCCGTCGTCGAAGAAGTGGCGCGGGGCGTCCACGTGCGTGCCCGTATGCGACCCGAAGTCGATGCGCGACACGTTGGACGAGGCCCCATCCGCGATCGCCTGCTGCAGCGCGATCTGAATTTCCGGATTTCCCGGGTACACGAGTCCACCGGTTTCCACCGGGACCGACACGTCATAGATCCGTCGCATCTCACTCCGTCCGTTGAGGCCAGTCCAGCAGCGCATCGGGGACGGCGTACCCGCCCTCGTCTCGTATGGACCTCGCCACCGCGCGTCGCGTCTCATCCTGAATCGATTGCAGGGCCTCGCGGGCGGCGGCGAAGCGGCGGCCGGCCTCGGCGGCGAACAGGTCGCACAGGTCCACTTCGTGCCCGCACGCGGCGATCCCTCGGTCGTCGATCAGCCGCTGGGTGCGGGCGACCACGGCCGCGGTGGCAAACAGTTCCACCGCCATGTTCGCCAGCCGCTCCAGTTCCTGCTGGCGTTCGGAGATCTGCTCCCGGTACGCCTCGAGCAGGCGACGCGCGCCCTCGTTCAGCTGGCGGACGTGCTTCTCGAAGTATCGCCGGTGCCCCTCCAGTCGCGGGTGCAGCGTTGTCTCCAGCGTACCGCTCGCCCCCAGCCGGCTGCGCAGGCGCGACGCCGCGAATCCGCTCGCCAGCCCCAGATGGCGGAGCGGATGCTTCAACGCCGCCGCGATCTCGCGCAACTCCGCCGCCGGTCCCTGAAGGCCGTTGAGGGCGATGAAGAGCCGCAGAATCTCGTTGGTTCCCTCGAAGATGCGGTTGATTCTCGCGTCCCGCAGCATCCGTTCGTACGGATACGGTTTCACATAGCCGCGGCCGCCGGCTACCTGCACCATCTCGTCGGCGGCACGCCAGAGCAGTTCGCTGGCGAACACCTTGCAACACGCCGCCTCCAGCGCCGAGTCGCTGGATGGATCGGCCGCCATCGACGTCAACGCCCCGAGCATCGCATCGGCCGCGTAGGTGTCGGCCGCAAGGCCGGCGATCTTCCGCTGGGTGATCTCGAAGTCGGCAATCGGCCGGCCGAACTGCACCCGCTCCTCGGCAAATGCCGTCATCTGGCCGAGAATTCGCTTCGTGGCCGCGGTGCACCCGGCAGCGAGTGACAGTCGCCCGCCGTTCAGGACGTGTACGGCAACGGCGAATCCCTTGCCCACCGTTCCCAGCACGTGGTCGTCGGGCACCGCCAGGTTCTCATACACCAGCTCGGCCTGCGTCGATCCCCGGATGCCGAGCTTTCGTACGGTGCCCATCACCTTGAATCCGGGCATGTCCGAGCGGAGGATGAAGGCGGTCGGCCGCAGCACGCGGTCGCCGCGCCGTTCGACCGTCGTCTGCGCGAAGGTCACGATGACGCCGGCGCGGTGTCCGTTGCCGATCCACTGCTTGTGCCCGTTGAGGATCCACGATGCGCCGTCGGGGCCGCGCTCGGCCCGCGTGTGAATGTGCTGGGCGTCGGAGCCGGTCTCGGGCTCGGTGAGGGCATAGGCGGCCAGCGTCTCGCCGCGCGCCAGCCGGGGCAGGTACCGGGCCTTCTGGTCGGGGGTCCCGTAGAGGGCGATCGCCCGCGCCCCGAGGCCGCAATGGACGCCCACGAGCACGGCTACTCCGGCGTCGATTCGCGACAACTCGCCGAACACCCGGGCGTAGCCGGCCGGCGAGAGGCCGGCGCCGCCGTACTCCGCGGGAATCGTCAGGCCGAGCAGCCCGCCGTCCGCCAGGGCCCGGATCACGGCTTCCGGCACCGTCTCGTGTTCGTCGAAGGCCGCGGAATCCACGAGGTCCCGCTCGATCTCCCGCAGGCGGTCGAGCAGCGCGCCGACACGGGCGGCCTCGTCGCCGTCGCGACGCTCGAGGGGATCGGGGTACGGGAAGAGCAGGGCATCGTGCACGGCCCCGCTGAACATGCCCCGAACGAAAGACGGCATCGCGGCGGACATGCGTGGAGTTTGCCGCATTCGCTCGCACAGTCAAGGCGATGCGGCCGTGCCATGCTCCGGTTCACCCGCTGTAAGCCTTTGGTAAGACGCCGGGGGCACTCTGGCTGGCCTCATGCCGCCGCGTTTCATTTGGACCTACCATGACCCCCACGCGTCCCTCCCGGCTTCTGGGTACGGTGGTGGTGCTCGGGCTCGCGCTCGTCATCACCGCCATGCTCGTCTATCAGGCCCAGGTCTCGGCGCGTGGCCATCGGCTGACCGCCGAACGCACCCTGCGCGACTACGCGTCGTTCGCCGACTGGCAGTTCGGCCAGCAGAGCAAGAACGAACTGCTCACGAGCATGATCCCGTCGCTCGGGCAGGCGGCCATGCGCGTCAATCCCGAGCGTCTGCCGGAGTCGCTGCTGTCGCCGGATTCCGTGGCCATCCTCGCGCACGATTACGCGGGATGGTGCAAGTGCCTGGACAGCGTGCGCTACTTCTTCCGCATCGACTGGCCCGACGGCGCGCTCATGACGACGAAGACGAACGCGTCGTCCGGCGAACGGCGCTGGGCCCGGGACACGATCCTGGCCGCGGTCCGGAGCATGGCACCGCTCAGGGAGATGCTGCCCAAGGCCTACGGGTCGTCCGAGGTCGGGACGCGCTCGCAATCCCAGATGCGGGTGATCATCACCAACGATTCGTACGTCATGATTCTGGGGCGGGTCGATCTGCGTCCACGGCTGCTCGTCTTCCTCGTGTCGCGGAACATGGACGGCGTCCCGGTGGTGATCTACGGGTACGAGACGCCGCCGCTGCCGTTTCTCGTCCCCACCTTCCAGTCCGTGTACCGGCGCGGGTCCCTGCTCCCGCCGTCGCTGGTCGGCAATCTGCCGCTCGACTCCGTCCTGTCGATGGTCGTGGAGGACGGTGACGGCGACCCGCTGTTTGGTTCCCCGGGGCAGTACGACCTGTCGTACAGCGCCACCGATACCCTCGAATCCAACTTCGGGCGGCTCGTGCTCCGCGTGGCGTTGCGGCCCGATGTGGCGAGCCGGCTGATCGTCGGCGGGTTGCCTCCGTCGCGGCTGCCGATGCTCCTGGCGCTGCTGACGCTCATGGCGCTGCTGCTCGCGATCGCGCTCGTACAGCTGCGCCGCGAACAGGAGTTGGCCCGGTTGCGCACGGAATTCGTGTCGGGCGTGTCCCATGAGCTGCGCACGCCGTTGGCGCAGATCCGCTGGTTCTCCGAATTGCTGCACATGGGCAAACTCCGCACCGAGGAGGAGCGCATCCGTTCGGCCGGCATCATCGACCAGGAAGCCCGCCGCCTGACCTACCTCGTGGAGAACGTGCTCAACTTCGCGCGCGCCGAACGGCGGCAGAATCGCATCGCGCCGGTGCCGACCGACGTCGGCAAGGAACTGCGCGACGCCCTCGAACTGTTCGGTCCGTTGGCGCGATCGCGCCGGATGAAACTGCGGGCCGAAATCGAGATCGGCCTGGTGGCCCTCGTCGACCGCAACGCGTTGCGCCAGATTCTGCTCAACCTGCTGGACAACGCGGCGAAGTACGGGCCCGAAGGACAGACGATCACGCTGGGGAGCACGCGTACGCGCGACTGGGTGCGCATCTGGATCGACGACGAGGGGCCGGGCGTGGCGGAGGCCGAGCGGTCGCGCGTGTGGGAGCCCTATGTTCGGTTGGGCCGGGAGGCCGAACGCGGCACGGGAGGGAGCGGCATCGGTCTCTCGGTGGTTCGGGAGCTGGTACAGATGCATGGTGGACACTGCAGCATGGAAACCTCGCCCAGCGGCGGCGTGCGCGTGATCTTCACGGTACGGGCCAGCGACGCTGAAGTGGAGGAGGAACCCCCCGCATGAATCGCATTCTCATCATCGAAGACAACCCCGACCTGGCCTACGGGCTGCGCACGGGCCTCGAGATCGAGGGATACGAAGTCGACGTGGCCCCGGACGGTGAAACCGGACTCGTCCGGGCCCGGGACTGGACGCCGCACCTGATCATTCTCGACCTGATGCTGCCGGGCATGGACGGGTACCGGGTGCTCCGCACGCTTCGGGACGAGGGGCTCCAGATGCCGGTGCTCATCCTCACCGCACGCGGCGAGGAGACCGACAAGGTGCTCGGATTCCGGCTCGGCGCCGACGACTACGTGACCAAGCCGTGCGGGGTGCTCGAATTGCTGGCGCGCGTCGCCGCCCTCCTTCGGCGAGCCCGTCAGGCCGACGGCGGGGGGCCCGTGGACGCCGTCGAGCGCTTCGGCGCCGTGGAGATCAATCCCGCCTCGCGCACCGTGACCCGCGGCGACCAGCCGGTGGCCCTGAGCCCCAAGGAATTCGATCTCCTCCTCATGCTGGTCCGGCGCCGCGGCGCCGTCGTCTCCCGCATCGAGTTGCTGAAGGAGGTCTGGGGATACAGCGCCGACGTCATGACGCGCACGGTCGACATCCACATCGCCGAACTGCGCCGCAAGCTCGAAGACGACCCGTCGAAGCCGCGCCACATTCTCACCGTGTGGAAGGCCGGCTACCGGCTGGAAGCCTGATCCGCCCCGCACGCCCACCCTCGCCCGGATACACCCATGTCTCGACTCCTGCTGTTGGCGGCGTCTCTCGTTCCCGCGCTGCTCGGCGCCCAGGGCGCCGCACCCAGCGATGGCAACCAGCTCCTGGCGGCGATGCACGACCGCTACGCGGATACGTGGTATCCCACACTGACCTTCGTCCAGAAGAGCATCTGGTACAAACCCGACGGCTCGCAGGCGCGCGTGCAGACCTGGCACGAAGCCCTCTCCGCACCCGGCAAGCTGCGCATCGATATCGGCGACGCGCCCGCGCGGGGCGGCGCGATCTTCAGGAACGACAGCACCTACAGCTTCGCCGCGGGCAAGTTGGCCAAGGCCACCGCCGAGCGGAATCTGTTGCTCGTGCTCGGGTTCGATGTCTACCGGCAGCCCGCCACGCACACGGCCGCCGTGCTCCGCGACGAGGGGGTGGACCTGGCCCGGGTACGCCGCGATACCTTCCAGGGCCGTCCGGTGTATGTGGTCGGAGCCGGGGCAGGCGACACCACCGCCACCCAGTTCTGGGTGGATGCCGAGCGGCTGCTGTTCGTGCGGCTCATCCAGGCCAATCCGGCCGGGACCTCGGTGCAGGACGTCCGGTTCAATCAGTACGTACCGAAGCCCGGCGGCTGGCTGGCCGAGCAGGTCCAGGTGTTGTCGGGCGGCAAGCTGGTGTACGAGGAGGACTATTCCGACGTGAAGGTCAACATGAAGCTCGATCCCGAACTCTTCCTTCCCGAATCGTGGGCCACCGTCCGGTTGTGGTGGCGGTAACCCGGCGCATGCGGGCGGCGCTGCTGGCCGCTGCCGGCGTGCTCCTGGTCCGCCCCGCGGCCGCGCAGCGCGTTGCGCTGGTGCCCCGGCCGGCGTGCGCCTCGCGGGGGGTCGTGCCGCCCCTGGCGCCCGACACCGTCGCCGAGACCGTGCTCGATTCTCTCGGCACCACGTCCGTCGCGGCGCGCCCCGGAATGCTGTACGTGCGGAACCTCCTGGCCGCCCGATTCGACTCCACGGCGTCGCAGGCCCAGCGGCAGGCCGCCGTCGACCGCGTGTGCGGGGAGGTGGTTGGCGGTGACCACAGCGACGGTGGCATCGACGGGTTCTATCTGGTCCGCCTGCACGACGCCGGCTCGGTGAGCGCGCTCGATGCAGCGGCCGATGCGCTCCGCCACATGCCCGGCGTCTCGAGTGCCCAGACGTTGGCGCTCCGCCGCGCCGATGCGACCGCCGGTGCGGACACCCAGAACGGCGCCTGCGCCGGGACGGCGAGCGGGGGCCAGTTGCGGGTCGATGCCCTCAAGGAGATGATCGCCTCGCGAAGCGCGTCGGACGTGGCGATGATCGCCGGGCTCGGCCTGGGCGGTCTCGACTCGAGCGCCGTCCACGTGGTGATGGACCCCGGCGTGTGCGGCCGCGTCGCGGCGGTCATCGCGTCGGCGGTCCATTTCGAGCCGGACGGCGTGCCGTTTGTCGTGCTGCGGGCCGGCGCGCGCTACGTGGCGTTCGATCCCAGCGGGCTCAACCGGTCGTTCTTCGTCGTCGACACGTCGTTCGTGTTCCGTACCGTCCTGCGCTAGCCGGCGGCCGGCGGTCACCGCCGCCGGACGGCATCCAGCTGCTCGGCGAGGGCCGTGGGATCCGAGGTCGGGGCATCGCAGGCGTACTGCCGGCAGAGGAAGGCGGTGGCGGGCGAGTCGGGAGCAGCGCGGCCCGCGAGCAGGGGCAGATCGGGATTGCCGCCGGCGGACCCGCCGGCCAGCACGAGCGCCGGCACGAACCGCCGGGCGGCGGCACCGGCCAGCGCCTGGAATTCCGGCGTCGCCGGCTCGCCGACGATCGCCACCTCCGTGGCGCCGCGGACGGCGAGGTCGGCGGCGACGAGCAGGTGCCCGAACGCCAGCGGGAACTGTCCCATGCCATCGGCGAGACCGGCCAGCGCGCGCACGGCCCGCCGGCGATGGGCGTCGTCGCCGAACAACTCGGCGAGCCGCAGCGACAGCTCCACGGCGAGTGAGGTACCCGACGGCGTGGCGTTGTCGCTGACGTCGCGCGGCCGCGTGATCAGTGGCTCGTGGTCGGCCGCCGTGTCGAAAAAGGCCCCGATCGTCTCGTCCCAGAACCAGCGCACCATCGCGTCACCGAGTGCCCGGGCGCGGTCCAGCCACCGCCGGTCGAAGGTCAGGTCGTAGAGGGCCAGGGCGCCGAGCGCGACCGCGGCGTGGTCCTCCAGGTAGCCCGCAATTCGCGTGACGCCATCCTTGTGCGAGCGCATCACGCGGTCGCCGCGCACCATGGACCGGAACAGAAACTCGCCGTTGGCCGTGGCGAGGTCGCGATAGCGGGGGGTCTCGAACGCCCGGGCCCCCTCGGCGATCGCCCGGAGCATGAGCCCGTTCCACGCCGCGAGAATCTTCTCGTCGCGGGCCGGCCAGGTCCGCCTGGCGCGGGCGTCGTACAGCACCCGCCGAGCGTGGGCGATCGTCTCGCGCAGGCGATCGATCTCCACTCCGGCGGCGGCCGCCACCGCGTCCGCGGATCGCGGGACGTGCAGGATCGACCGGCCTTCGAAGTTGCCGCCCGGCTCGACGCCGAAGTACGCGCGCACGATCGGGGCAGCGTCGCCGAGGAGGGCGTCGATCTCCTCCGCGGTCCAGACGTAGAACCGCCCCTCCTCGCCCTCGCTGTCGGCGTCGAGCGTGGAATAGAATCCGCCGTTGGGCGACGTCATCTCGCGAGCCACCCAGTCGAAGGTTTCCTCGCAGACCCGCCGCACGTCGGGATCGGCCGTTGCCTGCCAGAGGTGGACGCCTAGGCGCGCCAACAGCGCGTTGTCGTAGAGCATCTTCTCGAAGTGCGGCACGAGCCACACCGCATCGGTGGCGTAGCGCGCGAAGCCGCCCCCGATCTGGTCGTAAATACCGCCGCGTGCCATCGCACGGAACGACTTCGCCACCAACTCGAGCGGAATGGGGTCGCCGCTCCGGCCCCAGGTCACGAGCACCGACTCAAGCGACATCGCCTGTGGAAATTTCGGTGCCCCCCGGAACCCGCCGTGCCGCACGTCGTACTCGGCGGCGGTCAGCCGGAAGGCCCGGTCCAGCAACTCCTCCGATACGGCCTGCGTCCCGCCGCCCCCCACGGGAGCGGCATATGCCTGCCGGAGCATTTCGGTTGTCTTGCGGACGTCGCCGCGCCGGTTGGCGTAGGCGTCGGATACCGCGGCGAGCACGCGCGGGAATCCCGGCATGCCGTGCCGGTCCTCGGGCGGATAGTACGTTCCGCCGTAGAACGGTTCGCCGTCGGGCGTCAGAAAGACCGTCATCGGCCACCCGCCGCGACCGGTGAGGGCCTGCACCGCCTGCATGTAGATGCCGTCGAGGTCGGGACGCTCTTCTCGATCCACCTTGACGCACACGAACCGTTCGTTCATCAGGCGGGCCGTGTCAGCGTTCTCGAATGACTCGCGTTCCATGACGTGGCACCAGTGGCACGCCGAGTAGCCGATGCTCAACAGAATCGGCCGGTCCTCGCGACGCGCGCGCTCCAGCGCCTCGGCGCCCCACGGGTACCAGTCCACGGGGTTCTCGGCGTGCTGCAGCAGATACGGGCTCGTTTCGGCGGACAGTCGGTTGGGCATTCGTGCGCTCTCGGAAAAGTGTCACTAGCTTATCGTCGTCGGTCGCCGGGCTCCCTGGCAACTCCCGTCCATTCAACCCGATCCTCCGTGGCCGCTGCATCTCGCTCCCACCGAACCCGAACGTCCGGCGGTGCCGGTCCCGGTCCGCTGCCCCCGCCCGGGTTGCTCCGGCGGGTACCGTGGGCGGCGGTCGTCCTTTCGCTGCTGGTCATGGGGTCGGCGGCGTTCGCCGTGGACCCGCTTCGCGACGCGAGCACGTTCGAACCGGTGCCCTTCGTGCACCTGGTGCTGTCCGCGGGGTATCTGTTGCTGGCGCCCATCTGCAACGTATACGACGCGCTGTCGCTGATGAGTCTCCAGCAACACGTGGCCATTCTGGTCTCGCTCGTCGGGCTGTTCGCGGGCTGGCGGATCTGGCGCGCGGTCCGCGGCAGCACCACGGTCGGGCGCGAACTGGCGGCCGCCGGCCTTGCGCTGGTGCTGTTGCTGGCCGTCTATGCGGCGGGGATTCTGGTGCCGCGGCCGATGGCAGCACTGGCCGTGGATTCCCCGCTCAACAACGTCGTGTTGGTGGCGGATTTCCATTCGCACACCAGCTACTCGCACGACGGGGCGCCCTGGTTCAGCCCCGAGGCGAATCGCCGGTGGCACCAACGGGCGGGCTACGACGTGGCGTACGTCACGGATCATCGGACCGTGCGCGGCGCCGCCGAGGGCATTGCGCGAAATCCCGACCAGGCCGGACAGGGGACGATGATCCTCCAGGGGCTTGAGGTGGTCTGGGATGGGGCGCACGTCAACGTACTCGGTGCCCAACGAACGTATCTCGGCCTGACGGATCCGAATCTCCGGGACATCGACGATACGGCGTTGACGATGGCCAGCATGCTCCCGAACCATGAGCCGATCGTCATCTACACCTTTCCCGGCGACCTGCGCCACCTGCATCCCGCGTCCGGGCCCGGCACCGCCGGCGTTCGCGCCATGGAGATCGTGGACGGCTCGCCGCGCGGATTGGGGCAGGCCCGCCGCAAGCGCACGGTGGTCAACGCCATCGCCGACTCGCTGAACCTCGCGCTCGTCTCGGGCACCGACAATCACGGGTGGGGATTCACCGCGCCGGCGTGGACGCTGATCCAGCTCACCGGCTGGCGGGGGATGGGCACCGACTCCCTGGCCGAAGCGATCGATCGGGTGATCCGGTCCAACGGGTTCGAAGCGACGCGGGTCGTGGAACGGCGGCAGGCCAGCACGAGTCTCTCGCGGTGGCGCCTGGCCGCAACCCTGCCGCTCGTCGCCACGCGCATGCTGACGATGCTTTCCGAGAACGAACGGGTGTCCTGGCTCCTATGGATCTGGGCCATCGTGCTCGGCCGGTTCGCCTGGCGCCGGCGCCGGGTGTCGCGCGCATCGACGACGCCGTGACGGCCCCCCAGCCCCGCGCGGCCGCCGGCCCGGCCCGGAACGAGTGGCGGACCGCCCTGCTGATCCTCGTTGGGGCGGCGCTTGTGCGGCTCGTGTTCGCCGTGCTGATTCCGCTCTTCCCCGATGAGACGTACTACTGGGAGTGGTCGCGGCACCTCGCCGCCGGTTACTTCGATCATCCATGGGGCATCGCCGCCCTGATCGGGGGCGGCCGATGGGTGGCCGGTGCCGTCGGGCTGAGTGGGTCTCCGATCGCGATCCGCCTACTCGTCATCGTGGCCGGGTTCGTCGCCTCGCTGTTCGCCGCCGGCATCGCACGGCGGGTCGGCGGCGACCGCGCCGGAATGGTCGCGGCGCTCCTGCTCGCCGTCATGCCGCTGGCGGCGTCGGGCATGGTGTTGGCCACCCCGGACGTGCCGCTGCTCATGACCACGGCGATGGGGCTCTACTGCGTGGTGCGCGCGCTGCAGAGCGCACCACGTTCGCCGTCGGCGCTGGCCTGGTGGGTGGCCGCCGGCCTTTCCCTCGGACTCGCCTTTTCCTCCAAGTACACGTCGATCCTGCTTCCCGTGGGGGTCACGATCGCCGTCCTCACGCACCGCGGGCTCCGCGCCCAGTTGCGCTCGTGGGGGCCATACGCGGCGTGCCTCGCGGCCGTGCTGGTGTTCGCGCCCGTCCTCGTCTGGAACTCACACCACGGGTGGATCTCGTTCGGCTTTCAGATTCACCATGGCCTCGGCGCGCCGCGGGGATCGCCGCTCAAGCGCGAACTGGACCTGCTCGGTGGCCAGGCGGGGTTGGCGACGCCGATCATCCTCGTGATGCTGGCGATGGCCGTATGGCATGCCGTCCGGCATCCGCGGACCGACATCCACTACCTGTTGGCCGTCGTTGCCCTCACGAGCGGTGGGTTGTTCGTGATCAGCGCGCTCCGCCGTCCCGTCGAGGCCAACTGGCCGGCGCTTGCGTACATCCCGGCCGTGCCGTTGCTGGCATTCATCGATTGGGGGCGGACGGGCCGGCGCTGGCTGGCCTGGGGAATGGGGCTGGCAGCGCTGGTGTCCGCCGTGATCTACGTGCAGTCGGTGCTGCCCGTGCTGCCGCTTCCGGCGCGCCGCGATCCGGTGGCGCGGTCGGCGGGATGGGAACAACTGGCGGACAGCGTCGCCGCGGAACGTGCTCGGCTCGCCGGGGACCACGCCCACGTCTGGGTGGCCGCCGACCGGTATCAGGATGCCTCGGAACTCGCCTTCCACCTGCCGGAGACTCCGGTCACGTTCTCGGTGAATCTTTCGGGGCGGCCCAATCAGTACGATCTGTGGCCCGGGTTTCGGGATCTCGCCCACACCGGCGACGACCTCGTGCTGGTGCTCGACGAAGTGCCGGAGCCGCACCATACCGCCGTCGTGCTCGGTCCCCAGTTCGACTCCCTGGAGAAAGGCTCGTTGGTGCCGCTACCGCGGCGTGACGGCGACGTTGCGGCGTACCGTCGCATCTGGGTGCTGCGCGGGTGGAAGGGCAGCTGGCCCGACGTCGAGCATTCGGCCGCGCCGTGACGGCCGGACGACGACGTGCGGAGCTCACCGCCGCTCGGCGTCGTCCTTCCGCACCGCGTCGAGCAGGCGGACGAGTTCCCGTTTCTCCGCGGCCGACAGCATGGCCACGGCCTCGTCGTCGTAGGCGCTGATCGGGCCATCCAGCCGCGAGAGCAGGGAGAGGCCGGCCGCGGTGATCCGGCACAGCACCTGCCGGCGGTCAGGCGCCGAGCGCTCGCGGCGCGCGTAGCCCGCGCGCTCCAGGCGGTCCACCAGGCGCGTGACGCCGGGTGAGGCGTCCACCATCCGGTCGCGAATGGCGAGCGTGGGGATGCCGGCCTCGCCCGCGCCCCGGAGAATGCGCAGCACGTTGTACTGCGGTTGTGTGATCCCCTCGCGCGAAACGATCGCGTTGAGGCGGCGCTGGATCAGCGCCGATGTGCGCATGATGCCGATCATCGCTTCGGCGCCGATCGAATGGAACGGACGCGTCTGCTGGAGTTCGCGCTGGATCGCGCTCGGCGTGGCGGCTGACTTCTGGGGCATGGAAGATCAGTATATCCCCAAGTCACGGGCCGACACCACCCGGCCGTCGAACCTGGTCAGGACCTGACGGACCAGATCGGCATCGGTGCCGCCCCAGTACAGCTGGTGCACGAGCAGGAGCAGCTTGGGCCGCGCCCGGGTGGCGATGGCCCCGAGTTCGTAGGTGGAGGTGTGGTACCGGGAGTGGTAGGCCTGCCAGGCCGCCGGCCGGCGTTTGAACGTTTCGGCATCGTACACTTCGTGCACGAGGACATCGCACCCGTTGCAGGCGTCGACGACGGCGTCCGTGGGGCGGGTGTCGCCGCTCACGACCACCGTCCGGTCGGGCGTCTCGAACCGGTAGCCGAACGCGTAGTCCCACTGCCCGTGTTGGACGCGGAAGGCGCGCACCGTCACGTTGCTGTCCCGGTACACGACGCCGGGGTCCGTGAATTCGTGCACCGCGGTCTTCCAGCCCGTCGCGTTCGACGGTTCGCCGCCGTGGAGCCGGATGTCGATGTCCTTCGCATACGCGGAGTCGAGAAAGCGGACCATGTCGGCCGTGCCCGGGGGGCCGAACACACGAAGCGGCGCCGTGCGGTCGAGCACCCATGGCGAGAGCATGAGGTCGGGGAGGCCCAGCGTGTGGTCCGAGTGCAGGTGCGTGAGGAAGACGATGTCGAGCTTCGGCGGCTGCAGGGCGTCGATGCCTTCGCGCACCGCGGCCGCGGCGCGACGAACGATACCCGGGCCGGCGTCCACCAGATACGCATGGCCGTTGGTGACGATGGCGATGGCCGGTCCGGACCGTTCGGGATCGGCGTTCGGCGTGCCCGTGCCGAGTACGACGACGCGCGTGTTCTGCGCCTGCGCCTGCGCGGCGGTGCAGAGCACCGCGACGAGCGCGGCCCGGATGTAGAGGCTCGGTCGTATCATGAACGCATTCCGTCTCGGGACGACTGGTCCGCAAGTATGCGCGCGGGGATCGTCGCCGGTAAGGTTCGCGCCGCCGCGGGGACGATCCCACGCGGCATCGGTCTTGCGCGGTTTCGGTCCGGCGTCGTTTCTTTACCATCATGCCTCTTCCTCCCGACCTCGACGCCTTCTTCGTCGCCAACGAATCCCGGATCCGCGACGAACTCTTTTCCTTTCTTCGCATTCCGAGCGTCAGCGCGCGCAGTGAGCACAATGCCGATACGAGAGCCGCCGCCGAGTGGGTGGGGGACAATCTCAACCGTGCCGGCCTGCGGACCACGATCCATCCCACGGCCGGCCATCCGATCGTCGTCGGAGAGTGGCGGGGCGCCGGCGCCGGCGCGCCCACCATCGTGGTGTATGGCCACTACGACGTGCAGCCGGCGGAACCGCTCGACCTGTGGGACAGTCCGGCGTTCGAACCCGCCATCCGGGACGGCAAGTTGTACGCCCGCGGGTCGGTCGACGACAAGGGCCAGCTCTTCATCCACATGAAGGCGCTGGAGGCGCACCTGAAAGTGCGCGGCTCCCTTCCGGTAAACGTCGTCCTTCTGGCCGAGGGCGAGGAGGAGGTGGGCAGCGACCACCTCGCGGGGTTCATCGAGGGGCACAAGGACGAGCTGGCCTGCAGCGGCGTGGTGATCTCCGACTCGGCGATGTTCGCCCCGGGTCTGCCCTCGATTCTCTCGTCGTTGCGCGGGCTCGCCTACTTCCAGATCGACCTGACGGGGCCGACCACCGATCTGCATTCCGGCAGCTACGGCGGGGCGGTAGTGAATCCTGCCATGGCCCTGGCGCGCATTCTCGCCACGATGCACGACGCCACCGGCCACGTCGCCATCCCGGGGTTCTACGACAAGGTGCGCGACTGGGGCGAGAAGGCGCGGCGCGAGATCCGGGCCCTGCCCTTCGACGACGAGTCCTTTCGCGCCGAGACCGGCGCCCCGGCCCTCGGCGGCGAACAGGGGTACTCGACGCTCGAACGCATCTGGATGCGGCCCACCTGCGAGGTGAACGGCCTGCTCAGCGGCTACACCGGCGAGGGGGCGAAGACGGTGCTGCCGTCGAAGGCGATGGCCAAGGTGAGCTGCCGGCTGGTGCCCGACCAGGATCCCCGGGACATCGAACGCCTCATGCAGGCGCATGTGGCGCGCGTGGCGCCGGACGGCGTGACCGTCACCGTCACCGCGCTCCACGGCGGGAAGCCGTGGCGGGCCGAGTTGGACGGTCCGCTGTACGACGCCGGGCGCCGGGCGCTCGCGGCGGCGTTCGACAGGGCACCGGTGATCACGGGCGAGGGCGGCTCGATTCCCGTGGTCGACGACTTCGAGCGCCTGCTCCACGCCCCCGTGCTGCTGATGGGGTTCGGCCTGCCGGGCGAGAACGCGCATGCGCCCAACGAGTGGATCAGCATGGACAACTTCACCCGCGGGCTGCGAGCGGTGGCGGTGCTCTACGAGGAGCTGGGGGCGAAGGGATGAAACGGCGAGGCGGTGAGACGGTGGCCGTCGAACCGGGCCACCGCCTCACCGCCTCATGCACGCACGGCCTGCGGGCTCAGAGCCCTTCGAGCAGCGCGTCGTTGTTGGGAGTCGCCGCGATGCGCTTGATCAGCCACTCCATGGCGGCCTGCGGCGGCATCTGGGCCAATCCGCGGCGCAGGGTGAACACGTTGTCCATCTGCTCCGGCCGGAAGAGCTTCTCCTCGCGTCGCGTACCGCTGGTCGCGATGTCGATGGCCGGATAGATCCGCTTCTCGGCGAGCGGGCGATCGAGCTTGATCTCGCAGTTGCCGGTTCCCTTGAATTCCTCGAAGATCACGTCGTCCATCCGCGAGCCGGTCTCGACGAGCGCTGTGGCGATGATGGTCAGCGATCCGCCCCCGGCGGTGGAGAGCACCGCCCGGGCCGACCCGAAGAAGGCCTTCGGTTTGGCCATCGCGGTGGCGTCGAGGCCGCCGGACAGCGTGCGTCCCGTGCCACGCTCCGCGGTATTGTGCGCCCGCGCCATGCGGGTCAGGGAGTCCAGCACGATGACCACGTCGCGTCCCAGTTCCACCTGGCGCCGCGCGTGTTCGAGCACCATCTCGGTGACGTCCACGTGGCGTTGCGCGGGTTGGTCGAAGCTCGAGGCGATGACTTCGCCGACCCCCCAGGAGATCGCCTCGCTCACCTCTTCGGGACGTTCGTCCACGAGCAGGATGAGCAGTACGACGTTGGGATGGTTGATCGCCACGCCCTCGGTGATCGCGTGCAACAGGGTCGTCTTGCCGGCGCGGGCCGGCGCCACGATCAGCGCCCGCTGGCCGAAGCCGATGGGCGCGATGAGGTCGATGGCGCGCCGGGTGAGTTCGGGGCCGCCCTTGGCGGGGCGCCCGGTTTCGAGGAACAACTTCCGCTCGGGATACGAGGCCGTGAGCGATTGGAAATCCGGTCGCTTGGCGCTCAGGGCCGGATCCTCGCCGTTCACGGTGCGGACCTCCATCACCGTCAGGCGCCCGCGCTGGTCGCGACCGAGGGCGCAGTCGACCGTGTCGCTCTTGCGGAGGCCGAATTGCCGGACCACCTGGGGCGGGACGAAGGCGTCGCCGGGCTCGGCCAGATAGCTCGCCTCGGGGCGGCGAAGGAAGCCGCCGTCGCGCTGGGGATCGAACCACCCGGTCTGCTCGCCGGCCGGCGTGAGCACCACCGGGCCCTGGGCCTGCGATTCCCGGCTGTCTCCGCCCTTGTCGCGGCTGTCCCGGTTGTCCCGGCCGCGACCGCGACCCCGGTTCCGCCGGTGCCGGCGGCCGTTCCGTTCGTGCCGGTTGTTCTGCTGGTCCTGGCGAGCCGCGGGGTACTCGCCGGTGCCGTTCGTCGACGCGCCGTCGGGGCTCACGGACGGGGGGGCCGGAGGCGAGGCCTCGGCATCCGCTCGCGCCGGTGGCCCGTCCGGCTCGGTGGTGGACGCGGGAGCGGAGGGCATGGGGGCCGGTGTCTCGGACGCTTCGGCTTCGGAAGGCATGTCCATGGAGGCGTCCCGGTACGGGTTGGGTTCGCCCGAGGTCTCGCCACTGGGGCGAGACGGACGAGAGCCACGGCCACGACGAGGTGGGCGGCGACGTTCGGTCATTCGGCTGATGGTTTGGGAAACGAAGTGTGCAATGTTCGGAATACCCACGTGTAGCCGTGGGCGGGCTCTACTGCGCACGTACTGGTCCCTGCGCTTCGTTGCGCAAGCACTCGATGGAGACCCGGGCGAACGGATTCGCAGCGCGGTCGAGCGCGAACTGTGGGGACGTGGTGCGACGCTACTCTGGCGTTGACTTGTCTCGCTCGCGGCGCGGCTGCCTCACGCGTCAGCGGGCGGGGTCCTGCGGGGCGCGACCTGCTCGCCATCATCCACTCGCACGTGAGGGACGGGCGGTCACGCGATCGGCCGGAAGGACGATACTGGTCGTGCCGGCGGACGCATGGAGTATCGGCAGTCGGGCCCATTCGCGCAACCCTGGGGTGATCCAGCCCACATTCGGCCCCGCGGGTGGTAGGCGGGGCCCCGCGGGCCCCGTAGTTTTCACGCATGATTTCTCCCAGCATCGATGCCGGCGCCGAGTTGCGCGCGGCCCTGCAGGATTACGAACGCACCGACAACGTGGGCGTCTTGTTTGATCGGGTGCGGGCGCTGGCGGCGACGGTGTCGCCCGAGCAGCTCAAGGAAGCGTGCGTCCCATTCCGGGACCGGCCCGAAGTGATCATACCCGCCTACGAACGAATCGTGTCACAGGTTCCGAATGACGCCCAGGCGATGGTGCTGCTGGCCAACGCCTACTGGCTCACGGGGCGTGGGCCGGACGTGGTGGGGGATCTCGCCTCCCGGGCGATCGCCGCCGATACCGCAAACCGTGGGGCGTGGCACCTGTGGGCACTCGCCGAGTCGAACGTACGGGAGCGCGTCGCGCGCTGGCAGCAGGTAGCGCAGCGGTTTCCCGACGACCAGACCGCGCGCGCCGCGTTGGCCGACAACGCCACCAGTCTCGCCAGCGCCGAGCACGATCCGCTGGCTCTCGAGCTGGCGATCCGGACCTACGAGGGGCTGCTGGCCGAGTCCACGCAGCCGGCCCAGCGCTCGGCGCTCGAATCGGCGCTCAAGACGCTCCGGGAGTGGAAGTTGTGAGCGGGGAGTCGCACGAACACGGACAGTCGCTGGCCGAGTTCCGGGCCTACCGCGAGCGGATGAACGCCGAGATTCTGGGGGAACAGAATCTGGTGATCAACCGGTTCTTCGCGCTCGACGGCCGGGCGTACGAAGCCGGGGCGTTGGATGTGCGGACGAAGGAACTGCTGGGGCTGGTGGCGTCGCTGGTGCTGCGGTGCGACGACTGCGTCACCTACCATCTGGTGCGCTGCGCCGAGGAGGGGGTGGCGCGGGATGCGGTCTTCGAGTCGCTGTCGATCGGGCTCCTCGTGGGCGGATCGATCGTGATCCCCCACCTTCGGCGTGCCGTGGAGCGGTGGGGCGATCTGGAGCGGAAGTCAGGCTGAGGCGTTGTGGGCCCGGGGAGCCATCGAGACGACGAGATTGATGAGGTCCCGGAGTTCGAACGGCTTGCGCAGGAGCGGGCACTTGCAGGCGGCGATGATCGTATCGGCCCGCTCGGAAATATCGCCGGTCACGAACAGGGTGCGCCGCGTCAATTCGGGACGTTCCGCCTTGGCGAGTTCGTAGATCACGTCGCCGCGCATGTCCTGCACGCGCAGGTCGAGCACGAGGACGTCGAACGCCTCGTCCTTGAGGATCCTGATCCCCTCGTCTCCCGACAGCGCGGTGCGCACGTAAAAGCCCGTGCGCGAGAGCGCAATGGAGAGGGCTTTGCAGATGGCGGGTTCATCATCGATGATGAGCACCCGAGTCGGTGATCCCTGCACAGCGTGTACCTCCGTCGTCGGAGAGAGGCCGGCCAGGGCCCTCCATCCTCGTTACTGCTGCTCGGTGCGTACTCGTGATGTGAGCAGCGTCACAAACTCATCGGCGCTGAGCGCCTCACGAACGTCGCTGGGTACGAAGCCCGTGTATTCCCGCATCTGCTTCGTCAGCAGCCAGGGCCGGCTGTAACCGACTCGGGCAGCGACCTCTTTCACCGAGCGTCCCGGGTCTTTGAGATACCCGTACGCTCGCACCAGCCTTGCCGACACCACAAGACTCTTTACCGACGGCATGCCGACGGCTGCCATGTGGCGGTACAATCCTCGCGGGGTGATCCCGCTTGCTTCAGCCAACTCCCGGGCCCCGTGGAAGCGACCGGGCGATCGGTACAGTTGTTCGATGGCTCGGCTGATCGTCACCGGGAGTTTGGTGATGGGCTCCCGGAGTGCCCGCAACATCTGGTCGCCGAGAGCGTGGCCCGGCACCCCCTCGATGAGTTCGAGAAAGCGCTTCGGCTCGTCGTCGAACCGGGCGAGCACGATATGCTCGATTCCGTATCGCGCGAGCTGGATCACGCCCTGCATGGCCGCGGCGCTGAGCGTCGTATACAGGACGATGGGGAGGGAGGGATAGAACTCCCGGATGTCCGCCAAATCCTGGATATGGACACGGCCGTCATATGCGGGGTCCGCTATGACGACGTCAACGATCCGGCTTTGCACCGTGGCGCGGAGCGCACCCCAATCAGCCGGAGCCGACAGGGAATGCGAGGGGCCGAGTACCAGGGTCAGATGGTCGAGTAGCTGCCTGGGCAGTAGGGCGACGACGTCCACGCCTTATCGGGATTCGGTGACATAAAACCGCAACCTGCTGTCACAAAATGCGAGTTTACGCACCAAACGGCGACCCTAGCTTGACTGGCAGCAGTTCCCCGTCACGGAAATCACTGCCATTCAACTTGGAGTACGCCCCATGTCACGCCGCAAGATGACCTACCTTGTCCTGGCCATTGCCTCCTTTGTTGTGGCCGCGTGCGCGAACCCGACGGCGCCGCAGCACGACGGTTGCATCAGTGGGTACGAAGGCAGTTCGACCGGAATCACCTGCACTCGAACTAAACAGTCCCACCCGAAGGGTGTTCCATCTGCGGGCCGCGCGTCCTAGCGGGAGCCCCGCATTTGTATCTACTACTCACGCCGCCGTGGCGAGCGCCGCCTCCCGCATACCTCGCACTGCTTCCGCGATGCCGGCAACGGTTCTGGCGGCGATCTCCTCCCACCGCTCGTTTGCCGCAGTCCGGGTGCGTGGTGTCTGCAAGGCTTCCTCGGCCTCGAAGAGCAGACCCGAGGAATCCCCGAGTATTCGGAGAGTTCGATGGCTTTCGCACAGCGCGATCTGGGCCTGGTCGATCGTGCTCCAACTCACTGATACGCCACGACCCAGACGAACGTAGTACTCGATCTCCAGCTTGGGCGGCAGGCTGACCGGGCTGAAGTCTGGCGCCGAAGCTGGTCGAAGATCAGCTCCGACCCATCCTCGGCGGCAATGCCCATGAGCGAAAGCATCGCAACCCACCGCATGTACTGTTCCTGCGCGGTCGCTGACAGCACGAAAAAGGCATCGCGAGCGACACTGCGCAGGCCCAGCATGTGGAAGGCCGTGCCGATGTCGTTGAGGATACGATCGCGATCCGCCTGATGCGGCCGACTCCCGGATCGCATCGTAAGCCAACTCCATCGCTACGATCGTGATGGCCGCGAATACCGGCCACCATGGCGCGATCGTGTAGGGCCATCGAATGGATGGTCGAAATCCCGAGGGTCCGATGCGCTTGCGCGATCGTCTCGTCGAGCATCGGCCTCAGCCTGCGGCAGGTTCCCCCGAGCGACGGAGATCTTCGCCGCGCCGAGCCGCGCAAGGAGAACGCCCATCATGTCCCCAGCGTCTGTCCGGCAATCTGCCCGCCGTCGCGTACGCTTCGAGCGCCGGCTGGAACGTCCCGATGGTTCGAAGACAGTAGCCCCGACGGATGTGGGCGGCAGCCGCAGCGATCGCTTTCTTCCAGTGGATGCGTGTGGGCCACGATGGTGTCATAGACGTCGGGGCCAGCATCCACTCGGCTTCGTACTCGAGCGCCCGTGCGTAGGCCACGATTCGGGGCATGACACGGTCGTCCGTCGACCCGGTCAGGGCATTCCTGCGATCGCAGCCACAATGCTTCGCAGGATGGACGGGATCGTCGATCCGTCGTCCATCGCATCGACGGCCTTCATCACGGCACGGACATTCCAGGAATCGGGGGCCGCCACTTCGGGGCCCTCTTCGATCCATGCATCGACGAGACGGAGCGCGACCAGTCCAGCCGTGGCCGCGCGCCACTCCGCTTGATGTTCCTCGTGAGCCGCGACCTCTTCAAAGAAAGCCAGATGTCGCAGGGAGCTACCGTTACCGAACACCGGGTGTCTCCTCCGTCCTACGGGGCGTGTTTTCTCACCGGTGAAGATCGGCCGCTGTCCAATGCGGAACAAGTGCTCTTTTGTGTCACGAGCTATCACGTTTTATGACACCTCGGGCATTTCGACATCATTTGGTGAACACAATCAATGCGATTCCCCCGATTTGACGAAGTCAGCGCCGTAAAGAATCTTCCATGGGCCTGACCCGAGCGCCCCACCGTCGCGCTCACAGGCGCCCTGCTGGCCACCCTCCCCTACCCGAAAGAGGCCGTCATGGACTCCCCGAATTCGATGTCGCCAGACCCGTCGCCAGCAAAGGCGTCGGTGTGGGAAGACTTCCTGGACATCTTCTACGCGCCCGGGGACGTATTCCGGCGCCGGGAGAAGGGCAATTTCTGGATCCCGCTCCTCGTCGTCACGGTGTTGATGGCCGTGCTCGCGTTCGCGAATCGCAATATCATGCAGCCGGTCTTCGACGCCGAATTCGCACGCAACGCGCAGAAGCTGTTGGCTGCGAATCCACAGCTCACCCCCGAGATGCTGGAGCGCTCCAAGGCCATCGGCTTCACGATCGCCCAATACGGGAGCATCGTGCTGGTCCCGATTCTCGCCGTGGTGATCGCGTTTGCCGCTTGGCTGCTCGTCAAACTCTTCGGGGCAACGTTGTCGTGGAACGCCGCCATGGTGGTTGCTTCCTTCGCGCTGATTCCTCGGGTCGTGCAGCAGATCGCCCTCTCCGTGCAAGGCCTGCTCATGGACCCGGCCAGTCTGACCTCGCGGTTCGCCATCGAGGTCGGCCCGGGCCGATTCATGGACCCCAATTCCATTCAGCCGGTGGCCGGCGTCGTCTACGACCACCTCGACCTGTTCGTGCTATGGTCCGTCGTGCTGGTGACGATCGGGGTAGCGGTCATCAGCAAGCTACCCAGGGCGAAGGCCTGGATTTTCGGCGTCTCCTTCTGGGCGGTGACCATGCTGCTGCCGCTGTTGGGAGCGCTGCGCCAGCAATAGGCGTGCGTCCGTCGAGTCGCCGGCGTCAGCCGGCGACCGCGGACTCGCGCATTGCTCGAAGTGCGTCAACGACTTCCGTCAGCCCCTCGATGTTACTGGGGCGCGGGTGAGTGGACGGCATCGGAGCGGCCCGCGAGTGCTTCGCCGGGCCCTCGCTCGCTTGATGGCCAAAACCCATTTCGTCCGCCAGAGTCAGCGCGCGGCGAAATTGCGCAATCCCGCCTTGGGAGATCGCCGAGAGCGCGGAGGGAGTATCCGAATTGCAGCGGTGTTCGATCGCCAAGTGCGGTTGGAAGTCCGTCGGATCGAGCAGGCGCCGGTAGTGCTCGAAACACTTCCCGTTGTCCGTCGTCGGCGGCGATCCGCATCAACATCACGAGTGCGTGCCAGCGGATGCGGGCGGTTCCTGGCCCGTGCATGAAAGGACCAGAAATGCGTCGCGTGCCGGGTCACGCATGCCCGCCATGCGCAACGACTCGCCAATGTCGAAAAGCACGCGATCGTGTTCCGACGGGTCGGGGCGTGATCTGCAAGGCACGAAACGCGAGCTGTACGGCTGCCTGCGCCGGCGCGCCCTGCGAATCCGGCAACGATCGCGCGGTGGTGGAGCGCCGTGGCGAGAACGGCCGGGAGATTGCGCCGCCCCGGCGCGGGCGACGATGTCGTCAAACCTACCGTCCGCCTCGCTCGAGCCGACCGCGCGTGATATCCACCACCGCGCGCCCGTATCTCCAGGTCCTGAGCGCAGAATCCGTTCGTTCGCCTGGCTGGCGCGTCGCGGGCATCGGTGGTAGGCGGCGAGCGGCTTCCTCGAGACGAGCGTGCATCTCGCAGGCAGTAGGCGCGATCGGAACCAGGCGTCGCGATACGGCCTGTGCCGAGGCTGCCAGCTCCGGCGTAGTCGACAACCGCACCGTACACACAGAGCGCCATATCCCACTTGGCCTCGAATTCCAGATGCCTGACCGTAGGCCAGGAAATGTTGAACGACGGTGGTGGTCGCCCCACCCCCCGTCGATTCCATCGCGTCCAGCACGGCGCCAAGAATGCCCCGCGCCGGGTTCCCCGGTTCCAGATCCGCTACCGCCGAACGGGCTCCTGCCGGCACGCGGGCGGACCGACACCCCCCGGCCACCCAGCGGTCCACGACGCGAAGCACCACGAGCCCCGCGATCACGGCGTGTGTCTCACTCAGCGGCAGATTGGGTCGCGCCAGTTCGTCCAGAAACGCCGACGGGAGTGCCCGGGCCCGGGCCCGGATCCGGGCTTCATGCATGCCGGCGAATCTCCCTGCGCGGCCAGCCGGCGGCGAGGGTGATCAGGCGATACGCGACTATGGCGCCGCAGGGGGCAGGCCCTGCCGCGCCCTTCTGCCGGCGTCGCGCCGGACGGGCAGCCTCAGAGGGTCGCTCGAGCATGGAGGCGACGAGGTTGGGCTAGAAGAAATGGGGCAGCGCCGCCCGCCACGATATCGCTGATGATACGCCGCGGTACGCGATGCGTCGAGCGGGTCTATCGGTGGGCCGCTCCCGGCGCCGTTGCGCTGCCCGCCACGTATCGCGTCTTCGTGCGATCGAGCATGTCCAACAGCCGCACCAGGTCTCCCTGGTTCACCTGCACGCGGTGCAGGCTCAGCGGGTTGAACTGGGGATCGTACGGACTCCGGTTGGCACCGCCGGAAACTTCGAGAATGGCGTCGAAATCGTAGCGATGGACCACCCCGGTCTTCGGATCGGTCCACGCTCCCCGCCGCGCCAGCGCTCGATTCCGGGGCCACACGCCGAGGGGCAACGCAAAGGTGCGCACCCGGTATCCCGGCACCGCAGAGTCGATTGCCATCTGCCCGCGCGCGATCTGCTCCTGGACGGTCTGATCGTCGTACTTGGCCAGATCGGCGTGCCACAGCGTGTGGTCGCAGAGTTCGAACCCCTGCTCGGCGAGGAACCGGACCTTCTTGAGGCGCCATGCCGTCCGCTGCCCCTGGATACCCTTGTCGCCGAAGAAGGCGTGCCCGGCGTCGGCGGCCGGTAGCAGGCAGAAGGTGGCCCGGTTCTGCCACTCCGGATGCGCCGCGTGGAAGGCCAGCCAGATCCCGACGGCGCTCGTCGAATCGATCTCCAACGTGTCCTGATGCTCCACGTACCGGAACTGCCCCGGCGAGGCGTCGTCGAAGGTGATCACGACGGGCGAGGTGCCGGGCGGGATGTCGAACTTCCGGTCGACGAGCTGCGCAACGGTCACCGGGCGATACCCGCGCTCGTAGAGCAGCTCCAGATCCTGGCGGAAGTGGCGCCAGCTGCGGCCCCAGCGCGAGTCGCTGTCTCCGATGAGGTGGTATTCGAGGATTGGGACCCGGCCCTCCAGATTCGGGCGCAGGGGTCCGGCGCGTGACACGTCGTCCCGGCCCGGCCCGTGAACCCCGGAGCGGGGTCCGGTTGTCAAAACATGGGGCGCTGCCGC
Organism: uncultured Gemmatimonadaceae bacterium; assembly: GCA_963728115.1. Lineage (GTDB taxonomy): Bacteria > Gemmatimonadota > Gemmatimonadetes > Gemmatimonadales > Gemmatimonadaceae > JAGWRI01. The sequence goes on from CAVSJE010000010.1 coordinate 359,815, forward strand.
CTGCGTCGCGGCCGACCCGAACGCAATCACGGCCGCCGCAACACCAATCCCGTACCACCTGGCCTGCTTGGAACCCATCGGAGGAACACCTGATCAGAACGTGGAAACTGGACCGGCGGCGGTCTCGGGTGACGACAACGGAAACCTGACGTTCCCGCTGGCGTACGAATTTCTGCAGCCCCTCACCACACCATCCGAATGAACGTCACACCCGCCCGACGTCGCTCGATCCTCCTCGCGATCTTCGCGGTGGCCCTCGCCGGCCTCGTGACCTTCGATGCATGGCTGGGTACCTGCGGGTTTGCCGGGTGCCCATCGCGCGCCGAAATCCAGGTGTACCGTCCTGACGAGGGGGGCCGAATTCTCGACCGGTCGGGCCAGGTGATCGGACATCTTGCCTCGGTGCGGCGCGTGAACGTGCCGCTCGCTCGTGTTCCGAAGCAGGTGCGCGACGCGTTCATCGCGACGGAAGACCGTCGCTTCTACCATCATCACGGAGTGGACTGGTGGGGGGTGGCCCGCGCAACGATTCGAAACACCGCCGCCATGAGCATCCGCGAGGGGTTCAGCACCATCGACATGCAGGTGGCGCGAAACACCTTCCTCGCTAACCGCTACGACGGCCGCTCGTTACGGCGCAAACTTCTCGAAGTACGTTACGCCAAGCTGCTCGAGCGGGATCTCAGCAAAGACCAGATCCTCGAGCTTTACCTCAATGCCATCTACCTCGGCGACGGGGTGTACGGCGTCGAGGCGGCCAGTCGGGACCTGTTCGGCAAACACGTCTGGCAGCTCTCCCTGGCCGAGGCGGCGATGCTCGCGGCGCTTCCCAAGGGGCCGTCGGCGTATACTCCACGGAACGACCGGGCCCGGGCGCTGGGCCGCCGGAACCTCGTGCTCTCGCTGATGGCGGAGCAGGGGTACATCACCAGTCGCGAGGAAGCGGCAGCGCGCCGCCAGTCGCTGAACGTGGCCTCCGATGGATGGCGGCCCGACCGGGGCGATGCGTCTACCGTGATCGGTGCCGTCCGATCGGTCGTGGACTCGCTGTTCCCCATCGATCGGCGCCCGGGCAACCTGGTGGTGCATACGACGATCGACTGGAAGCTCCAGCGGGCTGCCGATCGGGTGATCCCGCGGCAGGCGGCCAGTATCCGTCGAGAGACCGTGGACGAGTACGGATCGGCGCCGGCGGAGGCCCAGGGCGCGTTCGTGGCGCTGGACGCCGCCAGCGGAGACATCCTCGCGCTGGTGGGCGGTACCCGCATCGTGCGCGGTGGATTCGATCGTGCCACGGATGCGCATCGCCAACCCGGATCGGCGTTCAAGCCCTTCGTCTACTCCGCCGCGCTGCAGGCCGGGCTGTCGCCGGCGTCGATGGTCGAGGACGAGCCCGTGGATGTCGACCTCGGCGGACGTGTCTGGAGCCCGGCCAACTACGGCGACGAGTACACGGGTCCCGTGACCTTCCGTCGGGCGCTCATGATCTCGTCCAACGCTGCCGCCGTTCGCGTCAGTCACGGGGTGGGGGAACGGCGCGTGATCACCGCGGCACGCCGCAACGGCGTGACCAGCCCGTTGCAGCCCGTGCCCGCGATCGCCCTCGGCGCCTTCGAGGTCACGCCCCTGGAGCTGGTGGACGCCTATGCGCCGTTCGCCAACGGCGGCACGCGGGTCACCCCGCGGCTGGTCACCGAGGTCGACGGCGAGGACGGGGAGTCGCTGTGGACCGGCCACGTGAGCACCGCCCGGGCCATGGACCCGCAGGACGCCTACGAGATGACGGCGATGCTCGAGGGAGTGGTGAACTTCGGGACCGGGCGCGTCGTGCGCGACATGGGGATCACCGGCCCGGTGGCCGGCAAGACCGGTACGACCAACAACAACGCCGACGTCTGGTTCGTGGGCTACACGCCGACGGTCGTCGCCGGCGTCTGGTTCGGCTACGACACACCGCGGCCCATCGGCCACGCGGCCACGGGCGGCCGGCTGGCCGCGCCCGCCTGGGCGTCCATCATGCGTGCCGGCTGGCGGGAACCCGACAGCTCAACGTGGGCGCCACCCGCGGGAATGGTATCGGCCGACATCGATCCGGAATCGGGCCAGCTCGCCGGCGAGTGGTGTCCGCAGCGCAAGACCGAGTGGTTCAAGCCGGGAACGGCACCCACCGACACGTGCGCGATGCACCGCCGGCAACGGTTCCCGACCATCGCCGAAGGGTTGAGCGACCTGTTCGAACAGTTGGCCGAGGGCTTCCGCCGAATCATCCGGTTCTGAATTCGAACGGCCCCGGCGATCATCTGCCGGGGCCGTTCGGGTTGGCGGCTGTCTCACTCTCTCGGACGCTTGCGCGTCCCCCCTCGTTCACAGCACGCCCACCCACGCACTCTTATCCACCACAAATCCCGGAAAGATCCGTTCGAATGCCGTCGCCCCAAGGTGCTTTCCGACGACTTCCGAAAACACACTGCGGAAATCCGTGGTTAGCGCGAGATCCCGACCCTCGTTCAACTGTTCGGGCTCCAATCCGGGCCACCGCCCGTGGATCCTGTGGCTCTGGACATCGGCCCCGATGACGAACATCGAGCTCGCGTGCCCGTGGTCGGTGCCGCCGTTCCCATTCTGCCGCGCCGTACGCCCGAACTCCGACATCGTGAGAATCGTCACGTCGGCCATCCGGTCGCCGAGGTCGGTGACGAGCGCGGCGATCGACGCCGAGAAGTCGGTGAGCCGCGCCGCCAACTGCCCGGTAGCGCCGCCCTGATTCACGTGGGTGTCCCAACCACCGACGTCGGCGAAGGCAATCTCGAGGCCGACATCGGCCTTGATGAGTTGCGCGATCTGCCGGAGGTGCTGCCCGAACGCCGAGTTCGGATAGTCGGCGCCGTTCCGCGGTTGGTACTGCTCGGGATTCGCGGCTCGCAGCACCTTCAAAGCTTCGAACATGTCGCCGCCGGCCGCGTGGACCACGTCGGCCGAGCCCGTCATGTACAGGGCTTCCAACTCGGCGGCGGCGGTTCCGCCGGTGCGAATGCTGAATTGGTCGAGGCTGTTCATGGCGATCACCGGCGCCCGGCCCTCGAGAATACGGGGCGTCTGCGGGGTCATGGAGACGGCCCGGAAGGGTGTCGGGGGCGGCGCCACTTCGCATTCGGCGCACGTGCCCTGCGCGGCCAGGTAGCGGTTGAGCCACCCGTCGGGCGTTCCCTTGTTGTCCGGCGTGCCGCTCTCCATATAGTCCTGGGCGTCGAAGTGGGAGCGGGTGTTGCTGGGGCTGCCCACGGCGTGGACGGCGGTCAGCAGTCCACGGTCCCAGAGGGGCTTGAAGGGGGCGAGGGCCGGGTGGAGTCCGAAAAAGCCGTCGAGATCGATGGCGGCGCCCGGCACGCGACGGGCGGGTTGCGGGATGGCGATCGACGGGCGCATCCGGTAGTACGCCGCTTCACCATGCGGCACCACCACATTGAGCGCGTCCGCGGCTCCCCGCTGGAAGATGCAGATGAGCGTCTTCCCCTTGCGGGCCCTTGGAAGCTCGGCGGCGAACACACTGCGGCGCAGGAAGCTCGGCGACAGCCCCATGGTCACGAGCGCCAGCGCGCCCGACTTCACGAACACTCGGCGTTTCATCGATTCTCCCGGCCGCTATCGGCGTTGAAATTCGGGCGCACCCAGCGCGAGTCCCACGATCTGCTGCAACCCGGCGAGGTTCACGGGGCGGGTGAGCACGGCGGCGTTTCCGCCGCCGCGCCCCCCGCGGCCCAGGGGGTTTGCCCTGCCCGCGCCCCGCCCGCGCCCGCCACCCGGCATGTCATTCGATCCCATGGCGGAGGCTGCCGCGGAGAGCGAGTCGCGCTGGGCCTTTTCGAGGAAGGGGTTCGCACCGGTCAGCAGCACCTGGCGCGTGACCGGCGATACTTCGCCGCCGAGAATGGCCGCGATCACGCCGTCCACCTGTTGCTCGTGCGGCGCCCGGCGGAGCGAATCGCCGTATGGCCAATTCGTGAACGGCGCACCGGGAATCCGCCCACTCGCCAGCAGCAGACCAAAGTTGATGCGGTTGAGGATGGCGCCGGTATTCATCCAGGCGTCAGCGCGGTCGGGCCAGCCGTCGGGCGTCTGGCGCCCGAACGCCGGCTGCCCCAGCAGGGCGACGAGCCCGGCCAGACGCGGCGTGGTATCGGGCGTCGCGCCGAGCGCCCGGAGACCGCTGGCCACGACCTCGAACGGTGTCTTCACCTTGGCGCGGTACGCGGCTTCACTGAAGAATTCCGGCGAGGTGACGATCACCCGCACCACCTCGCGGATGTCTCCGTCGGTGCGGAGAAAAACCTGGGCGGCCCGGTCGACGAGCGCCGGCGGGGCGCTGTCGCTGACGAAGTGCACGACCAGTTTGTGGGCGATGAAGCGCGCCGTGGCCGGGCTCCGGGCGAGGATATCGAGCACCGTCTCGCCGTCGTCCTCGCCGCCGCCGGCCGGAATCCGATGGCCGAGCACCAGTTTGGCGTCGGCATCGTGCATCTGGGGACGGAAGACGAACGCGCCCGTCCGCAGGTCGATCGTCCAGCCCGTGAGGCACCGGGCGACTTCGATCACGTCCTGTTGGGTATACCCGCCGTCGACGCCCAGCGTGTGCAGCTCCATCAACTCACGGGCGTAGTTCTCGTTGATCCCGCGCTTGCCGGCCTGTTGCAGGGCCTGCCGCCGCTGGTCCGGAGTCAGCTGCCGGAGCTGCGGCGGGAGTTGGCCGGGCCGCGCCCGCCCCAGCCGGCCGATCGCGCGGCGCCGCTGGGCCGGCGAGACCGGCCGGCCGTTGGCGGCAAGCGTGGCGTGCGTGCTGTCGGCCCGGCTCTCCCAGTTGTCCAGGTAGAAGAGCATCGCGGGGCTGTGCGCGACGGCGCCCAACAGATCCCGGAACTTGCCCAGCGCGTGGGGGCGGATGACGTCGCGATCGTACGCCGTCAGGAAATTGCGGGTCTGTCCCTTGCCCACGTAGACGCTGAAGTGATTCTCCCAGAAGTTCACCATCACTTCGTCGAGTTGGCGCTCGCTGACCACGGCGCGGGCCAGCTGGGAGGAGATCAGCGCGTTCACCGGCCCCTGGACGCGCTGCTGGATCTCGCGGAATTCCGGGTTGGCGCGCAGATACCGGCGCCGTGCCTCCTGCTGCGAGGTGCTGTCGCCGGCGGCATTCATCATCTGCATCTGCCGGCGCGCCTGCACCGCTTCGCGATAGGCCGCCATGATGTCGCTGGTGGGGGTCGCGAGCTGATGATACTGGGCGATGACGGAATCGCCGGCCCGGTCGGCGATTCGTTCGGGGCGAAGCTGCTCGGCGATCCAGCGGTCGACGCCCATGGCCCGCACCCGCGCCGCATCGCCCGGCCGGGGGCCGTAGGCGAGCCTGTTGAGCACCTGCAGCACCTGCTGGTCCGGTAATTGCTCCCGGAGCCCCGTGGGCGGCGCGGCCACCTGGGCTCGGGCCGGCAGGGTGGTACCGCTGGCGCAGGCGACGAGTGCAAGCGCGACCGGGAACAGCTTCCAGGGCGAGGTGTAGCGGTACCGCATCGTGGACTCTCCCGAATCGGGCGGGTGTCCGTAAGACGGACGAGACCGCCGCATCGTTAAAAATCTGGCCCCGACTGTGACCTAAGCGCTTGCGGGATCGTGGTATGAATGCGTACGGTTCTGTGCCGACCGTCCGGGGTCCAATACCATAGCCTGATCCGGGCCGATTGTAATCCCCGTCACACACCCGAATGCGAGAACTCCTGAACGTCGTTTCAGGTACGTTGGCCGAGGCGAGCGCGACGAAGCGACCGGTGTCGGTCGTCTCCATCGAGCTTGATCGTCTCCAGGCGCTTCGGTCGACACTGGGTCCCTCGGGGCCGGACGAAGTGTGCGAACAGATTGCGCTCATGCTGCAGCGCATCCTGCGCACCGGCGACTACGTCGAACGTGTTTCGGAAGGCGAGGTCGTGGTGATGCTGCTCGGCGCCGGTATCAAGGACGCGCGCCAGGTGGCAAGTCGCATCGGCGCCGCGGTGCGCGGCCACGAATTCCTTCCACGCGGCGCGACGCGCGAAGCGGGAACGAATCCGCGGGTGACGATCTCGGCGGGCGTTGCCGCGGCGCCGGATCACGGCCTCGATCCCGAAACGCTCGTGTCCGCGGCGCGGCGGGCGCGCGGATCGGTGAGCGAGCGCGGCGGCGACGGCGTATTCGTGGCCCCGACGGCGACGATCGCCGGGCCGTCGGCGGTGATCCCCGACGTGGGCCGTTTTGCGGGGCGACTGAGCGAACGGCGCTTGCTGTTCCGGCTGCTCGACGAAGCCGCCGCCGGCAAGCCGCGCGTGATCTCGATCGTCGGTGAGGCCGGGAGTGGAACGGTCACGCTCGCGCGCCAGTTGGAACCCGAGGTCCGGCTACTGGGCGGATCGATGTTGTACGGCCGCGGGCGCCCGATGGGCGTCCGACAGCCGTACGGGCCGTGGGCCGGCGTCTTCCAGGCGATGCGGCGCATCGCTCCGCCGGCCGACCAGTCGTGGCACGAACTCCCGAAGCTGGTGCCGACGATGGAGCGCGACGCGGCGGCGCAGCCCGGGTCGAAGTTCCGGCTGATGCAGGAAATCTCCGCCTATCTGCGCGCCGCGGCCGCCAAGTGGCCCGTGGTGGTGGTGCTCGACGAGATGCAGTGGGCGGATGAGGCCTCCTGGGACACCCTCGATCATCTCGTGGAGCAGCTCACCGACGAGCAGATCATGATCTGCGTGACGATGCGCACGGGGGTGGAGTACACGGTGGCCTCCGAGCGGCGCGCGGCGCTGCGCGCGCACGCCGATTACCACGAGCTGCAACTCTCCCAGCTCACGCGCGACGAGGTCAAGCGGTGGCTCGAGGCGGCGCTCGACCATCAGGAAGTGGCGCGAGAATTCCTCGCCTTCGTCTACCGGCAGACGGAGGGCAACCCGTTCCTGCTCACCCAGCTGCTGCGCTGCCTGGCGGACGAAGGGCTGCTCTGGCACGACGGACAGCGGTGGCAATGGAAGCCGGTGTCGGAGATGCAGCTGCCGCCGGGCATGGACGGGATCGTGTCGCGGCGGCTGGACCGCTTCTCGGCCAGCACCCGCGCCGTGCTGACGACGGCGGCCGTGGTGGGCCGCGAGTTCGAGGTGCCGCTGCTCGAGGCGGCGGGCGCTGGAAGCGCGCGGGCGGTGGAGGTGGCGATCGACGAAGCGATGGCGACGGGCGTGCTGCAGTACACCTACGAGCGTCGCCGCAAGGCATTCCTGTTCGCCCACGAGACGATCGCCGACGCGCTGGTGCGCGCCCTTCCGCCCGAGCAGATGCGGCTGCAGCACGAGCGCGTGGCCCGGGCGATGGAGGCGCGAGGGGAAGGCACGCCCATCGAGATCGCCCTGCACTACGATGCGGCCGAGGCGGCCAGTTCCGCCTACCGGATGGCGCTGCGCGCCGCCGGCGACGCCGAGGCGCTCTATGCCGTGACCACCGCCAAGAACCTGTTGCAGGTGGCGGCCCGCAACGCGACCACGCCGAACGAACTGGCCGAGGTCCGGGTACGGCTGGCCCAGATTGCCGACGCGCTCGGCCGGTACGATGAGGAGGAGGAGTTGTGCGACCTCGCCATCGACTGGTTCGAGGGGCAGGGGGACGAGCGGCGGACGCTGACGTTGCGCCGGATGCGGGAATGGGCGCGCAAGGAACTTGGCCAGCCGGCGCGCCGGTCGCTGGAAGCGCTCCAGGCACTCGATCTCGAGGCGTCGCGGCTGGGCTTCGACGAGGAGCGAGTGGCGATCCTCACCCTGCTCTCACAGGTGTACGGCCGGTTGGGTGAGACCCGGGAGTCGGCGCGGATTGCCGCCGAGTGCGTGAGCATGGCGGAACAGATCGGGGACCCGATGCTGCTCGCCGAGGCGCTCACGCGCTTCGGCACGACGATATCGTCCGAGTCGCCCAAACGGGCGCGCGAGTGCTATGAGCGCGCCCTCGAACTGGCCCGCAAGGCGGGGGACATCCGGGCCCAGGTGCGCTGCTACAACAATCTCGGCATCGTGCTCCAGGTGGACAGCCAGATCGCCGAGGCCCGGGAGTCGTTGGCGACCGCCATCGCCCTCGCGCGGGCGTCGGCCATGGCCGATCTGTGGGCGGCCGCCGCGCTCAACCTCGGTCTCATCTTCCAGAAGCTCGGCGACTACGAGCGCTCCAGCGGGTTGTTCGGAGAGGCGATGGGTCTCTCGGCCTCGCTAAAGAACTCCGAATACCAGCTCTACTCGCTGTTCAACATGGCGCACACCGAACGGGAGCGCGGCGAGCAGAACCGGGCCCTCGAGCTCTACGAGTCGACGAAGGCGCTGGCCCAGCGGATCGGCCAATCCGATGTCGAGATCGGGGCCCGGGCGGGAGAGGGCCTCTGCCTGCTGGCGCTCGGCCGGCTGGACGAGGCGCGCCGGCCGCTGGCGGAGGCCGAGACCCGCATGGCGATGCGGTCGGAGTGGTTCCAGGGGCGCGAACTCGTCGAAGCGCTGCGCGTGCTCGTCGCCGCCGCCGAGGGACGCGACGCCGATGCGCTGCGGCAGTACGAAGCAGCGCGCGCCCTGGCCGATCCGGCCGACCTGTACAGCGCCGCGTGGCTGACCGCGGCGTGCGCGCCGGTGCTGGTCGCCATCGACCGGGCGGCGGCGCGCGGAGCCATCGACCAGTACGCGGAACGCGTGGAGGCGCTGGGGTTCACGGCGCTCGTCCGCCAGTTCCGGGAGCTGGAATCGACGGCGTGACGGCGGTCACCGCGCGCCCGCCGGGGCGGCGCGTATTCGAAGGGAGCCCCAGCTTCGCGTCGTGTTCCCCCGCTGGTCGACGAATCGGCGCGCGATCCCTCGCGGCTCACGCACGTCACGATTCGGACGGGCGCCGAATGGCGCCGGATCGAGCATTTCACGGGGTACGACGTGTACACGGGTCTCGTGGATGATGGCAGGCCCGGCATCGATGCGGGTTGTTGCCGGACCGGCACGATCATCCGGGATGACACGAGGTAGTCGACTGGTGATCTCGATCACGAGAGGGTTCCGTCGATGCTGAATTCTCTCGTGGCTCTACGTGACGCGTTCGCCGCTTCGTGAGTTGAGAGGGCATGGAGCCGAGTTCCGACGCGATTCGTGGGAACGAAGTTCCGCCATACGGGTTTCTTGCGTAGCGAATCGCGTCCGGCTCCGGGCGCGGCTGAAACTCCGGGCAGCAAAGACGCGTTGAGAGGGCGAGGCGATGGTCTGGCAGTTCAACAACAGGAGGAGGGACATGGATGTCCTCGTGATGCTCGAGGATAATCCCGACCAGTCGCCGGTGCTCGCGCATGTGAATTCGGTTCCGGCGCCGCTCGATGCCGAGCGTCCCTCGCGGGACATCGTCACCCTGTACGGCGATCCAAGCACGGAATCGATCGCGCTGGCGCTGGCGGCGGCGGTGGAGTGCCACCGATCGGGTGTAGGCGAGGGCGCCGGCACGCTGGAGTCCATTCGCCACGTGGGCGTCTGGCCGGAGCGCGGCGCGGTGGGTGACGCGGCCTGGCGCGACGGGACCGGAAAGCTGGTCACGCGCGATCTGGAGATTCCGCTGGAGATCCTGCACGCGACGGCCACCCAGCTGATGCGCGAGTGCGGCCAGGTGATCGGCCGGCTGGTGGCCGGGCTTTCGATGCCGGATTGGCCCGAGGGCGCCCGGCGTGCCCTGACCGTTTCCCTGGGCCCGGTGGTGGGACTCACGGCACCGGTGTTGAAGCCCCTCGAGTCGGTGATCGAGCGGTGGCGGGAGGCCGACGGACTGGCCTTCGACTACGAGGCCGAGTAGGCGATCCCGGATCCGGCCCTGGCGGTACCCCCGGGGAGCGCATCTGCGCTCCCCGGTTTGCGTTTTGGGGCCTCGGCACATGGGGCGGTGGCCCGCGGGCCGGGGAACCGGCGCGCCGGCGGGGATGGTGCACCTTGACGAACCCCCAATCCCTTGGCCACGCTTCTGCAATCGAGGATCACCTATCGTGCCAAGGCAGTCCATCCGCACCACCCCTCGCCGCCCCTCAGGCGGCGAGCGCGTCTTCACCGACGCGCTCGGCCGCATGTGGACCGCGACGTACGTGAAAGGTGAGGCCGGCGGCAACAGTGCCGTGGTCTTCATCTGCGTCAGTGAGGTGCGGCAGTCGGGTCGCGCGATCGCCGTGGATTTGCCCGGCAGCATCGGCGATGTGGAGGAGGAAACCCTCCGGGCCTGGCTGTCGGTCGCGCCGCGCATCGGCACACTCACCTGATCTGACGAGGATCGGCAGATGCCAGAATATCGAGGGTCGGAGATCCGGAATGTCGCGGTCGTGGGACACGGGGCGAGCGGAAAGACCAGCCTGGTCGATGCGCTCGCCTTCGTGTCTGGATCCAGCAAGCGCCACGGCTCGGTGAAGGACGGGACGGCGCTCACCGATACCGGGCCGGAAGAAATCGAGCGGGGCTACTCCATCAACCTCGGATGCGCGTACGCCGAGTGGAACGGCGCCAAGATCAACTTCGTCGATACCCCGGGATTCCTGGACTTCCAGGGCGACGCGACGGCGGGGCTGGCGGCGGCCGACGGCGCCCTCTGCGTGATCAGTGCCACGGCGGGTATCGAGGTGGGGACCGAACGGATGTTCCGGGAGGCGGTCCGGCGCCGCGATCCGGTGCTGTTCGTGGCCACGATGATGGACAAGGAGCACGCGAGCTTCGACATGGTGGTGGCCCAGATCCGGGACCGGCTGACCAACAAGGTGATCCCGATCGAGGTGCCGATCGGCGAAGGCCCGGACTTCCACGGCATCATCAATCTGTTCTCCAAGAAGGCCCACCTGTACAAGCCGGGCGTGAAAACCGGCGAGTACGACGAGGTGGAGATCCCCGCCGAGCTCCGGCCGGTGTTCGACAAGTACTACGAACAGCTCATCGAGACCATCGCCGCCACCGACGACACGCTCCTCGAGCGGTACCTCGAGGGGGGGAGATCAGCCGGGAGGACGCCCTGCAGGCGATGAAGGAAGCCATGAAGCGGATGGAGTTGTTCCCGCTGTTCTGCATGTCGAGCGAACTGAACTACGGGACCCGGGCCGTGCTCACCACGGTGGTGGATCTGATGCCCAGCGCCTGGGAGATGGAGGAACTCCATGCCTTCAAGGGCGCCGAAGGCGACCACACGGTGGAGATCCACGCCGAGGACGACGCGCCGTTCGCGGCGCTGGTGTTCAAGACGATGTCGGAGCCCCATGTGGGCGAGGTGAGCTTCTTCCGCATCTTCTCGGGCAAGGTCGAGAGCGGCGCCGAGGTGTTCAACGCCACGCGGGACGGGGTGGAGAAGCTTGGCCATCTCTCCGTGGTGCAGGGGAAGGATCGTACGGAGGTGCCGCTGCTCCATGCCGGCGACATCGGCTGCGTGGCCAAGCTGCGGAACACCCACACCAACGACACCCTGTCCACGCGCCAGCATCCGGTGCGGTTGCCGCAGATCGCGTTCCCCGAAGGGGTGCTGCAGATGGCGGTGCACGCGGCGGCGCGGGGCGACGAGGAGAAGCTCCAGGCCGGGCTGCACCGGCTCCACGACGAGGACCCGACCTTCGAGATGCACTACAACGCCGAGACCCACGAGACGCTGGTCTCGGGCATGGGCGAGCGGCACCTCGAAGTCACGATGGGCAAATTGAAGCGAAAGTACGGGGTCGACGCCGAGCTGACCAAGCCGAGCATCGCCTACCGCGAGACGATCCGGGGCACCGGCGACGGGCAGGGCCGGCACAAGAAGCAGAGCGGCGGGCGGGGCCAGTTCGGCGACTGTTGGGTGCGGTTCTCGCCGCTGCCGCGCGGCGGCGGCTACGAATTCGTGGACCGGATCGTGGGCGGTTCGATTCCCAGCAAGTTCATCCCCGCCGTGGACCGGGGCATCCAGGAGGCCGCGGTGCGCGGGGTGATCGCCGGCTATCCCCTGGTCGATTTCAAGGTCGAGCTGTACGACGGGTCGTTCCATACCGTCGATTCCAACGAAATGTCGTTCAAGATGGCGGGCATTCTGGGATTCAAGGCGGTGGCGCCGAAGTGCAAACCGGTGTTGCTCGAGCCGCTGGACGAACTGGATATCGTGACGCCGGACGAGTACATGGGCGACGTGCTCGGCGACCTCTCGTCCCGGCGCGGGCACATCATGGGCACCGAAGCCACGCCCGACGGCACGCTGGTGCGGGCGCTCATTCCGCAGGCCGAGTTGCACATGTACGCCAGCGCGCTGCAGTCGATGACCCAGGGACGGGCCACGTTCACCCGGCGGTTCCGCGGGTACGAGGAGATGCCGGCCGATGCGGCGCAGCGCGTGATCGCCGAATCGGCCCGGGAACACGAAGAAGCGCTGGCGCACTGACGGGTGGCATCCGAAAAGCGAGGCGGCGGTATGAAGAAGATCTGGTTGATGGCGTTGCTGTCGGCGTCGATGGTGGGCGCGTGCGCGAGCGGGGGCGCGACGGCGGGGGCCGGCGCGCCCGGCCGCGATCCGAACGTCATCACGCAGGCCGAGTTGGCGCGGGAGAATTCGCCGAACGTGTACGACGCCATCCAGCATCTGCGGCCCGAGATGTTACGGCCGCGCCTGGCGAATGCGTCGTCGTCCATCACCTCGCCCGGCGACTATACGGTCCACGTGTATCTGGACAACAATCGCCTCGGCGAGATCTCGGATCTGCGGACGATCCCGCTATCCACGATCAAGGACATCCGGTACCTGAACCCGTCGCAGGCCATGCAACGGTTCGGGTCCGGAAATTCCGGCGGCGTGATCGTGCTGACGTCCCGATGACGCCCCCCGGCGGCGGCGACTGAACCCCGGCGCCCGGGTGTTCGCGCAGGGCGCGACACCCGGGGCGGGACGGCCAGTCGCCGCGGGTGCCCCTCAGCCCGTCTTCCGCCCGCGCGTTCGCACCGACTTCTTCCGCGGCTTGGCGGCCCGCATGGGCAGCACCACCGGCCCCTGCTCGGCTGCCTCCCCGCACGCGGAGGCGGCGATCGGGATCCGCGGTTGCTTGTAGCTGAACCGCTTGCCCTCGTAATTCCGGAAGATCACCTCGTCCTCGGTGATCTTCTCCACGTATTCGGGGAGCAGCGGCACCTTCCCGCCACCGCCCGGTGCGTCGATGCAGAAGTGCGGCACGGCGAGCCCCGAGGTCCAGCCGCGCAGCGCCTTCACGATCTCGAGCCCGGTTTCCACCATCGTCCGGAAGTGCTCGCCGCCGGCTACCTGGTCGGCCATGTAGAGGTAGTACGGGCGGACTCGTGCCTTGAGGAGCTTCTGCATGAGCTCCTTCATGGTCTCCGGGTTGTCGTTCACGCCCCGCAGGAGAACGGTCTGGCATCCGAGCGGGACGCCGGCTTCGGCCAGGCGCCCGAGGGCCGCCACCGTGGCCGGCGTCAGTTCGCTCGGATGGTTGAAGTGGGTGTTCATGTAGATGGGGTGGTACTTCTTGACCATCTCACAGAACTCGGGCGTGATCCGCTCCGGTAGATGCGACGTGATCCGGCTCCCGATCCGGATGATCTCCACGTGCGGGATCTCGCGGAGTCGCTGGAAGAGATACTCGAGCCGCCGGTCGGACAGCATCATCGGGTCGCCGCCACTCATGATGACGTCACGAATCTCGGGGTGGCTCCGGATATACTCGAACGCCGACTCGTACTGATTGAGCGGGATCTTCTCGGGGTCGCCCACCTTGCGGCGGCGGGTGCAGAACCGGCAGTACGACGCGCAGACCGGGCTCACCAGGAAGAGGACGCGGTCCGGATACCGGTGGGTGATGTTCGGAACGGGCGAGTCGCCGTCCTCATCGAGGGAATCGATGACGCCGTCGACGACGTTGAGCTCCTGCGTGGTCGGGACGTACTGATTCCAGATCGCATCGCCCCCCTCCGTCAACTGGGAGAGTACGTTGGGCGTGATGCGCATCTGGAAGTTGTCGAAGGCCGGTTTGAGGGCTTCGACGTCGATCACGTCGTGGCCGAATTTGTCGGCGAGCTGGTCGAGCGTGTCGATACCGGTGTGCAGGATTTGCTGCCAGTCACTCATGGCGATCAGGCTCCGCGAACCGCGGGTGAACGAAAACTGCCGAAGTATCTAGTGTACACCACCCGGTCATCGGCCGGGCCATAAAAATCTCGGAGTCGCGCCGTGACGTCGTAGCCGCGCGCTCCGTAGAATCGCCGGGTCGGTTCGTACGCGTCCCGTCCCGATGTCTCGACCACCAGCATGCGGGCCTCCCGCTCGCTCAGCCGGCGCTCCACTTCGGCGAGCAGGGCCGAGCCGACGCCCTGCCCCTGCCGGGTCGGATCGACGGCAATCCAGTAGAGGTCGTACGTGCCGTCGGTTCCCGGCGTTGCGCCATAACAGCAATAGCCGGCGAGGGTGCCGGCGTCGTCGAACGCGGCCACGAATTCGTAGTCGGCGGGTTCGCTGGCGTCGGCGGACGCGCCGAAGGTCTCGTCAAACAGTTCCAGCGCCACGTCGACCTCGTCGGTCGTGAAGACTCCCGTGGCGCGAAGCAGGGCGTCCAGCATGGGCCGGTGCGTGGCGTCGAGCGGCCGGATGGCGGGCATCAGGATGCCTGCCTGGCGCCGGCCAACAGCTCGGCCTGGAGCGACGGCTCGAGGCCGCCCGAGAGTTCGAAGGCCAGGGACCAGAGCCGGTCGGCGTCGCCGACCTCGATCCGGCGGCGCATCCCGAGTTGGCAGACGGAATGGATGAGGCGGGCATAGCTCATGCCCCCGGCGGCGGCCATCCGCGCGAGCCCGGCGTCGGGGGCGATGTCGGGATTCGGGTTGACCTCGAGAATCCACGGCTGGCCCTTGGTGTCGATGCGCATGTCCACCCGGCCGTAGCCCTGGCCGCCGACGGCGCGCCAGGCGTCGATGGCGACGCGTCGCACCTCCTGCTCGAGGTCGGGCCCCAGGTCGGCCGGGCAGCGGGGCGCGGTTCCGGCGTCCTCGTCGCTGCCCGCCTCCCACTTGGAGCGGTAGCTGACGATGCGCCACTTGCCCTTGGGCATGCCGCTGAAGTCGATCTCGGCCACCGGCAGCACCTGATCGCCGAGCACGCCGACGTTCACCTCGCGGCCCTCGACATAGCGCTGGACCAATACCTGGTTCCAACGTTCGAGCATCGCGTCCACGCGGTCGCCAAGGGCGCGGCGCGTCCGGACCACCGATTTCTGCTCGATCCCGATCGAGGCGTCCTCGGCGGCCGGTTTGCAGATGGCGGGGAATCCGACGGCTCGCACCTCGTCGCCCCGGCGAGCGGTCGCGAATTCGGGCACCGGAAGCCCGGCCGCGGAGAGCAGGGCGTTGACGACGTGTTTCCGCAGGCAGAGGCCGGTGGTGAAGCTCGAACTGCCGGTGTAGGGCATCGCCAGCAACTCGAGCACGGCGATCACCGACGGTTCCAGCGCCGCCACGCCGTTCACGCCCTCGCACATGTTGAAGACGAGGTCGAATCGCCCGCTCCGCAGGCGCTCGATCCAGCGGCCGTCGGGGTGGATCGGAACCCGCGTCACGCCGTGTCCCCCATCCACGAGGGCGCGCTCGATGGCCTCGACGGTGTCGAGGATGAGGAGATCGGGGAAGGCGGCGATCGCCGACGCCCCGTCGAATACCAGCGCGATCTTCACGGCGTGCTCCGGCGGTCGAGGACGATGCCCTGCCGCTTGGCGGCGTGGAGCAGGCAGGCCTGGATGAGGGCGTCGTAGGACATGCCCGCGGCCCGGGCTGCCTTGGGCAGGCAGGAGTTGTCCGCCGGATCCGGCAGGATCCCCGGCAGGGGGTTGATCTCGATGACGTTCGGCGCGCCCGCGGCGTCGAGGCGGACGTCGATGCGCGACCAGTCGCGACACCCCAGCGTGTGGTACGCCCGGAGCGTGACGGCCTCGATGGCGGCCCGCAGTTCGCCGGAGATTCGCGGCGGGCACTCGAAGATCTCCAGGGGATGCTCCCGGGTGTCCCAGACCCACTTGGCCTCGAAGCCGTAGATCGGCAGGGCGCCTGCCGGCAGCGTGTCGAAGCGCATGGCCACCGGCGGCAGCACGTGAGCTTCGGCGCCGTTGCCGAGCACGCCGCAGGTGAATTCGGCGCCGGGCAGGTACTCCTCGGCGATCACCGGCTGTCCGTAGTCGTGGAGCAACTCGCGTCCGCGGACGAGCAGCTCCCGGCCATCGCGAACGAAGTTCCGCTCCGTGATGCCCTTGGACGATCCCTCCTGCACGGGCTTGAGAAAGAGCGGGTAGCGCAGCGCCGATCGATCCGTGTCGCGAGCCAGGGCCTCCAGCGCCTCCTCCGTCTCGACCAGCCGGAATCCCGCGGTCGGCACGCCGGCGGCGGCGAGGATCTGCTTGGTGCGCGCTTTGTGCAGGCCGAGCGAGAGGGTGAACGGGTCGCTGCCCGAATACGGCACGCCGTAGAACTCGCAGATGGCGGGCACGTGGGCTTCCCGGTTCGGCCCGTGCAGCCCCTCGGCGATGTTGAACACGATGTCCACGCCCGCCTCGCGGAGGCGCTGGGGGAAGTCGGCCGTGGCCTCGAGACGGATGACCGTGCCGTACGCCGACAGGGCGTTGGCCACGGCGTCGATGGTCTCGACGGAGTCCCACTCGGCGTAGACGTCGGCCGGGAGGGTCCGGGGAACGGGACGAGGTGGCGCAACCAAACCCGTGCCACCGCCGATCGCGGCGAAAGGAGTGGACGGGGCCGAATTGAAGGTCCGGGACCTCTCGTCCCGGCGCGTACTGGGTGGCTCGTCGTCGGCTTCGACCGCGTCAGGCGCGGGATCCGACTCGGGCTTCTGATTGTACGCGAAACCGATGCGCGTCATCCGATCTCGAAAGGACGCGCCAAGATATGCGCGTTGATTTCGTCGCGCAACGGGGAAATCCGGTGATCGCGGCCGGCGCTACACCTTGTGATACGAGATGCGCGCTGCCTCGTGGCGATCCTCGGCCACGTAGGTCTCGAAGTCCGAGAAGAACCCCGGCGCTTCGGCCTGCAGGATCCGCAGAATGGCCAGGGCGGCCCGGCGGATCTCCATCTCCGCGCCCTCGCTGCTCCGGAGCTCGAGCATCGTCCGCCAAGCGCGGGCGTTGCCGGTCACGACGATCTTGGTTTCGGTGGAATTGGGGAGCACACCCCGGGCGGCCTCGCGGGCCATCTTGCGGCGATGGACCTTGTCCGCCACCCAGCCGTAGCGCTGCATGAGCTGCTCCACGAGCGAGACGTACGTCTGCTGGGCGGCCTCGATCTGCGCGCGCCAGGCCAGTTCCAGCGCCTCGTCGCCGATGATCGCCGGCGGCACGACGAACGCCGCATGCGACTCGTCCACGTAGCGCTGGGACAGCTGCGAATACGCAAATCCCGCCCGGTGGCGCACCAACTCGTGGGTGAGCGACCGGCTGACGCCCTCGAGGAGTACGGAGTAGGTGGCGTGTTCGAGCACGCTCCCGTGCCCCTGCTTCTTGATGTTCTCCAGGTACTCTCGCGTCGCCCGCTTGGCCGGGTTGTGCTGGCTCATGTAGCACAGGCGCCCGGCAAATTCGGCCAACCGCTCGCCGTCGGTGCTCTCGCCCTGCCACTCGACCGGCAGGTGTGAAGGTTCGACGAACGCCGGGCGGGCGAGGAGCGTGACGCGGGGGGCGCGGAAGTATTCGGGCATCGAAGGTATGGGAGGTGGACGGATCAGGAGGTGGGGAGGATGGGAGGTCCGGCGGCGGCGCCCGCCCGCAATCAAGACTCCACGGGCGGCTCCAGCAAGGCGAGTCGAAATTCGCCGTAGGCGCGGTCGCGCTCCACGACTTCGAGGGCGCGAGCCGCCGCGGGAGGCAGCGCGGGGAGCGCCGGATCGTACTTCACGTCGGTCAGCGGCCGCTGGCCGACGAGGGGCACCTTCACCCCCGGGTTGAGGATCCCCCCAGGGTCGAAGCACCGCTTGACGAGCGCGAACCGCTCGCGGGCGGCATCGGTCCAGACGCGGGCGAGGAGCGGCGTGCGCAGCCGCCCGTCGCCGTGTTCGCCGGTCAGCGTTCCCCCGAGCGAGGCCGTCAGGGCCACGATGCCATCGAGGATGGCGTCGAGTTTGGCCCGCCAGTCGGGCTCGCTCACGTCGATCAGCGGGTTCACGTGGATGTGCGCGTCGCCGGCGTGTCCGAAGATCACACCCTGCACCTTGTGGCGGTCGAGCACGGCGCGCACGCCACGCACGTAGTCCGCCAGGTGAAGGGGCGGCACCGCCCCGTCCTCGACGAACTGCATCGACTTCAGCGACGAGTCGAGTCGCGCGAGAATCGGGCTCACGGCGTGGCGAAGTTCCCAGAGATCGCGCTCGGCCGTCGGATCCAGCGCCAGCGTGACCCCCGACGCGCCGATCCGGCGGAAGGCCTGTTCGATGGAGCGGGCCCGGGCTCCGACGTCGCGCGTCGATTCCCCATCGAATTTGACGAGGAGCACGGCGTCGGCGTTGGGTCCCACGGGCAGCGGCGTATTGCCGCGGGCGGCGACCTCGAGGAACGTCCGGTCGAGCAGTTCGCAGGCGCTCGCCCCCAGCGCGCGGGCCTCGGCCGCCGCGTGCACGGCGTCGTCCAGGGCGCGGAATTCGCCAAGGAGGCTGGCGCCCGCCGCGGGCACCGGCTCGAGGCGGAGTTCGATTTCGGTGAACAGTGCGAGCGTGCCCTCGCTGCCGACCAGCAGGTCGACGAGGTCGCCGCTGGCGGCGTAGGCCGACGTCGCGTACCCCGAGGAATCCTTGTAGACCCCGCGATGCACCGACGGGGTGGCGTGTTCGCGGCGGACGATGGCGTCGTGCGCGTCTCGCATGAAGCGGTCCACGGCGGCGATCTCACGGGGCGGGGCGGCGCCGCGACGAATCTCGATCGCGGAACTGTCGTCGAACACACAGTGCAGCGCCTGCACCCAGGGCCGCATGGGTCCGTGCCGCATGGTATGTGCGCCGGCCGCATTGGTGGCCGCCATCCCCCCAACGGTGCAGAACTCGCCGCTGGACGGATCGACCGGGAATCGCAGCCCGACCGCGCGCGCGGCGCGGTCCACTTCGCCGCGGAGCACGCCGGCGCCCACCCGAATGCTGCGCGCGGTCCGATCCACGTCGCCGATCGAGCGGAACCGGCTGAGGTCCACCGCCACCCCGTCGCCCACCGCCCCGCCCGCCATTCCGCTGCCCGATCCGCGTGGCACGAGCGGGATCCGCTCGCGGTGCGCCCAGCCGACCAGCGATTGCAGATCCCGGGGGTCTACCGGGACAGCGACGGCGCGGGGCCAGCAGCGGGCCACGCCGGCGGCCTCGCCATACACCGCTCGGGCGGTGTCATCGGTGCGGAACGTTCCTCTGAATCCTGGCGGGGCGGTGAGGCTCACGCGTACGGGTTCCTTGGGTGAACGGAGAGAGAGCGGGGAGCGCCGAGGGCTCCGGCGGGGTAACTTCCAGCCAAGCCGGCAACGCCGAAGTTTAACGCACCGACTCCATCGACGACGACCCCGCTGCCCACCGTGGCGTCCTCCGCTTCCGAAGCTGCTTTCGATCCGCGTCTGGACCAGGCGCTCCAGTTCTCGCGCGAGATCCTGCCGTCCGTATCGCGGACGTTCGCGCTCAGCATCCGGGTGCTCCCCGGCCAACTGGGAGCGGCCGTGAACTGCGCGTATCTCCTCTGCCGTATTGCCGATACGATCGAGGACGAGCCGTCGATGCCGGCGCCGGCAAAGGCCGAGCTGTTCGACCGCCTGCTGGAATGCTTCGACGACCCCGCCGCGGCGGATGGGTTTCCGGCCCGGGTGGCGGCAATGGCCGGAGATCCGGCGCACCTGCGGCTCATCGGGCGCGCCGACCTCGTGTTCGTGGCATATCGCGCGCTCCCGCCCGCCACCCGGGAACACGTCAAGCGGTGGGTGGCCGAGATGGCCGTGGGCATGCGCAAGTTCGTGCTCCTGTACCCCGGCGGCATCCGTATCCAGACGCTGGACGAGTACCGCGAATACTGCTACTACGTGGCCGGCACCGTGGGCTACATGCTCACCGATCTCTGGCACGAACACGCGCCGAGCATCGGCCCCCGCCAGTACGCGGTGCTGCGCGAGCGCAGCCGTTCGTTCGCCGAAGCGCTGCAGACGGTGAACATCCTGAAGGATGTGGCCACGGACGCCGAGCATGAGAATTCGATCTACATCCCCGAGCGGCTGCTGGCCGAACATGGCGGCAGCCATGCGGCGATCCTGGCGGGCGAACGGCCGGAGCGTACCCAGGCCGCCATGGCGTCGCTGGTCGAGCTGGCGTGGCAGGATCTCGAGCACGCCAAGGACTATCTGCTGCTGATTCCGCGGCGGGCGGTGTCGATCCGGCTGTTCTGTGTGCTGCCCCTGTTGTTCGCCTACGCCACGTTGCGCGACCTCACGCGCACGCCGGCGGCGATGGCACGCCGCCGGGTGGTGAAGATCTCACGTGCCGAGGTGAAGTCGCTCATCGTGCTCAGCATGGCGGGGGTGATGAGCAATCGCGCCCTCGCCTGGCTGGCGGCGCGGGCGAGCCGGCGTCCCGTACGGCTGGTGCCGCGATTCGCCGGGGGTCAGTAGCGGCGCGGGACGGCGCCGGCCGCCTGGGCGAGCATCCGAAGCAACGAGGGATTCTCGGCGCGCTCCCCGCGCTCCAGCCGGTCGAGCATCTGCTCCATG
Source organism: uncultured Gemmatimonadaceae bacterium (assembly GCA_963728115.1). GTDB lineage: Bacteria > Gemmatimonadota > Gemmatimonadetes > Gemmatimonadales > Gemmatimonadaceae > JAGWRI01. The sequence goes on from CAVSJE010000010.1 coordinate 380,589, forward strand.
GTCAGCTGCACGCGGCCCGCCACGTGGGCGTACGAACTGCGGGCCGCGAAGTACCCCACGCCGCTCAGGAGCACCACCGGGGCGACCGCCGCCACGAGGGCGAAGTTGAGCACGAGCAGCACGCCCCCACTGGCCACTCCCACGGTGGCGCCGGCGGCCATTCCGCCCAGCGAACTGCGACGATGGCCGGAGAGGTCGGCGTCCAGCCGCACGAGAACGCGCCCCTCGTCGGCCGGCACCACCGTGGCGCCGATGTCGCTGGCCTTGGAGAGCGTGTAGCCCCGCCCCCCGACGTTGAGCAGCCGGCGCACGTTGCCTTCGAAGTCGCGGCGCGGCTCCCAGACGATGCGGTCGGGAAACTGGCGCTTGATCTGCAGCCACTCCTCCTTCTGCATCCAGATGTCGAGGGCGGCGAAGACTTCGGGTACGGTGCCGCGCACCGTGCGCTGGGCGGACAGCAGCGCGGGCCCGAGCAGCAGGCCTCCGCCCAATTCCGGCTGGCCGCGCCGCGAGCGTTCTTCGGCCAGGGCCTGGCGGAGGTACGCGGGCGAGAGTCCCACCTCCCGGCCGAGGGCGATGATCTGGTCCTCGGTCATCGTTTCCGGCGGATCCGACGTCCGCGCCTGCAGTTCGGCGGCGCGCGCGATCACGCGCTCCAGCGCGGCGCGGTCGAGTGGTTGGGGAGAGGCGGGAACCGGCGAGTCGGCCATGACTCCAATATACGGCCGCCGCGCCGGCTCAGATTCCGGACAGGCGGCTTCCGATCTGGCGCTCGATGTCGGCCAGAATCGCCGTCGGGAGCGGGAAGGCGGCGACGAAGCTCGCTTCGGGGTTGCCGGCGGGCGCCGCCCGCCCGGCCTGCGTGAGATAGTAGCGCATGAATCCGTCGGCGAGTTCGGGGGCGACGCGCTGGAGCAGCGCGGCGCCGCCGCGGACGGCGGCCGTTGGGGAGAATCCAGCGGCTTCACCGCTCCGCTGCTGGGCCGCGGTCGTGTTCGCGTTCACCGCCTCATTCGAGACCACCTGCACCACCTCGTGCGCGAACACGTAGATCGCCTCGGCGGCGTCCGCGGGGGATTCGGGCATCGTCACGGCCACGATATTCTGTTGCGGCGATGCATTCATGGTGCGCCCCTCGCCGCCGAGCACCAGCGACAGCACGATCTGCCCGTCGGTCTGACCGGTGTTCGTCAGGAACCGCTGGAAGCGCGGGCGCAGGGCGCGCCAGAGCGAGTCGACCGCGACCACGGTGGCGGTGCGGGCCTCCTCCTGCGCCGTCCAGTACTGATGGTAGAAGTGACCGGACTCGTCGCCGAGCGACTGCGTGAACAGGCGCAGCCACTCGCGGTCCTGCACGGTGGGATACATGGACGCGAGAATGCCGAACGACCGCCGATCGGCCGCTGGGGCATCGCGGGTCGGGGCGTCGGCGTGCACGAAGGCGTCGGACGCCTGCACGATCTGGTCCCATGACGTGAAATAGAGCGGCACGAACTGGCCGTTGCTGATCTCGGGGTTCTGGGCCATGAGCGCCGCCAGCCTGGCGTGGTTGGCGTCGAGGCCGGTCAGCACGTTGTCGCGGCGGCGCACCGCCTCGATGGAATCGCGATAGCCGCGCCGGAACACCGGGACCTGGGCGGCGTCGCGGGTGAGCATGGCGTAGCCGTGCAGCCAGAGGTCCACGTACTCATGGGTGACCACCGGCCAACTGTCCACCGACGGCGTGACGGCGCTGGCCGCCGCGGCGCCCCGGCCGGAGGCACACGAGGCCAGCGCGCTCGAAGCCAGAACGAGTGCGAGCGCCGACCGGGCGACTCGCTTCATGTGGCGGGCCCCGTGGGGCGCCCGCAGGCGACGCAGAATTTCCATCCCAACTCCAACTCCGCGCCACAGGCGCCGCAATTCATCACCGTGAGGTTCTGGCCGCAGTTCGGGCAGAATACCACCTTGCGCCCCTGCGGCAGTTTGCCGCTGCAATACCGACACCGCGCTTCGTCCACGGCCGCCGCCGCGGCGGCCTGGGACGCCGGCGTGGAGAGGCGCACCGTCGAACCGGCTGCCGGCTCCGCCGCGTCGGCGCCCTCGGGCGTCTGGGTCCGCCGCTGCAGGGCGGCCGGGGAGAGCGCCACCTGCGCATCGGCGAACTGCCGGAACGCCCCCGGGTCCGGGTTCGGGGAACGCAGTTCGCGCTCCAGCGCATCCCGCATCCGGTCATCGACGATGAGATACCCGCGAGCGCCGGAAAGGAGCTGCATCAATGTGATTTCGTAGTCCTCGTTGCTGTCGAGGGCGAGCTCACGGCGGAAGTGACGGTAGGGCAGCAGCGACTGATAGAGCTCGGCCACCTCGAAGGGCTGGCTGAGGTACCGGGGCTGCGTGTCTCGCACCGTCTGGGCGAGCACCGTGAACATGCGGTCGATGGCGTCCATCCCATTCTCCCCTAGTCGAGCAGCGTCGCTGGAGCGGCCGCCGGGAGGGGCCGCGATGGTCTGAATCTATGCGGATTCGGAAAGGGCGCCGGTTCGGCGTGCAACCGTCCCGCCTTCCGTTCGCCCGCCAACCAGGCGTCGAATTGCGACGGCACGGCGCCGCCGGAGGTCGACTGGTCGCGGGCGGCGCTGGTCGCGAGGTGGTTGGCGTACTCGTTCTGGACGTGCCCCACGTGGCCGCGGACCCACCGCCACTCCACCTGGTGCGGTCGCACGACCTCCACCGCCTCCCGCCACAGCGCGAGGTTCTCGATCGGGCCGCCCTTGCGCCGCCAACCGCGGGCGATCCATCCGGCGACCCACTCGCTCATGCCCTTGATGAGGTACTGGGAGTCGCTCGTGAACGCCACGCGGAAGCGGCCGTTCTTCTGGGCGATGATCCGGAAGGCCTCGATCACGCTCCGCAACGCCATCCGGTTGTTGGTCGTGCCCGGTTCCGAGACCCAGTAGTCGCGCCGGGTCAGCGGTGCCGCCTCCGAGGCGCGGTACTCGATCACCCCGCCCGCCGCGCCGGGGTTGTCGCCCTCGCGCCCATTGCCGAGGCAGGATTCGTCGGCGTAGATCGCGACCAGCGGCAGCGGTCCGGCTGCGCTCAACGGACGACCTCGATGGCGTCCACTTCGTCGATGAACAAGGTGAGTCGGTCTCCCGTGGTCGGGTTGCGCGCCTCGATGGTCTCGCGGCGTCCGTGCATGGCAATACGGTCGGGCACGACCAGGTATTCGGTTCCCCGACGGTACACCATGATCCGCTGTCCGTTCAAGACGGCGCGTTCCAGTAATTCGTACTGATCGTGTGTGAGTTCCGACATCAGTTCTCCGCTTCGCCCCCGCACCAGGTGCGCGCCAGTCGCTCGAGGACGGCCGTGGCCTGCCGGATCTGCTCGCATTCCACGAACTCCGTGGGGCCGTGAGCCAACGCGATATCCCCGGGGCCGAAGCAGATGGCGGGGATGCCGGCATCGTTGAGAATCGCGCAGTCCGTCCAGGCGCTCATCCCCTCCACGCGCGCCGGGATCGCCGCGCCGTCCAGCGCCGCGTGCAGCGCGCGTACCACCGGCGCGTCGACATCGACGTCGCTGGCGCTCTGCGCGAGGATCAGCGCCGGGGCGACGCGCAGGTGGGGGTGACGTTCCCGCACCCGGGCGCACGCCCCTTCGAACTCGGCCATCACCCGGGCCGGCGTCTCGCCCGGCATCGTCCGGCGCTCGACCCGCAACTCGCACCGGTCGGGGTACGTGGACATGCCCTCGCCGCCGCCGATGGTCGCCGCGTGCAGCGACGCGTGACCGAGCAGGGGGTGGGTGCGCTCGGTGAGGATTCCGCGGTCGAGCGCGTCGAGTTCGGCGAGCACCAGCCCGGCGTGCCGGATGGCATCGACGCCGACGTCGTACCGGCTGCCGTGCGCCGCCCGTCCGTGAAAGGTGAGGTCCACCCAGACGAAGCCCCGGTGCGCCGGCATGATGGCGAGGCCGGTGGGCTCGGTGACGATCGCGGCGTCGGCGCGCACACCGTGCTCGACGAGGGCCCGGGTGCCGCGACTCGCGTACTCCTCGTCGGCGACCGCGGCGACGAGAATCTCGCCGTGCGACAGGTGGTCGCCGGCGAGTGCGGCCGCGGCGCACATCGCCGCGACGCCGCTCTTCATGTCGGCGGCGCCACGCCCGTAGATGCGGCCGTCGCGCTCCTCCGCCTCGAAGGGTGCGTGGGCCATGCCCTCGACGCCCACGATGTCGAGATGCCCGTTGAACATGAGCGACCGCGCCCCCGGGGTCCCGATGCGCGCGACGACGTTCGGGCGCCGCGGGGCCGCTTCGTGCACGTCGACCCGAAAGCCCCACGCCTCGAGCACGCCGGCGAGCAACCGGGCCACCTCCTGCTCACCCGGTCCCCCGGCCACCAACGACGGGTTACGCGAATCGACGCGGACGAGTGCCCGCGCCAGCCCTACGGCGTCGCCTCGTTCCAGTCGCATTCGGTGAGTCCGGTATCGTCGAGGGTGAAGGGAAGCAGCGCGCCCAGCGCCCCGAGCGCACGGCGCAGCTCCGATTCCCGGCCGTCGCCGGCAATCGCCAGCACGCACCCGCCGCCGGATGCGCCGGTGGCCTTGGCCCCCAGGGCGCCCGCCCGCGCCGCCCGCTCGACGATGGCATCGATGGCCGGTGTGGCGATGGCCGGGTGCAACGCGCGTTGATGTGTCCAGTGTTCTCCCACGAGTCGGGCCAGGTCATCCACGTCGCCGCGTTCCAGCGCGACGAGCATCCGTTGCGCGAGCGCGCGCATGCGGGCGAGGGCGAACGTTACTCGCTGGTCGCCGCGGCGGTAGGCCTCGAGCACGCCGGTGATCGTGGCGCCGGAGATCCGCGACTCGCCGGTGTACACGAGCACACAGCGCCGCTCCAGCGTCTCGCGGAGCGACGCCGTCAGGTGCAGTCGCCGGACCGCGACGGCGGGGCCGAAGTCGAGGCCGAGCAGGCCCCCGTGTGTGGCGCAGTAGTGGTCCTGCCGCCCGCCGGCCACGCCGAGGTCCTCCACTTCGATCTGTCGCCCGCGCTCCGCGATCGCCGCCCGGTCGATGGGAAGTCCGCGCCATCGATCGAGGGCTCCGAGCAGCGCGGCACTGGCCGCCGAGGACCCCCCGAGGCCGGCGCCCACGGGGAAGTCGCTGGCCAGCCGAACGCGAAGCCCGGTGTGCCCGAGCCCCGCCCGTTGGAGCGCCGCACCGATGAGCGGCGCTTCAGGCTGAACGGCGGGTTCGGTTCCGCGCGGCGCCGTATCTACCGCAGCGACCGCATACCTGGCAATGGCAGCGGCGCACACCGTCCCACCTTCCTGCTGAGCGTAGGGCGGCACGTCCGTCCAGCCCCCGCCGAAGTCCACGCGCGTGGGCGCGCGCATGGCGACCACGCGGGACATATCAACTGGAGTGGTCGTGCACGATGCGCCAGCGGCCGTTCACCCGGCGCATGACCAGCGACGTCGGGCCGCGCGCGGTGATCGAGTCGCCGCGGGTGAGTACGTACCAGGCGATGGTGTTGACGACGTCGGGGCCGAGGATGTCGACCTCGACGTTCTGGAAGTGCAGCGAGTCGCGCTGTGCTCCCGGGGCGAATCGGGCGGCATAGACGCCGCGAATGGCATCGACGCCGTGCAGCACCCGGGTCTTCGTGATGAACGTGGTTGCCGTGTCCGGGAGGTAGTCGGACACGAATTCGTCGAGCTTGCCGGCATCCCACGCCCGGGCGCCATGGTCGAGCACGGCGAGGATCTCGCGGTGGATCGCCGCGGCGTCCGCACGCGGAGGCGTGGGCATCGACGCCACCCGCCGCAGGGCGAACCACGCCGCCACGACGGCGACGGCGAGGAGGATGAGATGCCGCGGGCGAAGCATGGTGGCCCCCGGGTGCTAGCGCTTCTTCCGGGCGGGCGATTTCCTGGCGGCGGGCTTCCGGGTCGGCTTCCTGGCGGGCTTTCGGGCGGCCTTCTTCGCAGCCTTGCGGTGAGCCGATTTCTTGGCGGCGGATTTCCCGGCGGGTTTCTTCGCCGCGCCCTTCCTGGCCGTCTTCTTGGCCGGCGTCTTCTTGGCGGGCTTCTTGGCGGCCGCCTTTTTCGGCGCGGCCTTCTTCGAAGCTTTCTTGGCCGGAGCCTTGGCGCTCTTCACCGGCTTCGGCATGAAGACCTTCGAGGGCGGCTTGGGCGGGCGGGGCGGGTGCAGCTTGGCGAACGCCGCCGCGGCGATCTCGGCGGCGCGCGCGGCCTGCGCCTTGGCGAGGGCGGCCTTCTCGGCGGCGATCTTGGTTGCGGTCGGCTTTCCGCGCTCCGACGCCGGGCGCTTGGCGTGAGCGGCCTCGGCCTCCCGGAGCAACTTGTCCGCCTCGTCCTGCGTCATCTGGCCGCGCCGCACCATATAGTTGGTGAGATCGCGAGCGCTCTCAATCGCGAAGCCGGCGATCCCGGCGGCGGCGCTGATCACGTCCTTCATTGCCGCGGCCACCTTGCTTCCGGCTTCGAGGCTGATCAGCTGAGCCTTTTCGGCCAGCTCGGCCACCGTGTCGCGGGCGTCGGCGCGATGGCCGGGGCCGCGCCGCGGCGGGGCGGCGGCGGGCGGGTGGTCAGGGGAGGGTTTGGCGGAACCGGGCTGCGCAGAATCCGGCATCAGTCGCGTCCAGGTGTCAGAAGAAGGGGGAACAGCGCCCCGTAATGTTTGATGGACGCTGAGGGCACCGCCAACCTCGCGCGCCCTCGGTCCGCTGGGAATGCTGAAAACTGGGCCTACGAATTGGCGGCAAGTATATGATTTTTCGACAGCTATGCAAGGAGTCGAGGGTCAGAAAGGGGCGTCCACGATGCTGCTGGCACCATAGAGATCTGGTCTGCAATCTAGCGACTCTTTAGAACCAGTACAAAGCCACTATATGCTCAGTGATGTCAAAATTCTGGATCTTTCACGCGTGCTCGCCGGCCCGCTCTGCTCCATGCTCCTCGGTGACCTCGGGGCCGACGTCCTGAAAGTCGAGCGGCCGGGTGCCGGGGACGAGACGCGGGGTTGGGGGCCGCCGTTCGATGCCCACGGCCAGAGTGCCTACTACCTCAGCGTGAACCGCAACAAGCTGAGCGTCTGCCTGGACTTCGACCTCCCGGCCGACCGGGAGGTGCTCGGCGGGCTGATTGCCGAAGCGGACGTGGTGATCGACAACTTTCTGCCCGGCGTGCTCGACCGTCACGGGCTGGCGCCGGAGACGCTTCTCCAGCGGCATCGGCAGATTGTCTGGTGCACGATTTCCGGATTTGGCTCGGGGAGTAGCCGACCCGGCTACGATTTCGTGGTCCAGGCTGAATCGGGCTGGATGGCGATCACGGGGGAGCCCGGCGGCGATCCGATGAAGGTGGGGGTGGCGTTGGCCGACGTCGTGGCGGGCAAGGACGCAGCAATCGCCGTGCTCGCCGCTCTGGTGGCGCGTGCGCGCACGGGGGTCGGCCGGCGCGTCCACATTTCACTGGCCGCCAGCGCGGCGGCGGCGCTCGTGAACGTCGCGCAGAATGCGCTGGTCACGGGCGTGGAACAGCGCCGGTGGGGGAACGCGCATCCGAATCTCGTCCCGTACGAGCTGTTCCAGGCCGCCGACCGCGGGCTCGTGATCGCCGTCGGGAGCGACGCGCAGTGGGCCGCCTGCACGCGCGCGCTGGAGCTCGGCGATCTTCGCGACGACGCGGCGCTGGCGACGAACGCGGGCCGCCTGGCCCAGCGCGAGCGGGTGACGGCGGCGATTGCCGCACGGGTCGGCGCGCAACCGGCGTCGCACTGGCAGTCGGTGTTGGCGTCGGCCGGGGTCCCGAGCGGAGTAGTGCGACCGGTGCTCGAAGTGCTGGCCGACGCGGCCGGTGCGTCCCCGCTGACGGGGATGCCGTCGAGTGTGGGAGGGGCGGTTCGGCGGCCGCCGCCGCGGCTGGATGAGCACGGGGCCCGAGTACGCGCCGAAGGGTGGGGGGCGTTTCGCTGACGGGTCGCGGCCCCCGTTACTTCCCGATCCACCATTTCGTCTTTGAGGCGTGACACCCGAGCAGGGAGGCGGAACGGGTGGCGCTCCCTGTTCCAACGGGGGAAAGTGCATTACTCTATCGTCGTGAAGACGACGGAACCCACCGCCTCAGTCGTTGATCAGGACGGGTCTGATCAACTGATCATCCAGCAGGTGCTCGCGGGCCAACGCGACGCATTCCGGCTGTTGATCACGCGCTACAGTGACCCGCTTTACCGGCACGCGTTATGCATGACGGGGAGTCCGGATGTCGCCGAAGACATCCTGCAGCTCTCCTTCATCAAGGCGTACCAGCATCTATCCGAAGTACGGGGGCGGTTCGACGCCTGGGTGTTTCGGATCGTCGCGAATGGTTGTAAGGACTGGCTGAAGAATATTCGGCGTTCGCACCTGAGCTATGAGGAGGATGACCAACCCTCACAGCATGCGACGCCAGACGAGGAGTTGGACCGGACGGAACTGCGATCGGATCTCGATCGTGCGTTGACGTCGCTGCCCGCCTCGTTGCGGGAAGCGTTCGTCATGAAGCACGTGGAAGGGCGTTCGTACGAGGAAATGGCGGATCTGCTGGGCACAACGGTTGGGGCGTTGAAGATGCGCGTGCACCGTGCGCGTGAGGCGCTCCAGGCACTACTCGAGGAGAAGTACGCCTGACATGTACGACGACCTGAGTTCCGACGCGGGGCTCACGCGCGACGTTCAGAAGCGTCCTGTCGAGGATGCCCCGGCGCGCCCGCTCATAGATCGCGAAGTGCCGTTGGGTTCGCAGGCGGATCGTCCCATCGCCGCACCCGTACATGCGTGGTTGGATGGGGAGCTGCCGGAGGCTGCCGTGCGCAAAAGTGATGCTTCAAAAGACGTGGAGTTCTGGCGTGGGTTGGACGTCGAGATGGCGCGGGTTCGGCGAATGCGTACTCCGCAGCATGTGGAGGCGCAGATCATGGCCGCTCTGCCCACGCACAGTCCGGCGTCCACGATCACGCCCTGGTATCGGCGCGAATTCGTGGTCACGCCCAGCACCGCGGTGCTCGTCGGCGCCGCGCTCGTGGCGGCCGCCTCGATCGTCACCGCATTGCTTGTACGCTGAAGTTCGCTTCAGCGTCCGATTCAGGCGGCCAGGCTCCTTCGCGAACCTGGTCGCCTTTTTCGTCCCGTCCCGATAGCGGGGAGGCCCCGATGACCGAACCTGCGCGCATCGCCGATCAGATCCGGCGCGCCGCCCACGGAGACGCGTGGCACGGCCCGTCGCTCGCCGAAGTGCTCGAGGGCGTCTCGGCCGCCGAGGCGGCGGCGCACCCGATTCCCGGCGCCCACAGCATCTGGGAACTGGTGAGCCACCTGCTGACCTGGACCCGTACCGTGCAGCGGCGGTTCGAGGGGGACCACGCGGAGCCCACGGCGGCCGAGAACTTCCCCGCCACTCCGAGTCCCGAACCGGAGGCCTGGGCCGCGGCCTGCAGGGCGACGCTTGCGGCCCACGACGCCCTCGTGCAGGCAGTGCTCCGGACCCCCGAGCGGTCGCTCGACATCCCCGTGCCCGGCCACGCCTACTCGGCCTACGTCATGCTGCACGGGGCGGTGCAGCACACGCTCTATCACGCCGGCCAGATCCTGCTCCTCAGGCGCGCCCTCGGCAAGCCCGCCACGTGAGCGGCGCACGCTACCTGGCGCTCGGGGATTCGTACACCATCGGCGAGGGGGTCGGGCCCACCGAGCGATGGCCGGCCCGGCTCGCGGCGCGCCTGCGCGACCACGGCCTGCCGATGGCGGAGCCCCAGATCATCGCCCGCACCGGTTGGACCTGCGAAGAACTGGCGGAGGGGATCGCCGCCGCCGCGCCCCGGGGCCCCTACCCGCTCGTCTCGCTCCTCATCGGCGTGAACGACCAGTTCCGGGGCGCGACCGCCGACGCGTACCGCCCTCGGTTCGAGGGACTGCTCCGCCGCGCCGTCGACTTCGCCGGCGGCCGGGCGGGGCGGGTCGTCGTCCTCTCGATTCCCGACTGGGGTGTGAGCCCGTTCGCCGAAGGGCGCGACCGGGCCGCCATCGCGACGGCGATCGACCGGTTCAATGCGGTGAACCGCGCCGCCACACTGGCGGTGGGCGGCCGCTACGTGGACATCACCGGCCTGTCACGTGCGGATGCCGAGCGGTCGCGGTTCGTGGCCGACGGCCTGCATCCCACGGCGGAGGCCTACGCCGACTGGGCCCAACTCGCGCTCGAGCCGGCGTTGGCGGCCCTGCGCGTGTAGCGACGCGCCTACAGGTCGCGGCGCATGAAGACCTGGTCGATGCCGGCGCGAAAGTAGTCGGGGATACGCGCTTCCTGGCCGAACCCCTCCTCGCGCAGCCGCTGCAATGCGTGCTGGAAGGGGGCGTCGTCGGGCCACTCGGCGATCGCGAAGCGGGCGCCCATGGCGCGGAGCACGTCACAGGCGCGGGCCACGAGGTGCGGGTCGTCGCCGACGAGCAGGTGGATCCGTCCGGCCCCGCTGGCGCCCGCCACGAGCCCCACCAGGGCCAGTGCGGTCACCGCGCCACCGTGTTCGGTCCAGACGGCGCACGACTCATCGGACCCCTGATGCTCGGCCACGTCGAGCAGTTCCAGCGCACGGGCCAGGTACGGCGTGTCGCCGAGCGCCGATCGGATCAGGTCGCGCGCGCTGGCCGGCATGCGGGTCAGATGTGCAGGGCGCGGCCGAGGGTGGCGAGGGCCGCTTCCTTGGTGGCTTCCGAGAGCGTGGGATGCGCGTGCACGGTCATGCCGATGTCCTCGCTCGAGGCCCGGTACTCGAAGCCGAGCACGACTTCGGCGATCAGTTCCGACGCGTTGGCACCGATGATGTGGCACCCCAGCAGTTCGTCGGTCCGCTCATCGGCGACGAACTTCACGAACCCGGCAGTCTCGCCCATCGACCGCGCCCGCCCGTTTGCCGAATAGGGGAACCGGCCCGTGCGATAGGCGCGGCCCGATTCCTTCACTTCGCGTTCGGTGAGGCCGACCGACGCGATTTCGGGCCAGGTATAGACCACGGATGGAATCGACTTGTAGTGCATACGCGCGGCGTGCCCGGCGATCACTTCCGCGGCCACCACGCCCTCCTCCTCCGCCTTGTGGGCGAGGAGCTTGCCGCCCACGCAGTCGCCGATGGCGTACACGTTCGGGAGGTTCGTGCGCATCTGGTCGTCGACGAGCAGCTCCCCCCGCTTGCCGACGGCGAGGCCGAGCGCGGCGGCGTCAATGCCGGTGAGGACGGGGCGGCGGCCGACGGACACGAGCACGTGGTCGCCCTCGAGGCGTTCGGGCGCGCCGGCCTTCTCGACCTCCACGAACACCCGGTCCCCGTTGCGCCCCCCGCCCACGACTCTCGTGCCGGTGCGGAATTCGAGTCCCTGCTTCCGGAAGGTCCGGTCGGCTTCCCGCACCACGTCGTCGTCCATGCCCGGCAGGATCGTGGGGAACAGCTCGACCACCGTCACCTTCGCGCCGAGCCGACGCCACACCGATCCCAACTCGAGTCCGATCACCCCGCCGCCGATGACGATGAGGTGCTCCGGCACGCGCGGAATCCTGAGCGCGCCGACGTTCGACAGCACGCGCTCCTCGTCGAACTTGAGAAAGGGGAGCTCGATGGGCACCGACCCGGTGGCGATGATCACGTGGCGGGCCCGCCACTCCGTATGGGCGCCGTCGGCCGCGGTCACGTCCACCACATTTCCGGGGCGGAGCGTTCCCTTGCCCCGGGCCCACGTGATCTTGTTCTTGCGGAAGAGAAATTCGATGCCCTTGGTGTTCTGCGAAACGACCTCGTCCTTTCGCTTCAGCATGCGCGCCAGGTCGAGCTTCACATCGTCGAAGACGAGGCCGTGTTCGGCGGCGTGCCGGCGCGCGAACTCGAAGTGCTCGCTCGACGAGAGCAACGCCTTGGAGGGAATGCAGCCGACGTTGACGCACGTGCCCCCCAGGGTCCGGTCCATCTCGACACAGACGGTGGACAGCCCCAGTTGGGCGCTGCGTATGGCGGCGACGTAGCCGCCGGGGCCGCCGCCGATGATGGCGACGTCGGCTTGCTGCAGGGTCTGATCGGACATGGTGTGGGGTGGGGGCGCTCGCCGGTCGTCGTGATCGCCTACTCGACCAGCATCGCTCCCGGTTGCTCCATCAGTTCCTTGATCCGGACCAGGAACAGGACGGCCTGCTGACCGTCCACGATCCGGTGGTCGTACGACAGCGCGATGTACATCATGGGGCGCACGACGACCTGGCCCTCGATGGCCACCGGCCGGTCCTGGATCTTGTGCAGGCCCAGAATGCCGACCTGCGGATAGTTGAGAATAGGTGTCGACACGAGCGACCCGAACACGCCGCCGTTGGTGATCGTGAACGTGCCGCCGGTGAGGTCGTCCATCGTCAGCTTGGCCTGGCGCGCCCGATCGGCCACCGCGTTCATGTCACGCGCGATGTCGAGCAGTCCCATCCGATCGGCGTCCTTGATGTTGGGCACGACGAGGCCGGCGTCGGACGCCACCGCGATGCCCATGTTCACGTAGTGCTTGTAGATGATCTCGTCGCCGTCGATCTGGGCGTTGACGGTGGGGAAGGCCCGGAGCGCCTGGCACGCGGCCTTCACGAAGAACGGCATGAACGACAACTTCACGCCGTGCTCCTTCTCCACGCGGTCCCGCAGGTGGGAGCGGAGCGCGACGACGCCGGTCATGTCGATCTCGTTGAACGTCGTCAGGTGCGCGGTGGCGTGCTGGGATTGCAGCAGGTTTTCGGCAATCCGCTTTCGCCGGGTGCTCATCTTCTCGCGCGTTTCCCGCTGACCTGCATTCGGGTGCCGCGCCGCCGCCGCCGCCGCCGCCGCCGCCGGGGCGGGTGCCGCTGGGGTCGCCGGCGTCACGGAGCGCTCGCCCATGGCGTCGACGACATCCGGCTTGCTGATCACCCCGCCTCGACCCGTGGCCCGCACCGTGGCCAGGTCGAGCCCCGACTCCGTGGCCATCCGCTCTGCCGCCGGCGATACGCGCCGCGACCCGGCACCGGGCGCCTGGGCGGCGGGTGCGTTCGCAGACGGAGCCTGCGCGGCCGACGGGGGTGCGGCGGGTGGGCTCGGTGCCGGTGCGGCGCCTGCCGGCTTCGGAGCTGCCGCCGGTTTCGGAGCCGCAGCCGGCGCCGCCGTCTCGTCGAGCTGCGCCAGCTCATCGTCCACGTGCACCGTGTCGCCCTCGGCGTGCAGGCGCTTGGTGAGCACGCCACCGGAGAGCGACGGGACCTCGACGGTGATCTTGTCCGTTTCGAGCTCGACGATCGTTTCGCCGGGCGCGACCGGGTCCCCCTCGGCTTTGAGCCAGCGGGACACGATCGCTTCGGTGATCGACTCCCCGAGCGGGGGGACCTTGATGGACGTCATCGGAATGAGTGTCGGTTCACAGTGGCCGCGGCGCCGCATGCGCCGGGCGCGCGGTGCATATTTCGAGCAGCCGGAAGCGCGGCGGGACCCACGGCCGCGAGCGATTGGAATATAACCGTAGAGGAAAGCGGTGCGAGGACTCACGATCTCCGCTCACGGCGGTCTCGAACAGTTGCAGGTGCGCGACGACCTTCCCGAGCCGGCCCTCGGGGCGTCCACCGACGTGCGCGTACGCGTGGGCGCGGCGGCGCTGAATCACCTGGATCTGTTCGTACTCGCCGGGCTTCCCGGCATGCAACTCGTGCCGCCCTGGGTGGTGGCCGCCGACGCCGTGGGGGTGGTGGACCGGGTGGGACCGGACGTGCGCGGGGTGCGCGAGGGCGATACCGTGATCCTCAATCCCGGCATCAGCGACCGCACGTGCGCGTACTGCCTGGAGGGGGAGCACTCGCTCTGCGTGCACTTCGGGATTCTCGGCGAACACCTGCCGGGGACGGCGGCGGAGTACGTCGTGGTTCCCGGCGCCAACGTGCGGCCGATCCCGGCGAGCACTCCGGTGGAGCAGGCGGCGGCGTTCGGACTGGTGACGCTGACGGCGTGGCGCATGGTCGTCACGCGGGCGCGACTGCGCGCCGGGGAGCGCGTGCTCATCTGGGGCATCGGCGGCGGCGTGGCGATCGCGGCGCTGCAGATCTGCAAGCTGCTGGGTGCCGAAGTGTGGGTGACGTCGAGCAGCGACGCGAAGCTCGAGCGGGCGCGCGGCCTGGGGGCCGACCACACACTCAACCACACCACGCACGACGTGGCGCGCGAGATCCGCGCCGCGACGGGCAAGGCCGGGATGGACGTCGTGGTGGACAACGTGGGGGCGGCCACCTGGAAGCAGTCGCTGGGGGCGTTGGGCAAACGCGGCCGGCTGGTGACGTGCGGCGCGACGTCGGGGCCGATGGTGGAGACCGACGTGCGGCGACTGTTCTGGAACCAGTATTCGATTCTGGGCTCGACGATGGGGAACGACGCCGAGTTCGCGGCGATCGTGGAGCAGCTGCGCGATGGCCGGCTGCTGCCGCCCGTGGACCGCGCGTTTCCGATCGACGAGGGCCGGGCGGCGTACGCCCGGCTGCAGGCCGGGGAGCAGTTCGGGAAGATCGTCCTGACCGTGGGGCCGTGAGACGGTGACCCGGGAGCACGCGCAATTCGAACCCGGCGAGGAACGGGCGGTCCGCGAGGCGTATCTGGGGGGCGGTGTGGTGCACTGTCCACGCGACGGCGCGGTGATGACGTTGCGCGAGATCGGTGGTGGCTCGTTCGGCCTCGGATATGCGCGCCGGCGCGAGTGGCTGCTCTGCCCCACCTGCCGCCGCAGCGTGATCTTCGACCGCAAACGGGGCACGAGAACGTAGGGGGTTCGGGGCCCGCCCGGTGCGCTCCGCGGCCCCGATTCCGTGGTCGGTCGCGGCTGAGATTTGGGGCCCTCCACCGGCGGCGCGTAGGGCCTCGGCTTCAACTTCGCAAGTGCACTTCCGGCAATGACTTATGACGGGTCATGCCGGTTGATTTTCGGCCCGTGAACGGGTATGTTTAGCGGTCTCCGGATCGCCAGATTTTTGTCCCTCCCCTTCCGCCCAACATGACCGCTCCGAACAACCGCGAACGCATCCTTCCGCGCCTCATCGACGACGAGATCAAAGAGTCGTTCATCAACTACTCGATGAGCGTGATCGTCTCGCGCGCGCTGCCCGATGTCCGCGACGGACTCAAGCCCGTGCATCGCCGCGTGCTGTACGCGATGAACGAGTTGGGGCTGGTGCCGGGGCGTCCCTACAAGAAGTCGGCGACGGTGGTGGGCGACGTGCTCGGCAAGTACCACCCGCACGGCGATTCCAGTGTGTACGACGCGCTGGTGCGCATGGTGCAGACGTTCTCGCTGCGCAATCCGCTCATCGACGGGCAGGGAAACTTCGGCTCGGTGGAAGGCGATCCGGCGGCGGCGTACCGGTACACCGAGGCGCGGCTGACGCCGATCGCGATGGAGATGCTGGCCGACATCGACAAGAACACGGTCGATTACGTGCCCAACTTCGACGACCGGCTTCAGGAGCCGGCCGTGCTGCCGTCGGGATTTCCGAACCTCGTCGTCAATGGCTCGTCGGGGATCGCCGTCGGCATGGCCACCAACATCCCCCCGCACAACCTGCGCGAGGTGGTGGCGGCACTGTTGCATCTCATCGATCAGCCGGATGCCACGACCGGTGACATCCGGAAGCTGATCAAGGGTCCCGATTTCCCGACGGCGGGCTTCATCTACGGTCGCCAGGGCATCCGGGACTATCAGGAAACGGGACGCGGCCGGATCGTGATGCGCGCCCGTGCGGTGATCGAGGAGAAGGAGTCGTCGAACAAGGCGCAGATCGTGGTCACCGAGATTCCCTACCAGGTGAACAGCGCCAAGCTGCTCGAGGACATCGCGCACCTGGTACGCGACAAGAAGCTCGAAGGGATCAGCGACCTGCGGAACGAATCGGACCGCGAGGGTCTGCGCATCGTCATCGAACTCAAGCGCGATGCGATTCCGCGCGTGGTGCTCAACCAGTTGTACAAGCACACGCAGATGCAGTCGACGTTCGGCGTGATCATGCTGGCGCTGGTACCCGACCCGGCCACCGGGCGGCTGGTGCCGAAAATCATGCCGCTCAAGGAAGTGCTCGAGCACTACATCGCGCACCGGCACGACGTGATCGTGCGCCGGGCGCAGTTCGAACTCGAGAAGGCGCAGGATCGCGAACACATCCTCGAAGGCCTCAAGATCGCCGTCGACAACATCGACGAGGTGATCAAGGTGATCCGGGCCGCCGCCGATACGCCGACGGCGAGCACGGAACTGCAGTCGCGGTTCAAGCTGTCGGAGCGGCAGGCCGAGGCGATCCTCAACATGCGCCTCGCCAAGCTGACGGGGCTGGAAATCGAGAAGCTGGAGGAAGAGCTCAAGGAAGTGCGGGCGGTGATCAAGGAACTCCGGTCGCTGCTCGAGTCCAAACCCAGGCGCATGGCGCTGATGAAGGAGGAGCTGACGCACGTGGCCGAGAAGTTCGGCGACGAGCGCCGCACCGAGATCACCAGCGACGAGGGCGAGTTCACGGTCGAGGACCTGATCGCCGAAGAGGACATGGTGGTCACGATCTCGCACTCGGGCTACATCAAGCGCACGGCGGTGTCCACCTACCGGCGCCAGCGCCGGGGCGGCAAGGGGGGCACGGGGTCGGGGCTCAAGGACGAGGATTTCGTCGAGCACCTGTTCATCGCGTCCACCCATGACTCGCTGCTCTTCTTCACCGACGACGGCCGCGTGTTCTGGCTCAAGGTGCACGAGCTGCCGCAGGCGGGGCGGGCGGCGAAGGGCAAGCCGGTGGTCAACCTCATCAACGTCTCACCCGAAACCCGCATCCAGGCCACGCTGGCCGTACGCGACTACCCGGAAGACAAGTTCCTGCTCTTCTCCACGCGCCGCGGCACCGTGAAGAAGACGGCGCTGTCGCAGTACGCCAATCAGCGGTCCACCGGCCTCAAGGCGATCAAGATCGAGGATGGCGACGAACTGATGGACGTGCAGGTGACCGACGGGCACAACGACATCGTGCTCGCCACGCGGCACGGCCTGTCGATCCGGTTCCATGAGAGCGACGTGCGGCCCATGGGGCGCGACACCACCGGGGTGAAGGGCATCGAGCTGAGCGGCGACGACGTCGTGGTCGGTATGGTGGTCGTCAAGCGCGAGGCCAACCTGCTGGTGGTCACCGAACGCGGCATGGGCAAGTGCTCGCCGATCGACGAGTACCGCGTGCAGCGGCGCGGCGGCAAGGGCATCATCACCGTGCACCGCACGGAGCGGACGGGCAATGCCGTGAGCATTAAGGAAGTCCTGCCCGACGACGAATTGATGCTGATCACCAAACAGGGGATCATCATTCGCATGCCGGTGAAGGGCATTCGCGTGGCCGGGCGCAACACGCAGGGCGTCCGCCTGGTGGATCTCGATGGCGGAGATTTCGTGCGCGACGTGGCCCGTGTGGTGCCGGACGAGGATGAAGACGCGGTGGGGGTGGCTGACGGCGATGGCGACGTGGAACCGGGGGACGACGGCGGCGAAGGGTGAGGCGGTGAGGCGCTGACGCCGCCCCGGCGGCGTCAGCGAGCCCACATCTTCGGCAACTCGGTCAGCAGCGTGTAGCCACCCATCGCCGCGGTCCCCGCCGCCACCAGCACGCCGGCGACGGTGAGCGCGCGCGAGTGGCGATAGCCCTCGGGCACCAGCGCGCGGCGATGCGCCGCGATGAGCACCACGGCCAGCCCCACCGGCAGTACGAGGGCGTTGAGCGCGCCCACCGCGATCAGCGTCTTCACCGGGCGGCCGACGAGCAGGAACACGATCGTGCTCAGGCCGATGAAGCCGATCACGAGCCGCGTCCAGAATCGCTCGGCCCACGGGCTCAGCGTGCGCAGAAAGCTCACCGACGTGTAGGCGGCACCCACCACCGACGTGATCGCCGCGGCCCACATCACGATCCCGAACAGCCGGTAGCCGATCTGGCCGATGGCGAGGCGGAACACGGACGCCGGCGGGTTGGCGGGATCGAGGGAGAGGCCACGTGACACCACCCCGAGTACGGCCAGGAAGAGCAGCACCCGCATCAGCGAGGCGACCCCGATGGCCAGCCCGGCGGTGCGCCGCACTTCGCGCTGGGCGCCGAGGCCCGAGACGCCGGCGTCGAGCAGGCGGTGCGCACCGGCGAACGTGATATAGCCGCCCACCGTTCCCCCCACGAGTGTCACGACGGTGAGCACGCTCCCGTCGGTTGGAGCCACCGTCCCGACGATCGCGCCGGCGATCGGCGGATGCGCCGTGGCCGCCACGTACAGCGTGAGGGCCACCATCACGAAGCCCATCAGCTGGGCGAAGCGATCCATGGCCCGGCCCGCGTCGGGAACGAGGAAGATGCCGATGCTCACCACGGCACTCACCGCGGCGCCGGTCCTCACGGGTACGTCGAGCATCGCATTGAGGCCGAGTCCCGTGCCCGCGATGTTGCCGATGTTGAACGCCAGGCCGCCCGCGGCCACCAGCGCCGCCAGCAGCCATCCCAACCCCGGCAGCACGGCGTTTCCCAGGTCCTGTGCCCGGCGTCCGCTCACGGTGATCACCTGCCACACATTGAGCTGCGCCACGAGGTCCACGACCACCGAGACGAGGATGGCGAATCCAAAGCTCGCCCCCAACTCGGCGGTGAACACCGACGTCTGGGTCAGGAACCCCGGCCCCACCGCCGAGGTGGCCATCAGAAACGCCGCTCCGAGAAAGACCGAGCGGAGCGTGGGGGAGACGGAAGCTCGCGGGGGTGTACGCACGGCGGCGGGTTCGAGGAGTGAGGGCGCGCCGGCGGACGTGCGCCGGGACGCCGGGGAGGGCAATCGGCCGGGGGCAACATGGACCGCGCGCCGGCGATTCGACAGGGGAGCGCGCTTTACCCGGGACGGCCGGGACGGTAGCTTAGCGCGACCAACGACTTCCAAGCATGTCATCCGGCGTCCGCACCAGCACACCGCATCGACGGAGTTCCACCTCCCTCGAGGTCATCCGTGACTCGGTCGAAAGTCGATCCGAGTTGGGAGAGGCGCTGCGACACGCCCAGGCGGATGCACAGCGCGAGGCGATCCTCTGGCAACGGTGGCTGCGCTACCTGGGCGTGCTGCTCGCGCTCCTCGTCGCCCTGCTCTTCGGTGCCGCACCGCGGGACGCCGCGCTGCTTCCGACGCTCGTCGTTTCAGGCACGTACATCTCCACCGTGCTCCTCACGTCGTGGTGGGTCCAGCGGTCGGACCGCGGCGTCCTGCACCCGGTGCTTCCCGGCCTGCTCGTCACCGCCGACATCCTGGCGATGACCGGGTTCTTCTACTACTCGACCTACGGGCAGGCGCACCACCGCATGCTGCTGATCGGGTTACTCGGCGTGCAGCTCTCGGTGTTCTACTTCGGCCGGGGTCTTGGCGTTTACGCGACGCTGCTGACGGCGGTGGCCTACGCCTCCGTGGAACTCGCGGTGCCCCAGTTCATGCCGGGACCGCGACTGTCGGGGCCGCAGGTGGCACTCACGACCACCGTCTTCGTGCTCGTGAGCGCGATGGTCGTGTTCGTGTTCGGGAGTTTCCGCGAGCGGATGAACGAACTGCGCCTGTTCTGCCGGCTGGTGGAGGAGGGCGAACTCACGGCCAAACTCTCGGCGACCAAGGCCACGCATCCCGACGATCTGACCCTGCTGGCCCGGAGTTTCGAGACGATGCGGGATCGGTTCGCCGAGCAGATCGGCACCGACCCGCTCACCGGCTGCGTCAATCGACGGGCGCTCGAGAACCGGCTGCGCAGCGACTGGCGGCTCGCCAAACGTCGCGGGTCGCACGTGGCCGTCGTGGCCATCGATCTCGACCACTTCAAGTCGATCAACGATTCGCGCGGCCACCCGGTGGGCGACCTCGTGCTCCAGCAACTCGCGGGGATCATGAAGGCCACCGCCCGGGATACCGACACGGTCGCCCGCCTGGGGGGCGACGAGTTCATCATCGTGCTGCCCGACACGGGGTGGGAAGGCGCCGTGACATTCGCCGAGCGGTTGCGCCGGCGCGTGCAGGACTTCGGATTCGGCGCCGAAGCGTCGCCGGTTGCGGCCACGGTGTCCATCGGCGTGGCGTTGGCGCGCGGCACCGACCCGATATCCCCGGAAGTCCTGTTGCACGAGGCGGACCGCTCGCTCTACAAGGCGAAGACCGGCGGCCGCAACCGCGTGTATTCCTGATGGCCGAATCGCAGGCCGCGCCGGCCTCCCCGCTCGTCACCCTGGAGGCGTTCCGGCAGGCGGCCGCCGTGCTGGCGCCGGTGGCGGTCCGGACGCCGCTGCTGCCCTTCGACGCGCTGGCCGACGTCACCGACGCCGAGGTCTGGCTCAAACCCGAGATGCTGCAGCGGGGGGGCGCGTTCAAGTTCCGGGGGGCCTACACCTATCTCGCCAACATGCCGGCCGAGGTGCGCGCGCGGGGTGTGATCGCGCCGTCGTCGGGGAACCACGCCCAGGCAGTCGCGCTGGCGGCCCGGATGTTCGGCGTGCCGGCCACGGTGGTGATGCCGACCACGGTGACGGCGCCCAAGCGCGCCGGCGCCGAGCGGTTGGGCGCGCGCATCGAACTCGCCGGCACCACCACCGCGCACCGGATGGAACGGGCGCGCGAGATCGCGCGCGCCGAGGGCGCCACGGTGGTGC
The DNA here is from genome assembly GCA_963728115.1 of uncultured Gemmatimonadaceae bacterium. Lineage (GTDB taxonomy): Bacteria > Gemmatimonadota > Gemmatimonadetes > Gemmatimonadales > Gemmatimonadaceae > JAGWRI01. Next base: position 401,338 of record CAVSJE010000010.1, read on the forward strand.
CCCCGTACGACGACCCGACGATCATTGCCGGACAGGGGACGGTGGGTCTGGAGATCACGGAGGCGCTTCCGGGAGTGGCCACGGTGCTGGTGCCGGTTGGCGGCGGTGGCCTGGGCGCCGGCGTGGCCGCCGCCGTGAAACTCACCGCGCCCGGGGTGCGCGTGATCGGCGTCGAGCCGGCGGGGGCCCCGAAGCTCACGCGGGCGCGGGCCGCCGGCGGCCCGGTGCGATTGGACCGGACGGCGAGCCTCGCCGACGGACTGCTGGCCGTGGAGATCGGACACCTGCCGTTCGCCCACCACGAGCGCTACGTGGACGACGTGGTGCTCGTGGACGACGGGGCGCTGCGGGACGCGATGCGGCTGCTGCTGGAGCGGGCCAAGCTGGTGGCGGAGCCGAGCGGGGCGATCACGGTGGCCGCGCTGCTGTCGGGAGCGGCCCAGGTGACGGGACCGGTCGTCGCGGTGCTCAGCGGCGGAAACGTGGATTGGCGCGGGCTCAACGCCCTGCTGTCGGACGGCTGAGCGCCGGGCGGGCACGATTGACGGCGTCGACACAGGGCGGCAATCTTTCCGCATGAAACGCTGCCCCGCCTGCCGCACCGAGTACGTGGATGATGCGCAATTCTGCACGAGGGACGGCACGCGACTCGTGTCGGTGCCCGATGCTGCGGGAGGACGCATCACCGCGGCGCGGGAGCGGGCCGAACCCGGCGACGGCACCCCCGGCCGGCAACTGACGGGGCAGATGCTCGACGACCGCTATCGCATCGAGCGGAAGGTGGGCGAGGGCGGGATGTCGTTCGTGTATCTCGCCACCGACGTCGTGTCGCAGCAGCCGGTGGCGATCAAGGTGCTGTCGGCCGCGCTCTCGCAGGACCTCAACGCCATGGCCCGGCTGAAGCGCGAAGCCAGCCTCGGCATGCGCCTCGCGCACCCCAACGTGTGTCACATCATCCGGCTGGGCGAGACGGAGGACGGGCTGGTCTACGTCGTGATGCCATACGTCGACGGCGAGCTGCTGTCCGAGCGCAACAACCGGCTGGGGCACATGACGCTCGAGCAGACGGCCCCGCTGGTGCGCGACGTGGCGGCCGGCCTCCACGTGGCGCACGAACTCAAGATCGTGCACCGCGATCTCAAGCCGGAGAACATCATGGTGTGCCGCCATCCAGGCGGCACGGAGTACGCCGTCGTGATGGACTTCGGTCTCGCCAAGGAACGGCGGGTCGGCGGCGAGTTGCAGAAGCTCACCGCCACGGGGATCATCATGGGGACGCCGGAGTTCATGAGCCCCGAACAGCTGCGCGGCAAGCCCCTCGATTCCCGTACGGATATCTACTCGTTCGCGCTCGTGATCTACGAAACGCTCACCGGCCGCCTGCCGTTCCAGGGCCGCACCCAGCAGGAAACGATGATCGCCCGCTTGCGCAGCGATCCCGTGCCGATCAGGAAGATGCAACCGGGGATGCAATTTCCCGAAGCGGTGGAGCAGGTGTTGAACCGGGCGATGGCCCGCAACCCCGACGAGCGCTACCAGACGACCCTGGAGTTCGCCGATGCGTTCAGCCGCGCCGCGGGCGGCACGGATCCGGCGAACACCGGCCTCGTGGACCGGTTGTTCGGGTGATGCCCGGCCGCCGGTGGGTCGCGATGGCGGGGGGAATGCTGCTCGCGGCCGCCGCCGCGTTGCCCGCGCAGCGATCGGGGCCCGACACGGCGCTGGACGTGGTGCACTACGATTTCGCGCTCACCCTGCCCGACACCGGAAGCCGGGTGAGCGGGGTGGCGACGGTCGTCGTGGCCCGGGGCGGACCGGCCGACACCCTGGGGCTGGATCTCATCGGGCTCGACGTGGACAGCGTGCAGGTGAACGGTCGCCGCGTTGCCGCGCCGCGCCGTGCCGGCCGGCTGCTGGTGGCGCTGCCCCCCGGCGCCGGCGACACGCTGCGGGTGGTGGTGGCGTACGGCGGCGTTCCCGACGACGGCCTGATCATCCGCCGCGATTCCGCGGGCCGGTGGACGTACTTCGGGGACAATTGGCCCAACCGGGCCCGGCACTGGCTGCCGACGGTGGACCATCCGAGCGACAAGGCGACGGTGTCGTGGCGGGTGAGCGCCCCGGCCGCGGAGACGGTGGTCGGAAACGGCACGATGACGGATCGCGCGGACCTGCCGCCGCTCGTCGTCGGGGGCGCCCCCCGGGCGCTCACGACGTGGAACGAGGTGCGTCCGATCTCGACGTACCTGATGGTGATTGCCGCCGCCCCGCTCGTGGAGACGCCGCTCGGCCAGACCGCATGCGGTCTGGCCAGCATGGCGCGCTGCGTGCCCCAGGCGGTGTACACGGCGCCCGAACAGGCCGCCGACATGCCGGGACCGTTCGCCGCCGCGGCCGGAATCGTGGCCTACTTCTCGGAGCTCATCGCCCCGTTTCCGTTCGAGCGTCTGGCGCACCTGCAGTCGTCCACGCGATTCGGGGGCATGGAGAATGCCACCGAGATCTTCTATTCGGACGGCGCCTTTCGCCGCCACACGATGAACGACGGATTGATCTCCCACGAGACCGCGCACCAGTGGTTCGGCGACGCGGTGACGGAGCGTGACTGGCCGGAGCTCTGGCTGTCGGAAGGGTTCGCGACCTACTTCTCGGCGCTCTGGACCGAACATGCACACGGCGACAGCGCCTTTCGCGAGACCATGCGGGGCATCCGCCGCCGCGTACTCGCCGATCAGCGGGTGGCGACGCGCCCGGTGATCGATACCGGCGAGACCGATCTGATGGCGCTGCTCGACGCGAACAGCTACCAGAAGGGCGGGTTCGTGCTGCACATGCTGCGGACGCAACTCGGCGACTCGGTGTTCTTTCGCGGTCTGCGCATCTACTACGACGCGCACGAATTCGGGAACGCGACGTCGGACGATCTGCAGGCTGCCCTCGAGGAGAGTTCGGGGCGTCCGCTCCACTGGTTCTTCGACCAGTGGCTGCGCCGCCCGGGGTATCCGGAGCTGACGGTCCGCTGGGCGTTCGACGCGTCGGCGTACGCCGTGCGGGTCACGGTGAAGCAGGGGGACAGATTCGGGTACTTCCGCATGCCGTTGACGGTCGCGTTCCGCGCTGCGGACGGTCAGACCCAGGAGGCGACGATCGATCTCGACGCGGCGGCGGAAACCACGGTCACGATCCCGCTGCGGCTGCGGTCCCCGCCCACCACGCTCGTTGCCGACCCGGACGTTTCGCTGCTGGCGCGCATCGACGTGCCGTAGCGCGCCGCCCGCTCACCGTCCGATACGGCGGGCCTCGACCATCAGACAGCGGTCCTGCACGACATCGATACCGGCCCGGGCCAGGCGCTCGGCGGCCTCGTCGTTGCGGATGCCGAGCTGGAACCAGACGGCCCGGGGACCCTTGGCGATGATGTCGTCCACGTGCTGGGGAATGTCCTGCGGCCGGCGAAAGACGTCGACGAGGTCCACGGGCCCCGGAATGGCCGCCAGGGTGCGGTAGACGCGCTGGCCCAGAATCTCGGTCACGTTGGGATAGTAGACGGGCACGGGAACGATCTCGAATCCCGACTGCTGCAGCGCCTCGGGAATGAGGTACGCCGACTGCCCGGAGTCGGCGGTCTTGATGCCGAGCACCGCGATGCGATGGGACTGTTCGATGATGCGGCGCAGTCCCGCATCATCCTCAACGAGATGGGTCCGCCAATCGGTGGATGGATTCACCATGGAGATGTCCGGAAAGGTGACGCCCGCGGTCCCGATTCCAGCCGGGGTCGCGTGACACCGGCCGCTGCGAGCGGTTAGGTTTGAATGATACAATAGTTTCGTGCACCGAACCGTGGAGGCACTTCCGAATGAAGATGCTCGTGCTGGGTGCAGGGCTTCAGGGCTCCGCCTGCGCGTATGATCTGTTGAAGGATTCCGATGTCGACGAGGTCCGCATTGCCGACCTGCACGTGGAGGCCCTGCCGGAGTTTCTGGCCAAGGCGCCCGGAGCGGACCGCAAGCTCAAACCCCTGCAGCTCGACGTGCGCGACCGCGGGGCCGTGCTGAAGGCGATGGCGGGTTGCGACGCGGCGATGAGCGCCATTCCGTACTACTTCAACTTCGAAATGGCCGAATGTGCGGTGGAGGCCGGCATTCACTTCGCCGATCTCGGCGGCAACACCGAGATCGTGTCCAAGCAGAAGACGCTCGATGCCGAGGCGACGAAGAAGAAGATCTCGGTGATGCCCGATTGCGGGCTGGCGCCGGGAATGGTGAACATCCTCGCCGAGCACGGCATCCGCCAGCTCGACAGTGTGGACGCGGTGCGGATCTACGTGGGCGGCCTGCCGCAGCATCCGCAGGCGCCGCTCAACTACCAGATCGTGTACTCGCTGGAAGGCGTGCTGGACTACTACACGACGCTGTCGTGGGTGCTGCGCCAGGCGAAGCGCACGCAGGTGAAGGCCCTGTCGGAACTCGAGCCCATCGAATTTCCGAAGCCGATCGGCACGCTCGAAGCCTTCCACACCGCTGGCGGCCTGTCCACGATGGCCTTCCGGTACGAGGGCAAGATCCCGACGATGGAGTACAAGACGCTCCGCTATCCGGGTCATGCGAAGATCATGGAAGCGATTCGCGATCTGGGGCTCCTGGAGCAGGATCCGATCGAGGTGAACGGCATGCAGGTGTCGCCGCGCGCCGTCGCGGTGGCGGCCATGGGCCCACGGCTCACCAAGCCGGACAGCGCGGATCTCGTGGCGCTCCGGGTGATCGTGTCGGGGAAGAAGGCCGGCAAGCCGAAGACGTTCGAGTGGGACCTCGTGGACCGCTACGACGCCAGCACCGGCATCAGCGCCATGGAGCGGACGACCGGGTTCTCGCTGGCGATCACCGGCCTCATGCAGGTGCGCGGCCAGGTGAACGCACTCGGCGTGCGGACGCCGGACGAGGCGATGCCGGCCGAAGCCTATATCGCCGAGCTCCGGAAGCGGCACATCGACATCAAGGAAACGGTCCGCTAGGGCTGCGGACCCATCCGGCCCGGGTATACCGCCCGGGCCGCGGGCGCCGGATCAGTTGCGCGCGAAGGACGCGAGCAGGGCGCCGGTCTTGTCCATGGCGGCGCGGGCGTTCCATCGGTCGGCGCCGTTGTAGATGAACGCGAAGGCGAGAATCTCGCCGTCCTCGGCGGTCACGTAGCCGGCCAACGACACCACGGTGTTCGTGGTGCCCGTCTTGGCGTGCAGGTTGCCCTGCGCCGAGGTGCGCCGCATCCGTCCCTTGAGCAGCTCCGACTCGCCGGCCACGGGCAGCGACGAGTGGAAGGCCGACGACCACGATGCCTGGTGGGCGTAGGCGAGAAGATGAACCATGGCGCGCGGCGTCACGGAATCCCGAACCGAGAGGCCGCTGCCGTCGGCCACGCGCACATCGCCGGCCGGCACGTCCACCTTGGTGGTCAGGAAGTCGTGGAGGGCCGTTGCGCCGGCGGCGGCCGATCCGATGCGGTCGGGGGCCGTGGTCCGGGCGGCGTCGCGGAAGAGCAGTTCCGCCACGTGGTTGATGCTCTCGCGGTTCATCTCCGACACGATCTGCGCCAGCGGCGGCGATTCGAGCGAGGCCATGGGTCGGGCAGATCCGGGCGTGGTGCCCTCGCGGAGCGTGCCGTCGACGGTGATGCCGAGGGCGGCGAGGGAGGCTCGCAGGGCGCCGGCCGCGAAGCGCGGCGGGTCGTTCACCACCACCGAGTAGCGCTTGGTGGAGGTTCTGGTGCCGATCCAGCCGCGCACGTCGAGGTTCCCGTCGGCGCGACGATAGACGATGATCCGCGCATCGCGGCGCCCGGGGCGCAGCGACACGTTGTTCGTGATGCTGAACGCCGTGGTCGCCGGTTCGAGCTTGATGTCCACCCGGCCATCGGTGGGGGTGACGGCCACCCAGAGCACGTTCTCGTTGAGCGAGAGCGCGGAAACGGGCGCCGCGTAGGCGGCGGACAGGTAGCGGTGCTTCCAACCGTCGGGAATGCGCTCGCCGTCGAAGGCGCTGGCGTCGGCCACGAGGTCGCCGGTGACGTGGTGGACGCCGGTGAGGGCGATCGCGCGGGCCAGATTGTCCATCGGGGTGTCGGCCGAGCGGAAGAACCGCATCGACATCGCAGGGTCGCCACCCCCGCGCAGGTAGAGGTTTCCGGCCAGGGTGCCGTCGGATTGCAGCTTGCCGTCGTGGAGGACGTCGGTGCTGATCTGGTAGTTGGGACCGAACCGGTCGAGCGCCAGCCCGGTGGTGAACAGCTTGAGGGTCGACGCGGGTTGCATCAGGGCGTCGGCGCTGTGTGTGAACAGCGTGTCGCCGCGGGTGAGCGAGACGACGATGGCGCCCCAGTGGCCGCTCCGCACCTTGGTGTTGAGCAGGTAGCTGACGTCGAGGTCGAGGGCGCGCACGCGGCTCGACATCGCGGCCGTACGGGCGGCGGAGACGGCGGGCGCGGCCACCGCGCCGGCGGCGGTCCGGTCACCCGGCACCGCACCCGGCGTGGGGTGGACGGCCGGCTCGGCGCCGCCGCGGGTGGCGGCAACGAGCGTAATTCCCCCGAGAATCGAAACGACCACTGCTGCAAGCTTCATGACGACCCAATGACCGAGTTGACGAGCACGAATGGATTCCGGTACGAGCGCTCAGATCTTGATGATGATGTGTCGCCGATCGAGCGCGACCAGAATGCCGTACCACAGTAACACGAACGCCACCGCGAAGGCGAGCGAAGCATTCACCGGCGATGCCCACGACAGGAACAGGGCGCGGAAGATCGCTTCCTCCAGCGGCATGACCCGGCCGTGATACGACACCGAGAGCACGGTGTAGATCATCCGGGCCATGAAGAACGAACCAACGTACGCCAGCAACGGGTTGCGTCCGAAGATGACCCACGGCCGTACCCACCACTTCACCCCTCGCACGTCGACGATCCAGACGATGGTGGCCAACGAAACGGCTGCCACGCCTGCGGTGAATACGACGTACGAACTGGTCCACAGACTCTTGTTGATCGGGAGCACCCAGTTCCACACGAGCCCGACCACCATGCCCAGCGCACCGACCGCGAACAGCGCGCTCACCCGATCGAGCAAAGGGCGCTCCTGTTTGACGATCCAACGCCCCCCGAGGTTGCCAAGTAAACAGGTGGCGATGGCGGGGATCGTGGAGAAGAATCCCTCGGGGTCCCAGGTCACGCTGCTGGGCCAAATGTGGTTCCCGAGCCCGAATCGTGTCCAGTCGAGCAGGAATCGGTCCCACCAGGCGGCCATCGTGGCCTCGGGGCGGTCCAGCAGCAGGGCGCCGATGGTGCCATGGGTGCCCGGAACGGGCAGGGCGGTGAGGGCCACCCAGTACCCGAGCAGGATCACGGTGACCACCGTCACCAATTGGCGCGTCGAAGCGCGCCGCGCGATGAGCCCCGCCACGAGGTACGCGAGTCCGATCCGCTGGAGCACGCCGAGAAGCCGCCAATTGTAGAGGCGGTCCACGACGCGTTGGAGCATGGAGGGGTCGGGGATCCCGGGGATGGCGGTCCAGGTGAAGAAGGGGACGCCGTTGAGGAGGAAGCCGAAGAGGAAGATCAGCGCGCCGCGCCGCAGGATCTGGCGGCGGATGGCGGATTCGTCATCCCCGCGGGCGCGGCGCGCCGAGAGCGAGAGCTCGGTGGTGATGCCGACGATGAAGAGAAAGAACGGAAAGATGAGGTCGGTGGGGGTCCACCCGTTCCAGGCCGCGTGTTCGAGGGGTGGATAGATGGCGCTCCAGGTGCCCGGCGTGTTGACGAGCAGCATTCCGGCGATCGTGAGGCCGCGGAAGACGTCGAGCGACAGCAGTCGCTCGCGAGGAGCGGTGCTGGAGCGGGGCGCGGCCTGCGCCGGGGGCGGTGACGGGGGCGGAGGAGAGGGCGGGAACGGCATGGAACTGGCCGGCGGCATCTGGGGCTACTAGTATAGCGAGCAGCGGGTCCTGCCGAAACGATCCAAGGAGGTGACGGATGCGGAACGGCATTCTGCGCGAAGGCAGCATTGCAGGTGTTCTGGGGGCGGCGAGCGTCGCCACGTGGTTCTTCATCATCGACGTCGTGCTGCGGCACCCCTTCCAGACGCCGATCGGACTGGGCCGGGCATTCTTCACCCTCTTCGGCCAGACCACGAACGGCAACACCGACCTTCTCGTGGTGATCGGGTATACGGTCTTCCACTTTGCCGCGTTCATCGCTGCCGGAATCGTGGTGGCGGCGGTGGTGCACTGGGCGGAGAAGCAGCCGACGGTGCTGGCCGGCGCGATGATCCTGTTCATCGCCTTCGAGGTTGGGTTCTACGGTCTCAGCTCGATGTTCTCGGACGTCCCGGTGCTGGGCACGCTGGCCTGGTACAACGTGGCCGTCGGGAACCTGATCGCTTCGCTGACCATGGGAGCCTACATGTGGCGCGCCCACCCCCGGCTCAAGGCGAGTCTGATCTACGCGCTGGAGGGAAGGGAGTAGTTTCGGGCGCACGGCGATCGTGCGGTCGGGGCGGGAGTTCGATGATGCCCTCTCCGCGTCGATCCGCCGGATTCGCGGTCATCCGATCCACCAAATCAGAGGGGCCCGCCCGGCGCGAAGATCCAAGCGCCGGGCGGGCCCCTCTGATTTGATCAACGGATCACGGCCGATTCACCGGATCACCACCGATACACCGGCACGCGGTTCACCGTGAAAGGTTCGTCGGGCGCCGCAGCCTACCCGGCGTGGATCGACAGATGCCCGAACAGGAACATCAGCGACACGATGGTCACCATGGCGATGATCAGCGGGCCCGTGAACAGGGCGCGGAACAGCCGGTGGTCGTACCGCAGGTGCATGTAGAACAGCACCACGATCGCGAACTTGAGCGCCGACAGGATGAGCAGGGTCGGCACGAACAGGTGGCCGGCCACGAAGCTCGGGATGTAGTACACCCACACTTCGACGGCGGTGATGAGAGTGAGGATGACCGCGACCTTCCAGTAGACGGACCAGGTCGGGTGCTCCTTCACCTCTCCCATCGCGACGTGGTCGGAATGGGTGGCGTGGGCGTCGGCCGGGGGCGGATGAGCCATGGGTGGTCTCGTTAGTGGATGAGGTACACGAGGGTGAAGATCGCGATCCAGACCACGTCCACGAAGTGCCAGTAGAGCGCGGCGATGTCCACGATCAGCGCGTCCTTGGGTTTGAGGCCGCGCTTGATGTCGATGGCGAGCAGGGTGAGCAGCCAGAGCACGCCGGCGGTCACGTGGGCGCCGTGGAATCCGGTGAGCGTGAAGAACGACGATCCGAACAGATTGGTGCGGATGGTGAGTCCTTCGTGCACGAACGAGGTGAACTCGTAGGCTTGGAAGCCCAGAAACGTGGTGCCGAGCAGGGCCGTCATGAACAGCCACAGCTTGGAATTGCCGAGAATCTTCTCGCCGAAGGTGTGCTTGATCTGGTCGGCGTTCTCGACCGCGGCCAGCGCGAGCACCATGGCGAGCGACGACATGAGCAGCACGAACGTCGACGCCGAGGTGACGGGGATGTTGAGAATGGGCTTCATCACCGTGTCGCACACCGGGGGGCTGCAGATCTCGTGCGGGAAGGGGCCCTTCACGCTGCGCCCCTTGTAGATCAGGTAGGTGGAGATGAGCGACGCGAAGAGCATGCACTCCGACCCGATGAACGCCCAGATGGCCACCTTGCGGTGGTCGAGGCCGGTGGTGGTCGGCGTGTGCCCGTGGTGCTCGAGAGCGGCTGCTGGATTGGCCATGGAGAAAACCGTGAAAGCGGGGTGCGGCGAACGGAGGGTCGGGTCGCGGACGCGGCGGAAGTGCCGCGCCCGCGGGTCGGTTATTCGAGCGGGCTGAGCAGCCAGCTATACAGCGAGATGACCATGCCGGCGGCGCCGCCGAACATGAACGTGTAGGCGAGCGGCCAGTTGCCCTTGTGGATGAAGAGCAGCCCCGAGAACATGAGCGTCATGAACAGGGCCACGAACAACGGCTTGATGGTCGGGAAGGGCATCGGAATGCCCAGCTCCCGGGCCGTCTTGATCTGGTCGCCTTCGTGGAACTCCTTCACGTTCCCCTTGTGGTCCCACAGGGGATAGCGCGAGGTCACGCTCGGAATCTGCGCGAAGTTGTAATCGGGCGGCGGCGACGGGATCGACCACTCGAGCGAGGGCGCGTTCCAGGGGTTGTGGCCGGCCACGGCGCCGTGCTTGCGGCTGCGGATCAGGTTCCACACGAAGAGCAGGGTGGCGAATCCGAGCAGGTAGGCGCCGTACGACGAGATCAGGTTGTAGACGTCGAAGCCCTGACCCGCGTCGTAGCGGTAGATGCGGCGCGGCATGCCGGCGAGCCCCGAGAAGTGCATCGGGAAGAACGTCAGGTTCATGCCGATGAAGGTGAGCCAGAAGTGCCAGTTGCCCAGCTTCTCGCTCATCAACCGGCCGGTGATCTTCGGGAAGTAGTAGTAGATGCCGGCGAAGATCCCCATCATCGACCCGCCGAACAGCACGTAGTGGAAGTGGGCGACGATGAAGTAGCTGTCGGTCTGCTGCAGGTCGGCCGGCGGCGACGCGTGCATGACGCCCGAGATGCCGCCGATGGTGAACAGCGCCACGAGGGCGATGGCGAACTTGCAGGCCACCGTGTAGCGGACGTTCCCGCCCCACATGGTGAAGATCCAGTTGAAGATCTTCACGCCGGTGGGGATGCCGATGAGCAGCGTCGTCACCCCGAACACCGAGTCGGCGATCGGCCCCATGCCGACGGCGAACATGTGGTGCGCCCAGACGCCGAATCCCAGGAAGGCGATCAGCATGCCCGAGTAGACCATCACCGGGTAGCCGAACAGCGGCTTGCCGGAGAAGGTGGGGAGCACCTCGGATACGAGTCCGAAGGCGGGCAGGATGAGGATGTAGACCTCGGGGTGTCCGAAGATCCAGAACAGGTGCTGCCAGAGCAGCGGATCGGCGCCGGCGGCCAGTTCGTAGAACTGGGTGCCGAAGAACCGGTCGAACTGCAGGAACACGAGGGCGATGGTGATCACGGGGAAGGCGAGCACGAGCAGGAACTGCACGATGAACGCCATCCACGTGAACATCGGCATGCGCATGAGCTGCATGCCGGGGGCCCGCATGTTGATGATCGTGGTGATGAAGTTGAACGCCGCGGCCAGCGAGCTGACGCCGAGGATCTGGATGCCCAGCACCCAGAAGTCGATGTTGAGCCCGGGGTTGAACTGCATCGTGGTGAGCGGCGCGTAGCCGAACCAGCCGCCGTCGGGGGCGGCGCCGAGGATCCACGAGATGTTGATGAAGATGCCGCCGAACAGGAACACCCAGTAGCTGAAGGCGTTGAGGCGTGGGAAGGCGACGTCGCGGGCGCCGATCTGCAGCGGGATCAGGAAATTGAAGAAGGCGGCCGACAGCGGCATGATCGCCAGGAAGATCATCGTCGTGCCGTGCATCGTGAACAGCTGGTTGAACGTGTCCGCCGAGACGACGGTGCCGTTCGGGTGCATCAGCTGCATCCGGATGATCTCGGCCTCGAGGCCGCCGATGAGGAAGAAGCAGAGCGCAGTGACGAGGTAGAGAGCCCCGATGCGCTTGTGGTCAACGGTGGTGAGCCAGCTCCAGATCCCCGTGTTGGACGGTTCCTGTGTCGAGACGTAGGGAGGAGCGGCAGCAGTGGTTGCCATGCGTCAGAGTCTCCGTGCGGTTACTTCAGGGTCTGCAGATACGCGACGATGTCGGCGATCTGCTGATCGGTCAGGGCGCTGAACTGCGAAACCTTCCCCGTAGCGGGATCGATCTGCCCCTTGCCGATGGTGTACATGACGACACCCGGCTTCATGACGCGGGCGTTCTTGATCCAGAGTTCGAGGTGCTGCTTGTCATTCGGGTAAATCCCACCCGCGATCGAGCTGCGCGAGGCGAGGTGGGTGAGATCGGGGCCCAACTGTGCGGCCATTGTGGGCACGCCCTTGATGGTGTGACAGACCAGGCACCAGCTGGTGGGCGCGGCGATGAGTTTCTGCCCCTCCACCGGATCGCCGGTAAGGGACTGGTCGAAGCTGATGCCGGCCGGAATCGGGGTGTGCGGCACCGCGTACGCGGGAATCTTGGCCTCGTCGTAGGACACGAAGCTCGTCGTAGCCGGCGCCGCCTGGGCCACGGCCATCGATTGGGCGCCGGCCGCAGGTCGATTGGCCCCCGCCTTCTTCGCCGTCGTGTCGGGCAGCAACGACACCGCGGGTTCCTGCTGGTGCTTGGCCCAGGCCGCGAATTCGTCCGGCTTCACCGTGAACACCTTGAACCGCATGTTCGCGTGCGAGGTGCCGCAGAACTCGGCGCAGAACCCGTTGAACACGTCGTCGCCCACCGAATCGGGGGTGAACCACAGGTAGTTGGTGTGGTTGGAGATCAGGTCACGCTTGCCGCCCAGCTCGGGGATCCAGAACGAGTGGATCACGTCCGCCGTCTTGAGCGTGAAGTTCACCGTGCGGCCGATGGGCAGGTAGAGCTCGTCGGCGGTGGTGATGCCGAGCTGGGGATACTGGAACTCCCACCACCACTGGTGGCCGATCACCGTCACCTGGAGCGCGTCCTTGGCCGCTGGCGCCTCGGTCTTGAAGATCGTCCGCACCGTCGGCACCGCGATCACCGCCAGGATGAGCGCCGGAATGGCCGTCCACAGGATCTCCAGCCGCGTGTTCCCGTGCGTCTGCTGGGGGGCCGGCTGCCCGTCACGCTTGCGGAACTTGATCAGCGTGATGATCAGGATCGTCTCGACGAACAGGAAGACGAACGACCCGAGGCCGATCAGGATGTCGAACAGGTGCCCGACGTCCCGATTGAAGTCGGTGTGATTATGAAAGATCGAATTGGGATGTGCGGGGGCGCACGCAGCCACGAGCACTGCGAGCACAGCCGTCAGCGCGGCGGTCGTCAGCCGACGCGGGCGGGAATGAGTTCCCATGCGGATTCCTTGTACCGGCGTGGTGTGAGCGCCCCGGGAGGCTAAGGCGCGCGCGGGCGAAAAACAGCACTGGCAACCTACCGGCTGCCCAGGGCTAAATCAAGAGAATCCGGGCCCGGAACGCCGCCGGTCGGAAACGCGCAAACTCCTGTTCGACAGCCATTTCCGGGGTGCTGCCCCCCGCGATCGGTCAGTCGGGTCGGGCCGCGGGCTGCTCCTCGTGCACGGTGTGCTTCTCGATCACGTGCTTGGTCGCGAGCTCGATGGCCTGGGCGATCTGCGCCGCCCCCTCCCGCATCTGGCGAATCCGGTTCGGCTCGCTCGACCCGCGGGTGATGGCCAGCGTCATCGCGAACACCTGGTCGGCGATCATCCCGAACTGTCCCTTCAACAACCCCCCCAGCGCCGGCAGCTGCCGCTTGAGGTTCATGAAGAAGGTCCCGGTCGGCGTGTCGCGCTTGACCGCCAGCGCGTACTTCTCCACGAGGCCGTGGATGCGCTGGATCATCGTCGCCGCCTCTTCCAGCGTCTTGAGCTTTGCCTGCCCGGCACCATCGAGTTTGCTACCAGCCATGACGCGTTGCCAGCTAGGAGATGAACAGGGGGATCACGGCTTCGTCGCGCGTGGAGCGGTCATGCGCCGCGGATCGAGCAGCTCGTCGATCTGCTTGCGGGTCAACAGCTTCTGTTCCAGCACCAGTTCCGTGACCCCGCGCCCCGTATCGAGGGCCGTCTTCGCGATCTGCGTGCACTGCTCGTACCCCAGGACCGGCACGAGTGCCGTCACGATCCCGATGCTGTGCTCCACGAAATCGCGCATTCGGTCGGGGTTCGCCGTGATCCCCAGCACGCACCGCTCGCGGAGCACCACACACGCGTTTCGCAGCGTGTCGATGCTCCGCAGCAGCCGGTAGGCAATCACGGGCTCGAACACGTTGAGTTGCAGCTGCCCCGCCTCGGCGGCCAGGGTCACCGTGACATCCCCGCCGATGACGTCGAAGCAGACCTGGTTCACCACTTCGGGAATGACCGGATTCACCTTGCCCGGCATGATCGAAGATCCGGGCTGCATGGCCGGCAGATTGATCTCGTTGAGTCCCGCCCGGGGGCCGGAGCTCAACAGCCGGAGGTCGTTGCAGATCTTGGACAGCTTCACGGCGCACCGTTTGAGCACCCCCGAGAGCTGCACGAACGCCCCCGTGTCGGCGGTTGCCTCGACGAGATCCGGCGCCGTGATCAGGTCCAGCCCCGTGAGCGCCGAGAGGTGCTCCCGGACCTTCTCCGCGTACCCCGCCGGGGCATTGAGGCCGGTGCCGATGGCGGTGGCCCCCATGTTGATCTCGCGGATCAACGCCTGCGCCTCGCCCAGACGATCCACGTCCTCCAGCACCGTGTGCCCGAAGGCCGCGAACTCCTGGCCGAGCGTCATCGGTACGGCGTCCTGCAACTGGGTGCGTCCCATCTTGATGTAGGCGCCGAACTCCTCTCCCTTGGAAAGGAAGGCCTCCACCAACTCGCGCATCGCCGAGCGAAGGCCTTCGATGCTCGCATGCAGCGCCAGCTTCACGGCCGTCGGATAGACGTCGTTCGTGGACTGGCTGAGGTTCACGTGGTTGTTCGGGTGGACAATCGTGTACTCGCCGCGCTCCTTCCCGAGCAATTCCAGAGCCCGGTTGGCGATCACCTCGTTGGCGTTCATGTTGGTCGACGTGCCGGCCCCGCCCTGGATCACGTCCACCAGGAAGTGCTCGTGATGCCGGCCGTTCCGGATCTCGGCGGCGGCCTTCTCGATGGCGGTGGCGATGTCCGGGGTGAGCAGGCCGAGGTCGGCGTTGGCGAGCGCGGCGGCGGCCTTCACGGCCGCCAGCGCGTCCACCAGCGACGGGAATTCGCGGATGGCGACACCGGTGATCGGGAAATTCTCGAGCGCCCGGAGGGTCTGCACACCATAGAGGGCATCGGCGGGCACGCCCCGCTCGCCCAGCAGGTCGTGTTCGATGCGCGTGACGCCGCCGCTGAATCCCACGGTGCGACCGTGGCCGGCCAGGGTGGCGTCGGCGGACCGCAGGCGCTGGGCGATCGCCCGGGCGGCCCGGGTCACGAGCGCGGCGTGGAGCGCCGGATTGTCCTTGAGCAGCGGCTCCAGGTGGTCCCGGTTGAACAGGAGCGCCTCGGTGGCCACCAGGGCACGGGCCGAGGTCCCATGGGGCGACTCGTCGAGGAGGAGTCCCTCGCCGACGATCTCGCCGGGGCCGAGCGTGGCGAGCGGGTTGGTGCTGAGATCCTGTTCGATGGCGACGCTGCCGGCGAGAATGACGGCGAAGAACCGGCGCTCGTCGCCCTTGCGGAACATCAGGGCGCCGGGTTCATACGTGGTGGGCACGCCGGCGCGAGCCAGATGCCAGCGGAGGCTCTCGGGAAGGCTCTCGAAGAACGGATTGTTCCGGAGCCTTTCCTTCCAGGCTTGAGGTGACATAGGTCTGGAAAGCTACCCCGGGGCGTGGAGCGTTGGTAGCGAGTCGGGGGGTCAGCCCACTCCCCTGGGGGCGGCCAGCCGCTCGGCGAGCGCCAACACGCCGTCGGCGATCAGCGCCAGCAATGCGGCCGGAATGGCGCCGGAGAGTACCATCCGGCTGTCGTTGAGCGCGAGGCCGGCAACGATCGGGTCGCCGAGGCCACCGGCGCCGATGAACGCGGCCAGCGTGGCCGTGCCCACGGCAATCACGCCGGCCGTGCGGATGCCGGCGAAGATCACCGGGGCGGCGAGCGGAAGGCGCACCCGGAGCAGCACCTGGCGGGGGGTCATGCCGAGCGCGCGCGCCGCCCCGGTGGCCCCCGCGTCGGCGTCGCGGACCCCGGTGTAGGTGTTGCGCAGGATGGGCAACAGCGAATACAGCGTCAGCGCCACGAGCGCCGGCACCACACCGATGCCGACCAGCGGCAGCATGAACGCCAGGAGCGCGATTCCCGGAATGGTCTGGAGCAGCCCCACGACACGGATGACCGCCTCGGCGGCCCGCGGCGTCCGCTCGAGGATCAGTCCGAGCGGCACGGCAACCAGAATGGCCACGAGCAGCGACACGACGACGAGCATCAGGTGGCGACGAGTCTCGGCAGCAAGCGTCGTCCGGCGGGTCCAGAGATAGTGGCCGAACGACGTGGTCACCCCGGGTCCGGAGGCGGCGGTCGCTGCGGTGTCGGCGCCGATGAGGCCGAGCGCCCGCAGCTCGTCACCGGCCACGGCCGCTGCGGCGTCGCCCCCCACCTCGACGCGTTCATTGAGGCGGCGCATGGTGGCGACATCCAGCCGGTCGGCCAACTCGCTGAGGGCGGCGATGGCGGCGGGATTTCGGCGCGCCAGTGCACCGGACGCGAGCGGCGCCGCCTCGTACGGGGGGAAGAAGTTCCGGTCGTCGCGCAGCACCACGAGGTCGTAGCGCGCGATGAGCCCGTCGGTGGAGTAGCCGTCGATGACGTCCACGCCGCCGGTGGCGAGGGCCTGGTACTTTACGGCCGGCAGCAGCGCTCGCACCGCCTTGAAGTGCATGCCGTAGGCACGCGCGAGGCCGGGCAGGCCGTCGTCGCGGCCGATGAAGTCCGGGGAGAGCCCGGCGCGCAGCGCCGGGGCCGCGCGAGCCAGGTCGCTGAGGGCGGCGAGATGGAGGGAGTCGGCGGTGGCACGGCGCACGGCGATGGCATAGGTGTTCTCGAATCCGAGCGGCGGAAGCCAGCGCATGTCCCACTGCCGGCGGAACCGCGACGCCACCTCGCGGTAGACCGCGGCCCGGTCGCCGGTGGGTCGCCCGTGCAGGATCGCCACCAGTCCGGTGCCCGTGTATTCGGGATACACGTCGATGGCACCGGTCCGCAGCGCGGCGAAGGCAATCTCGGTCGCGCCCAGCCCCAGCCGCCGTTGCACGGCGATCCCGCGGGCCTCGAGCAGTTGGGCGAACATCTCGGCGAGGAGGTAGGACTCACCGAACGGTTTCGAGGCCACGACCACCGGGCGCACGGGGGTCGAGTCGCCGGTCTGGAGCCCGAGGGCGAACAGCAGCGCGATGAGCTTCATGTGCGCACACCGGCGCGTTCGAGCAGGGTGGCCACGTACGCGTTGGCGGGCGCATCCAGCAGCGCCGCGGGCGCGGCGTCCTGTTCCACGCGCCCCCGCCGCAGCACCACGACGCGGTCCCCCAGCTCCAGTGCCTCGGACAGGTCGTGGGTGACGATGAGGGTGGTGAGCCGCAGGCGCTCGCGCAGTTCCCCGAACGCCTCGCGCAACTCGCCGCGGGTGATCGCATCGAGGGCGCCGAACGGTTCGTCGAGCAGAACGGCGTCGGGGTGCGCGGCGAGCGCCCGGGCGATGGCCACCCGCTGCCGCTGCCCGCCCGAGAGGTCACGCGGCCAGCGGCCGGCGAACTGCACCGGATCGAGCCCCACCAGATCGAGGGCTTCGGCGGCGCGGGCCGGCGCATCGGGCATGCCGCGCAGCCGCGGCACCAGCTCGACGTTGCGCTCCACGGTCCAATGGGGCAGCAGTCCCCCGTCCTGCTGCACGTAGCCCAGGCGCCGGCGCAACTGCACGGGGTCGGTGCCGGCGATGTCGGTGCCGTCCACGAGCACGCGGCCGCTGTCCGGCACGGTGAGCGCGTTGAACGAGCGCAGGAGCGTGGTCTTGCCCGACCCGCTCTCGCCGACGAGGGCCACGGTCTCTCCGGGTGCGGCGGCGACGGAGACTCCGTCCAGGGCGACGACGCTCTCGAAGCGCTTGGTCACTGCCTCGGCGGCGAGGGCGGCGCCGAGCGACGTCACGGCGACCACGACGGGTCCGGGCTCACACCGCGGCTGCCACCGGCAGGTCGTCGGCGGGGCTGCGACCGGCGCGCGTGTACGCGTCGAAGAACCGAACGGCGCGCTGGACATCGGCGTCGGCGAGGAGCGACGGGCCAAGGGCGGCGCAGCCGGCAAGCGCGAGATCCACCGCGGTGCAGGCGGCGCGGGCCAGCTCGGGGTCGGCCAGCCCGTCACGTCCGGCGCGTGCCATCAGCGCGGCGCTCGGGGCGGGAAGTGCGCCGAGGGCGGCAGCAGCCGACGCGGGGTGCCGGGCGATCCCGGCCACCAGCGCGACGAGCGCCGCGGTGGCGTCGCCGGCACAGGCGTCGGCCACGCGGAACTCGAAGTATCCCCGCGGCCGGACGTCGGGAAAGAGCGTGCTGAGGTGCGCCTGCCAGTCGTCCGTCGTGGCCCCGCGCGCCACCCAGACCTCGAAGGGCTCGGCGTGTGCCGGGTGGTCGCCCATGAGGAAGGCGGACGCGTGCAACGCGAAGTCCAGATATTCGGCCACCGGGTCGTCGCCGACGGCGCGGAGCCCGGTGCGGCTGGAATCGAGGGTGCCCCAGATGCGGCGGCGGATGCTGCGCTCCCCGGTCACGGTGCCGGAGTCCGACGGAGAGTTGGCGAAGGCGGCGGCGACCACAGGTGCCAGCCTGCCGAGCAGCCGCCAGCGGTCGAGCGGGTGCGGTCCCAGGTCGATGCTCAGTTGGACGGCCGCCGTCTGCCGCATCATGCGGCGGCCGGCGGGGCCGATGGAGGCGAAGTGCGCGTCCATGCGGCGGTAGCGCGGCGCCTGGAGTTGCAGCGGCACCGCGTCGATGGGGGTGACGGGATCGAGGCCGGCCATGCGCGTGGCAAGCCCCGCGTCCCCGAGCGCGCGGTCGATCTGCGCGAGGGCGTCGTCGACGTCGGCGAGCAGCGCGCTGCCGTCGGCGTGGGGCATGGTGCTGTATTCGATCTGACCCCCGGGCTCGAAGGTGAGCCGTGCGCCGTCGGGCCGGTGGAACTCGGTCATCCCCGACTTGCTGGAATCGTGCGCGGCCCAGCCCAGTGTCCGGAGGGCAGGGAGGGTGCGGACGATGGGCGCCTGATATCCGTTGGCCGGGTCCAGGGGAATCGCCTCGACCTCGAGGCCGAGGCGTGGGGGACCGGGCGTGACGCCGACCCCGAAGGCCCGCGCGATATCGTCGCGCATCGCGGCGCGCGTGAGCGTCACGCGTCGTCCGGTTCGGGCGCGGCGACGACGAGCGCGAAATCCTCCCCCTCGTCGGTGAGCCACGACTCGGTGCGCAATCCGGCGAGGGCGAACACGCTGTCGAGCGCCGGGCGATCGTACTTGCAGCTGATCTCCGTACGCACCGACTCGCCCGCGGCGAACGGGTATGCGCCGGCGCCGGGCACGCGCACGGTCAGCGGCCGGCGGGCGACGAGATGCATCTCGATCCGGTGTTCGGCGTCGTTGTACCGCGCCTCGTGATCGAACGCATCGGGGTCGAAGTCGGTACCGAGTTCCCGGTTGAGCACGCGCAGCATGTTGCGATTGAACTCGGCCGTGACGCCGGCGGCGTCGTCGTACGCGGCTTCGAGACGGGCGACGTCCTTGCGCAGGTCGGCGCCGAGCAGCAGCCGGTCGCCGTGGGCGAGCACGGCCCGCACGCGGCGGAGCAGGCGCACCGCCTCCGGCTTGGGGAAGTTGCCGATCGTGCTGCCGAGAAAGGCCATGAGGAGCGGCCGCGGCAGGTCCGCGGGCAGCGGGAGCGGGCCGCGCTCGGTGAAGTCGGCGACCACGGGGGTGACCTTGAGCCACGGATATTCGGCACCGAGTCGCGCCGCGCTGTCGGCGAGGAATTTGGCACTGACATCCAGCGGCACGTACCGGCGGCCGGAGGCGGCGCCGTGCATGGCATCGAGGATCACCCGCGTCTTGGCGGCGCTTCCGGCCCCCAGCTCCACGAGCGTGGCGGGGCGGAGCGCGCGCATGAGCGCCGGCATCTCGCCGTCGAGAATCGCCCGCTCGGCGCGGGTGAGGTAGTACTCCGGCAGTTCGGTGATCTGCTCGAAGAGGGCCGAACCGCGGTGGTCGTAGAAATACTTCGGCGAGAGTTCCTTCTGCGGCTGCGAGAGTCCGCGTGCCACATCGCGCAGCATGGCCGAGCCGGTGGATCCGGCGAGAATGAAGGGATTAGCCATCGCGCGCGCACCGGAAACCGCTGAAGATCTGCCGGCGGATCGGGTAGTCCCAATTGCGGAAGCTGTTGCGGACGGCGCCGGGGCGGGTGGCCCACGAGCCGCCGCGGAGCACCTTGTAGTCGTTGCCGAAGAAGGCTTCGGAGTATTCGGCGTAGGGGAAGGCTTCGAAGCCGGGCCAGGGGAGGAAGTTGCTGGAGGTCCACTCCCACACATTGCCGATCATGTCCACGCATCCCAGGGGGGAGCGGGCGGCGGGGTACGCACCCACGCTCGCGGTGCCGAAGGCGAGCTGGTCGATGTTGGAGCGTGTGCGGTCCGGCGGTTCGTTCCCCCAGGGGTAGTCCCGTTTGGCGCCGTTCGACGGATCGTACGCCGCCGCCACTTCCCACTCGTGTTCGGTGGGGAGTCGCTTGCCGGCCCACCCCGCAAAGGCCTCGGCTTCGTGGTAGCAGACGTGGCACACCGGGTGGTCGGCCGGCAGGGGGACGGTGCGGTCCATGAAACGGGTGGTCCAGCCGCTGCCGTCGCGCGTCCAGTACTTGGGCGCTTCCACCCCGGCCTCGCGGCGCCAGGCGCGGCCGGCCGGACTCCAGAATTCGTCGCGCCGGTACCCGCCGTCGGCGACGAACTCGGCGTAGGCGCCGTTGGTCACGGGCGCGACGTCGATTTCAAAGGGACTCAGCACGACGGTATGGCGCGGGCGTTCGTTGTCGTAGGCGTCGGCGTGATCGTCGGTGCCCACCGCCACCTCGCCCCCGGCAAAGCGAACCATGGCACCGGCCGGCGACGGCCCGGCTGCCGGTGGAGGCTCCCACGCGCGTGGGGCGCGGTACGGTTCGCCGCGCTTCAGTTGCAGCGTCTGGAGCATCGTCTCGTTGTGCTGGTACTCGTGCTGGGCCACCATGCTGTACACGTAGCCGTCGCGCAGCAGCGGATTGGCATCGTCCAACGGGACGCGCGCCAGGCGCTCGAGCGTCTGCTCGCGAATGTCGGCCATCAGGGCCAGCACGCCGGAGAGCGTGGGCAGCGGCAGCGCCGCCCGCGTGGCGCGGGGATGCTCGAACGGGTTGTACAGTCCCGGCATCTCCACGAACCGGATGTCGCCGTCGATGTTGCGCGTGAGCCACAGTTGCTCGAAGGTCGCGATATGGCCGAGGTCCCAGAGAATGGGACTCATCAGCGGGTCGTGTTGTTCCCGCAGGTCGGCTTCGGCGAGCGGCGCGACGAGCGCCAGGGTGCGTTGCCTGGCGTCTTCGAGCATTTCCCGGCACGACTCGGCCGTACGGTCGCGTGATCCCGTCACCAGCATGGCCCCATCCCCTCCGTTGCGGCCAGCGCGCGAGGCGCATGAAGATCGTCGAGTCAGGCCGCAGCGTTGCAGGCCCGCACCGATCACAACCTGAACATCCCGGAAAAGGTTCGCAACGCATGTCCGGCGAAAAGTTGCGCGATCGTCGCACGGGGCGCGCGTGGCGGTGCGGAAATCCGGTCGGCCGGGTCCCGCGGGCACACGAACCGCCCTCTCGTATCCGCCCGCGAAAAGTCGTAAGATTGCGCAACCATACGTCCATTTCCGGAGGGAGCGTGTCGATTTCTCGTCGTGATTTTCTTGGCGCGGGTGCCGCAGCCGCGGCAGGGCTCGCGCTGCCGCGCCTCGCCGGCGCCGAGCCGGTGATTTCGTCGATCGTCGATCGGGCGCGGCCGGCGCCGGCGCGGGCGGCTTCGCGGCCGGTGATCATCTCGGCGGGGAATGGCATGGAGAAGGATCCCGAGGGCCGGCAGGGCATCAAGGTGGCCTGGGATCTGCTCTCGCGCGGCGCCGATCCGCTGGACGCGATCGTGGCCGGAGTCAACGTGGTCGAACGGAACCCCAACGATCAGTCGGTGGGACTGGGCGGGCTGCCCAACGAGGACGGCGTGGTCCAGCTGGATGCGTCGTGCATGCACGGGCCCACCAAGCGGGCGGGGGCCGTGGGGTGTCTGGAGGACGTCGCGGACGCGGCCGCGGTGGCCAAGGCGGTGATGGACTTCACCGACCACATCTTCCTGGTGGGCGAGGGCGCGCGCCGGTTCGCGGTGGAGATGGGGTTCAAGACGGAGAACCTGCTCACCGAGAACAGCCGCCGGGCGTTTCTCCGATGGAAGGCCGATCAGAACCCGGACGACAACTGGCTGAACCTGCCGCCGCGGCGGGCGGGCGGGGGCGGAGCGGGGAGCGACGAGGACGAGACGCTCCGCCAGTCGCTGCACGTGTATCACGATGCGCACGGGGTGCCGCACACCTACGGCACGATCAACATGAACGCGGTCACCGCTACCGGCGACATCGCATCGGTGACGACGACCAGCGGGTTGTCGTGGAAGATTCCGGGGCGCGTGGGTGATTCGCCGATCATCGGGGCCGGCCAGTACTGCGACAACGAGGTCGGAGCGGCCGGCTCGACGGGCCGCGGCGAGGCGAACATCAAGGTGTGCGGTGCGTTTCTGGTCGTGGAGTTCATGCGCCAGGGCATGTCGCCGCAGCAGGCCGTGATGAAGGTGATGGAGCGGGTGGTGGCGATGACCGAGAAGCGGCTGCTCGACGATCACGGGCGCCCGTATTTCGATCTGCAGTACTACGCCGTCAACAAGAAGGGCGAATACGCGGCGGCGATGGCGTACCAGGGCGCCGATCCGGATCACCCGATTTCGTTCGCGGTGTGCGACGCCCAGGGCGCGCGGATGGAGCCGTTCGCGTACATGTACACGCACGACCAACGGCCCAAGGGGCATGCGATGTCGGGGACGCTCGTGATTCCGAGATGAGCCGGCGCGGGTCTTCGGCGCGCGACCTCCGGCAACGACTCGCGGTCGCCGCGGCGGCAGTGGCCGCCACGTTCGTGATCGGCGTGCTGGGGTACCACGCGCTGGCGCCGGGGGACACGTGGATGGAGGCGGCCTTCACCACGGCGACCGTCCTCACGACGGCCGGCTTCTCGGGGCCCATCGACGTGTCGCGCAACGGGCCGGTGATGCTGTTCACCGTCGTGCTGCTATTCTTCGGGGCCGGCACGGTGGTCTACGCCATTTCGGTGGTGACCGCGTTCGTCGTGGAAGGGGATCTGACGCAGGGGTTCAGGAGACGCCGCATGCGCCTGGCGATCAAGGACATGGAAGACCACTACATCGTCTGTGGCGTGGGCGCCACGGGCATCGCCGTGCTGCGCGAACTCATGAAATCCGAACGGCCGGTGGTGGCCATCGAGCACAACGAGGAACGGGTGAGGCGCCTGGAGGAGGAATTTCCGGAGGTGCCGATTCTCCGCGACGACTTCACCGACGACCAGGTGCTGCTGCAGGCCGGGATTCAGCGGGCCGCCGGACTCGTGGTCTGCACGACGATCGACAAGGACTCGCTGGTCACGACGGTGACGGCGCGGCAGCTGGCCCCCGACATCCGGGTGATTGCGCGGGCGGGCCAGGAGCGTTCGATTGCGCGGCTGCGGCAGGCGGGCGCTGACGGGGTGGTCTCGCCGGCCCTGATCGGCGGCATGCGGATGGCCAGCGAGCTGGTGCGTCCGAGTGTGGTGAGCTTTCTGGACATGATGCTGCGGGATACGGACAAGAATCTGCGCATCGAGGAAGTGGCCGTCCCCGGGCACTCCCCGTTCGTGGGGCGGACGCTGGCCGACCTCGACCTGCACGCCCGAACCAACGCCCTGATCCTGGCAGTGCACGAGCCGGGCGGTCAGGCGTACATTTACAACCCACCCGATGACGAGCGCCTGATGGCGGGGGCGACTCTGATCGTGATGGGCGATCCTCCCACCGTGCGCGCCCTGCGCGCCGCCTGCGACAGTCCCTCCAACCCTGCGTCGGTGCGATGATGTCCGACGAACGATTCTTCCTTCCGGGGCCCACCGAAGTGCGGCCCGAAGTCCTCGACGCGATGCGGCACTCGATGATTCCGCATCGCAGCGCCGCCATGGAACTGCTCATGCAGACGGTCCATCAGCGGCTGCAACCGCTGTTCGGCACGGCCCGGCCGGTGTACGTGGTCACCGGCCCGGCAACCGCGGCCATGGAGATGGCCGTCCGCTGCGGAAGCGTCGAGCGGGTGCTCGCCCTGGTGTGCGGCGCGTTCGGCGAGCGGTTCGCGCAGATCGCCCAACTCACCGGCCGGGAGGTCACCCGGGTGATCGCCGAGCCCGGCCAGGTGGTATCGCCGGAGCAGGTCCGGCTCGCGCTCGAGAACGGCAACTACGATACGGTCACCGTCGTCCACTCGGAAACGTCCACCGGGGCGTTGAGCGACGTGGCGAGCATCGCCACCGTGGTGCGCGAATCGTCGAACGCCATGCTGCTGGTGGATGCGGTGAGCAGCGTGGGGGCGATGCCCATCGAGATGGACGCGTGGGGTGCCGACCTCGTGTTCACCGGCTCGCAGAAGGCGCTGGCGCTGCCGCCCGGGCTGGCGTTCGTCGCCGCATCGGAGCGCCTGCTGAACCGGGCGCGCACGCTGCCCGATTGCGGGTACGCGCTGGACCTGGCGCGCTTCGATGAATTCTGGCACAAGTCCCAGAGTCCCACCACGCCGGCCATTCCGCTGCTGTTCGCGCTCGACCAGCAGCTCTCGGACATCGAGTTCGAGGGGCTACCGGTGCGATTCGCCCGCCACGCCCAGATGGCGCGGACCTGCTGGGACTGGGTGCAGGTGGAGGGAGGCGGCGATCTGGCGCTGGAAGTCCTGGCCGCCGACGGGGAGCGGTCGCCCGCCGTCACCTGCATTCTCTGCGATCAACCGGAGCGCGTGGTGCGGATGCTGAACGAGCGCGGCTTCGTGATCGGCGCCGGGCACGGCGAACTCCGGCGGTCGTCGGTCCGCATCGGACACATGGGGGACCACACCGTGGCCGGCGTCGAGATGGTGCTCGACGTCATGGGCGCGGTGCTCCGCGCCCTGCGCTGACGATCAGCGTCCGTCGGCAATCCGCAGGTTGGCCACGAGCGACGACACCCGCTCGGCGGCGTGGGCCATGGTCTGCGCGGCGGCCGCGATTTCCTGCGTGCTCGCGCTCTGCTCTTCGCTGGCCGCCGCCACCTGCTGCATCGCCGCAGCGAACGCCTCGGTGCCCCGCGCCACGGCCGCCAGGCGTTCGGTCATCGCGACGACGAGCGTGTTGGTGCCGCTCGCGGTGCGTTCGATGGCCGCCGTCCACTCGTCCAGCTCGGCGACGCTCGCTTCGAGCTGCGCAAAAGACGCCGAGCCCTGCTCGGTGGCCCGGCGCACCGAGCGCGCCGTGGCCGCCATGCGCTCGGTGTTCTGACTGGACGCCTCGACGCCGGCCAGAATCCCGGCCACCACGCGCTGCGTGCGCTCGGCCGCTTCCGACGACATCGCCGAGAGGCGCCGCACCTCGGCGGCGACCACCGAGAACCCCTCGCCCTGGTCGCCGGCCCGGGCCGCTTCCATGGCGGCGTTGAGCGCCAGGAGCTTGGAATTGCGGGCCAGCGACTGCACGAGATTCACGAACGTCCGGATCTCCTGCGAGGCGTCCACCAACCGGCGGACCGCGCCGGCTCCTGCCTCCACGTCGGCGGCGAGGGTGGCCAGCGCCGAGGAGCTGTCGTCCATGAGGCGGCGGTTCTCGAGGGCGAGGTCGCGCAGCCGGGCGTTGCGGGCCACGCCCTCGTGCGCGCCGGCGCTCATCCGTTCCGCCAGCGGGGCCAGCTGCACTGCCGAGGCGGACAGTTCCTGGATCGAGACCGCCATCGTGCCCGATTCGGTGCTGAGATCGCTGGCCGTCTGCGCGATCTGCGCGGCCGAACTCGACATCTGCTCCGAACTCGCCGTGATGTCGGTGGACATGGTCGAGGTGTCGTCGGCGGAGCGCGCCAGCGCGCGGGCCAGGCGCCGCAGGTCGCTCACCATCGTGCCCAGCGCGCGGGCCAGGCGCTCGATTTCGTCGGTGGACTCCACGGTGCCGACATCCACGGCGAGGTTGCCGCCGGCGATCGACTCGGCGACCGCCGCCAGCGCCATGGCCGGTTGCCGGATGCGGCGGTTGACCAGCCGGTCCACCACGTAGCCGATGCCCACCATGATGAGGAAGAGAATCGCCGCCATCACGCCCAGCGCGGTGCGGAGCCGGTGATACACGGTGTCGGCGACGGCCACCGGCTCATGCGCCAGTACAACCCAGCGTCCGAGGTTGGCGGTCGCAAGCGCGCCGCGTTCGGAGCCGTCGCCGCCGGCAAAGGTGAAGGCCGCATCGCCGCCCACCCGTACGGCGGCGGCGATCGAGGCGTCGCCGGTGGCGGTGGCGCTCGTCGACGTGATCAGTGCGTGACCGGACGAATCGGTCAGCTCCACCGCGATGTCGGAAACCGCGTTCGTGGCGAAGATCCCGCCGAGCGTGGCCCGCAGGGCGGAGTCGGGAACGGCGGTGTCCATGGCGTCGGCGTGGCCGGCCGCGGCCACCTGGGCCAGCGCGGCGTAGCGGCGGGCCACGGCCTGCAGGCGGCCATCCACGAGTCCGTGCAGCGACCGGCTGAGTTGCCGATTCGCCACCAGCCCCATGGGAATGAGAATCAGGGCGGCGGCCAGCACCGAGAACGGCACCAGCCGCACGGTGAGCGCGCGGCCCGGCGCGAACGCCCGCGGACTGGATCCTGGCGGTGAGGGAGACGGCGGAAGCGAGGGAGGCATCGGAGCCGGAGGGGTGAGCGGTGGGTACCCCGCGCCGGGCACCGCCCGGAATCTGGCTTGTTTGCCCTCTGGGGCCAAGTAAATTGCGGAAACACCAGGCCATCGCCTTCAGGCGCCGGGCGGGACCCGTTTCCGCCGGTCCGGGACGCGCCACCCCGATTGCATGACAGACACGAATACACCGCCCACGGCCGATCTCCCGGCCGCGTACGACCCTTCCGTCGTCGAACGGAAGTGGCAGGCACGCTGGGACGAGCGAGGCACCAATCATACCGATCTCTCGGGTCCTCGTCCCTACTACACGCTGATGATGTTTCCCTACCCCTCGGCCGAAGGGCTGCACGTGGGGAATCTGTTCGCGTTCACCGGCAACGACATCCACGGCCGCTTCCAGCGCATGCGCGGCCACACGGTGTTCGAACCGCTCGGCTACGACGCGTTCGGCATCCACTCGGAGAACTATGCGCTCAAGGTGGGCGTGCATCCCACCGAGTTGATTCCGCGCAACATCGCGAACTTCCGGCGCCAGCTCCGGCGCGCGGGGCTGATGGTGGACTGGCGATACGAGCTCTCCACCACCGACCCCGGCTACTACAAGTGGACGCAGTGGCTCTTCCTGCAGCTCTACCGTCGCGGGCTCGCGTACAAGAAGAAGGGCGCCGTGAACTGGTGTCCCTTCGACAAGACGGTGCTCGCCAACGAACAGGTGATCAACGGCCACTGTGAGCGCTGCGGACATCTGGTGGAGCAGCGCTTCCTGGAGCAGTGGTTCTTCCGGATCACCGACTACGCGGGACGCCTGCTCGACAACCTCGACGGTCTCGACTGGTCGGACAGCACGAAGATGGCGCAGCGCAACTGGATCGGCCGGTCGGACGGCGCCGAGCTGTCGTTCCGGGTGCAGGACCTGATGGAATTCGCGGGGAGCGCGACGGCGAGCGGGGGCGGCATCAGCGGCGAGGTCACCTCGACACCGGTGGACATCTCGGTGTTCACGACGCGCGCCGATACCATCTTCGGCGCTACCTTCCTGGTGTTGGCGCCGGAGCACCCGCTGGTGGACCAGCTCGCCACCGACGAGCAGCGTGCGGTCGTGAATGCCTACCGGGCGGCGGCGGCCAAGCAGGACATCGTCACCCGCAAGGTCAACAAGGACAAGACCGGCGTGTTCACGGGCGCCTACGCCGTCAATCCGGCCACCGGCGCGCCGATGCAGATCTGGATCGCCGACTACGTGCTCATGGAGTACGGCACGGGCGCCATCATGGCGGTCCCCGGCCACGACGAGCGCGACTTCGAATTCGCCCGCAAGTTTGGGCTCCCGATCCCGCGCGTGGTGGGCACGGACGTGCACGACACCGCCCCGCCGACGGATGCGGCGTTCACGGACAACCTGACCGGCGTGATGGTCAACTCGGGCCAGTTCAACGGGCTCACGGTGCCCGAAGCCAAACACGCCATCGTGGCGTGGCTGGCCGAGCGCGGCGCCGGACGTCCGGTGGTCAACTACCGGCTGCACGACTGGTGCATCTCGCGGCAACGGTATTGGGGGCCGCCGATCCCGATCATTTATTGCGACGGGTGCGGACCGGTGCCGGTGCCGGAGGAGGATCTGCCGGTGGTGCTCCCGCCGCTCGAGGACTTCCGGCCCGACGACTCCGGCATCTCGCCGCTGGCGCGCGACGAGGCGTGGTACCGCGTGCCCTGCCCGAAGTGCGGCGCGCCCGCGCGCCGCGAGACCGACGTGTCGGACACGTTCCTCGACAGTTCGTGGTACTTCCTGCGCTATCCGAGCGCCGACCGCGGCGACGTGGCGTTCGACGCCGGGATCACGCAGCGCTGGCTGCCGGTGAACTCGTACATCGGCGGCAACGAACACGCGGTGCTCCATCTGCTCTACTCGCGATTCGTGACCATGGTGCTCCACGACGCGGGCCTGCTCGCCTTCGAAGAGCCCTTCACACGCTTCCGCGCCCACGGCACGATCATCCGAGAGGGCGCGAAGATGTCGAAGAGCCGCGGCAACGTGGTGAACCCGGACGAGTACGTGGAACGGTGGGGAGCCGATGCGTTCCGTACCTACCTGATGTTCCTCGGGTCCGTACGAGGAGGGCGGCGACTTCCGCGACCAGAGCATCTCGGGCGTGCGGCGCTTTCTGGATCGGGTGTGGGCGTCGGTGCACGAAGCGGTGCGCGACGGGGAGTCCGAGACGGCCGTCATGCGCAAGCTGCACCAGACGATTCGCAAGGTCACGGACGACATCCCGTCGCTGAGCTACAACACGGCGATCGCGGCGATGATGGAGTACGTGAACGTGCTCCGGGCGCACGAGCGCCGACCGCACGTCGCGGAGGTGGAGCCGCTGGTGCAGCTCGTGGCTCCGTTCGCGCCGCACGCCGCCGAGGAACTCTGGGAAACGCTCGGCCACGCGAACAGCGTGTTCGACGACGGATGGCCCGCCTTCGACGCCGCCCTGGCCACCGAGGAGGCCGTCACCGTCGCCGTGCAGGTGAACGGGCGCACGCGGGGCACCGTACAGGTGCCCAAGGACGCCGAGCAGGCCGTGGTGGTCGAGGCGGCGATGGCCGACCCGGCGATCGCAAAGTTCGTCACCGGATCACCGCGGAAGGTGATCCACGTGCAGAACCGGCTGCTCAATCTGGTGTTGTAGGGCGGGCGGTCACGCCCACTCGGCGTACTCGACCTTCGAGTCGGGGTGCGCGTAGGCGACCGCGGCCAGGTAGTCCACGCGGCCGATGTCGAGCAGCTGGACCCAGAGCCGCTGCCGGTCGACGCCGGTGATGCCGGTAACGTCGATCTCCTGCTGCGTGTCACCGCTCAGCGAGACGGTGAAGGCGTCGAAGGCGGCGGCGATCCCGGTGCCGAGCGCCTTCACCACCGACTCCTTGCGCACCCACGCCCGGAAGAAGGCGTCCGCCCGCTGGTCGGCCGGCAGGGCGAGCAGGGCGTCGTACTCGCCCTGGGCGAAGAAGCGGGCCGCAATGCGCTCGACGTCGGCCAGTCGGGTCATCCGCTCGAGGTCCACGCCCACGTCGTCGGAGCGCGTCACCGCCACGAGCATGTGATCGGCGGAGTGGGAGACGCTGAACTGCAGCGGCGCGGTCTCCTCCCCATCGGCCACCACGTGCGGCTTGCCCCGCGGCGAGCGGCGAATGGTGATGTCGGGCGCCGGCTGGTTCAGGTACTTGGCGAGAATGCCACGCACCCAGGCCCGCGACAGGGTGAGGCGCGCGCGCTGGGCCTGGCTCGTGACCAGTGCCGTCTTCTCGCGCTCCGTGGCGGGCAGCATCTCCGCCGCCCCCGCCAGATTTTCCGGCGTCGCGGCGAGCGTGGCGTGCCAGACATGGATGCCGTGCCTAGTCAGGACCGGGGCGGGAGTGGCGGGGGCGCTGGAGGGCATGGGTCGTCGGCTAGAAACTCAGCCCGAAGGTGACGGGCAGGGTGAGATAGGAACTGTTGTCGGTGAGCACCTTGTGCAGCCGCGCTTCAAAGTACGCCGTCATCCCCGTGAGCGGAATGCGAATCCCGAGTCCGCCGTTGAAGCCGGGCTTGGTGCCGGCGCCGGTCACGTTGTAGATGCCCATGCCGCCGATGAAGTAGGCGTGCAGCGCCGAACCGGGCACATGGTAGATGGCGTCGATGATGCCGGCCGTGGTCTGCACCGATCGCGCGCCGGCGATGTTGGCCTTGCCGCCGAAGCGTTCGTAGAAGAACTCGCCGCGAATGCCCATCGCCTCGCCGGGGGACTCGTATTCGGCGAGCGCGCCGAGGTTGAACCCCGACGCGTGCGTGCGGGACAGGGCACCGGTGGGGAAACTGATTCCCACCGAGGCGCCGAGGTGACCGGCCGAGAGGCCGCCCTGGGCGAACGCGGCCGGGGCGGACAGGGCGAGCAGTGCGAAGATCGTTCCGAGTCGTTTCATGGGTCCAATGTAGTGTGTGGGTCAGAGAAGACGGGCGATCCAGTCTCCCACCAGATACCCCGCAGCGGCGACGCCGAGCCCAACCACGAACATGTCCAGTCCGGAGCGGAAGACGCTGCGTCCGGTGAACACCGACCGTGCCGCGCCGACGAGCCAGTGGGAGAGCATCGAGACGGCGAACGACAGGACGATGGCCGTGGTGCCCGACCAGAAGAGAAACGGGGCGACCGGAATGAATGCCCCGACGGCCGTCGCCGTCCCCGTCACCCAGCCCTCGCGCAGCGGCGACATGTTCTGGTCGCCGATGCCGAGTTCCTCCTGCACCTGTTCGTCGAGCATGCGCTGCGGATCGGCCATCACCTCGGTGGCGAGCGCGTGGGCGGACGCGGCATCCATGCCCTTGGCCTGATAGATGAGCGCCAGCTCGTCGCGCTCCACCTCGGGCATGAGCGCGATCTCGTCGCGTTCCATCGCGATCTCGTGCGCGTACACCTCCTGCTCGCTCTTGGCGGCCAGATACCCGCTCGACCCCATCGACAACGAATCGGCGATGAGCCCGGCCACGCCGGCCACGATCACGGCGTGCGCCTGGTTCAACGCCGACGCACCGATGACGCCCGCCACGAGGCCGAAGTTGGCGGTGAGGCCGTCGTTGAAGCCGTACACCACGTTGCGCAGGAACCCGCCCGACTCGGCGCGGTGCCACGGTTCGCCTTCGCGCCCTGCCAGCGACCCCAGCGTGCTGGCATGTTCGGCCGACTCGCGGGCGAGCGTCAGCGATTCCGACTTGCCCGGTGCGCCGGCCGCCGTGCCGCGGTGCATGTTCAGGTAGCCCTTGACCTCGCGTCCCTCTTCGGCCAGCAGCATCGGCAGCAGGAATCCCGGCCCGAGCCAGCGCCCGAGGCGGGCGAGCAGGCGCGTACGGGCGGTCGGCCGGAAGGTGCCCACCGGGCGGCCGTTCTCGGCGAGCAGCGCCGCCCAGATCTTCGTGTGGCGGTCCTCGACCTCGGCCAGCTCCAGATAGATGTGCTGCTTTTTTGGGTCGTGCTCGAACCCGGCCAGCACCCGGTAGAGGAAGGCCGCGTCGGCCTCGTCCTGCCAGTGCTCGTGAAAGGCGTCGAGATCGGGGGTGGAGCGCGCGGGGGAGGCGGAAGTGCTCATGCGTGAAATATGCGCAGGATGGGGGTCGGGCGCTCGGGGGTGGGGCGGTCCCACCCCCGTATCTCCCCGCCCGCTCGCCTCACGGCAGTAAACCCTCGCCGGCCGGTGTCGTGACTGATCAAGCGACCACCCCCTGCAAGTCGAGGATTCATGCGTACCACATTGCTCATTCCAATCGCGCTGGCCGCCGCCGTGGCGGCCGTGCCGGCTACGGCCCAGGTCACCGTGCGCACCGCGCCCGGTGGCTACGCCTATTCCTTCAATACCAGCACGTCTCCCCGGGCCGTGATCGGCGTGACGATGTCCACCGACGGCGCCCGGGACACGCTCGGCATCCGCATCAGCGAGGTCGCCGCCGGCAGTCCGGCGGAAAAGGCCGGCATCAAGGAAGGCGACCGGCTGCAGTCGATCAACGGCGTGAACCTCAAGCTGGCACCGATCGACGTCGGCGATCAGGGCATGGCCGACGCGATGTCGCGCCGGCTCACGCGCGAACTCGGCAAGCTCGACGCGGGCGACGAGGTTGCGCTGGCGGTGTACCACGACGGACAGGTGAAGACGGTCCACGTCAAGACCGTGGCGTCCGACGACCTCTATGGGAACGGCGTGACGACGAACGGAATGACGTTCCTGCGCCGTAGCGACAGTCGGGCCGTGCTCGGGGTATCCCTGGCCGTGACCGGCAGCAAGCGCGACACGCTCGGCGTGCTGATCATCGGCGTCAACGACGATGGACCGGCGGCGAAGGCCGGGCTCGAAGAGGGCAATCGGATCGCCGGCATCAACGGCGTCAACCTGAAGGTCGATCGCGCCGACGCCGGCGACAGCTACGTGGCGAGCGCCCGCTACCAGCGACTCCAGCGGGAGATGCAGAAGGTGAAGCCGGGGGACGACGTGACGCTGGAGATCTACGCAGACGGACGGTTCAAGACCGTCCACCTGAAGGCGAGCCGCGCGTCGGAACTCGAAGGCAACTCGCGTACGATGATCTTCAACGGCGGACAGGACGGGATGCTGCCGGCGCTCAACCTCGATTTCATCGGGCCGGAAGTTCGAGACAACGTGCAACGTGCCATGGACCAGGTGCGCCGGTCGTTCCAGGACGTGCGCGTCGCACCGCGCGTATGGCGCATGGACGACGGGTCGGCGCCCGACGTGATTCGGTTCACGCCGCCCGCGCCTCCCGCGACGCCTGCACCGCCCGCCGGGGTGATCGCCGCCGCGGCGCCGCGCGCCGTGGTCGCCTTGCCTGCGGTTCGCGCGGCGATGGTCGCACCGGCTCCGCCGGCCGCTCCGCTGCCGTTCGTCGCCGCGCCGCGGGTGCACGTCATCCGGTTCTAGTGTGCGGGGTGGGGGGTTGGCGGCCGGCGACGCGGCCGACCTCCTCCCCCCGCCGCCGCGCCGAGCGTAATATCCGGGCGTGACCTCACGCGCCCGTACGCTCTTCCACCGCGGCCTGGCCCTGCTGAGCATGGCCGCGGTGGCGGCCTGCGGCCGGCCAGCGCCGGCGCAACGCACCGCCGGCCCCGTCGTGCCCGGCGTCGAGGTGCTGCTGCACGATTCGCTCGCCCTCGTCGGCGGCAAGCGCGTGGGGCTCATCACCAACCAGTCGGGGCGCGACCGGCAGGGCCACAGCGACATCGACCTGCTGGCCCACGCCCCCGGCGTGCGCCTCGTGGCCCTGTTCGCGCCGGAGCACGGCATTCGCGGAACGGCGGAGGCCGGCGCGGCGATTGCCGCGGACACGGATGCCGCCACCGGTGTGCCGATCTACTCGTTGTACGGTGCCGTGCACGCGCCCACCCCGGCCATGCTCGACAGTGTGGACGTCCTGCTCTACGACATCCAGGACGCCGGGGTGCGCTTCTATACCTACGTCTGGACGATGGCGCTGTCGGCCGATGCCGCGGGCCGCGCGCACGTGCCGTTCGTGGTCCTCGACCGTCCCGATCCGATTCGTGGCGACCGGGTGGAAGGCGGAATGCTCGATACGGCCTACCGGTCGTTCGTGGGCCAGTATCCGGTGGCGTTGCGCTACGGGCTCACTCCCGGCGAGCTGCTCCGATACCTGGTGGGTACGGGGCAGGTGCATGCCGACGTGCACGTGGTGCCGATGCGCGGCTGGCGCCGGTCGATGTGGTACGGCGACACCGGGCTGCCGTGGGTGAATCCGTCGCCGAACCTCCGCTCGCCCGACGCCCTCGCGCTTTATCCCGGCACGGTGTTCTTCGAGGGCACGAATCTGAGCGAGGGGCGGGGCACCGAAGCGCCCTTCCAACTCATCGGGGCGGGGTGGCTCACCGACGCCGGCGCGATTGCGCGGGAATTGAACCTGATGAACATGGGCGGCGTGCACTTCGATTCCACGGCGCGCCACATCGGCGCCGGCCAGAAGTGGGCGGCCCAGACGATCCCGATGCTGCACGTGCGCGTGACCGATCCCGATCGCGTGCGGCCGGTGCGGGTGGCGGCGTACATGCTGCAGATCATCCGCCGCCGCCATCCCACCGACTTCAAGTGGCTGACCCCGCACATCGATCAACTGGCGGGAAGCGACGCACTGCGAAAGGCCGTGGATGCCGGGACGGTGGCCGGGCTGCTGCCGCGGCTGCAGGCCGAGGCCCGGGCCTTTGCGGGGGCCGCGCGACCGTACCTGCTCTACGAACCCTGACCGTTCCGGCCGGCCTGGGGGCCGGCAGGGAGGCTGCATGACGGGTCCTTCCCGGTTCAAGCGACTGGCCAAGTGGGCGTCCCGCGCCGCGGGGCGGCCGGTCACCTTCGCGCTGGCGGTGGCGATCATCGCGGTGTGGGGAATCACGGGTCCGATCTTCCACTTCAGTGACACCTGGCAGCTCGTGATCAACACCGGGACCACGATCGTCACCTTCCTCATGGTGTTCCTGATTCAGAACACGCAGAACCGCGACACGGAAGCGATCCAGGTGAAGCTCGACGAATTGATCCGGGCGATGAAGGGTGCGCACAACGCGCTGCTCGATCTCGAGGAACTGGAGGACCAGGAGCTGGAGCGGATCAAGCGGGCATACCAGCAGCTCGCGGCGGAAGCCCGTGTGGCGCTCCGCCAGCATGGGCGCGATACCGGAAGTCCGGCGGTGAAGGAGGAGGAGTAGCGCCCGGCGCGTCTTCGGTCCCCGGTCGGGGCCGCCCCCCCGGGAGGGGATCGACGCCGAATCGTCATTGGGCCCTCACCGATTCTTCATGGCGCGCTCACGGGGCGTTCATTCCGCCGGCGTAACGTGGTGACGACCCACGGCCGGAGGCTTCGATGCCAAGTCGCACACGCACCACCCTCGTTCCGCGCTTCGAGATGAACGTCACGCCGATGCTCGACGTCCTGCTGGTGTTGCTGGTGATCTTCATGGCGGCGTCGATTCGCGTGCACCACACGCTGGATGCCCAACTGCCCGTCCCGTGCCACGGGACGTGCGAGGGCGGAGAGGACATCGTGCTGGAGATCGCCGCGGGTCCCACCTATCGTGTGAACGGCGTGCCGGTCGATGGCGCCGAACTCGGCACCTACCTGCACCGCGTCTATGCGGGGCGGCCCACCAGGATCATCCAGATCGCCGGCCACTCGGGTACGACCTACGGTCAGGTCTATGCCGCAATCGATGCCGCCAAGGGTGCCGGCGTTCGCGTCGTGGGCATCATGTTGCCATCGAACGGGTTCAAGCCGTAGACGGCGGCGGGCGGCGGGCGGCTAGGCCTCAGGCGCCGAGAGAACGCGGGCGAACACGTCGGCGTCCACGTTGGCGCCGGTGAACACGATGCCGACGGTCCGCCCCCGCACCGTGTCGCGCTCCTTGCGCACGGCGGCGAGCCCCAGCGCGCCGGCGCCTTCCACCACGTTGTGCGTGGCGGCATAGATATCGCGCATCGCCGCTGCCACGTCGTCGTCGGACACATCGACGACGCGAGCGACGCGGCCGCGCATGATGCCGAGGGCCGTGGGATTCGGCGTCCGGCAGGCGACGCCGTCGGCGAGCCGCGTATCCGCCGGAACGGACACCAACGCCGGTCCCTCCAACGACCGCTTGTACGCCGGGGCGTGGGACGACACGACGCCGACGACCTCGACGTCGCGAGCGAGGGCCTCCTTTGCCGCCAGCATGCCACAGATGCCGGAGCCGAGCCCGATGGGCACGTAGACGGTTTGCAGCGCGGGCACGGCGCGCAGGAACTCCAGCGAATAAGTGCCGACGCCGGCGACGAGCGCCGGGTCGAAGGCCGGCATCGGGTGCCAGCCGCGTGCGCGCGCCAGCTCCGCCGCGTACTCCAGCGATTCCTGGAAGTCGTCGCCGTGCTCGATCAACTCGGCGCCCAGGGCGCGCATCGCCTCGTTCTTCTCGCGGCTGTTGCCATGCGGCACGACGACGAGCGCCTTGAGGCCGTGTCGCGAAGCGGCGAACGCCACCGACTGGCCGTGGTTGCCGCGGGTGGCGGTGACCACGCCTTCGAGATGCGGGTGCGCGCGCCCGAGCCGGTCCATGTACACGAGCCCGCCGCGGATCTTGAACGCGCCGACCGGCGTGTAGTTCTCGTGCTTCACCCACACTGCGGTGCCGGCCAGGCGGTCGATGAGGGGCCAGTGGTACTGCGGCGTCGGCGGCATCACCGCCTTCACCAGCCGGTCGGCGCCTTCGAGCGCTTCGAGCGAGGGAAGGGCCGCTGGTGAGTCGACGCTCACCCGGCGCTCTCGAACGCCGCCCGCACCTGGCTGATGGTGCAGAGCGGGCGGAAGGGAATGCCGGCAGCCTCGATGGCGGCGCGGCCGCCCTGTTCCCGATCGACCACCGATGTGGCGACGACGATCTGACCACCGGCCTCGCGCACGTGCTCCACGGCCTTGAGCAGCGAGCCGCCCGACGTCACGACGTCTTCGACGAACACGACCTTCTTGCCTTCGGGGATCACGCCTTCGATCCATTTGCCCAGGCCGTGCTGCTTGGCCTCCTTGCGCACGATGAATCCGGTCATCGGATGGCCCGTGCCGTTCGACACCACGACGGCGTTGGACACGATCGCGTCGGCTCCCAGCGTAGGTCCACCTACGGAATCGGCGCCGAATTCACGCGCGAGTTCGCACACCGCAGCGCCCACGAGGGCGGCACCCTCGGGATGGTAGGTCACCTGCTTGGCGTCGAGGTAGAAGGTGCTCTTGGCGCCGGAGGTGAGGGTGAAGTCGCCCTCGCGGTACGAGAGGCGGGCGAGGAGGGCGGCGAGCTTGTCGTGTGGCGGCATCCGGGCTCCGGCGTGCGTGGCAAGGCTGCGGGCAAGCTAGTGCGGCACGCCGCTCCCGGGTAGCCGTTCTGCGTCACCGGTATACGCCGGTGGTGCCCCCCAGCCAGAACACCGTGTCGGCCGGCGCCACGGGTCCGATCGTGCCCTCGACAGCCTTTGAGAGTTTGGCCGGGTCGTACACGACGCCGGCCTTGATGACCATGCGCGGGAACCGCATGGCCTTGATGTCGGCGAGCGGATTGCCACGGACGATCACCGCATCCGCCCATTTCCCGGTCTCGATGGAGCCCAGGCGGTCGCCGAGTCCCATGGCATGCGCGGCGTTGATGGTGGCGAAGCGGAGTGCGGCATAGGGCGGGATGCCGGAGAGCACGAACGACAGCAGCTCGCGGTGCACCGAGAAGGGCGTGAACCATTCGCCCCAGCTCGGGTGGTCCGTGCCCAAGGTGATGAGGTTGGCGCCGCCGGCGTCGTAGAAGGCTTTGATCTCTTTCCGCTTCACCCAGTAGATCTTCTCGAACTGCTCCATCACCGGGCGCGGCGGACGCGAGTCGACGACCTTTCGCATGTACGGGGTGAGAAAGCGCTTCTCGTCGGTGAAGTATTTGAACACCTGGGGATCGCGCCTGCCGTAGTAGCCGTACGCGCTGAGCGTGGCGTCGTAGTAGACGTGGTGCTGGATGTAGAGTTGGAAGGTCCGTTCGTACGCCGGCGAGTGGAACGTGGAGTCGGTGAAGTTCTCCAGTGAAGCGTAGGCGCTGCGAGCGGCCGGGTACGCGTCGCCGCCCATGAAGTGCTCGATGCGGTCGATGCCCATGAGGATGGCGTCGCGCGGATTCACCGTGCCGCGGAAGCCGGAGCCGAGGTGTCCGGTGACGGTGAGCCCGTGCTGGTGTGCGCGGTCGATGAGCGCTTCGAGCTGGTAGGCGGTGATGCCCTTGGCCTTGTAGCCGCGCACGCCCATTTCCGCCCAGTGGTCGACTTCGGCGTAGATCGAGTCGACCGAAATGTCGCGCGGCCAGCCGGGGCGCGCGGTGCCGAAGTACGGGCCGGAGTTGAGCAGGCGCGGGCCCGGTTCGAGTCCGCGGTCGATGCGGATGCGCAGGGCGCGCATCGAGTCGGCGTTCATCTCGCCGGCGGGCCAGGTGCTGGTGACGCCGTTGGCGAGGAAGAGCGAGGGGTAGGCTTTCGTCTCATCGACGCGCCCGTTGCCGAACAGCTGCATGGCATAGTGCGCGTGCAGGTCGAACAGCCCTGGCGTGATGGTTTCACCGTCGGTGAGGCGGATGGTGTCGGCGCCCGGTTCGACCTCGGCGAGGTTGCCTCCCACGCGCTGGAACTTACCGGCGCGGATGAGGATGCCCGGGTTGTGGACGCGCACCGTGTCGGTGGAGGTGAAGAGCCAGCCGCCGAGGATGACGAGGTCGTGGGTCTGGGTCTGGGCGATGGCGCGCGCGGCCGGGGTGAGGAGCGCGGCGGCGAGGGCGATGAGGGAGAGAAGGCGGCGCATGGGTGAAAGCCTGAAGTAGGTGGGCGGGCGCACGGGGGAAGATACGACGGTGCGGGCCGACCGGCACGTTTTGCTTGACCAGACATCGTGTCGACCCTAGCGTGGCGATCGGAGCCCCGCATCCGACGGGATTCGTGGACGCTGATCATTCGGCCTTGAGGCGAGCATGCGAGTACCAGCGAACACCAGTCTGACGCACGCGTTTCGATCGTTGCGGCGGTCACCCGGCTTTCTCGCCGTCGCGGTGCTGTCGCTTGGTGTGGCGCTGGGTCTCACGGTGGCGACCTTTGCGGTGGTGAATGGCGCACTGTATCGGAAGGTGCTATTTGCCCATCCAGAGCGGTTGTTCTATGCGAATCTTCGTTACGGCAATCAACACCAGATGCCGTCTCCCGCCGAGCAGGCGCGCGATTTGCGGGCGCTGCCGGCCGTGCAGGGCGTCGGCGTCGCTGCCGGCGATCGCGAGTTTCTCCACACGGCTGCCAGGCCGATGTCATTCGGCGTCAGCCATGTGACCTCGAATCTGTTTTCGATCGCGGATGTGTACCCGCGGATGGGCCGCTATCCGACGCCGGCGGAGGCCGCCGCCGGGCGTGCCGTCGTCGTGTCGTCACGATTGTGGACGGCTGTGTTCGCCAACCGGCCCGCGATCGGTGACGCGACGATCACGCTCCGGGGGCACATCTACTCGGTGGTGGGGGTCATGCCGCGAGGCGACGCCGGCCCCGTGGGTACCGACGTCGTGATTCCGTTCGCGTCTCCCGGGGCCGTCGAGCGCCTGAAGCGCGGAAGCGTGATCGTGGAACTTCGATCCGGCGTCGATTCCCTGGCGCTGAAGGCCCAACTGGCCACACTCGCCGCGGGGCTCACCGCCCAATATGTCGCACCGACTTCGGCGTCGCCGCCGTATCTGTTGCAACTGGACACGATGGTGCCGCCGCCACCCAAGCTTCGCGACCACGTGTTCGAGCTGCTGCTCACCGCGATCGGCTTCGGTGTCCTCCTCATTGGCTGCACGAACGTGACGGCGCTCGCACTCGCCCGAGGGCTGACGCGCCGACGTAACTACGCGCTCCGTATTGCCCTCGGGGCGTCTCGCGCGTCGATAGCCGGCGACATCGTCAGCGAAGTGCTCGTGATCGGCGTGTTGGGCACGGCGCTGGGTGGGGCCGTCGCCCTGGCGGTCGTGGGCGTGCTGACGCACATGGTGCCGGAGGATCTGGCGCTATGGGGGATGTACATCCCGTCGTTGAGCGGCCGCGTGTTCGCCTGGTCGGCGCTCGCGCTCGCCGGGGGAATGCTGGCGGCCGGCGGGTTGCCCGCGTGGCGGGCGAGCCGCGTGAGTCCCTCCGACTCGCTGAAGGACGAGGCGGGGACCACCACTGGACGGACGCGGAACGAGTTTCGTTTTCTCGTCATCTCCGAGCTTGCCGTGGCTATGGTCCTGCTGATGCTCACGAGTCTCGTCGCCCTATCGACCCGGAACATCCTGAATTTCGACTACGGATTCGACATCTCGGGGTTGGTCGATGTTCACGGGTTCGCTCCGGCCGGCGCCGCGGACAGCACCATGCAGGCCAGATGGCTGATGCAGGAACGCATTGTCCAGCGGCTGCGGACAATCCCCGGAGTCGCGGCGGCGTCCATCGGAGGCGCGGGATCGTTTCCGGGGCGCTTCGTGGCCACTGACGATCGCGGCGACGTTCCTCTTCCGCAGGCCATGTCCTACCAAGTGGCCGGACCGGGATTCTTTGCGACCGCGGGGATTCCCCTCGTGCGCGGCCGCGACGTTTCAGGCGGGGACGCGACCGGGAACGGTGCCGTGGTGCTCTCACAGACTGCCGCGCGCTGGTTCTTCCCGCATGACAACCCCGTTGGCCACATGCTCAAGATCGATGACGTGAAGTCGGACCAACCCTGGGTGCCGGTGATCGGCGTGGCGAAAGACGTGGCGTTCGGTCCGATCGACGACCCGAACGCGTTGCTCAGTATCTACGTTCAGCCCCCGCCGTCCGCGTTCTCGGACGGGAGCCCATGGCAGCTTGGGCTTCGGGTGCTTGCCCGGGTGTCGCACCTCGACGCAGCGCGCACCCGAGCCGTCCAGGACGGGATCCGAGATCTCTATCCTGCCGACGACGTGCCCGCGGTGACGGCGTGGACCACCTACCAGGCGAGGTTCGCCAGACAGGCTGAGTTCTTCGAACGCCTGCTCTCGATGCTCAGCTTTTCCTCGCTCATCCTCGGGGCCATCGGCCTGTTCAGTGTGCTGAGCTACAGCGTCGGTCAGCGCATGCGCGAGTTTGCCGTCCGCCAGGCGCTCGGCGCGACGCCACGCAACATCGTGCGTGTCGTCCTCACCGGGGCATTCGAAATGGCACTCGGCGGCACCGCGATCGGCGCGCTACTCAGCTTCTGGGCCAGCGCCGGCATCTCGTCGAACCTGTTCGGCGTCAAGAATACCGATCCGGTGTCGCTCGTCATCGCGGAAGCGACGCTCATGGCCGTCGCGTTGGCAGCGGCGCTGGTTCCTGCGTTGCGCGCCATGCGGGCCGATCCGGTGGAGATTCTGCGGTCGACGTAGCGTCAGCCGCACTACTCCTCGTAGAAGCTGATGTCTGCCATGGGGTAGTGTTTGCGATTGCGCGTCCAAATCGGACACCGGAGTTCGTGGCGGCGGCCGCGATCAGGGCGTCGGCGAGCTCCAAGCCATGTGAGCCGGCGTAGCGCGCGAGGTACGAATCCGCGACGCGCCGCTTTCAGGACCTTCGACCGTTCTGCCGGCCGGCCCTGATACCTTGACATCCGACAATACGACTGGCATCGTGTTGTCGAATGACAAGGTATCCCACCCACCCGGAGCCGAGATGCCGGAACGCGCCGATCTGCTGCAGGGAACGCTGGACCTGCTGATCCTCAAGTCTCTCGTACTCGGATCGCTGCACGGGTGGGCGATCTCCAAGCGGTTGCGCCAGCTCTCGAGCGACGTGCTGGACGTGGGGCAGGGGAGCCTGTACCCGGCGCTCTACCGGCTGGAAGACAAGGGGTGGATCGAGGCGGAGTGGGGGACGAGTCCCGAGGGGCGTCGCGCGAAGATCTACACGCTGACCGCGGCGGGAAGGAAGCGGCTGGCCGAAGAGCGCGCGCAGTGGAAGACCTTCTCGGCCGCCGTGGACCAGATCCTCAAGGCCACCTGAGCGGAGCGGCGACGATGCCCACATGGATGACCCGGGCCGCGCGGCGGCTGCGCGCGCTGTTCCGCCCTGACCAGCTCGACGCCGAGCTGGCTGACGAGATCCGATTGCATGTCGAACTGGAGACCGAGGATCTGATGCGCACGCGCGGACTCTCGCGGGAGGAGGCGCGGCGGCAGGCGATGGTGGGGTTCGGCGGGGTGGAGCGGTATCGCGAGGCGCATCGGGACGCCCGCGGGGTGCGGTGGATCGAGCAGTTCGCGCAGGACGTGAAGTATGCGGTGCGGTCGCTCAGGAAGAGTTCGGGATTCACGCTGACGGCAATCGTGACGATCGCGCTCGGCGTCGGCGTGACGACGACCGTGTTCAGCGTGGTGAACGGGTTGATCCTGCATCCGCTGCCGTTCGCGAACGAAGACCGCGTGGTGCTGCTCGACGTGGTGCATGCGGGAAAGGGCGACGGCGGCTGGGTCGGATCTGCCGACGTAATGGAGTGGCAGCGCCGGGCGACATCGTTCGACGCGATAGGAATGCTGGCCGGCTCGGGCGGACCACTGACGCGGCAGCGCGATGTCGTGGGGCAGCGCGGCTCGTTCATCTCGCCGGCGCTGCTCGGCGCGCTCGGTGTTCGACCGGTGCTGGGCCGGCTGTTCACGCAGGCGGACACGGCTGCCGGTGCACCGCACGTGTTGCTGCTCGGCGAAGGCGTGTGGCGGCGCGTGTTCGGGGGGAGCCCGTCGGTGCTGGGCCTACAGCTCCAGAAGCAGGACACCGCCTATACCGTGGTCGGCGTGGTGCCCGATCAGCTCGTCGCGATGCGCGACTACAACCCCACCGACTTCTGGGTTCCCATGACCTCCGCTGAGCGACGGGCGCTGACGGCGGATGGGAGGATCGAGAGCGTGGAGGCCGCGGCGGTACTCAGGCGCGGAGTGGCCACGGCGCGAGCCGAACAGGAGCTGACGGTCATGTACCGTGCCTCCCGCGACAAGCCCGGTGCGTACGTTCCGGCGAACACGTTGTCCGTACGCCTGGTCAAACCGACGGCGTTTCTCAACGCGTCGCTCAAGACCGGAATCGTGGTCTCGTTTGCCGCGACGCTGTTGGTACTGCTGATTGCGTGCGCGAACGTCGCCAACCTCCAACTCGTGCGGGCCACGCGGCGCGCGGCAGAACTCGCCATCCGCGCCGCGCTCGGTGCGTCGCGCGGCCGGCTGGTGCGGCAGATGGTCACGGAGTCGCTACTGCTGGGGATGGTGGGTGGGGGACTGGGCGTCCTGCTTGGGTGGGCCGGCGTCCACGTCGTGGTGGCGAAGCGCCCCGAGGTGGTGTCCCAGCTCGCCGTCGTCCAACTCGACGCCCGCGTCGTGGCGTTCGCGCTGATCCTGACGGTCGGGACGGGGCTCATCTATGGAGTCTTGCCCGCGCTGCGCATCACACGCGGGCTCATGTCGAATGCGGTCCGGTCCGTATCGCAAGTCGGACGCACGCGGGAGCGCAGCCGGACGCAGTCGGCGGTGGTGATCGCCGAAATCGCCGTGACGTTCGTGTTGCTCATCGGCGCGGGGCTACCAACCCGGAGCTTCCTCAAGATGCTGGCGGTGGATCCGGGGTTCCAGGCGAATGGCTTGATGGAGTTGCACGCGCGCCCATCCGGAGCCGGGTACCGGGACTCC
This sequence comes from uncultured Gemmatimonadaceae bacterium, assembly GCA_963728115.1. Taxonomy (GTDB): domain Bacteria; phylum Gemmatimonadota; class Gemmatimonadetes; order Gemmatimonadales; family Gemmatimonadaceae; genus JAGWRI01. Next base: position 444,798 of record CAVSJE010000010.1, read on the forward strand.
TCAGCACGGGCGAACTACTGGAAGCTCGTCGTCGCACGGGTACGGGCGCTGCCGACTGTGGTGGCCGCGGTTCCGGCCACGCCGAGCATGATGCAGAGCAACACGGGTTGGACCGGTGGGAAGGTGCAGGTGGAGGAAGGCTCGAACGCCAAGCAGCCAGTCGAAATTCAGTACGCACCGCACATGGTTCCCGCGGACTACTTCCGGGTCATGGGCATCCGGGTGTTGCGGGGCCAGGCCTTCTCGCCGGCGGATGAACGCGGTGAAACGGATGCGCGACTCGTGGACTCGAGCATGGCGGCGGCACTGTGGCCCGGTCAGAGCGCACTGGGCAAGCGCTATCGGCCCTATTGGGCAGACAAGCCGCTGCCCTGGCGGAAGGTGTCGGGCGTCGTGAACGATGTCGGTCTGGTGGGGCTGCGCGCGGGGCTGGTGGCAATGCAGGAGTACACGCCGGCGCGCGATGGAGATTTCACCAGTGTGAGCGGCATCCTGGTTCGGGTCAGGCCCGGCATCAGGGAGGCGACGGCGCTGTCGGCCGTGCGGAGCGCCATGGCATCCGTGGATTCGAATGTGCGGGTGGACTTCGCCTCAACGGAGAATGCCATTCTGAGCGTTCAACTCGGCGTCCCGCGATTCGTCACCTCGTTGCTGCTCGCGTTCGGACTCCTCGGGATCGTCCTCGCCGCCATCGGCCTCTATGGCGTGATCGCGCACGTGGTGGCGGAGCGGACGCATGAGATCGGCATCAGAATCGCGATGGGTGCGCGCACCGGCGACGTCATGCGCCTGGTGCTCGGGGGTGGACTCCGGCTGTCGATGTTGGGCGTCGCAATCGGGCTGGCCGTCGCACTGGCCTCCACGCGTGTCGTGGCATCGCTGCTCTATGACGTCTCGCCCACCGACCCGGTGGTGTTCGCCGTCATTCCCGTCGCCCTCATCGGGGTCTCGGCACTGGCCAGCTACCTCCCCGCCCGGCGCGCCGCCCGCGTGGACCCCGTCATCGCCCTGCGCGCGGAGTAGCCATGGCGGCGGTCGTTACCTGGGTTCGCCGAATGTTGCGCCGCCTGCACGCACTATTCCGCAACGGGAAGCTCGACGCCGAGCTGGCTGACGAGATCCGATTGCATGTCGAACTGGAGACCGAAGACCTGATGCGCACGCGCGGACTCTCGCGGCAGGAGGCGCGGCGGCAGGCGATGGTCGGGTTCGGCGGGGTGGAGCGGTATCGCGAGGCGCATCGGGACGCGCGCGGGGTGCGGTGGATCGAGCAGTTGGCGCAGGATGTGAAATACGGCGTCCGATCGCTGGGAAAGAGTGCCGGCTTCACGATCACGGCGGTGCTGACGATTGCGCTCGGCGTCGGAGTGACGACGGCCGTCTACAGCGTCGTCAACCGTCTGCTGCTCGATCCTTTGCCGTTCGCAAACGCGGACCGCTGGCGCGTCGTGGGCGCCTTCGACAACGGCGTCGGGCACCTGCGCGTCGGGGTCGGCACTATCGAGATGGCGGACTGGTCCCACCGCGCCACGACACTGGACGCCGCGAGCATCGTGTTCGAGCATGGCGGGTTGCTGGCGGCCCCCGATCACTGGAGCACCGCCGAGGGGGCGGATGTGGCGCCCAGCCTGTTCCAGAACCTCGGAGTCCGGCCTGTGGTGGGGCGGCTCTTCGGCCCGTCCGACGCGACGAGCGACGTTCAACGGGTGATGGTTCTCTCGGAGCGATTCTGGCGCCGGGAGTTCGCCGGCCGCGCCGACGTGGTCGGCCGTACGGTCACGATTCAGGACACGGCGTATACGATTCTCGGCGTCGTGCCCGATCGACTCAGCGTGCTCGCCAACTACGATGCGTTGGACTTCTGGTCGCCGGTGACGCCGGCCGAAGCGGAGCGGTTCGCGCATGACGACCAGGGAGTCACCGGCGTCGTGGAGTTGAAGCGGGGTGTGACCGCGGCGCGGGCCGAGCGCGAGCTGAATCTGCTCACGCAGCAGCGATCGGCCGGCCACGGTACGAATCGGCCCATGCGTCAGTCGGCGCGGTTGATTCGCCCCGGCGACGTCATGGACGCCAACCTCGACGCCGGCCTGTGGGTGACGACCGCGGCGGCCCTGCTCGTGTTGCTCATCGCGTGCGCCAATGTCGCCGGGCTGCAACTCGCGCGCGCCGGCCGGCGGAGCGGGGAGCTTTCGGTTCGCGCCGCGCTTGGCGCCTCGCGCGCACGCCTCGTGCGACAGTTGGCCGTGGAAGGCGCGCTCCTGGCGGCGATCGGTGGGGCGGGCGGCCTACTCCTTGGCCACTGGTTGCTCCGCCTGCTGGTCTCGTTTCGCCCGGAGCAACTCCGGCAACTGGCCGTCGTCCGTTTCGACGGCCACGTGGTGGCGGTCGGTCTCTTGCTGACCGTCGCCACGAGTGTGCTGTACAGCGTGGCTCCGGCGTGGTACGCCACCGGCCTTGGCTTCGCCCGCGTGCTGCATGGCGCCGCGAGAGCGCGCGTGACGGATTCGCGGCGGCGGATCCAGTCACTGGTGATCGTCTCCGAACTCGCGCTCTCGGTCGTATTGCTGGCGGGAGCCGGCCTGCTCACCCGCAGCTTCACGCGGATGAACGCAGCGGACCCGGGCTTCCGGCCGGATGGGCTGCTGGAGGTTCAGGTGTTGCTGCCGCATCAGGCATTCGGCGACACGGCCGTGCGTGCCGCATTCTGGACGACGCTCGAGCAGCGCACCCGCTCGTTGCCCGGTGTGGCGCAGGCGATGGCGGTGTCGTGGGACATGATTTCGGCATCGGGCGGATGGTGCAATACGGGCATCGAAGTCGAGGGAAATCCGCCGGAGCCACGGGACGCACGGTTCCTCTCGTCATGCCGACGTGTTCCGGGCGCGTACTTCCCGTTGCTCGGCATTCACGTGCTGGCTGGGCATACCTTCACCGCCGAGGATGACCGCGGGGAGACGAACAACGTGGTGATCGGCGCCGGGATGGCGCGTCGCTTCTGGCCCGACCGCAGCGCCGTCGGGGGGCGATTCCGGTGGTCGGCCGGATCGCCATGGCTCACCGTGGAGGGCGTGGTGAGCGACGTGGCCCTCATCGGTCCATCGCCCGAGAATCGCGACCTTCAGTTCTACCGCCCGCCGCCGCGCGCACTTTCCCTCGCGCACGCATCGGGACTCATGGTGCGCCTGACCGCCGGCGCCGACGAGGCCCGGATGCTGTCGCGCCTCCGTGCACTGGTGGCGTCCGTGGATCGGCACGCACTGGTCACCGAAGCGAGGAGCGAGCGGAGCGTCGTGAACGACAATCTGGCGAGTCCACGCTTCAGCACGTGGCTGATGGATCTGTTCGCCTCGATGGCCCTCGTGCTCGCCGTCATCGGGCTGTACGGACTGGTCTCGTTCGCGGTCGGGCAGCGCACTCGCGAGATCGGTGTGCGGATGGCGCTCGGGGCCCGGGCGTCGGACGTCTCACGGTTCGTGGTTGCCGACGGCGTTCGGCTGACACTCGTCGGCTTGGCCCTCGGGCTCGCGGTATCGCTCGGGGCCACCCGGTTGCTGGCATCGCTCCTGTTCGACGTCTCGGCCACCGACCCGGTGGTGTTCGCCGTCATTCCCGTCGCCCTCATCGGGGTCTCGGCACTGGCCAGCTACCTCCCCGCCCGGCGCGCCGCCCGCGTGGATCCCGTCATCGCCCTGCGCGCCGAGTAACTACGGCGACGCGGGTCGGTTGCGCGGCGCCGATCCAGGCCGCATCGTAGGTCGTTGCCCACCACGAGGACCACGCGATGACCGCTCCATCATCCGAAACCCGCGCCCCGGCCGCCGGCGGCGCGCGATGGTTCGAGTCCCTCGCCCAGGACACGCGTTACGCCCTGCGCGGCCTGCGCAAGACGCCGGGGTTCACCCTCACCGTCATCCTCGTGCTCGCCCTCGGCGTGGGCGCCAACGCCGCCATGTATTCCCTCGTCGACCGGCTGTTCTTCCGCCAGCCGTCGGGCATCGTCGATCCCGAGTCGGTGGTGACGGCAACCGAGGTCTTCTCGACCGGCTACTCGATGTCGATGCAGACCCAGCGGGTGGACGCGGTGGTGAAGAGCGTGCAGGGCATGGCGACGGTCGCCCTCGAAACCGCGGTCTTCCAGGGCATCGACCGCGAGTCGGGCCCGCGCGTGTACCGCGTCACCGACAACTACTTCCCGATGCTCGGCGTCCGCATGGCGCACGGGCGGACGTTCACACCGGACGAAGCCGCCGACTCGGTGCCCGTCGCCGTGGTCAGCCACCGCTACTGGCAGCGCGAGCTGCACGGCGATTCCGCCGCGCTCGGCCGGAGCATCGAGATCGCCAAGCAGCGATATACGGTCATCGGTGTGGCGCCTTCCGATTTCACCGGCACCACCATCGAGGCAACGGACGTCTGGCTCCCGCTCTCGTCCGGGGCCGGGGGCGGGGGCGGAATCATCATGCGGCTGGCGCCCGGGGTGACGCGTCAGCGCGCCGAAGCGGCGATGACGCTCGCCCTTCGCCAGACCTATCCGCCCAACCCACCCAAGGAATTCAAACCGCCGAAGATGCGGGCGAGTCCGCTCATCCTCGGGCGCCAGGGTTTCGGAGTCGTGGATCCTCAATTCGCCATCATCGTCCGGGTGGCGGGGGTGGCGGCGATCATTCTCCTGGTGGCGATCGCGAACGTCGCGACGCTGCTCCTGATGCGCGCCACCAGACGCCGGCGTGAGATCGCGGTTCGGCTGGCGCTCGGCATCTCGCGGGCCCGGCTCGTCCGGCAGCTCGTCGTGGAAGGTACGCTGCTCTCGATCGCGGCCGGCATGGCCGCCCTCCTCGCCGGGGTGTGGGGGGGCGCGGTGGCGCGTGCCCGCTTCCTGTCGTTCTACCGGCTGACCTACCCGTTGGTCGACTGGCGGTTCGTCGCGTTCACCATTGGCGTGGCCGTCGGCGCCGGCGTGCTGGCGAGCCTGGCGCCCGCGGTGCAGGCGACCCGTCCCGATCTCACGCGGTCGCTCAAGGCCGGCGCCCGCGACCGGTACCGCCGCTCGTGGTTCCGCGGCGCGCTCGTCGTGGCGCAGGCCGCCATGTCGGTGATGCTCGTGGTGGGCGCCGCGCTGTTCGTGCGCAGCCTGCACAACATCCGCAGCGTGCCGCTCGGGATCGATGTCGACCACCTGGTGGTGGCCAGTGCCCGTTTCGAGCGTCGAGACTCGGCGCGGGCGTACCTGCCGGTAATGCAGCGGGAGGCCGAGCGACTGGCGTCGATTCCGGGGGTCCAGGGTGCCGCGCTGTCGCTGATGGCTCCGATGATGGGCGAGACCGGCGGGTTTATGCGCCGCCAGAGCGGGGACACGATACGCTTCGGTGCTTCCCCGGGCCTCGCCGGCAACGCCGTCGGACCCGGGTACTTCGCCACGGTCGGCATCCGGGTGCTGGACGGCCGCGATTTCTCGGCGAACGACCTGTCAGGCAGTGCATCGGTGGTCGTGATCAGCGAGTCGGCGGCGCGAGCCGCGTGGCCCGGACAGCGCGCGGTGGGCCAGTGTGTCCTCATGGCCCGGAAGAGCGACGACTGCACGACGGTGATCGGCGTTGTGAGCGACGCCAACCTGGTGAACATCACGCCGGAGCCGGCGGCGCATTACTACGTGCCGATCAGCCAGTACACCTATCTCGGTTCGATCGCGATCACGGTGCGCGCCCCGCTGAAGACCCGGGCCGCGCTGACGCAGGCCGTCCACCGCGACCTGGCCGACCGACTGCCCCCATCCACCAGCCTGCAGGTCGCCGATCTGCAATCGCTGCTCGACCCCCGCTACTCCCAATGGACCGAGGGCGCCGCCGTCTTCGCCGCCATGGGCCTCCTCGCGCTCATCGTCGCCGGCATCGGCATGTACAGCATCATCGGCTACTCGGTGAGCCAGCGGATGCACGAGATGGGGGTTCGGGTCGCGCTCGGTGCCCGCCGGAGCCAGGTCATGCGCCCCGTGGTCATGGGGGGCGTCCGGCTCGCCGTGGTCGGCGTCATGGTGGGGATCGGAGGCGCACTCGCGCTCGGGCGCCTGGTGGCCTCCCTGCTGTACGGCACCACCCCACGCGACCCGGCAGCGATGATCCTGGCGGCCGTCATCCTCATCGGCACGTCCGTGGTGGCGTCGCTGCTGCCCGCCCGCCGGGCTGCCCGCGTGGACCCGGTGGTCGCCCTCCGCGCCGAATAGCCGGGCAAACGCTTCGGCCGGGAGCGGTGTCCAAGTGGAACGAATGCCCGCTCCCCGGCATCGACTCCGGGAGCGGTAGCGGTGCGCTGCCTGTCCATCGCCTCCCACCCCTTCCATGCCCACCTTCCTCGAGTCGTTCTTCCAGGACGTCCGCTACGCGGCCCGCGGCCTGCGCAACAAGCCCGGGTTCACGATCGCGGTGGTCGTCACGCTCGCCCTCGGCATCGGCGCCAACTCGGCGATGTTCTCCATCGTCGATCGGGTGCTCTTCCGCCCACCGCCGATGATGCGCGCACCGGCGCTCTCCCATCGCATCTATCTCGCCAGTACCTACCGCGGAAAGGAGTTCAATTCCGGCGGCACGCAATACGCGCGCTACGTCGACCTCACCAGCTTCAGCCACGATTTCGCGCGGACGTCGGAGTACACGCAGCGCAAAATGGCCTTCGGGGTCGGCACCGACGCCGCCGAGCTGAACGTCGGCGTGGTGAGCGCCAGCTTCTTCGGATTCTTCGACGCGCCCCCCGTGCTCGGACGGTATTTCACAGCGGTCGAAGACTCCGCGCTCGCGCCAACGCCCGTGGTCGTCCTCGGGTATGGGTACTGGCAGACCAACTACGGCGGCCGCAGGGATGTGCTGGGCCAGTCGATCCACATCGGCGCGACGACCTACACCGTGATCGGCGTGGCGCCACAGGGTTTCGTGGGGCTCTGGCCCGAATCGCCGCCGGCCGCATTCATCCCGATCACCGCGTACGGTCAGGAAATCGGGAAGAACATCCGCCTCCAGGGCGAGATCTGGAACACCACATACCACTGGACGTGGGCGTCGATGATCGCCGAGCGGAAACCCGACGTCACGGTGGCGCAGGCCACCACCGACCTCACGCAGGCGCTCGTACGCAGCTATCAGAAGCAGGCGGAAACCGACAAGGGCATGCGATCGCTCGCGCTGATCAAGCCGCACGCCGTCGTCGCGTCCATCCTCACCGACCGCGGACCAAACGAGTCGAGCCTGGCCAAGATCGTTACCTGGATCAGCGGCGTGGCGCTGATCGTGTGGCTGATCGCCTGCGCCAACGTCGCCAACCTGCTGCTCGCCCGCGCGCTCAAGCGCCGTCGCGAGATCGCCGTACGCCTGGCCCTCGGTGTGAGCCGGACCCGTCTGGCATCGCAGCTCCTCACCGAAAGTCTCGCGCTTGCTCTGCTCGGCGGCGTGGCGGGCGCGGCCGTGGCTCAGTGGGGCGAGGCGTTGCTTCGGGCCCTCTTTCTCTCGAAGACCAGCACCGCCACGGTGATCCGGGACCCACGGTCCCTGATCTTCATCGGTGTTACGGCGGTGGTCGCCGGGTTGCTCACCGGCCTCGCCCCGGTGTTCCAGACCGGCAAGACGGACCTCACCAGCGATCTCAAGGCGGGTGCGCGCGAGGGCACGTATCACGGTTCCCGCATTCGCACCGGACTGCTCGTATTCCAGGGCGCGCTCTCGGTGCTGCTGCTCATCGGTGCCGGTCTGTTCGTGCGCAGTCTCTCCAATGTGCGGAGTACGCCGCTGGGCTACGATGCCGAGAACGTCGCCGTGGTGAACCTCAACATGCGCGGCGTGGCGCTCGACACTACGCAGACGCACAATCTGCTGCTCAGTCTACTGGCGTCGGCCAAGGCCATTCCCGGCGTCACGCATGCGGCCGTGCAGGTCACGATGCCCTTCTGGAGCACCTGGAACACCGACTTGCACGTGGCCGGCATCGACACCGTCGAAAAGCTGGGCGAATTCGACCTCAACGCGGTCACGCCCGACTACTTCGCCACCATGGGAACCCGCATCGTGCGCGGCCGCGGGATCGGCGAGCAGGACAAGGCCGGGGCCCCGGGCGCCATGGTCGTGAGCGAGGGGATGGCCAAGAAGCTCTGGCCCCATGCCGACGCGCTCGGCCAATGCGTGAAGGTGCAAGCCGACACGGTGCCCTGCACCTACGTGGTCGGGATTGCCGAGAACATCAAGAACAACAGCCTCAACGACGATCCGGGCCTCTACTACTACCTGTCGTGGGACCAGTTCGCGCCGCACCAGGGCGGGCTATTCGTGCGCACCCACGGTGCGGCCGCCGAGGCGCAGGAGACGGTCCGCAAAGCGCTCCAGCCACTGATGCCGGGTGTGTCGTATGTAACCGTGACGCCGATGAGTGAAGTGCTCGGCGGTCAGACCAAGTCGTGGGAACTCGGCGCCACGATGTTCCTCGCCTTCGGCATCCTGGCGCTGGTTCTCGCCGCCGTCGGTCTGTACAGCGTGATCGCCTACAACGTCGCCCAGCGCGCACAGGAACTCGGCGTGCGGGTCGCCCTCGGCGCCCAGGTGCGCGACGTGATGACGCTCGTGTTTCGCCAGGGCATGTCGGTGGCACTGGTCGGCGTGTCCCTCGGGGCCGGGATCGCGCTCGGCGTCGGCCACTGGGTAGAGCCGCTCCTGTTCAACGAGTCGGCGCGCGATCCCGTGGTGTATGGGTTCGTGGCGTTCGCCCTGATGGGCGTGGCGGCCGTGGCGAGCTTCATCCCGGCGCGCCGCGCCGCGCGAACGGACCCCATGCAGGCACTCCGGTCGGAGTAGGGGAAACCACCACCCGGCCTCGATTTCACGTCGCGGCCCGCGCGCCGTAGATTCCCGGCAGGCCCCGGACCTCCCCCGGGGCGCTTCGTCGAACGCCGAAGGTCGAGGGTGCCGCCGATGAAAGTCTCCTTCCGGGTCAACGGGGTGTCGCGCGCCGTTGACGTCCCCGCCGACATGCCGTTGCTCTGGGTTCTGCGCGACGAACTCGATCTCAAGGGCACCAAGTTCGGATGCGGCATCGGACAGTGCGCCGCGTGCACCGTGCACATCAATGGCCAGCCGGCCCGCTCCTGCCGCCGCCGCGCGTCGACGCTGGAAGGCGCCGACATCCGCACCATCGAAGGACTCTCCCCCGACGGCACGCACCCCCTGCAGGTGGCGTGGGAGGAGTTGGACGTCCCGCAGTGCGGATACTGCCAGGCCGGGCAACTCATGGCGGCCGCGGCACTGCTCTCGCACACGCCGCATCCCACGGATGGCGAGATCGACACGGCGATGAACGGCAATCTCTGCCGTTGCAACACCTACCTCCGGATCCGCGCGGCGATTCACCGTGCCGCGAACATGGAGGCCGCCCAGTGACCAACCCGACCATCACGCGCCGCAACTTCCTGCGCGTCAGCGCCGTCGCCGGCGGCGGAATCCTGCTCGCGGTCTATGCGCCGCGTCTCATCCACGGCGACGCCTTCGGGGCGACCCCGCTCGCACCGGGCGAACTCAACGCCTTCATCCGCATCACGCCCGACGGCATCGTCACCATCGCCGCCAAGAATCCGGAAATCGGGCAGGGCGTGAAGACGATGCTTCCGATGATCATCGCCGACGAACTGGACGTCGAGTGGAAGGACGTCCGCGTGGAGCAGGTGGGGCTCGACACCGACCGGTACGAGAACCAGTGGGCCGGCGGCAGCACCGCGACGCCGATCAACTGGACGCCGCTGCGTCAGGTGGGCGCCGCGGCGCGGGCGATGCTCGTTGCCGCCGCCGCGGCCACCTGGGGCGTGGACGAATCGAGCTGCACCACCGCGGCCGGCGTCGTGCACCACCGCGGCAGCGGGCGGCAACTCGGGTACGGAGCGCTGGTCGACAAGGCGGCGACGATGCGGGCCCCAGAACTCAAGTCGGTGCCGCTCAAGGACCCGGGCGATTTTCGCATCATCGGCACGCCGGTGCACGGCGTGGACAACCACGCCATCGTCACCGGCAAGCCGCTGTACGGCATCGACGTGACGCTGCCGGGGATGGTGTATGCCGTCTACCAGAAGTGCCCGGTGTACGCGGGCACCGTGAAGCGCGCCAACCTCGAGGCCGTGAAGGCTCTGCCCGGCGTGCGTGATGCGTTCGTGGTGGCGCCGGCGGTGGACGCGCCGCTCAACGGGCTGCTCGGCGGCGTGGCGATCATCGGCGACAGCTGGTGGGCGGCGCAGTCGGCCCGCGGCAAGCTGGACGTCGAATGGGACGAGGGCGCCACGGCGCAGCAGAGCAGCGCGTCGTTCGCCACGCAGGCGGCCACGCTCTCCAAGCAGCCGCCCGCGCGTTCGTTGCGCAGCGACGGCGACCCCGACACCGCGCTCGCGGGCGCCCCCCACGTGGTGCGCGCCGACTACTTCTACCCGTTCATCGCGCACGTCACGTTGGAGCCGCAGAACTGCACGGCGCACTATCGGGACGGGAAGCTCGAGATCTGGGCGCCCACGCAGACGCCGGCCGGCGGCCGTTCACTGGTCGCCAAGACCCTCGGTATCGCGGAAAGCGACATCACCATTCACATCACGAGGAGCGGCGGCGGGTTCGGCCGCCGGCTCAACAACGACTACATGGTGGAGGCGGCGCGCATCGCCAGACAGGTGGACGCGCCCGTCAAGCTGCTCTGGTCGCGCGAAGACGACGTGCAACACGACTTCTACCGCCCGGCCGGCTTCCACTCACTCGCCGGCGGCGTGGATGCCAACGGCAAGCTCGTCGCCTGGAAGGATCACTTCGTCACCTTCGGCGATCCGCCGCGCTACGCGGCGAGCGCCGGCATTTCCGACACCGAGTTCCCGGCTCGCTTCGTCCCCAATTTCTCGCTCGGGGCCTCGTCGATGCCGCTCGGCGTGCCCACCGGCGCGCTGCGGGCGCCGGGCAGCAACGCGATTGCGTTCGTGATGCAGTCGTTCATCGACGAGTTGGCGCACGCGGCGGGGCGCGACCCGGTGGAGTTTCGCCGCGACCTGCTCTCCAACGTCGAGGACCACGCGGCGATGGATGCCCAGCGGATGCGCGGCGTGCTGGAGCTCGTGGCTGAGAAGTCGGGATGGGGCAAGCAGAAGTTCCCGCGCGGGACGGCCCAGGGCGTGGCCTTCCACTTCAGCCACCGAGGGTATTTTGCCGAGGTCGTGCAGGCCACGGTGAGCCGCGGCGGATTGCTGAAGGTGGACCGGGTGTGGGTGGCCGGGGACATCGGCAGCCAGATCATCAATCCGTTGAACGCCGAGAGCCAGGCGCAGGGCGCCGTGCTCGACGGCCTCTCGGAAGCGTTCGGGCAGGAGATCACGATCGAGAACGGCCGCGCGGCCCAGTCGAACTTCAACCGCTACCCGCTGCTGCGCATGCGCGAGGCGCCGCCGGTCGAGGTTCACTTTTTGAGGACCGACTTTCCCCCCACGGGGCTGGGCGAGCCGGCGCTGCCGCCGGCGGTGGCGGCATTGTGCAACGCGATCTTCACCGCGACCGGCAAACGCGTGCGATCCCTGCCGCTGTCACGGCACGATCTGAGCTGGTCGTAGAGGCGGGCCGGCGAGCCGCCGGATGTAGGTGGCGAGCCGTTCGCGGTAGACCTCCGGGTCTGCGGTGCGTTCGACGTGGGCCCGGGCGCGCACGCCCATCTCGTGGCGCAGCGTGGGCGAGGCGAGCAGGCGATCGATCGCCGCGGTGAGCGCACCGGCGTCTCGCGGCGGCACGAGCAGGCCGGTCCGCTCGTGGTCGATGAGTTCGGGGACGGCGTTGAGCCGGGTGCCGATGGCCGGAAGGCCGGCCGCGGCCGCTTCCTGAAACACGAGCCCGAACGCCTCGTCGCGTGTGGGGAGAACGAACAGGTCGGCCTCTCGCCAGAGCGCGCGCCACCGTTCGGAGTGCGCGGCAACGTCGCGGTGGATCTCGATGCCGGGCGAGAGGAGCGCCGGCGGAATGTCCCACCCGGTGACCAGGTCGAGGGTCGCCCGCTCTCCCATCTGCGCGCGGCGCCACACGTCGAGCAGCTCGAGCCCGCCCTTGCGCGGAAAATCGCCGCCCACGAAGAGGACGCGTGGCCGGGCGCCGGCCGCTTCCCGCTCCCGCCACCGCGCCAGGCGGGCATCGGGCCAGGCGGCGTCGAAACCGTCGAGGAGCACCGGATCGGGCATGACCACGATCTCGGTGTCGCAGTCCGGATACTCGCGACGCACCGAGTCGGCGGCCCATTGCGACGTACAGACGATCAGGCGGGCGGCTCGGAAGATCCGGCCGTCGCGGCGCACGTTGGGGCCATAGCTGCGCCGTTCGAGCGCCGTGCGCGCCGCCGCGACCACGGGTCGCTGGGTACAGTCGATGGAGACGATGGACGGTGTGGTCCGCATGCGATCGAGGCTCGCATACGCCGCGGCCTGGCGGTGAAAGTGGAGCACGTCGAACCGGTGCCCGGCCCGCTCGAGGGCGCGCAGCCGTCGGCGCGCCACGAGACCGGCGTTCCACTCGGCACGCCAACGGTGAAGGTCGAGATTCGCGGCGCCGGCCCACCCGTCGTGCCAGAACCGTGTGCACAGCAGCCGGCGGACGACGCGGTCGCGCCCCGTCAGGTGGTCGGTGAGGACCACCTGTGTGGCGTCGATATCGCCCGGCCGCCCGACGAACGCCTCGTCCACGAAGCGGGCGAAGGTCCGGAGGCCGAGGATGCCGGAGTTGAGGAACAGGGTCTGGATGGCGGGCCGGGGCATCGGTCCCGCCAGATTAGCTGCGGTTCGGGTCGGACGCTACTCGTACCGCAGGGCGTTCATCGGATCGGTGCGCGACGCACGCCGGGCCGGGATGTACCCCGCCCCCAACGCCACGAGCGACAGGGCAACCGCCGCGATCGCCATCACCGCCGGGTCCCAACCCTTGAGCTGGTAGAGCAGCGACTGCGCGCCCATGCCGAGCGCGATCGCACCGCCGAGTCCGATCGCCCCGCCGATGGCGGTCATGACGGCGACCTGCCGCAGCACCATGCCCCGCACCCGGCTTCCGTCCGCCCCGAGGGCCATGCGCACGCCGATCTCACGCGTGCGTTGCGCCACCGAGTAGGCCAGCACGCCGTACAGCCCCACCGCGGCGAGCAGGGTGGCGAGGATGGCAAACGCCGTGGAGAGCGTCGTGATCATGCGGTCGAGAAACACGTTGTCGCGCACCTGTTGGGCCAGCGTCTTCAGGTCCTCTACCGGCAGGCTCGAGTCGAGCTTCTTGATCACGCCCGGAATGGCGCGGATGGTCAGTTGCGGGTTGCCGGCGCTGCGCACGTAGAAGTTGATCGCGCCGACGGTGGTGTCCTGCCGCCAGGGGATGAAGAACACCGGTGGCACCTCGTCCTTCACGTCGGCGTATTTGGCGTCCTTCACGAGGCCCACGATCTCGATGTCGAGATCCTTGCCGCCCATCGACATCCGCTTGCCCACGGCGTCGCGGCCGAGTTTGAACTTCCTGGCGAAGGCTTCGTTCACCACCGCCACCTTGGGTGAGCCGGAGACGTCGGACACCGTGAAGTCACGCCCCGCCACCATCGACATGCCGACGACGTGGAAATAGTTGGCGCCGACTTCGTTGAACCGCGCGTTGTTGTCCACGTCGGGACCGGTGGGGTAGCCCTCGACCCGCACGCTGTTCCCCCAGTTGCTACCGCCCACGAGCGGCACCAGCGACTCGGTCACGCCCGTCGCGCCGGGGAGGGCGCTCAATTCCTGGTCGGCGCGATTGAAGAGCACCGCCGAGCGCACCGGCGTGTAGCCGTTGCGCGCCGGCGAGATGGAAAACATCGCCACGTTGTCCACCTGGATGCCGAGATCCACGCGGCTGACGTTGCGCAGACTCTTCACGAACAGGCCCGAGGCGACGAGGAGGGCCATCGACAGCGAGACCTGCGCCGTGGCGAGGGTGGTGCGGAATCGCATCGCCGCCCGCGTGCCGGCGAGCTTGCCGGAGTTGTTGCGGAGCGCCGTCACCAGATCGGGGCGCGTGCTCTGCAGCGCCGGGAACAGCCCGAACAGGATGCCGGTGCCGATGGCCATGGCCGCGGCGAACCAGACGATCGAGAGGCGCAACTGGAAGTGGAGCATCGTGGCGACTTCGGGCGGCAGCAGCGACATGATGGCCACCAGGGTCCAGTGCGCCACGAAGATGCTGACCGCCCCTCCCATGAGCGCCAGGACGATGGACTCGGTGAGGAGCTGCGCGATGAGCTGCGCGCGCGTGGCGCCGAGCGAGAGTCGCACCGCCATCTCCATCGTGCGGTTCGCGGCGCGCGCCAGCAGCAGGTTGGCGATGTTCGCGCAGGCGATGAGCAGCACCAGCGCCGTGATCGCGAACAGGAAGATCAGGGGCGTCTTGGCGTCGTGGGTGATGTTGCTCTGCCCACGCCGCCCGTCGGTCACGGCGATCGTCTTCGCCTTGAACCGCGCCATCGTGGCGTCGCTCATCCCCTTCTGCAATGGGGCTTCCACGTCGTTGATGATCGGGTGGTAGGCCGCGTTCAGCGCCGCCGTGGCCTGATCCATGGTCATGCCCGGTTTGAGCCGGCCGAACAGGTAGGCCCAGTACGAGGTGCGGTTGGTGAACCCGCCGAACCGGTCGAAGGACGGCGTCATCACCCCGCGCATGGACAGCGGCACGTACACCGCCGGGATCGCGCCGAGCGTGGTGCCCTCGAAGCCCTGTGGCGCCACGCCGATGATGGTCATCGACTGCCCGTTCACCTTCATCGTCTTGCCGATCACGGTCCGGTCGCCGCCCATGTGGGACTGCCAGTAGCCGTACCCGAGGACCGCCATGTAGTTGGCCCCGACCGTCTCGTCGTCGGTCGGGCTGAACAGCCGCCCGGCCGCGGGCTGCAGGCCGAGCACCGGGAAGTAGGAGCCCGAAACCTCCTCTCCCTCCGTGTTGATCGTTTCGTCGTTGTACGCGACGTTGGCGCCGAACAGCACGTGCGCCGCGAGGCCAGTGAGCCCCGTGTTGGCCTTCTGGAGGTCGCGGAACATCGCGTAGCTGAACACGTCGTCGCACCCGCCGGACTGGCCGCACGACTGGGAGCCGGGCTTCGGTCCCGGTGCGGACAGGTTCACCAGTTCCTCGGGGTGCGACACCGGCAGCGGCCGGCGCAGCATCTGCTCGAAGATCGAATAGATCCCCGCGTTGGCGCCGATGCCGAGTGCCAGCGACAGCACGGCGACGATGGTGACGAAGGGGGTCTTGGTGAGCGTGCGGAAGGCCAGCTTCACGTTGCGCATGGTCGGTCCTGGAGACGGCGGGAGTCGGGCGAAGCAGGCAGCCCCGGGGCCGCCACGCAGATCGTGGCCATTGGACAGCCGCCGGCCACGATTGGTTCATACGTGCCGGGCCGTGCGCCGGGTTTCAATCCGCCGGTGTCGGACAGACGATGGGGCCGTGAGGCTGAACCCCGCCTCACGGCCCCACCGTCCAACTCTCCTGCTCCTGCCCCGATCCCTACCCCTTCCGGGGATCGCCCGTCGTCGGCGGCACCAGCATCGTATCCGCCTTCACCGTCTGCGAGTCGGGCTTCACCACCGTCCCGGAGTCGGGCTTCGTCGCCTTCACCGAATCCGGCTTCCCCGGCAGGGGCGTCACGTCGAGCTTCACCTGCGGCTCGGGCGTCACGGTCTCCTTCCACATCTTCACCTTCACCCGGAAGGCCTCGGCCAGATCCTGCACACTGACCTCGTCCTGCAGCGTCGAGTCGGTCACGATGCCGCGGAGCCGCTCGGCGTTCTTCACCGCCTTCGTGTATCCCGAGTCATCGCGCACCGCGGCCTCGTAGTGGTGGAGCGCCGCAACCATGTACCCCGAGCGCTCGAGCGCCATGCCCAGGTTGTTCTGGAACAGCGGGGCCGTGGGCTTGATCTGGACCACCCGGGCCAGCGGACCCAGCGCGCCCTCGTAATCGCCCGAATCGAGCAGCAGCACGCCGAGGTTGTTGAGTCCCCACAGATCCTCGTCGTTCCGGACCAGCAACTGGTGATAGGTCTGCATGGCGCCGTCGAAATCGCCACTCGCCGCCTGGGCCCGCGCCTTGAGCCGCCAGCCGTCGGCCGCGGTCGAATCGACGCCCAGCCCCTTCTCCACCTGCTCCAGCGCCTCGGGCGCCCGCTTCAGATCGAGCAGCACACGCGCGTCGTTGAAGTAGCTCTTGGCGAACGCGGGATCGATGTCGATCGCCTTCTCGAACGCTTCCTTGGCGCGCTCGAAGTCGCCGGCCTTCCAGCTCGACAGGCCGAGCATGTAGAACCCGAACGAGTTGTTGGGCTTGGTCTCCACGTAGCGCTCGAACATCTCGGCGGCCTCGGGATAGTGCCCCGACTTGAACACCGCGTTGGCGTTGTCGTACGTGGCCGGCATCGTGGCGTCCACGGTCGGCCGCTCGGTCACCGGCGGCCGCTCCACGTTCGACGCCGGGATCACCGTGCCTTTGGGCGGACCGCTGGGCTGCGTGGCATGCCCGGTGGTCGTCGTCACCGAGGTCACGGGGCGGGCTTCGGCCTTGTCGCCGCCGCACGCCGCCAGCGCGAAGGGCACGACGACGAGAGCGGTCCAGGAAAGCCGGGCGATGCGGGTACTGCGGATGGTGGTCTGCATGGTGTCCTCCTCGAAGGGGGCGCGGGTGCGCCGTGGAGTGTTGCGATGCCCTTCGAGAAGGCAGTATTCGCGCCGCCGGGCCACGATCCGGCCGTGGATTTCAAGTGTCGGCCAGTCGGCAGGTTACGGCGACGGTGGTGGTCTGGCTGATGGCCGGTCGTGTCTCACCGGACACGAGGACCTGGGAATGCACGTGTCCGGCGGGACACGCATCCGGTCCGAAGCCGCCGGCGGGGAGGCTAGCTCCGCTGGATTCCCAGCCGCCGCATGATCTTCAGCAGACTCGCGTGATCGGCCAGCCCGAGCGCCTCGGCCGTACGCGTGATCTGCCAGTCGTGCTTCTCCAGCGCCGCCAGCACGATTCGCCGCTCGGCGTCCGTGCGCTGCGCCTGGAACGAGCCGTCGCCGGCATCGGCCGCCACCGGCGTTTCGCCGCGAACCTCGGCGGGGAGATGCTCCCGCCGGATCACCTCGCCGTCGGCGGCCACGACGCTGCGCTCGATCACGTTGCGCAGTTCGCGCACGTTGTTGCGCCGCCAGTCGTATTGCACCAGCGCCTCGCGGGCGTCGGGAGCGAGCTGCCGGGGAAGCACGCCGAAGCGCGCGCAGGTCTGCTCCACGAACAGCTCGGCGAGCTGCGGGATGTCTTCCCGCCGTTCCCGCAGCGGCGGCACGCGGAGCACGTGCACGTTGAGGCGGTAGAGGAGGTCCTCGCGAAACCGACCCTCCTGCACCAGCTGGTCGAGGTCGCGCAGCGTGGCCGCGACCACGCGCGCATTCACCGGAACCGTCCGGCTGCTCCCGAGGCGGGTGACGGTGCGCTGCTCGAGCACGCGCAGCAGTTTCGGTTGCACGGCGGCAGGGAGTTCGCCGATCTCGTCGAGGAACAGGGTACCGTGTTCGGCGGACTCGAACGCGCCCTTGCGCATGCCGGTGGCGCCCGTGAACGCCCCCTTCTCGTGGCCGAACAGTTCGCTCTCCACGAGATTCTCGGGGAGAGCGGCGGCGTTGATCGCCACGAACGGCCCCCCGGGATTGGCACTCAGCCGGTGCAGCTCGCGGGCCACGAGTTCCTTGCCGGTGCCGCTCTCGCCGACGATCAGCGCGGCGCTGGGAATCGGTGCCACGCGTTCGATCGCACCGCGCAGTCTGTCCATCGCCGCACTGCGGCCGAGCAGCGTCGATTCGCCCAGCCGCTGCTGCAGCGCGAAGACTTCGCGCCGCAACCGGTAGCGTTCGATGGCGTGCTCGACTTCCTGGGCCACCCGTTCCATGGGTTCGGCCTTGTCGATGAACCCGGCCGCGCCCAGCCGCACGGCCTCGATGCAGCGATCGAAGTTGCCCGTGCCCGTGTACACGATCACCGGGACCTCGCTCCCGCGATGCCGCAGCGTACGCAGCACCTCGAACCCGTCCATCCCGGGCATCTCGAGATCGAGAATCACGCAGTCGATGCCGTTGCCGCCCTCCAGCCGGGCGAGCGCGTCGGCGCCGCTGGTGGCCACCGACACGTCGTGGCCCGCGATCCGCTTCAGATCGTAGGCGTACTGGTCGGCCAGCGCCGCGACGTCGTCGACAACCAGGATGTTGCTCATACGGAGATGGCTCGCCCTCGGGCGATGGTGGGCATTGAAGCCGTCAGCCCCGGACCACGGATTCTCCCGATGCCGGGATCTCAACCGTGAATGTACTACCCTCGCCGGGCGCGGTCTCCACGCGAATCGAGCCGCCGAGGTCGGTGAGCAGCCGCCGGACCACCGACAGGCCAAGGCCGGTGCCGGCAGGCTTGGTGGTGTAGAAATCGTCGAACGCGCGGTCGAGCTGCTGGCGCGTCATCCCGCGGCCGGTATCGGAGACGGTGAATCGCACACGGCGGTCCACCCCCTCGCCCACCGGTTCGGCGGCGAGGGAGATGGAGCCGGGCCCGCCGTCGAGGGCGTCGACGGCGTTCGAAACCAGATTGTCGAGAATCCGTCGCAGCACCACGGCGTCGGCACGGACTCTGGGCAGGGCGTCGGGCAGGCGGACGTTCACGGGAACCGTGGTCACACTCTGGGCCAGATCGAGCACCACCTGCCGCGGGTCGGATGCCGTACGGCTGAGGGCGGGTGAGATGCGCGCGTAGTTGCGCGCCAGCTCGTCTAGGTAGTCGACGCTCGACTCGAGCGTCGTGCGCCGCTCCAGGTAGATCGCGGCCAGCCGGTCCGGCTCGCGTTCCGCCGTCTGCGACAGGTGGCGCAGCACGTTCCGGATGGGGGCGAGTCCATTCTTGATGTCGTGATTGATCTGGCGGGCCAGGTCGCCGGTGGCGGCCAGCCGCTCGGCTTCGCGCAGCCGCGCCGCGCCGGTGCGCAGCCGGGTGCGCATGGCGTCGAGCATGCGCGACAGCGTGCCGATCTCGTCGCTCCGGCTCGTATCGAAGGTCTGGTTCAGGCGGTCGAGATCGAGGTGCGCGGTCTTGTCGGCGAGTTCGGCGAGCGGGCGCGAAACGCGCCCGGCGAGCAGCGCGGCCACGAGGATCGCGGCGAGCAGCGTGCTGCCGAGAGTGACGAGCAGCCACCGGTTGATCCCCTGCCTGAGCGCGCGCGCCGGGCCGAGGTCCTGCCAGAGCACGAGGTGGGCCGTATCGGCCGTCGCCGCGCCCTGATCGACCACGTACGGCAGCGCGATGTCGCCCACGGCATCGGCGGGGCGCGCCGCGCTGTCGAGCACCAGTGCGACGCCGATCTCACGGTCGGTCGATAGCCCGGCAACGCGGGCCGAATCGAACGCGCGTCCGCCCACCAGTGTGAAGGCGCGGCCCGAAACGGTGAACGTGTCGAGGCTGGCGAGGGCGCGCACGGACCCGTCGGGCGTGCGCGCCGAGACGACGGCCGCCCGGTTCGCGGTGGCCCCGAGCGCTGCCGGCAGCGTCGGGTCGAGGCGGTCGAAGTCGTTGCGGAACTGCCCCGAACTGAGAATCCGCCCGGCGCTGTCCTGGAGCTGGAGCATCGCGAATCCGCCGAGTTGCATGGCGTCCGGCGCCCAGTCGAGCAGCCAGCGGCGCTCGCCCGTGGTGGGGCCGGCCACGGCGAGGCGGAACCGGTTGTCGGCGGCGAGATCGGCGGCCAGCGAGCGCAGTCGCGCCCGGTCGGCGTCGACGGTCTGCGTGATGGCCGCATTCACGGCGTCGCGCACCGCCGCCACCCGGCGCGCCGACTCGGCGTCCTGGCGCGAGGCCATCTCGCGGCGGACCCCGTATCCGAATACCAGCAGCGGGAGGAGCGCAACGGCGCCGAAGGCCAGCGTCAGCCGGACCCGGAAGGTCATGGCGTCGGGTTGGGGACGAAGCGCAGGGAGCCGTCGCTTCTGATGAAGAAGGCGGCCCCACTTCCGCGGCGCACCAGAGCGTGGGCGCGCGAGTCGACGAGTGGAAGGAGCGTCGCGCCCACGGGGACGCGCGCGGTGCTCGTGCACACGGCCGGGCGGGTTCGCGGATAGGCGCCCACGAACGCCACGATCTGGCCGGCGGCGAGGGCGTTGTTCAGCGCAACCGGCGCGAAGCCCGCGGCGCGGATCGGCCCCGCGGCGGGGGCGGTGAGCCCGCCCGGCAACCAGGCGAGCGAGTCCCGGCCGCCGGCCAGCGCGACGATTCGTTCCGCCAACTGCCGGGCGATCGGGTCGTCGGCCGCGTAGCCCACCACGCGCGGTGCGCCGCCCGCGAAGCGGACGGAGCCGCTGGTGCAGGCCGTATCGCGCTGCCACCAGAAGGGTGGTTGGGCGCCACGGGCGTCGGCCTGTACGGCGTCGCGGGCCAGCGCCTCGCGCTGCTCGGCGGTGGGCGTGGCCGCGGACGAATCGGCGATCGGCGCGACGAGGGCGTAGGTGCGGTCCCAGGGCAGGGGCACGCTCCGATAACCGCCAAGTTGATCGGCGTAGGCGAGCGCCTCGGGGTCGCGGGTGACCAGCACGTCCACGCGCGGGTTGCCCGGCACCGGGAGCCCCCGGTCGAGCAGGTCGCGGAGGTCGGCACCGCGGGGCAGCGGTACCGAATCGACCACCGGCGGCACACCCGACGCCGAGTCGGCGCACCCGGTGCCCGCCGCGCCGGGGGCGGCGCCCGGTTCGGTCACGACGTGCAGCGTGTCGGGGGCGGGCGCCCCGCTGTCGGCGGCGAACGCACAGGTCATCCGGGCCGGCGCCGGCGGCACGCCGGGCGGGCGCGAGCCGGCGGTGGATCCCCCACAGCCCGCGGCGAGGGCGAGCAACGCGGCGCGACCGAGTCCCGCAGCGGAGAATGGCCGGCTGGATGGAACGGTCATCGGGTCAGCGCGAACGCTGGTTCATCGGGGCACGCGTACCGGGGGCATGATGCCTCCAAGCTATGCGCGCCCGGGCGGGGGAGCCAGCGCCGCGCCGCCGCGCGGCCGCGGAACCGTCGCCGCCCGCCGAGGACTCGTGCATCGGGGGGCTTTCCCCACCGGTTAGTGTGAGGATACCCCCTCGCCGAACCCGACACCTTCCGGAGGAATCGTGAAGCCGCGTTTCAGTTATACGCACACCGCACCGGGTGTGTACCGCGCCATGGCCAACCTCGAGAAGTACCTGCACGAGTGTTCGATCGAACAGCCGCTGGTGCACCTCATCAAGCTCCGCGCGTCGCAGATCAACGAGTGCGCCTACTGCATCGACATGCACTGGAAGGATCTCCGTGCGCTCGGCGAGACCGAGCAGCGGTTGTACGGACTGGACGCCTGGCGCGAGAGCCCGTACTACACCGATCGGGAACGGGCGGCGCTGATGTGGACCGAGGCGGTGACCCTCGTCGCCGGCGGCCAGGTGGACGATCTCGTCTACGACGCGGTGAAGCCGCACTTCAGTGAGCGGGAGCTGGCCGACCTGACGTTCGCGGTCGCGACGATCAACGCCTGGAATCGCCTCTCGATTTCCGCGCGCTCCGAGGTGGGCAAGTACGAGTCGAAGTTGAAGCCGGCGACATGACCCTCGCCCGCCCCGAGTTCCGCGATCTTCAATTCAGGAGTCCGAGCGCATGACCAGGCAGCTGATCTCGTCGGGCACCAAGTGGGAGAAGCTCTACGGCTACAGCCGGGCGGTCCGGGTGGGGGACGCCGTGCACGTGGCCGGCACGACCGCCGTCGACGAAACCGGCGCCGTCGTGGGGGTGGGCGATCCGTACCGGCAGGCCCGCTTCGTGTACGAGAAGATCGCGACGGCCCTCGCCGAGGCGGGGGCGTCGCTGGCCGATGTGGTGCGCGTGCGCACGTTCGTCACCGACATTTCGTGGTGGACCGACGTGGCGCGGGCGCAGGGCGAGGTGTTCTCGGACATCCGGCCCGCGGCCACGCTGGTCCAGGTGAGTGCGCTCGTGGAGCCGGAACTGCTGGTGGAGATCGAGGTGGATGCGGTCGTGAACTGACGCTGTCCCCCCGCGATCTCCACCGCCTCACCGATTCACTTCTTCACAACCGGCAGCTCCACGAAGCTCTCGTGCTCCGGCTCGTGGTACACGGTCATCGTCGCCTTCCGGTAGTCGCCCGGCTTGGCCCAGAAGATGTTCGGCACGAACGTCTGCGGGTTCCGGTCGTAGAGCGGGAACCAGCTCGACTGGATCTGGACCATGATCCGGTGGCCGGGCCGAAAGACGTGGTTGGCCGTGGGGAGCGGGAACTTGTAGGTGAGCGGCGTGTTCGGCGTGATCGGCTGCGGGTCCGAATAGCTCGTGCGGTACCGCCCGCGGAAGATGTCCATCGACACCGCCAGCTCGTAGCCGCCCATCGGCGGGTCGTTGCCGACCTCCGGCGGATACACGTCGATGAGCTTCACCACCCAGTCGGCGTCGGTCCCCGTGGTGGCGGCGACCAGGTTGGCGATCGGCTCGCCGCTGATCTGCATCGGTGAGGTGAGGACGTCGGATTCGTACGTGAGCACGTCGGTGCGGCCCGAGGCGGGGCGCTGATCGTCCACCAGCCACTGCGGCCAGGTGAGCGGCAGGTCGTAGCCAATGGGTTGCGAGGGGCGTGGGCGAAAGGGCACCGGCATGTTCGGATCCGACACGTAGGAGTCGGAGCCGCTGCCGCTGGCTGTGGGTGCGGCGAACCCCACCTTGTTGTCGGCCTCGAGGTAGAGCGGGGTCGGGGTCGGCTCGCAGCCGGTGGCGCAGCCCGACGGCCAGCTCTGCAGCCGCTCCCACCGGTCGGCGCCCGTGAGGTATGCGTTCACCGGCGCCACTGGCTCGGCGGGCGTACTGTCTTTGAGGTACCTGGCCAGGAAGGGGCCGAGGATCTGCGTCTGGAAATCGTATGACGTGTTGGTGGGGAACTTGATGGCGCCGAGCGCGCTGCCGTCCTCGATCTCCTGTCCGTGGTGCCAGGGGCCCATGGTCAGGTACACCATGTCGTTGTTCGTGTCCTTCGGCTTGATGGCGCGGTAAACCGCGAGCGCACCGTAGATGTCTTCCTGGTCCCAGAGCGAGTGCACGAGCATGGTCGGCACCTTGAGCGGCTGCTTGGCGAGGATGCTGTCCATGGCCTGCAGTTGCCACCACCGGTCGTAGCTGGGGTGGGCGAGGATCTGGTTCCAGAACCCCACCTGCTGCATGCCGCGCGAAGCGCCGAGCGCGCCGGCGCTCGTGTGCTCCATGTACACGTCGTAGTCGTCGAAGGCGTCGGTCCACCATTTGACCGAGTTGTCGCGCGTGGCTTCCTGTTCGAGCACGTAGGGCATGTTCTGTTGACGGAACGCGCCGTGGTGAAACCAGTCGTCGCCCATCCAGCCGTCCACCATCGGATTCATGGGCACGGAGACCTTGAGTGCCGGGTGCGGGTTCACCAGTCCCATGAGCGGCTCGAAGCCGTCGTACGAGATGCCGAGTTCGCCGACGCGGCCGTTCGACATCGGGAGGTTTTTCACCAGCCAGTCGATCGTGTCGTACGTGTCCGTCGACTCATCGACCTTCGTGTCGTTGAGCGGGCCGACGAGGGGGCGGTTCATGACGTACTCGCCCTCGGAGCCGTACTTGCCGCGGATGTCCTGTACCACGCGGATGTAGCCGCCGGGAATGATCACGTCCTGCGCGTTGTCGTAGCCGTTGAGTTCCGGCGCCAGGTGCGCGCTGTGGGCGTAGGTGGTGGTGGCGCTGGCGTCGT
Organism: uncultured Gemmatimonadaceae bacterium; assembly: GCA_963728115.1. Lineage (GTDB taxonomy): Bacteria > Gemmatimonadota > Gemmatimonadetes > Gemmatimonadales > Gemmatimonadaceae > JAGWRI01. Next base: position 468,625 of record CAVSJE010000010.1, read on the forward strand.
AGGGGGTGCGCGTGAGGAGGATCGGCGCGTCGTGCGCGTCCCTCGGGATCAGAATCACCGTGTGGAGCTTCACGCCGTCGCGCATCGGAATCATGACGTCGCGGCGCGTGTAGTTCCACGCCGAGTCGGGCGTGGTGAAGTGGGCGGGCGTCTCGTTGACCAGGTGTTGCTGTTGGGCCGAGGCTGGTGGCGCGGCGCCGACGCTCAGGGCGGCACTGACGACGAGGCCGGCAAGTGCGAGCCGGTGCTGCGGGAGGCGAGGCATGCGCGTGGGCTCCGGTGCGACTGGTGGGGAACGAGCGGGGGTGAGGCGATGGAGGGAACGTACGATGAAAAGGAGCGCCCGGTCCAGACGGGGATCGGGCGCTCCTTTTGGTTGCGGTGTTCGCGCGTAGCCGGCCTCGTGATCCGGCCGGTGCGCAGCATCGCCGCTACTTGGCCCGACCGAACACCGCGACCAACTCCGCCTTGCCGAGCGTGTGGAAGTGGATGTTGAATCCCACGTTCGCGGCCGTCACGCCGGCGGGGATGTCCATCTTGTCCACGTCGAGGGCGTAGATGGTGAAGTGGTAATGGTGCGGTGCGTCGCCCACCGGCGGGCAGGGACCGCCGTAGCCGGCGGTGCCGAAGTCGGTGTTGCCCTGCACCGCGCCCTTGGGCATGAGGCCGCTCTTGGGATCGCCCGCTCCGGCCGGAAGCGAGGTGACGTTGCCGGGGATGTTGTACACCACCCAGTGCCACCAGCCGCTGCCCGTGGGGGCGTCGGGGTCGTACACGGTGATCGCGAAACTCTTGGTGCCGGCCGGGGCGCCGGACCAGGAGAGGGCGGGGGAGACGTTCTCGCCGGTGCAGGTCATCCCCTTGAAGACGTGCTTCATGGGGATGGTCTGGCCGGCGTGGACGTCGGGACTCGTGAGTGTGAACATGGCAGGTTTCTGGGCACAGGCGGTGGAGAGGGCGGCGAAGCTCGCAAGGAACGCCGCGGCGATCACGTGCCGGGACATGAGTGGATCCCTCGTGCTGGTGGTACGGGCTTGGGGGGCGGGCACCGGCGCGCGGCGCCGGCGTCCCGTCTCAATATGATACGCAATTTTTGCTGGAGGTAAGACCCGGGCCATCGCGCCGGTCGGTCGAGGGACCGTCAATTCGGTCCGGCGACGGACGCGCGTTCGATCGATCGGCTGCGCCGGAGGACGAAGCCTCGAATCCGCCAGCCCCGCGGCCACCAGGTAGGGAACCGACTCGCCGGTGCGTGGGATTCTGATGGCAAGGGTGCCCGCGGTGGGTGAATTCGAAGCGCGCGGGCGTCGACACTGGGGGTCGTGCTCCCATGGGTGGGCAACGCGGCGGAGCCGCGGGAGTGACTGGTGGCTGAACGAGTCGAGACTGAGCGGACGACTGAAGTGGCGGTGCTGGCGGGCGGGTGCTTCTGGGGCGTGGAGGACATTCTGCGCAACGTGCCCGGCGTGCTCGACACCGAGGTGGGCTACACCGGAGGGTGGCTGGAGAACCCGAGGTACGAGGACACGCATGACAGCAGGTCGGGGCATGCCGAGGCGGTGCGCATTACCTTCGATCCCGCGGTGCTGAGCTACGAGAAGTTGCTGGAGGACTGGTTCTTCCGCCTCCACGATCCGACGACGCTGAACCGTCAGGGGAACGACGTCGGCACCCAGTACCGCTCGGCGATCTTTCCCCAGACACCGGAACAACGCGCCACCGCGGAGCGGGTGATCGCACGCGTACAGGCGTCGGGAAGATGGCAGCGCCCGATCACGACGAGCATCGAGCCCGCGGGTGCGTGGTACGGCGCCGAGGACTACCACCAGGACTATCTACAGAAGCATCCGGGTGGATATACGTGCCATTACCTGAGGGAATGATCGTCGCGGGACGCGGACCCGCGACGCCCCACTCGCCTCCCGATTCGACTACCGGCCGGCCCAGTGCGGCTGCTCGTACCCCTTGAGCCAGACGAGGATGAGGTGCGTGCAGTTCGGCCACCCGATCGGGGGAGGTCCCCGGCGACCGTCCACCATCGGCTCGTGCACGAAATCGAGGGAGTTGAACGTCTCGACCGCCGCGACCTCCTCAGGCTTGATCAGGTCGAGCGTCCCGGCATCGGCGCTGTCATCGTCCACCAGGATCTTCACGGGGCACCCGTCCATCGCCTTGGCCTTTCGCGCGAGCTTGAAGTCCAAGGCGATCATGTCGGGAAGCGAGAAGCCCTCGGGGAACTTGGCGACCAGATCGCTCCCGAGTTCCATCGCGCCGATCCCGTGTGCCCTGCGGTCGAACATGCGTGGCAGCGCGAACACCAGCGCCTGCGATCGCACGGTGTCGAGCAGTGCGGCGTTCGCCTGCAGCGTGAGGACGATCGACAGCGATCTCTTGCGCATGTGAATCGTCGTGTCCAACGGCGAAAACCCGATGCGCCGCGCACGAATGAAGTGGCTGCCCGTGTCGACGGGCCACAGCACGAAACGCCCGCCGGAGTCGGTGGTTGCGCGCGGCCCCGCCGGAAGCACCTGGACTTCGACGCCGACGATGCCGAAGCCGTCGGGGGTGACCACGCGGCCGGTGACGACCTGGGCGGGCAGCAGCATGGGGACGGCGAGTGCCGCTCCGACAATGACGAGACGCCCGGCTGCACGCATCATGCGACGGCCCCGTGTAGGGAGGCTGCTCGAACCCCTGGGCCGGAGCAGCACGATGGAACTGGAGGTCTCGATGGCATCGGGCGGGATCGACGACTCGTGGATACCTCACGATCATGGCCAATCGAACTTCTCATAACATATTCGCCGGGTCGGGGGATCGGAATGTGAATCCCGGCCAACCAGCCCTGGAAACGGTTAAGGGAGTCGACTTACCGGAACTCATGCGCCCGATGCACGAACTTTCCTTCCCCCACCCCCAGCTCCCGGAACCGCTTTCCCACCACGTTGATCGCCCCCGAATCCTTCTCGAGCCGCCCCTGCACGAGTACGAACGGCGCCCGCTTCACGACCTCTTCGTTCTGCTCTACCAGGGATTTGTGCACCACCACGTTCACGAACCCCCACTCGTCCTCCAGTAACAGGAAGATCGTCCCCCCCGCCGTGCTCGGCCGCTGGCGCACGGTCACCAGCCCGCCGATGGTCACCGTCCTTCCACTGGTCATCGAAGCCAGATCGCGACTCGTGACCGCGCCCCCCGCCTGCAGCTTCGCGCGCACCGTCTGCATGGGATGCCCGTCGAGACTCAACCCCACCGCGTAGTAGTCCAGCAGCACCTGCCGGTCGCGATCCACCGGCGGAGGGCTGTGCAGCTCCCGTGACGCCGGCGCCAGCGGCAGCAGATCGCCCACCGCCCTGAGCCCCTCCCACGCCGCGTGCCGCCGGTCCGGCGACCAGACGCCGAACGCCCCCGCCCGCGCGAACGCCAGCACGTCCGCCCGGCTCAGCCGAGCCCGACGAACGACATCGGCAATCGAGATGAACGGCCCCGTCATCCGCGCATCCTTCAACGCGTCGATCACCCGCGTGCCCACGCCGCGCACGTGCCGCCACCCGATGCGGAGCGCCGGCCGAGCCGGGTCCTCCGTTTCCTCCACGCCGCACTCCCAGTCGCCGTCGCGCAGGCAGGGCGGCAGCAGCGGCACCCCGTGCCGCTTGGCGTCGTGGATCAGTGTGGACACGGGATAGAACCCCATCGGCCAGGAGTTCAGCAGTCCGTAGAAGAATTCCGTGGGGTAGTGCGCCTTAAGCCACGCCGTCGCATAGGCGATGAGCGCGAAGCTCCACGCGTGACTCTCCGGAAATCCGTAGTTCGCAAAGCTCACCAGGTCGGCGCAGATGTGATCGGCGATCTCACCGTCGATGCCGCGATGCACCATCGCCGTGCGCAGCCTGGTGAGCGCGCCCACCAGCCGCTCCTTCTTGCGGATGTTCCCCATCGTACGGCGCAACTCGTCCGCCTGGCCGCCGGTGTAGCCGCCCAGCGCCATGGCGATGGCCATCGCCTGTTCCTGGAAGATCGGAATGCCCTGCGTGCGCTTGAGAATGGGTTCCAGCGCCGGGTGCAGATAGCTCACCGGCTCGCGTCCCAGCCGCCGCTCGGTGTACGGGTGCACGAACCGCGCCTGAATGGGACCCGGCCTGATGAGCGCCACCTGCACCACGATGTCGTACAGCCGCTCGGGCTTCGTCTTCAGGATCGATCCGATCTGCGCCCGGCTCTCGATCTGAAACGTCCCGATGGTCTCGCCGCTCTGGATGAGCGCGTACGTCTTCGCATCGTCGTAGGGCAGCGTGTACATCGCCGGCCGCGTGCCCGTCCGCCGCTCGATGACGTCGAACGCGCGGCGCACGGCCGACAGCCCGCCCAGCCCCAGAAAGTCGAACTTGGGCACACCCACCGCGTCCAGATCGTCCTTGTCGAACTGCACGATGGTGCGCCCCATCGCCGTCTGCTCGATGGGCAGGTAGTGGCCCAGCGGCTGGCTGGACAGCACGAACCCACCCACGTGCGTGGAGCGCATGCGCGGCACGCCGTCGAACGCCGCGATCCCCCTGAGCAACGCCTGGCCGCGCGCATCGCCCACCTCCAACCCCTGCTCGGCGCCCAACCCGTCGCGAATGAGCGTTGCCGCCCCGGCGGGCTCGGCGTGGTGCAGCCGCTTGGAGATCGATACCGCGAGTTCCGGCGGATAGCCGAACGCGCGCATCGCGTCCTGCACGGCGTTGGGCGCGCGGTAGGTCTGCACGGTGCAGGCGATGGCGGCCCGCTCGCGCGCGTAGTGTTCGTACATGTAGTCGAGCACCTCTTCCCGCCGGTCGTGCTCGAAGTCCACGTCGATGTCGGGTGCCTCGGCCTTCCCGTCCACGCGGACCTCGCTCAGAAAGCGCTCGAACAGCAGACCGTGCTCCACCGGATCCACCGCCGTGATCCTGAGCAGGAAGGCGATCACCGAATTGGCCGCGCTCCCGCGTCCCTGGCAGAGAATGCCCCGCTCGCGCGCGAAGCGCACGGCGTCCCACATCACCAGAAAGAACCCGGCGAACCCCAACCGGCCGATCACCGCCAGCTCGCGCTCGATCTGCGTGGCCTGCTTCGGCGTGACGCCGCCCCACCGTTCGCGCGCGCCGATGTATGCCTGCTCGCGCAGAAAGCTGATGTCGTTGTGGTTGGCGGGCACTGCGTACCTGGGCATGGGCGGACGCATCCATGCGAAGTCGCAGGCCTCGCACTCGGCGGCAATCCGCACGCTCTCGGCCAGCCCCTCGGTGCGCCCGCGCCACCGCTGCTCCATCTCACAGGGCGCGAGCAGGCGCCAATCGCCGTTGGGATGCAGCACGCCGCGCGATGCGGCCTCGTCGATCGTCAACCCGGCCCGGAGCGCGGTGAGCATGTCGTGCACCAGCCGGCCCCGCTCGTCCACGTACCGCGGATCGTGCGTCACCACCCAGGGCACGCGCTCCCGCTCGGCGAGCGAGACGAGCGCGCCGGCCAGCGCCGCCTCCGCGCCGCCGGTGTGGTGGAGCTGTACCTCCACGGCCAACCGGTCGCCGAACACCTCATACCAGTTCCCCAGCAGCCGGCGCGCTCCGTCGTCGTCGCCGGCCACGAGGCGTGCCGCCAGCGGACCCGACGCCGGTCCGGTGAGCGCGTGCACGCCGCCGGCGTGGCGGGTCACCTGCTCCCAGCTGACGCCCGGACGCCCGCGCCGTTTGTGTTGGGCGCTCTTGTCCCAGCCGGCCCAGTTGCCCACGCGGGCTGCGGTGACGAGCGCGGCGACGTTGCGGAATCCCTGCGCGTCGCGTGCCAGAAACGCCGCGGGCCTGCCGTCGACGTCGATCTCGGCGCCGACGATCAGCTCGAGCGGCGGGTCGCAGGCGCGCGCGGCGAGCTGGGCGCGGACGATGGCGCCCAGATCGGCGGTGTCGGTGATGGCGAGGCGGCGGTAGCCGAGGGCGTGCGCGCGGGCGACGAGCGCTTCCGGGGTCGCCGAACCGTCACCGAACGAGAAGGCGGTGTGGGCGCGGAGTTCCGTGTACGGCATGAGGGCTCAATCCCACCAGCCGTGGAGGAACCAGGGGACAGGTTGGCTCGCCGCATCCCGATACAACCAGACCAACGTGCCGTCTTCGCGGACACACCGGAAATATTCCCTGGCGTAGGGCCCGCCCTCCTCCCACTGTCCGCCCGACACCCGCTCCGGCCCCGCCGCATCCACGATCGCATATGCCTTCCCGGCATCGCGGTAGTGCACCGGCACCTGGTGGTCGCGGCGCTCGGTGGTCTTCACCGACACCGGACGCGGCGGCGTGACGAGCTGCAGGGTCAGGTGCGGCGTCGGCCTGGCCCCGCGCTGGGCCCTGGCCGCGCCGCGCTCCCCACTCCTGGCCGCCACCGCGGGGTCCTCGCGCGTCCACGCCGTGCGCGCGTCCACCAGCGGGTGCGCCGAGTTCTTCGGCGTCAGCACCACGTCGCCCTGATCGTCCATGAGCTGCGACACGGTGCGCTCCACCTGCGGCGCGCTGGCGAATCCCTTGTCGAACAGGTCGCCCTGCACGCCGTCGTTGCCGATCACCGACTCCACGCGCAGGGTCACGCCGGTAACCGCGTCGGGCAGGGTGATGCGTTCGAGCGCCGAGCGGATGAGCCGCATCCATGCCTTCTGGCTGGCCGTGGGACGCGCCGAGCGAATGCGGTGCGTGAAGTCGGTGCGGTCGGCCATCGCGAACACGAGCGAGACCTCGCGCGCCCGCTGGCCGTCGCTGGCCATCCGGTTGCACACGGTCTCCGCCTGCGCGTTGACCACGAAGATCAACCGCTCGGCGTCGCGCAGCGCGTAGTCCACCCACTCCACCGTGGTGCTGGGCAGCACGCGCGTGGGATACGCGAACAACAGCCGCGGATCGTCGGCCCGCGCCAGCTTCCACAGCCGCACGCCCTCGGCGCCGAGGCGGACCTCGACGTGTTCGGCGTCGAGGGCGGCGAGTGCGCCGCAGGTTTCCACGCCGATGCCGTCGAGCAGGTTGTCGAGCAGCGTCGAAGGCTCGAGCACGTCTATTGGAAACCCGGCCACGAACTCACGGTCGTGGCCGGGCTTCACGATCGTGAACGGCACGCGCCGCTGGGTGGCCGCGAGCTCGGCGGCGATGGCCGTGGTGGCGGCCCCGGCGTGGGCGTTGGAATAGGCGTGGCGGTGCGCCACGTCCACCAGTTTGACGGCGAGCGCGCCGGCGTCGAAGCCGCGGGCGTCGGCCCACACGCGGCCGCCGGCCCCCACGCGCACGCGCGGGGTGTGCTGCAGCAGGTCGGTGAGTAGCTCAGCGGGGAACGCCGCGCCGGTCGGCCAGCTCGGGCTCCAGAGACAGACGTAGCTCATCGCGCCGTCTCCTGATTGCGTTCGAATCGCCGAGTCTGCGATACTGCGATGACCTCCGTTCCGGGAGCGAACGTATGATCGACGACATGGGGATCTTCAGAACGACGGTCGACGTCGCGCAGATCACGCGGCCGCACGACCGGCGCACGTTGGCCGGGGTCATGGTCGACACGGGCAGCGAGTACAACTGGGTGCCGCGCACCGTCCTCGAAGAGCTGGGCGTGGAAGCCATGCGTACCGACCGCTTCGAGACGGCCGACGGCCGGGTGCTCGACCGCGACGTCGGGTTCGCGTATCTGCACGCCGGCGGGCGGTCGGCGGTCGCCGCGGTGGTGTTTGCCGAGCCGGGCGACATGGTGCTGCTCGGCGCGCACGGTCTCGAAGGGCTCAACCTCCGCGTGGATCTCGGGCGAAAGGAGTTGGTGCCCGCCGGACCGGTGCCGGCGGCCGTTGCGGCCTGACATCTCAGCGTGTGACGCCGCGCCGGTCGGCCAGCCCGGGCTCCAGAGACAGACGTAACTCATGATGCGTGACCGGAAGAACGAATTCGGCGTGCGCCTTCCATCCGAGCGCCACCGAGTCCACGCGCACGCGGGCGTGCGTGATCTCGGCGGGGTCTCCGAACGGTGTGCGCTTGTAGCGGTAGCCGGTGGGGGTGATGCGCGAGGTGAGCTTGAGGGCCGACATCGCGGCGTGCGTGGTGAGCGCAACGAGGGCGCTGCCCCCGTCGCGGGTGGCGCGGGTGAGCCGGACCGTCTCCTGGCCCCTGGGCTCGGCGCCGGCCAGCACCACCAGCGCGAAGCCGCCCGAGCGCAGCAACTCCTCGGCGGAGCGCAGCGCGTTCAGGCGGCTGGACGGACGGACGAGCAGGGGCCCCTCCTCGTCCCAGAAGGCGCCGGCTATGGTGCCGGCGCTGTCGATCCAGGCGGCGCGCTCGCCGGCGGCGAGAACCCCCTGGCAGGCGGCGCGGAGGATGGCCGTGGCCCCGCCCCGCGGGGCCCAGACGGAGAGGCGGCCGCGCGGGAGCCCGCCGCTGGGCAGGGCGTGGTCCAGTTCCCCGATGCCCGTGGCGAGCTGGGTGGTGGCTCGCCGGGTGATGGGCGAGGCATCGGGAAAGCGCTCGTCGAGGAGCGCGCGGAGGGCGGCGAGGTCCCTGGCGGCGGCGGCCGGCATACCCGAATAAAAACCGAAAATCGGGACGGGCGGAAGGGGCAAGTGGCGGCCGGCCGGCGAAGGGCAGCTAACTGCCGGCTGTCCCCATAGATACGCCACTTGCGGGAACGATTCGATGCCGGGAACCGGTGGTCGGGGGCGCAGTATTGACCGGGGAAGGGTTCGGGCTTCCCGAACCCGCCATACCGGCTCTGGCGGAGGCTCCGCACTCCGTCGTATATGTCTCCGATAATGGAGAGACGGTCATGATTGCCACACGAATCCCGAGCGCCGTGCTGTCGCGCGCGCGCCTGTTGCTGCTGGCGCTGGCCGGCATCGCATTCGGTGGGCCGGCGCGTGCCCTGGCGCAGAACCAGGTGAGCGGTATTCCCGTGCGCACGCGCGTCATCGGCATCTTCGATTCCGAAACCGGCGAGCCGATCGACAGCGCGGAAGTCAAGGACATCCTGACCGGTCTCTCGGCGCTGACCACGAACACCGGTACCGTCGCGCTGCCCATGGACACGGCGGGGGCGTTTCTCCGAGTGCGGAAGCTGGGATACAACATGAGCACGGTACTGATCCCGAATGGGGCGGCCGACACGCTTCCCGTGACGCTGCTGCTCGATCGGGTCGGGCAGATGCTGCCGACGGTCGTCACCAAGGCGAACGGCGTGGCGCGCGGACCGGCGGATACGGTGCACAAGCTCGATCTGACGGGATTCTACGACCGGCGGCGGCAGGGGTCGGCACCGCCGAACGCGTACATCTCCGAGGCGCAGATCGACCACTGGGCGCCCACGCTGATGAGCGACCTGGGAGCGCTCAGCGGACGGCCGTGGATGTGGGACTGCACCATCTACATCGACGGCGCGCTGACCCCGGTGCCGAAACCGAACCTCGGGCCGGGGCGCACGGCGCGGAACCTCGATACGGGCATCAACTCGATGCTCGATCCGAGCATGGTGGCGGGCGTCGAGGTCTACCGGGCGGGCGAGGTGCCGCCCCGGTTCAACGCGACGCTGAGCGGCTCGGGCGCGATGTCCACCGGCGCCGAGCACGACGGGTGCGTGACGCTCGTCTGGACGCGGTGAGGGGGTGAGGCGGTTGCCGCCTCACCTCCGGTCACCGCCCTCAGTGTTCGTTCATCTCCGCGCTCTCGCCGTAATTGTCCCCCAGGAAGTGGGTGGCGAAGAACTCCATCATCATCTGCTGCGCGTAGGGCGCCATGTCGCCATAGCCGTGCGGGCGGCCCGGATAGACCATGAACGAGAAGCGCTTGCCGGCGTCGAGGAGCGCGTTCACCAGCCGGTAGGTGTTGGCCGGATGCACGTTGTTGTCCATGAGTCCGGTTTCCAGGAGCAGCGCGCCCTTCAGGTTCTTGGCCAGGGCCACGGTGGTGGGCACGCGAATCCGGTACTGGGTGCTCGTATCGGCGGGTGAACCGCCGGCCGCACCGCCGCGTCCCGCCGCGCCCCCGGCTCCACTCCCGCGCCCGCCGCGGCCGCCACGTCCGCCCCGCCCGCGGGCGCTGTCCGACGCGGCGCCGATCTGCAGGCCGTGGTACTGCTCGCTCCAGTTCTGGTTGTAGATGTTGTTGTCGTGATTGCCGGACTCGCTCACGCCCACCTTGAAGAAGTCGTTGTAGGGCGGGAGCAGCATGGCGGCCGCGGTCTGGAAGCCGCCGCCCGAGTGGCCGTAGATCCCCACCCGATTCAGATCGATGTACGGATGCTCGGCGGCCAACTCCTGGATCACGTATTTCTTGTCGGCCAGGCCGTAGTCGCGAAGGTTGAGGTAGCCGAAGGTGTCGTACGCCCGCGACCGTTCGGGGCTGCCGCCGCGATTGCCGAAGGTCACGACGATGAACCCGAGTTGCGCCAGCCGCTGCTGCTGGGCCGAGGGCGAGAAGTTGAACACCACCGACTCGGTCTGCGGCCCCGGGTAGGTGTAGGTGATGATCGGATACGATTTGGTGGAATCGAAGTCGAAGGGCTTCCACATCTCGCCCCAGATGTCGGTGATGCCGTCTTCGGCCTTCGTCTTGAAGGGTTCGGGTGGTTTCCAGCCCAGTGTCTTGAGTCCCGAAATGTCCGTCGTCTCGAGGTCCATCACCACCTTGCCGGTGGCGGCATCGCGGACCACGGCGTGCGGCGGGAGGTCGATGCGCGAGTAGTTGTCGACGTCGAACTTGTAGTCGGGCGAGAGGTCGGAGTTGTGCGTGGCGTCGCCGCCGTCCACCAGCGTGAGCCCGGTGCCGTCGAGATTCGCCCGGTAGAGGTGATGGTAGTACGGGTCCTCGTTGTCCTCGCGGCCGACGCCCGTCATCCAGGCCACCCGGTGCACGGAATCCACCTCCACCAGATTCTCGGCGCGCCACGGACCCGTGCCCAGCGCGGTCTTCAGCTTGCCGTCGTGGGAATACAGGTAGTAGTGGCCCCAGCCGGTGCTGTCGGACCACCAGATGAAGTCACCGCCGGCGTTCACGTAGCGCGGCGTCTGCGTCTGCAGGCCGCCCCATCCGCTCTTCTCGGTGAGGATCGTCGTGATGGCGTGCGTCTGGAGGTTGATGTCGATCATCTCCAGCTCGCGTTGCGTGCGGTCGCGCCGTACGAGACTCAGCACGTCGTGGCCGGCGTCGGGCCAGACGACGTTCATGATCCGCTGGTCCTCGTACTTGTGCACGTCGAGCGGGGTGATCGCCTTGTCGCCGATGGTATAGGTGTAGAGTTCGGCCTGGGCCACGTCCTTCTCCCCCGGCATGGCGTACGGATACGCCATGAGCGTGGGCCGCGGGTCGGCGAGATTGTCCACGAGGTAGAGGTCCTTGACCTTGCGCTCGTCCTGGCGCACGACGGCGAACGCCTTGGAGTCGCGGGACCACTGCACGTTGGCGCGTACGCGCTCGTCGAGCGGCGGGTTCCCGCGGCCGCCGCCCTGGCGCCCGCGCCGGCTGAGCAGCACCTCGGCCGTGTCGAGATAGCCGAAGCTCCGCTTCCGCTCACCGTCGGTGGAGATCTGCGTGGTGTCCTTGGTCACCGTGTCGACGATGAACAGGTTGTAGGCGCGGGCGAACACGAAATGCGTGCTGTCGGGCGAGTAGTTGCGGAAGTTCCCGCCGCCGCGGCCGAACCCGCCGCGGCCCCCGCGCCCGCCGTCGTCGCTCTGGCCGCGCTCGGCGGGGCCCACCCGCCGCAGCTTCGCCGTGGCCAGCGTCCACTCCCAGCGGGAACTGTCGGCGTTGAACTCGAACGTCTTGTGATCCTTGCCGAACTCCACGCTGGTGAACGGCAGGTTGTATGCGTCGTAGGCATGGCCCGAGGCCGCCGTCAATTCGGCCGCCATCTGCACCTGGTCGAAGAGCGCGCGCTTGACCTTGAGCGACGGCACCACGAGGTAGAAGGCCGAGCCGTTGTGGTCCTTCCAGTTGTACCACATCGAGTCGGACTTCCCGATCCAGTGCGGGTTGACCGCGGAACTGTACAGCACCGGGCGCAGCGCCTCGGGGGTGAACTTGTCGGCCAGAGTCCAGTTGGCCGTGTTGGCGTGTGCGCGCTGCGCGGCGGCGCCGGCCGCCGGGACGGTGAGCAGGAGCAGCGCGGCGCAGGCCCGGACGAGCCGGGCACGGGGGAGGTGGACGTGGGCCGACATGAGCGAGTCTCCGACGGGACGGAAAGTGAGGGGCCGGGGGCCGGGGGAAGCGCGGCGGGTGGGACTGGTGCGCCCGTGATTTGTCGCCCGGACCGGCGGAAGGGAAGGGGACCGGGAATCCGGGTGGTGACGGGGCCGGGGGCCCTCAGAACTCGACCTGTGCTCCCAACTCCACCACCCGGTTGGGCGGAATATTGAAGAACTCCGTCGCCGAGCGCGCGTTTCGCGTCATCACGACGAACAGCTTCTTCCGCCAGCGCGCCATCTCGAGCACCGGCCCCTCGTCGGCGTCGGGCGTCGCCCCGCGCCCGGTGCGCTTCTCGCCCTTCTCCAGCACGATGATCCGCTCACGGCCCAGATAGAAGGTCGTGTCCAGCGCCTTGGCCCGCAGCCCGAGGGCGCGCGCGCGGTTGAGCACCTCCGGCACGTCCGGCGTCTCCATGAAACCGTAGCGCGCCGTGAGCCGCCAGAACCCCTCCTCGAACTTCTCCAGCGACAGGCGTTCCGCCTCGTCCACTTCCGGCACCTCGAGGGTGACGATCGACATCAGCACCACCTGATCGTGCAGCACCTTGTTGTGCTTCACGTGGTGCAACAGCACCACCGGCACGCCCTTGGGCGAGCTGGTCATGAAGACCGCCGTCCCCGGCACCCGGGTGGGCTTCCGGCGGGCCACGTCGTCGAGGAAGATGTCGAGCGGGAGCGCGCCGGAATGGAGAATGCGGTTGAGCATGATGCGCCCGCGCTTCCAGGTGCTCATCAGCGCGAAGATGGCAATGGCGATCGCGATCGGCACCCAGCCGCCGTACTCGATCTTCACGAGATTCGCCGCCATCAGCCCCACGTCCACGACGAGGAAGCCGAGGGTCAGCAGCCCAGCCTTGAGGAGCGACCATTTCCACCGCGTCCGGGCCACGGAATAGAACAGCAGCGAGGTGATCACCATCGTGCCGGTAACCGCGATGCCGTACGCCGCGCTCAGGTTGGCCACCGAGCCGAAGCTCAGCACGAGGACGATCGTTCCGACGCGGAGAATGTCGTTCACTTCGGGAATGAAGATCTGCCCGGCCTCGCGGCTCGAGGTGTGCACGATCGTCACGCGCGGGGAATAGCCGAGTTGCACGCTCTGCTGCATGAGCGAGAACGCCCCCGAAATCAACGCCTGCGAGGCGACGATCGCCGCCAGCGTAGCGATCAGCAGCAGCGGGTAGAGCAGCACGCGCGGCGCAAGGAGATAGAACGGATTGGCCACGGCCGTCGGCTCGCGGAGCAGGATCGCGCCCTGGCCGAAATAGTTGAGCAACAGGGCCGGGAACACGAACCCGAACCAGGCCAGCCGGATGGGCCGTTTGCCGAAGTGTCCCATGTCGGCGTAGAGCGCCTCCGACCCGGTGACCACCAGCACCACCGCGCCGAGCAGGAAGAACGCCACCCAGCCGTAGTGGAAGAAGAATCGGATGCCGTACCAGGGGTTCAGCGCTTCCAGAATGGCCGGGGCGCGTACGATCTCCACGGCCCCCAGCGTGCCGATGGTGAGAAACCACACGAGCATGATCGGGCCGAACAGCCCGCCCACCCGCGACGTGCCGTGCCGTTGCAGCGAGAACAGCGCGAAGAGGATGACCACCGTCGAGATCACCACCGTCGCCTCGTGCAGATTCGGCGCCGCGATCTGCAGGCCTTCCATGGCGCCGAGCACCGAGATCGCCGGCGTGATCATCCCGTCGCCGTAAAGCAAGGCGGCGCCGAAGATGCCGAGCACCACGAGCGCGTAGCGCCGGGTGCTGCCCCCCGGCGACTTGCCGTCCTGCAGCAGCAGGGCGAGGAGGGCCAGGATGCCGCCCTCGCCCCGGTTGTCGGCCCGCATGATGAACACGAGGTACTTCACGCACACCACGAGGATCAGCGCCCAGACGATCAGCGAGAGGACGCCGTAGACGTTCTCCTGAATGGGCTGAATGCCGTACTCGGTGCGGAAGCACTCCTTGATGGCGTACAGCGGGCTGGTGCCGATGTCCCCGTACACCACGCCCAGGGCCGCCAGGGAGAGGAAGGCCAGTCGCTTGCCGGTGGGGTGCGTCTCCACGTGCTCCCGCTCGCGGGGCACGGCTGCATGAAATCCGCTCGTTCCGGGGGCGTTCGCGCTCGCTTCCGGTTCGCCCGAGCGAGATGGGTCAGCGGACATGGACGGACAGTTGAATCCCGGGGCCGCCGGACGACAACAGCGCTCGGCGGGACCCCGCCAAAAAGAAACGGGCCGCGAAGGGTTCGCGGCCCGTCCTTCAATCTAGCGTCCCGTCAGGGCGCGTCCAGCGTGTTAGCCGGTGATCCCATCGATCTCCGTGGCGGCACGATTCAGGATCTCGGCCACCTTTCCGAGCACCTCCTGGTTCTCCGCGTGCTTCATCGCCGTTCCGAGGCTGCTGCGCGCCAGATGCCGCATGGCACCCCGAACCTCGCCCATCGACGAACTGAAGAAGGGCTCCACGGTCTCGGAGATGCGCTCGAAGATCGATTCCACCGTGCTCGAGTTCTCCTCCAGATACTTCTTTCCGTCCGGGGTGATCTCGTAGACCTTCTTTCCCCCGTCCTCGGTCGACGCCCGGACATAGCCCATCTCTTCGAGCATCGTGAGCGTGGGATAGACGGTTCCAGGGCTGGGCGAGTACGCGCCGTGCGACCGTTCCTCCAATGCCTTGATGATGTCGTAACCATGGCGCGGCTTTTCGTCGATCAAGCCGAGAATCACGTATTTGAGGTCCCCCTGCTCGAACATCCTGCCCATGCGCCCGCGACCGTGGCGGCCCCGTGGCCCGCCGCGCCCCCAGAATCCGCTCGCAAAGGCGTCCCAATCCCAGCGTGCGCGCCGGGGTCCAGAATAGCAATCGTCGTGCATCGATCGTCCTCCTCTGCGATATAGCAGAGATATATCGTTGTTCGATGGACGATATATCGGCCGATACATCTTGTCAATGGCCTGCCATCCGTCCCAGGCCCGCCCCGTCCACGGCGAACGAGGGCACGCATTCACGGCACCCGGGGCACGAACGAAGGAGCCCCCGGCTTCCCGCCGGGGGCTCCTGAACCATCTCCACCGATCCCACCGGCGGTCGACCCTCCTACTCGTACCTCAGCGCCACGATCGGATCGAGCACCGAAGCCCGCCGGGCGGGCCAGACGCCGAACAGCACGCCCACCACCGCCGAGAATCCGAAGGCGATTCCGACCGCCGACATCGAGACCTGGGTGCTCCAACCCGCCGTCTTGCTCAGGATCTGGGCGCCGCCGGCTCCCAGGGCGATGCCGACTATTCCGCCGAGGCAGCACAGCACCACGGCTTCGATGAGGAACTGCAGCAGGATGTTCCACCGCGTGGCGCCCAGTGCCTTGCGGATGCCGATCTCCCGCGTGCGCTCGGTAACCGACACCAGCATGATGTTCATGATGCCGATGCCGCCCACCAGCAGGCTCACCCCGGCGATGCCGGCCAGCAGGTACGTGAACACCTGCGTCGTCTCGGCGGTGGTGGTCAGGAAGTCGGTCTGGCTGCGGATCTGGAAGTCGTCGGGCGCGTCGGAGCGGAGCCGGTGGGCGCGGCGCAGGGCCTTCTGGATCTCGGCCATCGCCAGCGGGATGTTGTCCTCGGTGGACGCGAGCACGTTGATCGACCGCACCCAGTTGCTGCCGAACACGCGGTAGCGCCCGGTGGTGATGGGAATCAGGATCTGGTCGTCGGGGTCGCCGAAGGTGCTGCCCTGTCCCTTGGGTTCGGTGGTGCCGATGACCGTGAACTGGACGCCGCCGATCCGGATGTCCTCGCCGATCAGCGCATCCGGAGTGGACAGGCCGAGGTTGGTGGCGACCGTGGGGCCGACCACCGCCACGCGGCGCTGGCCCGCATCTTCCGCTTCGGTGAACATGCGGCCCGAGGCGAGCTTGTAGTTGCGCACCGTGAGGTAGTTGGCGGACGTCCCGATGATCGAGGTGTTCGTGTTCTGGTTGGTCCACGTGACCTGGGAGCTCTTCTGCATTTCCGGCTCCACGGCGGTCACGTCGGGAAGATTCTCCTGATCGTCCAGCGACTTGGCGTCCTCGATGGTCATCCGCTTGCGCTGACCGCCGATGGCGGCGCCGAAGCCGCGCTGCTGGCCGGGGCTGACGCTGAGCAGCGTGGTGCCGAGAGAGGCGATGCGATCCTTCACGGCCTGCTGGGCGCCGCTGCCCAGGGCCACCATCGCGATCACGGCGGCGACGCCGATCACGATGCCGAGCATCGTGAGCAGCGAACGCAGCTTGTTGGCGCGAAGCGCACTGAGCGCGACGCTGATGATTTCACCGAATAGCATCTGTCGTCCTCCGGCTCAGCGGCCGCGGCCGCCGCCGCCGCGAGCCCCGCCGCCCAGGGGCGACGACTGGACCTGACGGAAGCGATCCTGCTGCTGTTCGCGGGCGGCCTGGATGGCGAGCACGTTCAGCATCACGACCTTCTCGCCCTCCTTCAGCCCGCTCAGCACTTCGGTGTAGTCGAAGTTGCTCTGGCCGAGCATCACGACACGTGGCTTGTAGACGTTGCTGTCGGCCACGAACACCAGGCCGCTGCGGGGACGAACCGTCATGCCCTGCTCGGGCGCCCCGACGTTGAGCCCGGACCGGCCGCCCGTCTGCGGGGTGGCGGCTCCGCCGGCCGATGCCTGCATCGCCCGCCGGCGGCAGGCGCCGACCTTGGCCCGGTCGAGGCCCATCTTGGCGTACAGAGGCTGCATCTGGCCCATCAGCGCCTGCCGGTCGGCGTCGGGGTCGCGCATCTTGGCCGACAGGTCGTCGAGCTGCTTCTTCTCGGCGGGGAACTTCTTGTACGCGGCCTCGATGGCGGCGCAGTCCTTGTCGGTGACCTCCACCTGCTGGAAGCCGCGCCCGCTGCCCTGCTGGCCCTGCTGGGGATCGAGCGCCACGTCGCCGGCGGCGGTCGTGACGTCGGTTCCGTTACCGACCGCGCCGCGGCTGCCGCCGGTGGCCCCGCTGGCCCCGTTCCGGCCGCCCCCGCGGCGGCCACCGCCGCGCCGGCCGCCCATCCCGCCGAATCCGCTGCTCATCTGGGCGCGGATCTGGGCCTGCACGCTGTCGGGGTTGAGGCCGAGCATGGAGGCCACGGCCACGCCTTCCCGCGTCGTCTTGAGGGCGTCGTTTGGAACGGCGATGACGCCGACACGCTGGTCGACGAGCGCCGAGACCTCACCGTTCATGCCCGGGCGCAGCGCGCCGTCGAAGTTCTCGAGGTTCACGAGCACCGGGAACATCGTCACGCCCTGCTGGACCACGGCCTGGGGCTCGATCTTCTCGACCTTGCCCTCGAAGCGGCGGTCGGGGAACGCGTCCACGGTGACCGTGGCGGGTTCGCCGGAGCGAATGTTGCCGATGTCCGTTTCGTTGAAGTACGCGCGCATCCGGACGTGCGTCAGGTCGGCCATCTTGAGGAGCGTGGTGCCGCCGCTCACCGAGTTCGTGGACGATTGGATGATCTGTCCCACCTGGACGTCCTTCTCGATGATCGTGCCGGTGGTGACGGCGCGCACCGTGGCGTCGGCCAGCGCCTGGGCCGCGATGTCGAGGTTCGCCTGCTGGCGGACCACGCTGGCCTGGGCGCTCTCGAAGGTGAGGCGGGCCTGCTCGTTCTCCTGCGGGGTGATCACCTTGGCGGCGAGCATTTCGTCGCTGCGCTTCTTCTGCGCCGTGGCGACTTCCAGCTGGGCCTGGGCCGAGTTGAGGTCGGCGGCCGCCTGCCGGTACTGCTTCTGCACGGTCTGCGTGTCGATCTGGGCGAGCAGGTTGCCCGGCTTCACATAGCTGCCCGTTTCGACGGGCATATCGGTGATCATGCCGGAGGCCTTGGACCGCACCTCCACGACGACGATCGGCTCGATGGCGCCGTTGGCCTCGGACGTCACGACGATGTCGCGCCGCTGGACGGCCTGCGTCTGCACGGCGGGAAGCTTGTTCTTCCCGGTGCTGCAGGCAGCGGAGAGCGTGATGGCGATCAGGGGGAGAATCTTTTTCACGAACCCATTCCTCTAGATGTGATCGGGGACAGCTAGCCCTAGTACGGAGGGCCCAAAGAAAACGCTGGCCCGGCCGCGATCGCGGCCGGCCAGCGTTCCGGTCGAACCCTGGATTCCGGGTCGGTTACTCGAGGTCCCGACCGATCAGCTGCTCGATCTGGGCCTTGGTGGTGCGGAAGTTCAGCCGGTACTGGATGAGCTGGACCCGCGCCTGGTTGAGCGCCGTCTGCGAGGTCAGCACGTCCAGCAGGGTGGAGGCGCCGACGGCGTACCGCTGCTGCTGCACGCGGAGGTCCTCCTCGGCGGCGGCAATGGACTGCTGCTGGATCCGGATCTCCTCCTCCAGCGTCTGGAGGTTGGCCACGTACTGGACCACGTTCTGCTGGGCGGCCATCCGGGCGTCGCGGAGCGAGACCTGGGCGTTGCGCACCTGGACGTCGGCGCTCACCGTCTGGCTCTCGCGCGTCCAGTTGTCGAACAGGTCGTAGCTGAGCGACAGGCTGAGCGACTTGCCGTAGCTGAGGCTGCCGCCGCCGATGCCGTAGTACTTGTCGTCACCCGTTCCGCTCCGGCTGTAGCTCATGGAGATGGAGGGGAGGTACGAGGAGAAGCTGGCCGTCTTCGAGGCCTTGGCCGTGGCCAGGGAGGCTTCGGCGCTGCGGATGCTCGGGCCCTCGGCCGCGAGCTGGGCCAGCATCGTGCTGTCCACGGGCGTCAGGGTCTGGTCGAGCGTGTCGGAGGCGGTGGCCGTCACCAGGTACGAAGTCCCGACGAGCCGGGTGAGCTCGGCGCTGGCCACCTTCTTGTTGTTCTGGGCGTTGAGCAGTGCCAGGCGGGCGTTGCTCACCTGGATGCCGGAGCGCAGCGAATCGGAGCGGGTGGCCGCGCCCGCCGCCACCTTGGCCACGGAGACCTTCAGCTGTTCCTCGGCCTGCTGGAGCTGCGCCCGCGCCGCCGATTCGGATTCCTCGGCCGCCAGGATGTTGTAGTACTGCGTCTTCACGTTGAGCGCGATGCTGAAGCGCTGCGCCACCTCGTTGGCTTCGGCGCTTCGCACCGAGGCCTTGGCGGTGCGGATCTGGGCGAACCGGCGGCCGCCCTGGAAGATCGTCAGACGGGAGCTGAGGCCGGTGCTGAACGTCCACGGCTTGACGATGTTGACGAGCGTGCCGTTGGGGTTCTGCGTGAGGCCCGTGCGCTGTCCCTGCGACATCGACCACGAGAGGCTGGGAATGAACGCCGCATACGCCGACGTGACGGAGGCGTTGGCGGTGCGCACCTGTCCCTCCGCCGACACCGCCGACGGGGAGTTGGCGGTGGCCAGCTCGATCGCCTGCTGCAGCGTGATCGGGCGGATGGAATCCTGGGCGGGCTGCTGCGCCGCCAACGCGGCGGGCAGTGCCGCCAGAAAGAACAGCTTTTTGATCATCGTTTACAGGCGTCCTGTCGCGAATTGGGTGTCCGGCCACGATGGCCGGTGGTGTCCCCGCGTGCACGGCGGGTGGAGTCGGCGCGCACTCGACGGAGCGAGTCGGCCTGAAGCCGGGCCTGCAGCTTGGCCAACTGGTCCGGCGTCAACAGCGCCCGGAACTGGCGGCCCCCGTTCAGCCGGATGGAATCGAGGACGGTGCGTACCGGCCGCGAAACCTGTTGGATGGAACAGTTGGTCGCGTCCCAGATCGAGTCGGCGGCGGCGCGCTGCGCCGACGTCAGCCCGATGTCGTCGTACATGGTGGTGCGTTCGGCCCAGGTATGCGGGCGGCGCTGCATCACGCGATCAGCGGAAAAGCCGAGCACGCCGCCCACCAGGACCGCGCCGAGCAGGAAGAGCAACGCCTGCTGTTTTGGCCGCTCCATGAGAATCGTCCCTCAGTCGTGCGAGAGGACGTAACGGACGGCGCCGTCGCGCTGATCCTGCAGCATCGGACGGGCCACCGCTTCGGCGGGACCCGGCGACGGTGCCAGCAGCGCTTCATAGGCGGTGGCCTGTTCGACTTCGTGGGCGCGGAAGAGCGCCGCGCTGCAGGCGAGAATGAGCGCCGCCGCCGCCAGCAATGCCGGCCGCGTCCACGAATCCAGCTCGGACCACCATCCCAACTCCACGGCGGAGATGCGATGCATGATCCGCGCTTCGAGTTCGCTCCAGTACGCCTCGTCACTCGGGGCGGCGTACATCGCGCGCAGGCCGCGCGTGACTTCGTCCTCCTCGTGTACCAGTCGCAGGTCGCTCATAGATCGCTCCGTACGTCTTTCAGAAGCCCGCGCAACGTTGCCCGGGCATGGTGCAGGTCCGACCGCGCCGTCCCCTCGGGAATCCCGAGCATCTGGCCGATCTCGCCATGCGTGAATCCTTCCACGTCGTGCATCACAATCACCGATCGCTGCCGCTCCGTGAGGTGGCCGATGGCCTCGGACAACCGGATCCGCAGCTCGTCGGCCTCCCCTGGATCGCGAAACGGCATCGCGACCATTTCCGTCAACTCATCCGCATCGCGGACCTTCCGGCGCCGTACCAGGTCGAGCGCCGAATTCGCCATGATCCGGTACAGCCAAGCGCCGAACGGCTGGTCCGGCAGAAACCGATCCAGCGCGCGGTACGCATGCAGGAACCCTTCCTGCACCGCGTCTTCCGCGTCCTCATGCGTCACCACGATCGCCCGGGTGACCGCATACGCCCGCCGTTCGTGCATCCGCACGAGCGCTGCGAAGGCGTCCTGGTCGCCACGTTGGGCCGCCAGCACGAACTCCCGCTCCGGCCGTCCCACTTCAGCCACAGGCACCCTCGCCTGCGGGGTCATTGGAGCGATCGCTACCGTCATTGGCCTCCCCACGCGTTCCACCCCGATGTACGCGGGCCGCCAAGTCGGCGTTGAACATCGGTCAGCCGCCGGCCGGGGTGCCGGCGAGCCCCAACGCGGGGGCCACGCCGCGCATGGCGTCGATCACAAACTGGATGTGATCTTCCATCGCCACGCCGAGCTCCTGGGCGCCCAACTGTACGTCCTCGCGGCTCACCCCGCGGGCGAAGGCCTTGTCCTTCATCTTCTTCTTCACCGATCGCGCCTCGACATCGTGCAGGCTCTTCGACGGCTTCACCAGCGCCGTGGCCGTGATGAGCCCGGTGAGTTCGTCCACCGCGAACAGCGCCCGGGCCATCGTCGTTTCCCGGGGCACGTTGCAGTAGGCCGCGTGCCCCAGAATCGCCTGCAGGATGTCCTCGGGCCACCCCATCTCCCGCAGAATGGCCACGCCCCGCGCCGGATGCTCTTCGGTGGCCGAGTGCGCCGCGTTGGGATACCGCTCGTAGTCGAAGTCGTGAATCAGCCCCGCCAGCCCCCACCGTTCGGGGTCCTCCCCGTACTTCACCGCATAGGCGCGCATCGCGGCTTCCACGGCAAGCATGTGTTTACGAAGGGAGTCGCTCGCCGTGTACTCGTGCATGAGGGCGAGGGCGGATTCGCGAGTCGGCAGTTCTGACATGGGATGCGGCGGTGGTGAGGTTCGATAAGTCTCTGCAATACTGACGGTTGAGGCCGGGTTTCGTTAGGCGTGGGGCGACGGTCCCTCACCCGACGTGCGCCGGTGGGGCTGCCTCGGCGAGCGTACGAACCGACGAGACGACGATAGCGCGGATGACGCGGAGAGCGCGGACAGCACCGGCGGGCGAGATGGGAAGGTGAAGGCGGCTTCGAGCCGAGTCATTCCCATGGGGCCGCCGCCGCGACGTATCCGCGTGCTCCGCCTGGTCCGCGCTATTGCACTTCCAAATCGGTTGATGCAGGGCCGGCCGCCCGATCAGACCGGCTCCCCATCGGTGCGTGTCGAGGCCAGGCCGGTCACCCGGCCCGGCCCGCCATCCATCAGCCCTGCTGGCTCGCCGCCGGCGCTTCGTGCGCGTAGTGAGCGTGCGTGATCTTCACGATCGAGAAGAGGATCACGAAGATGCAGATGGCGCCGATGATGAGGCCGAGGAAGCCCGCCTTCATGTCGCTCGAATGGGACTCGTGCGCGCCGTGTGAATCGGTCATGGAAGCTCCTGGAGGTGGTGCGGTCAGGCGACGCGCACGGTGTTCATCACATCGTTCTGCCGGATGCTCTGCATCACGTCGAGCCCCTGCGTGATTCTTCCGAAGACGGTGTGGACTCCGTTCAGGTGCCGGGTGTTCCCCTCGCTGAGCACCATGAAGAACTGGCTTCCGCCCGTATCCTTGCCGGCGTGCGCCATGGAGAGCGCCCCCACCACGTGCTTGTGGGGATTGCCGGCGGTCTCGCACTTGATCTTCCAGCCGGGGCCGCCCGTGCCGATGCGGGAATCGCCGGCCGGGAGGTCGCGCGACAGCGGGTCGCCGCCCTGGACCACGAAATCAGGGATCACACGGTGGAACTTGACCCCATCGTAGAAGTTGGAGTTGGCCAGCTTCTCGAAGTTGGCCACGGTGTTCGGGGCTTCCTCGTCGTACAGCTCGGCGACGATGGTGCCACGATTGGTTTCGAACGTTGCAGTCTTGCTCACGGTTTCTCGGGCGAAAGGAAAAGTAGGGTTCGCGAGAGATAAACTAGGCAATTCGGAGCCGGTGGGGAGGGGGCGGGCCGATGCCCGTCCGGTGGTCACGCCCGGCGGCCACGCCGAACCTCACACCGACGAACTCGGGCAGATGTCGTGGAGCACGCACTCGGCGCACTTCGGCTTGCGCGCGTCGCAGATGCGCCGCCCATGCTCGATAAGCAGGTGGGACAGGATCGCCCACCGGTTGCGTGGGAAGAGGGGCATCAGGGCCTGCTCGATCTTCACCGCATCGGTCTCCGTCGTGAGACCGAGCCGGGTGGCGAGCCGCGTGACGTGGGTATCGACGACGATTCCCTCGTTCTTTTCGAATGCGTTGCCGAGGATCACGTTGGCGGTCTTGCGCCCGACCCCCGGGAGCCCGGTGAGCGCTTCCATGGTATCGGGAATCCGGCCGCCGTGTTCGTGGGTCACGGCACCAGCCATACCGATCAGGCTCCTGGCCTTGTTGCGGAAGAACCCGGTGCTTCTGATGAGATCCTCGACGTCCTCCTGGCGGGCGGCGGCGAGCGCACGGGGGGTCGGATACTCCTTGAACAGGGCCGGCGTGACCATGTTCACGCGCTTGTCGGTGCACTGCGCGCTCAGGATCGTGGCCACCAGCAGCTGATACGGATTCTCGAAATCGAGGGCGCAGTGCGCGTCGGGGTACTCGGCGAGCAGCCGGTCGAGCACGATCGAGGCCTGGCGTTTGAGCGCGGCCCCTTTCAGGGCGCCGCGCCGGCGCCTAGGACTCGACACCGGCGTGATTCTTCAGCCGGTCCACGCACTCATGGAGTTGCTTCTCCGTCATTTCGATCTCCTGGCTCGCCCCCTCCTTGTCGAGCAGCCCGGCCCGCATCGAGATGGCCACCTGATTGAGATAGCGGATCTTGGCGAGGATCTCCTCGGTGGCCTTGCGCAGCTGCATGAACCGCCGCTTCTCAGCCAGGGCGCGCCGGTACCGGAGGGTGAGCTCGGTGGGGTTCAGCCGCTTGGCGAGTGCGATGACCTCGTCGTGCGAGCGTCCGGGCAGGGCGCCGCGGTCGGGGATGCCCGAGTCCTCCCAGCCGTCGTCGGCGAACCAGAGACGGCCGACGTACTCGATGCCGTCGAACGCGATGCGGCAGGACACGTGCAACTTGTGTCCGTCCGGTTCGATGGTCGTGATGTACGGCTGGATGATGTTGTCGGTCAGCGACATGGTCTCGGTGCAGAGTGGTGGTGCGGCGGGGCCGCGGTCATGCGAGAAACGCTTCGATCGCCGCGAAAAGCGCCGCGGGCTGCTCCACGTACGGCACGTGGCCGCACGCCTCCAACGGTATCAGCGTCGCGCCCAACGCGCGCGCACACGCCTCGGAGGAGGCCAGCGGAATGGGGTCCTGCCGGCCGTGGACGATCAACGCCGGGCAGTGCACGTCGCTCAGCCATCCGTCACCCACCAGATCGTAGTCTCCAAGGCTGTCCCACACCGCCTGCTGCACTCGCCCTACCACCCGGAACGGCGTGAGGTTCCGCGCCGCATGTGGATCGGCAAAGTAACCGGCCACGCTCAACTCGAACGCCCGGTGCCGGTACTGCTCCGGGTCCCGCTCCCGCAGGCCCGACCGGGCCAGTTCGTCGCGCAACTCCCGGACCGCCGGTGCGGCTTGCCGCCGGGCGAATTCTGCCTCGAATTCCTCTCGAAATTGCCGTGACACGGGAGCGGGGTCAATGAGCACGAGGCGCTCGGGTCGGGGGAGCGCCGGATCGCGGCTCGCCCTGGCCGCGTACAGCAGCGCCAGCAGCCCACCCCACGAATATCCCACGATTGTGGGTGACCCGACGTCAAATTCTCGCAGGACCGCGCCCAGGTCCTCGACGTGCGTTTCCCAGGTCACCGGAGCGCGGTCGTCGGAGCGCGAGCGGCCGCCCCCGCGCTGATCGTAGAACAGGAGTTCCCGCGCCCGGGCCAGTTCGAGCATCTGCGGCAGCA
This sequence comes from uncultured Gemmatimonadaceae bacterium, assembly GCA_963728115.1. Lineage (GTDB taxonomy): Bacteria > Gemmatimonadota > Gemmatimonadetes > Gemmatimonadales > Gemmatimonadaceae > JAGWRI01. The sequence goes on from CAVSJE010000010.1 coordinate 493,377, forward strand.
GGTAGCCGTGGTCGGCGCCCGGGCCGCCGTGGAGCACCACGGCGCGCGCGCCGCCCGCCGGTCCGTAGGCGGCCCAGTAGAGCGGAAATTCGGTCCTCGTGGTGAATCCCGAGGCCCGCGGTTCGGGGATCGGTGGAGTCGTGGGCATCGTCCCGGTCAGGGTGCTCGGATCGCACGACGTCGCGCGCGCTTGCCAATGGTATCGCCGCTCACAATATGGACCGGCGCCCGGAGCCGCACGACTGCCGGCGTCACCCGAGTGACGCGAACTGCGAGGCCAGACGGGCCGTCTGCACGTGCAGCGCGACGGTGGTCTCCACGTCGCGTCCGTAGCCGCCGGCAATCGTCACCACCACCGGGAGGCCCACTTCGCGGCAGTGTTCGAGCACCACCACGTCGCGGCGCGCCAGTCCCCCGGCGGTCAGGCGCAGGCGCCCCAGCCGGTCGTCCTCGTGCCCGTCGGCGCCCGCCAGGTACACCACGAGGTCGGGGCGCGCCCGGTCGAGCACGCCGGGCAGTTCGGCGGCCAGCCGGTCCAGGTACTCGTCATCGCCCGTTCCGTCGTCGAGTTCGACGTCCAGATCGCCGGCCACCTTGTGGAACGGATAGTTGCGGTGTCCGTGCATGCTGAAGGTGAACACCGACGCGTCGCCGGCGAATATGGCGTGTGTGCCGTTGCCCTGGTGGACGTCGAGATCGATGACGGCGGCGCGCACGATCCGCCGCCGATGCTGCAGGGCACGGACGGCCACGGCCACGTCATTGAACACGCAGAAGCCCTCGCCATGGTCGGGAAAGGCGTGGTGGGTGCCCCCGGCCAGATTCATGGCCAGCCCCCGGTCGAGCGCGCAGGCGGCGGCCTCGCAGGTGCCGCCCGTGGCCCGGAACGATCGCTCCACGAGGGCCGGCGACCAGGGGAAGCCGAGCCGCCGCACGGCGGCCGCGTCGAGCGCGCCGGCGGAGAAGCGCTCCACGTAGTCGCGCGTATGGACGCGCAGCAGGTCGTCCAGGGGCACGCGGTCCGGCTCGTGCAGGGAGCCGGCGCCGACGATCCCCTCGTCGAGCACGCGCTGCCGGAGCCGCTCGTACTTCTCAATCGGAAAGCGGTGTCCCGGGGGCAGGGGGAAGGTGTAGCGGGCGCTGGACCAGGCCTGGAGCATGACGGCGGCGTGGCGGCCCGCGTTCCGTCAGCCGCCGCGCTTTCCGAGCGTGACCGTCAGCGTCAGCCGCCGGCCGTCGCGCACGACGACCACCGGCACCACGTCGCCGGGCTTGTGCGCGTAGAGCGCCTGCGAATAGGTGGTGAGGTCGCTCACCGGCATACCCCCGAATTCCACCACCACGTCGCCGGCCTTGAGCCCGCCCTGGTCGGCGGGGCTCCCCGGCGTGATCCCGGTCAGGCGTTCGCCGGCAATCTCCCCGGCGGCCATGTCGGGGATCGAGCCGAAGTACACGTCCGTGCCGGAACTCGACGCCGCGATGCTGGGCTTGGTGGGCACGCGCACGAACGTGACCCGGGCCGGCCGGTTGGCGATGTCGCGAATCACCCGTTCCGCGATGTCGACCACGGTGTCCTCGCCGGCGGCGTTGATCTTCGCCACGTCGTCGGTGGCGCGGTGGTAGTCCTCGTGAAGATCGGTGAAGAAGTGCAGCACGGGGATGTTCTTGGCGTAGAACGACGACTGGTCGGACGGGCCGAAGCCGTCGCCCTGGCCGAAGATCTTCACGCGTCCCGCGTTGGCGCTGTCGAGGATCGCGGGGAATTCGGGGGCGGTGGCGACGCCGTACACGATGAGGCGGTCGTTCTTGAGCCGGCCGACCATGTCGAAGTTGATCATCGCGTCGATGCTGTCGAGCGCCACCGGGGCGTGGTCCACGAAATACGCCGACCCGAGCAGTCCCTCCTCCTCGGCGCTGAAGTTCACGAACAGCAGCGACCGCCGGGCGGGGGCGGCTTTGAACCGGCGCGCCAGTTCCATCACCGCGGCCGTGCCCGACGCGTTGTCGTCGGCACCGTTGCGAATCGCGTTGCCGGCTTCGGGGTCGAGCGCGTCTTCGGTGGAACGGCCCAGATGGTCGAAGTGCGCGCCGACCACGACCCATTCGTTTCGCAGCCCGGCGTCGGTGCCGGGGAGCATGGCGACCACGTTCTGGGTGGGGAGGACTTCGGCGGCCCGGTGCGGGCCGGCCGCCGGGCGCGCCACGAACGGTTGCAGGTACGACACCGGCGTCATCCCGTCGAGGCCGAGCGCGCGATAGCGGCGGGCGATGTACGCCGCGGCGCTGTCGTTGCCCGGCGTTCCGGCGCGTCGTCCCTCGAGGCGATCGCTGGCCAGATACGCGATGTCCTGCCGGATGCGCAGCGAATCGGGCGTGTGGGCCGGCACCGGCGCGGTGCGGGTGGGCGTGCAGGCGGCGAGGGTGGCACCGGCGGCGGCGATCGAGAGAAACGTGGCGACGTTCATGCGTTGGCTCGTCTGGGGTCGCTGGAAGTCTAGTCGCCCTGCCGGTCGTGGGCCAACCGAACGGCGCACGCGCCGCGACGGGCGCCAATCGGGTGGCGTGGCGCCGCCGTGGCCGTCTAACTTCCAGCGTCTTCATCTCCCCGCGCTCCCAGGCGCCGGTCCGTCCCGCCCTATGGAACTCTCCGCCACATTCGTCCGCCTGTTTGCGCGCCTCGTCTGGCTGCTGATCCACGATGGTGAAAACGTGGACGAGCAGAAGATGTCGTTGCGCGCCGCGGTGGCCATTGGCAAGCAGGGGGCGGTGCGCCTCCGTGCCGACGAGGGCGGGCTCTACGCTGACGGTGAGCCGATGCTCGCCGTGATGCCCGGCGTGTCGGAACTTGCCGCACGCATGGAGGCCGGGCAGCTGTCGGGCATCGAGTTCGAGCGGCAGCCGGCGGCGGGCGAGCTGCTGGCGCTCGCGCGGGCCCTTGCCGAGGTCGATCCCGAGCATCCGGCGCCCGGCGCCCTGCAGAGCCGGCTGCGCGCGCTCGGCGCCACCACCCTGCGGTTCGTGAGCGCCGACGGGACGGATGCCGAAGAGCCGTTCCCGGAACTGCCGGCGCCCACCCCGGCGCCGGCGGCGTCGGAAGATTCGGGCGCCGCCCCGGCGGGATCGGCGCCGGCCGTGGACGCGCCCGCGCCCGACCAGGCGGCGGAGACGAACGCCCCGGCGGCGATGGAGGCTGAGCCCGCGGTGCCCGGCCTCGTGTCGCACGATGCCAGCGACATGTTCTTCCAGTTCTCGTCGATCGGGAACGTGAAGGACTCGCCCGAGGCGCTGCTGGAACGGCTGGAGCAGGGACGGAACCCGGCCGAGACGATCCGGCTGCTCGACGACGTGGTGACGCTGGCCGACACGGCGGCCCGAGAGGGCAAGCCGCTGACGGTCGTGGCCCTGCTGCACGGGGTCATCGAACGGGAGCCCCAGGCCACGGACCGCGACGTGAAGCGGGCCTACGTGATGGCGCTGCGGCGATTGTCCAAGCCGCTGCTGTTGCGTGCGGTGGCCGGTCAGTTGACGGCGGCGCCCGAACGGCGCGACGCGATCGTGGGGATTCTGGTGCGGACGGGGCAGGACGGCGCGGAGGCGGTGATCGATCAGGTGACGCAGGCGCAGACGAGCGAGGACCGGAGCGCCCTGTTCGAGGTCCTGTCGTCGCTCGAGGCGTCGGTGCCGGCGCTGGTGACGATGCTCGGCGACGCGCGGTGGTTCGTGGCCCGGAATGCCGCGGATCTGCTGGGCGAGATGAAGGCGGCGGGTGCCGAGGCGGCGCTCGTGTCGCTGCTGCGGCACGACGACGAGCGGGTGCGGCGGGCGGCGACGAACGCGCTGATGCAGCTGGGGTCGGAGAGCGCCCGGCAGGCGGTGCGGGAGGCGGTGCGCGACAACGCGCCGCAGGTCCGGATGCAGGCGGCGTTCGCCATCGCGGCCCACCGCGACCCGAAGACAGCCACGACGCTGATCTCCGCCATCGACAGCGAGCAGGATCGCGACGTCCAGCTGGCGATGCTGCTGGCGCTGGGGCGGGTGGGCACGGTCGAGGCGGTGGAACGGCTCATCCGGGCAGCGGAACCCGAGCGCGGTTTCTTCCGGAAGAAGCGGACGGCGTTTCGGGTGGCTGCCGTGCAGGCCCTGGCCGAGGTGAAGTCACCGATCGCCCAGGCGGCACTCAAGGCGCTCGCGTCGGACCGGGAGAAAGAAGTGCGCGACACCGTGGCCCGGCTCGCGCAGAAGGGCCGGCGATCGTCGTCTAGCGTGCCGTGAAGTCGGTCCGTTCGTCGACGCCGCGGCAGGCCTCGGCGAGCAGCGCCGCGGTGTGATGCACGTCCACGAGACTGACCATCTCGTTGGGCGAGTGCATGTAGCGGTTGGGGATCGACACGAGCGCGGTCGCCACGCCCTCGCGCGCCAGGTGGATGGCGTCGGCGTTGGTCGAGGTGGCGCGGCCCTCGGCGTGCACGGTGTACGGAATGTTGCCGGCGCTGGCGGTGTCGCGGAGGAGTTCGAAGACCACCGGCGAGATGAGCGAGCCGCGCACGAGCACCGGGCCGCTGCCGAGCTTGTGATCGCCGATTTCCTTCTTCTCCAGGCCCGGGTGATCGGTGGCGAAGGTCACGTCCACGGCGATCGCCATCTGGGGCTTCACCGAATTCGCGGCGATCAGGGCGCCACCGCCGTGCCAGGCGATCTCCTCCTGCGTGGTGGCCGCGGCCACCACGCGCGCCTTGCCCGGGCGCTCCTTGTAGCGCCGCAGCGCCTCGAGCACGGTGAAGGCGCCGATGCGGTCGTCGATGGACCGCGAGACGATGCGGTCGTTGGGCAGGTCGATGGCGTGCGAATCGATGACCGCCGCGTCGCCGACGGCCACCATCTTCTCGGCTTCGGCGCGATCGGCGGCGCCGACGTCCACCCAGAAGTCGGTCATCTTCGACGCCTTCTCGCGGTCCGCGGTCTTCATCAGGTGGATCGGCTTCTTGCCCACGGCGCCCACCACGTCGCGGTCGCCCGAGAGGAACCGGAGCCGTTGGCCGACGAGCACTTCGGGGTCCCAGCCGCCGATGGGGGCGACGTAGACGTAGCCGTCGTCGTCGATGTACTGCACGATGAGGCCGATCTCGTCGATATGGCCGTCGAGCATGATCGTCGGCGAGCCGCCCGGGTTGACCTCGGCGAAGCTGTTGCCGGCGACGTCGCTGCGGACGACGTCGGCGAAGGTCTGCGCTTCGGTGCGCCAGGCCCGCGCGGCCGCGGTCTCATACCCCGAGGGCCCGGGCGAGTCGAGCAGTCGCTTGAGGAAGGCGATGGAAGACTGATTCAACATGAAACACCCGACTGAAGGAAACTGTTATAACCTGATGTCGCGCCACTATGGTAGCGCCATCCGGAGCCGGATGGAAGAAGCCTTCGATTGCGGGGTGGGGCCTACGACTGCGGGTCGCGCCGGATCGGAAACGCGATGAAGCTGAGGAGCAGAATCGCCAGCCCCGCCTCGTACCAGTGCGGGTTGCCCGTGAGTGCGTAGTACACGATCCCGAACCACGCCAGCATCTGGCCGAGCAGCCAGCCGAACAGGCTCTCGGGGATGCCGAGCGTCGCCCGGCGCCGCTGCGCGAACCGGCTGTTCCAGAACCGGTGGTCGAGAATCTGCACCAGCGCGTACAGCCACGTCATCACGCCCACCGCCTGCAGCTTGCCCGCCACGGGGAGCCCCCGTGCTTCGAATCCGAGGCTGTACAGCACCCAGACCACCAGCGCCACGAACAGGGTGAGCCCCAACAGAATGCCGCGCACCTGCCCGAGCCGCTCGGCGGTGAGCCAGGCGGCGGCCCCGGGGGCCGCCGGTGCCGGCTGGTGTCGGGTATCGTGTTCCGGCTGCGTGCGCGAGCCGGGTGCGGGTGTGCCCATCACTACTCCTCGTGCTGCCGATCCGCGGCGCCCTGAGGCTGCCGCACAGTTCCCGTCCTCCCCCCAATATAGGGAGGCCGGCCGTGGACGCTTCGTCCGGGAATGCGAAGGCGCCCGGGAAGTCTGCGCCCGGGTGGCGGGCGGCCGGTCGCGCAGGCGGCTGCCCGCGGTGTAGCTTGGGTCATCCCGCGCGGCGGGTGCCGTGTTCTCCCCGCCGGGCCCGGCGCCGCGCACCGACGCTCACTCCTACCCGTCGTCCCCATGCGTTCGAAATTCCTCTCCGCTCTGCTCCTCCTCGCGGGCCTGGCGCCGGTGGCCGGTGCCCAGCGTCCCGCCGCGCCGAAGCCCGCTGCCGTGGACACCAGCATCGCCAACAAGACGGCGGGCTATGTGAAACGCGACGGCTTCATCCCGGTGTACCTGAACGACACCACGGGCAAGATCCTGCTCGAGATCCCCCGCGATTCGTTCCCGGCCCTGATGCTCACCATGCAATCGACGGGGCTCGGGTCGAACCCCATCGGCATCGACCGCGGCGCCGGCGGCGGCACGCAGATCGTGAATTTCGACCGCCACGGCGACCACATGTTCGTGGTGTTCCGGAACACGCGCTTTCGCGGGGCCGCGAACGATCCCGAACACGAGCGCACGGTGAGCGAAGCGTTCCCGGTGAGCACGGTGGCCGCGCTGCCGATTGTCGCCGCGCAGGACGGGCGCCTGCTCGTGGACGCGACGGACTTCTTCGTGCGCGACTGGACCGACGTGACGGAGACATTGCAGCGGAGCCGGCAGGGCAACTACTCCCTGGCCAGGGACCGGTCGGTGGTCTACGCGCCGCTCACCAAGGTGTTCCCGGAGAACACGGAGGTCGACGTGGCGCTGACCTTCACCACCAACGGCCGGCCCGGCGGCATCGTGAGCCGCATGGCGCCGGACGGTTCGGCGTTCACGCTGCACGAACACGTGTCGCTGATCCAGCTCCCGGACGATCAGTACCGGCCCCGGGCGTGGGATCCCCGCATCGGGTACTTCGGCGTCACCTTCAACGACTACGCCCAGCCCATCGACCAGCCGCTGCAGCAGCGGTGGATCGCGCGGCACCGGCTGGAGCGCGTGAACCCGAGCGATCCCAACTCGCCGATCAAGAATCCGATCGTGTACTGCGTGGACCCCGGGATTCCCGAACCCATCAAGACGGCGACGCTGCAGGGCGTGAAGTGGTGGGAGCAGGCGTTCGACGACGCCGGACTGAAGGGCGGCTTCAAGGTGGACTTCTGCCCCGACAGCGTGGATCCGATGGATTCCCGTTACAACGTGCTCGTGTGGGAGAACCGCAACGAGCGCGGCTGGTCGGTGAGCGCGGCGATCACCGATCCGCGCACCGGCGAGATCATCAAGGGCGTGTCGCGGCTCGACTCGCACCGAGCGCGCACCGACTACAACATCTTCGCGGCCCTGATGGGAGCGGCGAAGACGCCGGCGGACACCCACTTCGTGCTCGCCCGCGTACGCCAGGTGAGCGCCCACGAGATCGGCCACAGCCTCGGTCTCTCCCACAACTACATCGCCTCCACGTACGACCGGGCGTCGGTGATGGACTATCCGCCGCCGCGCATCACGCTCGACCGGAACGGCCGCATCGATCTGTCCGCCGCGTACGCCGTGGGCCCCGGCGCCTACGACGTCTGGGCGATCCACTGGGGCTACGGCATCTTCCCGCCGGGCACGGCGCAGGATTCCCTGAAGGCCATCGTCGCCGACGGGCTGCGTAAAGGGTATCTGTTCCTGTCCGACGCCGACGCGCGCCCCGACTACGCCTCCGACCCGCGCACGAACCTCTGGGACGACCAGTCGACCGCGTCGCAGTTCCTGAAGAATCAGATGGACGTGCGCCGGGTGGCGATGGCGCGGTTCGGGGTGGGCAATCTGCGCCCCGGCGAACCCCTGGCCCTGCTCCAGGAACGGCTCGTGCCGCTGTACTTCTTCCACCGCTTCGCGCTCAACTCGCTGTCCAAGACGATCGGCGGGATGGAGTACGCCAACGTCGTGGTCGGCGACGGGCAGCAGGCCACGCAGCCGATTGCCGGGCCGCGGCAGCGGGCGGCCCTGCACCAGATGCTGTCGGCCCTGCGCCCGCAGGAGCTGGCGATTCCCGACACCGTGCTCACCCTGCTGGCCCCGAACGCCAGCGGGGTGTCGCCGCGCGTCGAACTGTTCGGCTCGCAGACCGAGCCGGCGTTCGACGAACTCTCGGCGGCCCGCACGCTCTCGCAGATGATCGTCGACATGGTCTTGCAGCCCGAACGGGCCGCCCGCCTCGTGACCTTCGCCACGCGCGGGCCGAACATGCTGACCCTCGGCGAGACGATCGACTCGCTGATCACCGACACCTGGAACGCACCCGTTCCGTCGAGCGGGAAGCTGGCGGCGCTGCAGCGGGTGACCCAGCGCGCCGTGGCCGACCGTCTGCTGCTGCTGGCGGCCGATACGACGGCGGCGCCGGAAGTGCGGGCGATCGCCGAGTTGGAGATCCGGGACCTGCAGCCGCAGGCGGCGCGGCGGGCGACGGCCGGCGCCCTGGCCGTGCGCGCCCACTGGAACGCCATCGCGGGCGACTTCCAGCGGTGGATCGAACGTCGGGAACTGCCGGCGCCCACGAGGGCGTTGGTGGCGCCCCCGGGAGATCCGTTCGGCGGCTAGCGCTCCGGGGCCGGGAGCCACAACGAGCGGTGGGCAGTCCGCGGTCGTCGCCGCGGACTGCCCATCGTTCGTTGCTACCGGCTGCTGACTGCTGCCTCGCGAGCGCTAGTAGATCGCGATGTTGTCGACCCAGGTGTTGGGGTAGGCGACGTACGACTGCAGCCCCTTGGCGGCGCGGGACACGTTGCACGAGTTGTACACGTAGCTCTTGGTACCGTTGGCGGTGGAGGTGTCGGAAATTCCGTTCACCACGCCGGAGTCGGCGTATCCGCCGAGCATCACGTTGAGCCCGCTGATCGTGGCGCCGGCCGTGGTGTTGTTTCCGTTGGACGTCAGCCCGCCGCCCACGAGGATGATGCCGTTCCACATGTTGCTGCCGCTGATGACGAAGTTGCTGTCGGCGATGATGATGCCGCGGCCCGCGTTGGGAAGCGAATACCCGTTGGTGTGGATGCGGATGATCGGCCAGTAGCTCGTATCGCTGCTGAACCGGCCGGCGGCCGGGAAGCTGCCCGGCGGGATCTCGACGTCGGCGGGGATCGCCCCGTTCATGATGCCGGCCCAGTCGATGTGGAGGGCGTCGGCCAACTGCGTCTGGTTTTTGGTCGTATCGAGTGGCGGATTGCCGGTGGGGCTGAAGTGACCGTTCGAACTCCAGCCGCCCTCGGGCACCGTGGCGCCGGCCACGGACGTATCGGCGCCGCACTGATCGATGCCGCTGATCGTGCCGGCGCTCCCGTTCTTCTGAATGCCCGACAGGCTGGTCCAGCCGGCCAGCACCTTCATCGTCATGCTGTTCCACTTGGCGTAGATGCCCACCGTCCGCTCGGCGTAGATCGACGAGCCGCCGGCCGGCATCTTGGTGGTGGTGTCGATGCCGGTGGAGGTGATGAAGTACAGACCCGCGTCGTTCGCCGAGCTGGGGGCGTGGATCCGTCGGGCGACGACCCAGGCGTACCCACCGTTGGAGGCGACCTTGGTGGACTCCGCCGACACGTTCGGTGGGGAGCCGCAGTGCTGGCACCAGCCGCTCTCGCTGCGGCGCACCAGGAACTGCTCGAGCCCGTTCTGGGCAATCGCGAAGGCGCGCTCGGTACCCTTCTGCGCCTGGTTGGTGGCGATCTCGGCGCTGGTGGCCATGAAGGCGGCGGCGAGGGCCGCGGTGATCACGGCGATCACCAGCACGGCCATCGGGAGCGCAAAGCCCTTTCGATTCTGGAGACGTCGCATGCGTGGGTTCCTCAGAAGCTGCGGGTGTTCTTGAAGAACACCGCGGTGGTCATCTCGGTGGACGTGCGGGTGCCGTCGGATGCCGGTTTGGGGCTCACTCCGTACAGCAGGATGTCGACGCCGCGGATGCGCCAGAGCGCCGGCACCGTGGTCTGCGAAGTGTCCTGGCTCGGCACGTAGAACTTGAACCGCGCGGTGGACTTGAAGGGCGCGAGAATCTCCTCGCGGCTGCCGCCGGACACGCTCCGGTAGAGGCCGTAGAGACCCGGGAAGGCGGCGGACGTGTCGAACGAGTAGGTGATCTTCTGCCAGAGAAAGACCGGGGCGTCCGCCGTCACGGCGACCGTCAGCGGGCGCAGGTCCACGACCTGGCCGGCGCGGCCGTTGATCGTGAGCGTCGAGATGCCGGCCTCGCCGGCGCCCGTGCCCGTACACAGCGTGGGCGTCAGCGACGTCTGCACCTTCTCGGCTCCGGTGGGCGCCGTGGGGGTGACGGTGACGTAGCGCCCGGTGGCCTGATTGCGATACGCCCACCCGCCGTAGGTGGCGAGACTCATGACGCTGGAGTCGGTGGGCAGGAGGCTCACGACCGTGGCCACGAGCGAGTTGCCGCACGCCATTCCGAAGGCGTAGGGCACGATCACGCGGATGGTGCGTCCGTCGCTCGACACCGAATCCACCCCGCCCGAATCCTGCACCATGCGGAGGTCGGAGAGCATGAGGTTCATGGAGTTCCGCGCCACGGCGCGCGCGTTGCGGGCACCGTACTCCCGGGTGAAGAACCGGGACTGGGCGATGATGAGCCGGGTGAACGCGGCGCCGATGATGCCGATGATGACGACGGCGATCAACACCTCGATGAGGGTGAAACCGGCGCGACGGCGGGTGGTGGTCTGCGTCATGGTCAGCACCCCGAGCAGAGCGCGGAACTGGCGCTGTAGGCGTGGTCGAACACGAGCGAGTCCTTCATCGTGGGCGCCGACGTGGGCGCGATGACCACCTTCACGGTGATCCGGTTGGTGCCCGGCGTGAGGGTGAGCGTGCGAGTGTACGACACGTTGCCCACGGCGATCGTCGTGCTGCCGCTCGACATCGTCTGCAGCGTGGTGTAGGGGATCGCGCCAAGCCGGGCCGCCTGTTGCTGCAGCACGGCGGAGCGACGGGCCACGAGGTCGTTGGCGCGGCCCGTTCTGGCCACGGAGAGCGTGAGGCCGGCGATCGTGACGAGGACGATGGCCAGCATGCTCATCGCGATCATGATCTCGATGAGCGACACGCCGGACCGGGCGCGCAGCCGGGGGCGCCGGCGAGGGGAAGGCGTCATTTGATCTGCACCAGCCCGCCACGCGTCATCCGCACCCGCTGGGAGTACGTGGTGCTGCCGACCGTGGCCGAGAGTGTGATGGAGAGGGAATCGCCGGCCAACCCGGCCGGATAGACGTTCAGCGTCGATCGCGAGAGCGTGACATTCGACGCCGTCAGATTGAAGTTGCCGAGCGAGGTCTTCCGGAGCACCGTCCCCGACGCCGCGTCGGCGACGCTCAACTCCATGGTGCTGTCGCTGAATGCGATCGTCACCGGCTTCCGGTTGCGCTGGGCCAGCGAGAAGGCCGCCTGCAGGTCGCTGCTCAGCGACACGGCAGCGCGGTTCAGCCGCTGCTGCGTGATGATGGCGCTGATCCGGCCGATGGATATGCCCATGATCAGCGCCACGATCACGATGACCGCGAGCATCTCCAGGATGGTGAACCCGGAACGCCGGTCGCCGGTCGCGGCATGAGGTGACAGTCCTCGCCTGAAACGTGACATGCTGGCCTCTGATGCAGAAATCAAACCAACGGATGGTTTGCTCGTATGTAATTGTCGCAAAGCGAATTACGCTTTGCTGTGATACCCATTACCCGTGACGAACTACGCAAAAAGTTGCAACCTGATACCGCCTTTTGCGGGGCGCCGCATTCCGGCCGTCGGGGTTCTTCCGCGTAAACAACCGGATGCCTTCCCACTGCCCCGAACGCGGCCGATGCGGTATTACTCGAATCCGGCACATGACGGGCCGGCTAGAGCACCACTTTCGGAGGGGCAGGATGCGGATTCGACGGCTCGGCGTCATCGGCGCCGGCACGATGGGGCACAGCATTGCCGCGCTGGCCGCGTCGGCGGGGATCCCGGTGGACCTTCTCGACATCGCCGGACCGGCCGACGACCCGGATGCGCCGGCCCGGCAGGGCTTGGACCGCGCCCGGAAGGCACGACCGGCGGCCTTCATGGACGGCAGCCGGGCGTCGCTCATCCAGATCGGGAACACCGCCGACGACCTGGGCGTCCTCGCGGAGTGCGATCTCGTGATCGAGGCGATCATCGAGCAGCTCGAGCCGAAGCGCGCGCTCTACGAGAAGCTCGAACGGGTCCTCCCGGCGCATACGATCATCGCGTCGAACACGTCGGGGATTCCGATGGCGCGGCTCACCGAGGGGCGCAGCGAGGCCTTCACGCAGCGGTTCCTCGGGATGCACTTCTTCAATCCGCCCCGCTATCTGCATCTGCTCGAGATCATCCCGACCCCGCACACGGCGCCGGACACCATCGATCGCGCGCGCGCCTTCAGCGAGCGCGTGCTCGGCAAGGGCATCGTGACGGCGCGCGACGTCCCGGGGTTCGTGGCCAACCGGCTGGGCGTGTTCGGCATGGTGCTGGCGTTGCGCATGATGGAGGAGTTCGACCTCACGATCGATGAGGTCGACGTGCTCACCGGCCCACTCCTGGGCCGGGCCAAATCGGCCACCTTCCGCACCGCCGATCTCACGGGGCTCGACGTGCTGTCGCACGTCGCGTCGGGGCTGGCCGGGGCCACGGGCGAGGACTTCGCCCTGCCGGCGTGGGTCGGGGCGATGGTGGGGAAGGGACAGTTGGGGGAGAAGAGCGGCGCCGGCTTCTACAAGAAGGTCGGCAAGGAGATTCACACCCTGAACTGGAGGACGGGCGAGTACGCGCCCGCTGCCAAGCCGGAGCTGCCCGCGATCGGCAAGGCGCTCCGCCTCCCGCTGGGCGACCGGCTGAAGGCGGCGGTGGCGCTCGACGGAACCTACGGCGACTTCGCGCGCGAGTACCTGACGCGCCTGTCGAAGTACGTCATCGCCACCGCGCCGGGGATCGCCTACCACCTGCCCGACGTCGATCACGCCATGGAGTGGGGATTCGCCTGGGAGGCAGGGCCGTTCCGGCAGCTCGACCTCATCGGGGATGCGCTGCCGTCCGCGGCCGCGCTCCGCCCGAAGGCGGTGGCGGACGGGTTCTACTCGGCCGACGGCGAACGGGTGGCGGCGCTCGACTGGAAGGGGTTCGAACCGCTGCAGGAGCCGGAGGGGTTGCTGCGCATCGACGCGCTGCGCCGTTCGGGCCGGGCCCTCGCCGAGTCGGCGGAGGCGTCGCTGTGGCACGCCGGCGATGGGGTCGCCGTGCTCGAATTCCACGGCAAGATGAACTCGCTGGGCGAAGGCGTGCTCACGATGCTGATGAAGTCGCTCGAAATCGTCGAACGCGATCGCCTGGCCGGGTTGGTGATCGGGAACGACGATCCGCGCACGTTCACGGCGGGCGCCGATCTGGGGATGGTCGCGTCCCTCGCCCAGGCGGGGGACTGGAAACGCCTCGAAGAGGCGGTGCTGCTCTTTCAGGGTTGTTCGATGTCCATTCGATCGGCGCCCTTCCCGGTGGTCGCCGCGCCCTTCGGACTCACGCTCGGCGGCGGATGCGAGTGGTCGCTGCACGCCGACGCGATTCAGGCCCACGCGGAACTGTACATGGGACTGGTGGAGGTCGGCGTCGGGTTGCTGCCCGGCGGCGGCGGCACCAAGGAGTTGCTGTTCCGCTTTGCCGCGGATCTGGCTCCGTATGACGAGGCCGATCCCTTCGAGGCGCCGAAGCGGGCCTTCAAGACGATCGCCATGGCGATGACGAGTACGAGCGCGCTCGAAGCACGCGGGCTCGGCTTTCTCCGCGACCGCGACCGGATCTCGATGAACCGCGATTTCCTGCTCGCCGACGCGAAGCGCCGCGTGCTCGACCTGGCCCCCGACTACGTGCCGCCGCCGCCGCGCACGATCGAGGCGGTGGGCAGCGCCGGCATGGGCAATCTGCACTACGCCGCCTGGGCGATGCGCGAGGCGGGGCAGGCGAGCGATCACGACGTCCGCATGGCGTTGGAGATTGCCGCCGTGCTCTGTGGCGGCGACGGGCCCGCGCGGATGGTGAGCGAGGACGATGTGCTCGATCTGGAACGCGACGCGTTCCTCCGTCTGCTCGGGACGAAGGAGACGCAGGAGCGCATCGCGCACATGCTCAAGACCGGCAAGCCGCTCCGCAACTGAGAGGGATGACTCGTGACTGAAGTCGTGATCGTTTCCGCGGTGCGCAGCGCCGTGGGTCGTGGCAAGAAGGACGGCGCGCTGGCCGGCGTGCATCCCGTGGAACTCTCGTCGCGCCTGATGCGGGCCGCGGTCGACCGGGTGGGCGTCGATCCCGGGATCGTGGACGACGTGCTGTGGGGCTGCGCGATGCCCGAAGCGGGTCAGGGGCTGAACATCGCGCGGCTGGCCCTGCTGCAGGCGGGGTTTCCGGTGGAGGTGCCGGGGGCGACGATCAATCGTTTCTGTTCCTCGGGACTGCAGACGATCGCGTTCGGGGCCCAGGAAATTCTCAGCGGCATGGCCGAGGTCGTCCTGGCCGGCGGCATCGAGATGATGAGCCAGGTGCCGATGTCGGGGTACCACACGCGGCTCGATCCCAAGGCGGTGGAGGGTTACATCGGCATGGGATTCACGGCCGAGCGCGTGGCCGACCGCTGGAAGGTCTCGCGCGAGGATCAGGACGCCTGGGCGCTGGAAAGCCAACAGAAGGCGGCAAAGGCCATTGCCGCCGGCGCCTTCCACGATCAGATCGTTCCGGTGCCGGTCCCGCGCGCGGAATGGACCGGCGCCCGGAAGACCGAGCATACGGTGGTGTTCGTCGAAGACGAGACGCCGCGCCGCGACACCACGCTCGCCGGCCTCGCCAAGCTGCGGCCGGCGTTCAAGGCGAAGGGCACGGTGACGGCGGGCAACGCCAGCCCGTATTCGGACGGCGCCGCCGCCATCCTGTTGATGACGGCCGCCCGGGCGAAGGCGCTCGGGCTCAAGCCGCTGGCGCGGTTCGTCACCTTTGCGGTGGCCGGCGTGCCGCCGGACGTGATGGGGATCGGGCCGATCAAGGCGGTGCCCAAGGCGCTCGATCGCGCCGGGCTGAAGCTCGCCGACCTGGCGCTCATCGAGTTCAACGAAGCGTTCGCGTCGCAGGTGGTCGCGGTGGTGCGCGACCTCGGCATGGATCCCGCCCGGGTGAATGTGAACGGCGGGGCGATCGCGCTCGGCCACCCGCTGGGCGCCACCGGGGCGAAGCTCACCACGCAGCTCATCTACGCCCTCCGTGCCCGCGGCGGTGGGTTGGGGTTGGTCACGATGTGCATCGGCGGCGGCATGGGCGCGGCCGGCATCTTCGAGGTGGCGAAGCCGTAGGTCCGGGCCACCCGGATGCGGTCCAGATCACTGACTTCCGGTTGCCCGGCTCGTCAGTATGGGGTGGGGGGAGCAGTTCCCGCCGATTGCCCTTCCCCTCGCGGCTAACTTCACGAGTGGAGGAGCCGATGCAACCCATTGAAACACCAGCCGGCCTCGCGGCCGGCGATCTGACCACGAACACACTGAAGGCCGCGCGGCAGGGTCTGCTGCGCGTACACCGCCTGTTGCTCGAAGTGGAGCGGGTGGAGTTGGAACGTACGCGGGGCCGGTTGACGCCCAACGCGTACCTGCAGGCCGTGCTGCACGAGCCGTCGTTCGAGTGGCTGCGTCCCGCGTCGCAGTTGATCGTGCAGATCGACGAGGCGCTGGATGCCGCCGAGCAGGAGGCGTCGCCGGTGGCCAGCGAGGTCACCGCGTCACTGCTGGCGCAGATGCGCGGGCTGCTCACGCCCGTGCCACCCAAGACCACGTTCGCGGCCCGCTATCTGCAGATGCTGCAGCAGCACCCGGACGTCGTGTTTGCGCACCGCGACGCGATGGCCGAATTGCCCAAGGGTTTCCTGGGCCCCCTGCCCACGCAGACGGCGTGAGCCGTCGGGCGGTGAGTCGGTAACCGGCGCCTGCCGGTCGGGCCTCACCGCCGTGGTGGTTCGCCCAGCAACCGTTCCATCAGCACGGCCGCGCGCTCGGTCTGCATGGTGAGTGAGTTCAGGTCCACCTGCTCGCGCGGGGTGTGGGCACCGCGGCCGAGCGCGCCGAGGCCGTCCATGCCCGGGATGTAGGGGGCCACGAACGACACGTCGCCGGCCCCCCGCGAGGCGGGATCCTGGGCGCGCACCGGCCCGTAGCCCAACGCGCGGCTCGTCGAATCGTACAGTGCGATCAGGTGCTCGCCCCCCGGCGTCATCGGCATCGCCGGATAGCCGTCCTCGAAGGTGATCTCGGCGGTCGTGCCGGGGAGATGATCGGCGACGATGGCCCGCATCGCGGCGCGGGCGCTGTCCTTCTGGCCTTCGGTGATGAATCGCAGGTCACCGGGCACGACGGCCGTGGGGGCGATGATGTTCGTCTTCCCGTCCACCTGGCCCGAGAGGTGCGCCGTGTCGTAGGCCACGTGGGCGCCGCCGAGAATCACGCCGGGATTGAAGGTGAGATCGGGCTGGCCGGCGAGTTCGCGACGGAACGTATCGAGAATGCGGGCCGTCTCGTAGATGGCGCCGTACCCGGATCCGCGGCTGAACACACCCGCCGAATGTGACTGGCGGCCCTGGACCGTAAGTAGCCAGGAACTCGCGCCGCGGCGCGACACGGAGGCCAGTGACTGCGAGCCTCCCTCGAACGCCAGCGCCACGTCGCTCCGCGCCGCGGCGTCCCGCAGCGCCTGTCGTGAGAGGCTGAGTGGGAGTCCGGGCGATTCCTCGTCGCCGTTGAACACGACGGTGACGTTCGCGTCGTCCAGCCGGCCGATGTCGCGCAGGGCCTTCAGGGCGTAGACGAGGATGACGTCACCCCCCTTCATGTCACTCGATCCGGCCCCGCGGGCGATCGTGTCCTCGCGCGCGAACTGCTGTCCCTCGCCCTCGAACACCGTATCGAAGTGCCCGATGAGGAGCAGCCGCGTGCCTCCCGGCTTTCCCCGGTGCACCGCCACCAGGTGGCCGGCCCGGTTCACCGAGTCGGGCAGCTCCACCCACCGGGTCTGGAAGCCCAGCGAATCGAGTGCCGCCGCGAACAGGCGGCCCACGGCGCGCACCCCGTCGAAGTTCATCGTCCCGCTGTTGATGTCCACGGCCCGCGCGAGCATGGCGATCTCGTCTTCGTGATGCCGGTGGACGAAGTCGCGGATCCGCTGTTCACGGGGCGCGAGCTGCGCGGACACGGTTGTCGGGGGCAGGGTGGCCGCCAGGGCGGCGAGGGCGATCGCGATCGCCGGTGCCACGCGTGGGAGACGGGGTGCGGAACGGACCCGCGACCTGGCGCGGCGAGGAAGGGGCGCGAACATCGGGACTGGGCTCCGGGGAATGGGCGTCGTCGGGAATGTAGGGCGGGGCCGGGCCGGCGCTCAACCGGCGTCGTCGATGAACCGCCAGAGGTACCAACTCGCGACCGACGCGTACGGGCTCCACACGCGGCCGATGCGCAGCACGTCCTTGGGTGTGGCGCGGCGGCGGAGGCCGTACGCCCGGCGCACGGCGTTCTGGATGCCGAGATCCAACTCGGGCAGCACGTCCGGCCGTCCGAGGCGGAACATCAGGAACATCTGCGCCGTCCACCGGCCGACGCCCTTCACCTGCACCAGGTGATCGATGATCGCGTCGTCGGTCATGTGCCGCACACCGTCCAGCGGCACGGCGTCGCTGTGCACCTTGTCGGCCAGATCGCGCAGGTAGGCGGCCTTCTGCCGCGACAGCCCCACCGATCGCAACGTCTCGTCGGAGAGGGCGAGCAGGCGCTCGGCGTCCACGTGCCGGCGCGGAAAGAGCGCGCAGAAACGACCGTGAATCGTGCCCGCGGCCTTGCCGGAGAGCTGCTGGTACACGATGGCGCGCACGAGGTGGTGAAAGTGCGAGTTCCCTCGCCTGAGGTGCGCCCGGTAGGGGCCGACCGTGCGGATGACGCCGGCCATCACCGGATCGACGCGGCGCAGATGCGCCAGCGCTTCGCGCGGGGAGAAGGTGGTCACGATTCGAGGGGCGGTGGGTGGCCGGCGCGGTCAGTCGAGCCGGCGCAGCGCCGTCGTCATCGCCTGCACGATCTCGTCGATCTGCTCGGTGCTCACGATCAGCGGCGGGGAGAGGCAGATCGTATCGCCGGCCATCCGGACGAGCACGCCCTGCTCCAGACAGTCCAGAAATAGATCCAGCGCCCTCGCGCCCGGGCTTCCCTCGCGCGGCATCAACTCGACGGCGCCCACGATCCCGATGTTGCGGACATCGACCACGTGGGGCTCGTCGTCCAGCCGGTGCACGGCGTCGGCCCAGTAGGGCGACAGTTCGGCGGCGCGTGCGAACAGGCCTTCGCGCTCGTACAGGTCGAGCGTCGCCAACCCGGCCGCGCACGCCAGCGGGTGTCCCGAATACGTATAGCCGTGGAAGAGTTCGATTCCTCCGGCGGCGGACTGCACGACCGCGTCGTGGATTTCGGTCCGCACGGCCACGGCGCCCATGGGCACCGCGGCATTGGTGATCCCCTTGGCCATGGCGATGAGGTCGGGACGGACGCCGAAGTAGTGCGCGCCGAACGGGGCGCCGAGGCGCCCGAATCCGGTGATCACCTCGTCGAAGATGAGCAGGATGCCGTGCTGCGAGCAGATGTCGCGCAGCCGCTCGAGGTAGCCCACGGGCGGAATCAGCACCCCGGTGGAGCCGGCAACCGGTTCGACGATGACGGCGGCAATGGTGTTCGCCCCCCGCTCGGCGACGATCGCCTCCAGCTCGTCGGCCAGTTGAACGCCCCACGAGGGCTGGCCCCTGCTGAACGCATTGTGCTCGAGATCGTGCGTGTGCGGCAGATGATCGACGTTGGGGAGGAGCTGCCCCTCGAACTGGCGGCGGTTGGCGGGGATTCCACCCACCGACGTGCCGCCGAAGCCGACGCCGTGATAGCCGCGCTGTCGCCCGACGAACCGCACGCGCTCCGGTTCGCCGCGGGCCTTCCAGTACGCGAGGGCGATCTTGAGCGCGGTATCCACGGCCTCCGATCCGGAATTGGTGAAGAACACGCGATCCAGATCGTCCGGGGTGAGTGCGGCCACCCGGCTGGCCAGCTCGAAGGCCAGGGGGTGCCCCATCTGGAATCCGGGGGCGTAGTCGAGCGCGGCCGCCTGCTCGGCGACGGCGCGGACGATGGCGGGTCGGGCGTGCCCGGCGTTCACGCACCAGAGGCCCGCCGTGCCGTCGAGCACCCGGCGACCGTCGGCGGTGACGTAGTGCATGTTCCGGGCGGAGACCAGCAGACGCGGCGCCTGCTTGAAGGCACGGTTGGCCGTGAACGGCATCCACTGTTCATCCAGGGACACGGATGCGGGCACGGGGGTGTGGGGCTGGGAGTTCATGGAGGCGTCCGGCGGCGTACCGACCCGGGATTCGTGACGGCACCCGGGGGTGACGGGTTAGTTTGACGAAGCGCACAACTCACGAGCGAATATGAGCCGGAAACCATCGAAGAGCGAGCGCGCAGGCGAGGCTCCGGAGGCGAACGAAGAGCCGGCCGTGCGGGCGCACCTGGAGAAGATCCGGCGCGACAAGCGGGCGCGGGTGCGCTGGCAGCTGTCGCGACACACGGCGGAGCAGGCGCTCGTGGCGATTAGCGACGCCGCACCGCGAACGCCCCACCGCCCCTCGTCCAAGTCGCGGCGGCGGAAGCGGTGGAAGCGTCTGCTCTAGGGGCGCACGTCAGGCGGCCCGGGCGGGCGGCGCCACCTCAGCCCGGGCGGCGCGCCGGCGCATGCCCCAGCGTACCCGGTACACCACCACGCCGAGCACGAGCAGCGCGCAGACCTCGATCAGCACCTTCTCGCCATCCAGATAGTCGATCGGGTTGTCCTTGAGCGTCGGGTCGGTGAGCACGCCGTGCACGAAGAACAGCGCGGCGGTGACGTAGGTGAGGTAGTGGAGCAGCTTCCAACGGCCGCGCCCGATCTCCACCCGGTAGTACGAGGTCACGACCACGAGAATCAGCACGTACAGCGACGCCGCCCCGATGCTGTTGATCCACGGCTGCTTGGGGCCGTTCACGGGGTAAAGCAGGTCGATGAAGCGGAACGCCGGCGTCTTCACGGCCAGCAGCAGCACCGCATGCAGCGCCGCCAACGCCAGAGCCAGGTAGCCGTTCCAGTTGTGGAGCTTGAAGTAGTTGAACCGCCGGTGGGGCCAGTGCTTCCAGGGATTGTAGTGCATGGAAAGCAGGAGGCCGAGCAGCAGGTTGACCGTCAGCAGGCACAGGGCGACGAGCGCAACGTCGCTCGAGAGATCGAGAGGGGTCACGGCGTTGTGGAGGAGGTGGCGGGAGGAACGGGGCGGGGGCGCCAGGCCCCCCAAGGTCAACGCACGAGCCGCCGCCGGCGCTGGCGGTCAGCCGATGAGCTGGTTGGCTGCCTTGACGCCGTAGTACAGGCCCACCCCGCCGGCGATCGTACTCACGAAGAATGCCGTCATGAAGCCGAGCTTGATGGCGGCGTACCAGCCAATCGTGCTCCCGACGAACATGCCCAGGGTGCCGAACAGCTTCTTCATCTCGATCTCGCTTGAAGTCTCCTCTCTCAACGACCGGTCAGGGGGCCCTGGGGTCACGAACCGCGGAGTGCGTACAACTCCCGAACTTGCCGTGGGCGCCGGCTGGCCGAAGGTTGCACCCGTCCCCGTTGTCCCCCCTTCGGAGGTTCCCGCGTGCCCCGACTTTCGCACCCGCCGTCCGCCCTGTTCACCGCCGCGCTGGTCGTCGCCGCGCTCCATCCCGCGCCGATCGCGGCCCAGACCCCGGTCACCGGCGCCTTCGTCACCACGCTCGGCACCGACACCGAGACCGTGGAACGGTTCACCCGACGCGGGAATACCGTCACCGGCGACTTCCTCAGCCGTGAGCCGCAGACGCTGCTCACCCACTACACGCTCACCCTGGGCGGCGATGGCATGCCGGCGCATCTGGAGTTCACGCGGACGAACGGCGACGGCAGCCCGCGCACCTCGGGCGTGCGCTCCGGCTCGATGCACATCACCGCCGACAGCGCTACGTGGACCGTCCAGCTCGGCGACAGCGCGGTATCGCGCACGGTGCCGGCCAGCCACGCCCTGCCGTTCTTTCCGTACACGTACGCGTTCTATCAGTGCGCCGTGGATGCGATGCGGGCCGCGAACACCGACAGCATCGCCCTCGGCATGATCTCACCGGGCTGGCGGCAGCAGTATCCCTTCCCCTTCAAGCGACAGGCGGACGGCAGCTACGTGGTTTCGCTCTACAACGATCCGCGCTATCCGCAGCGGGTGATCGTGGATCACGAGGGGCGGATCACGATGGTCGACGGGCGGCTGACCACCGAGAAGGCGGTGGCACGCCGCGTGGAAGATGTGGACATCGCGGCGCTGGGTGCCGCCTTCGCCGCCGCCGACCGGGCGGGCCGGAACTTCGGCGTCGCCTCGCCGCGCGACACGGTACGCGCCAACGTCGGGCTCGCCCGGATGTGGGTGGACTACAGCCGGCCCGCGGCGCGTGGCCGCCGGGTATTCGGCGCCAACGGCGTGCTCGGCGACACGCTCTGGCGCACCGGTGCCGACGCCGCCACGCAATTCCATACCAGCACCGACCTCGAGATCGGCGGACACGTGCTGCCCGCGGGCACCTACACGCTGTGGACCGACGCCCGGCCCGGCCACTACGCGCTGATCGTCAACCGGCAGATCGGACAGTGGGGCACCGAACACGATCCGGCCCAGGATCTGTTCGTCGTCCCGTTCACCGCCCGCACGCTGAGCGACGTGGTGGAGCGGTTCACCATCGAGATCGCCCCCTCGGATGGGGACGCCGGCGTGCTCGCGCTGCGCTGGGACCGTACCGAGCTTTCGGTTCCGTTCCGGGTCAAGTAAGCTCCACGAGTGCCAGGCGCTCACGACGGGCTCCCGCGCAGGCGGGGGCCCGTCTTGCGTTCACCAGTCACTCTCATTCTTCGTGGGTTGGTCATGTCACGCGTCCTGAACTACTTCTTCAAGGGCCTGATCGTCATCGCGCCGGTGTTCATCACCGTGTACATCTGCTGGGTGATCTTCACGGGAATCGACGACTGGCTCGGCTTGCCGGTGCCCGGTGCCGGATTCGTGGTGACGATCGCGCTGATCACGCTCGTTGGTTTCGCCGCCCAGACGTTCGCCGCCCGCACGCTCAGCACCGGCCTCGACGCACTGTTCGCGCGCCTGCCCTTCGTGCGTCTGCTCTACAGCAGCACGCGCGATCTGCTGAACGCCTTCGTGGGCGAGCACCGCCGGTTCGACAAGCCGGTCATCGTGTCGGTGGGCGGGGGGGCCAGCGTGTTCGGCTTCCTCACCCAGGACTCCCTCGACGCCTTCGGGGTGTTCGACTCGGCCACGGTCTACGTGCCGCAATCCTACGGATTCGCCGGCAACCTCGTGGTCTTTCCGTCGGCCAACGTGCGGCGCCTCGACGCCGACAGCGCGCACGTGATGGCGTTCATTCTGTCCGGCGGCGTGACCGCGGTTCCCGAACGGTAGCGGCGGTGGGGGCGGGTCAGCGTCCGCCGCCGCTACCCATCCAGCGGCCGAGCCGCCCGCGGGGACCGGCGACGATCCGAAAGGCGCTGCCCCGCGCGCGCACGGCATTCAGGGGCAGGGTGTCGACGGCGGTCCACGAGTCACCATCGTTCGTGGACAGGGCGGTGCCGGCGAGCCCAACCGCGGCCAGGGTGCGATCGCCCACGTAGGCGACGCCGGACAGATAGGCCGGCACCAGCGGGCCGCGCGCCGGCCGCCAGGTGGCGCCTCCGTCGTCGGTGATCGCCACGTTCAGCGTCTGGCCATGGGGTTTTGTGTATTCGCCGCCCACGGCCACGCCGTGCCTGGCGTCGCGGAAGGCGAGGGCGAAGATGCCGGACGCGGAGCCGCCGGCGTGGACCGGGGTGTCGCTCACCCGCCACGTGCGGCCGCGATCGGCGGAGTGGTACACGCGCGCCTGCGCGCCGCCGCCGGTGCCGATCCAGACGTCGTCGGAGCCCCAGACGGCCAGGCAGGTACCGCTGGCGGCGAACGCCGCTTCACCGGGCAGCGCCGGCGGCAGCGCGGACGCCGGAATCGGCGACCAGGTGCGTCCCCCGTCCGCGGTCTGCAGGAGGAACAGCTCGCCGTCGATGGGGTCGCTGAGCGCCAGCCCGTGATCGGCGTCCCAGAAGGCGAGGGCGTCGAGGAACACGCCCTTGCGATCGGTGGTGAAGACCTGGGTCCAGGTGGCGCCGGCGTCGGTGGTGCGGAAGATGCGCGCCTGGCCGTTCTCGGCGGGCCCGGCGCTGGCGGTCACGGCGACGTCGGGCCCGAGGGCGGCGATCGAGCGGAGGTCCAGCGAGTCGGCGCCGGGGACGTGGAGGAGCTCCCAGGTGGCGCCGCCATCGGTGCTCCGCGCGACGGTGCCGTGCGTGCCGCTGGCCCAGGCCACCTGCTCGCCCGTGAGGCTCAGCCCCCGGAATTCGGCGCGTGTCCCGGTCGTGGACAGCTCCCACTGGGCGCGGGCCGTGTGCGGAAGGGTGGCGCCGGCGATGAGAATCGCGGCGGTGGGCGCGAAGGCGCGGCGGGTGCGTCGGGAGAGGCTCACGGATGCTGCTCCTGCTCGGGAGTGGTGGAGCCGGCGTCGTCGCGGGGCGGCGGCGTCGTGGGCGAAACGCGCGATTCGGGCAGCGTGATGTCGGCGGTGTTGATGATCTCGTCCAGGCCGAGGAGGTCGTCGGCACGCCAGGCAACGTAGTAGAACCCCAAGGCGGCGATCACCGCCCCCACGCCCTCGGGCCAGTGCCGATGCTTGAGCACGAAGAAGAACGAGACGCCCACCGGCAGAAAGATCGAACCGAACAGCGCGCTCGTCATGCGCAACATGCAACCGGGGTTGCTCAGGCGGGACATGGGCGGCCTCCGAGTGCGCGAAATCTCCGGGTGCGGAGGGCGCGTGGCAAGCGGCGTTGCGTGGGCACGGCGTGATCCGCTAGCGTGCAGAGGCTCAACCCCACCCGTCCATGCTCACCCACGACGACATCGTCGCCGCCCGCGGCCGTATCGCGGGCCGCGTCCACCGCACGCCGCTGCTCTCCGCCACCCGCATCGGCGAGATGGCCGGTGTGTCGCTGCGTCTCAAGGCCGAACTGCTGCAGAAGACGGGCTCGTTCAAGGTGCGAGGCGCGCTCAATGCCATCAGCCAGCTCTCCGACGACGAGCGCGCGCGGGGGGTGGTCGGGGTATCGGCGGGCAACCACGCGCAGGCGCTGGCCTGGGCCGCTCGCGCGGCGGGCACCCGCTGCACGGTGGTGATGCCGACCGGCGCCTCGCAGACCAAGCTCGACGCCACCCGCGGCTACGGCGCCGAGGTGGTGCAGCACGAGTGGGGTGCGGCGATGTTCGACAAGGCGCGGGAGCTGGGGGAGACGCACGGCTACGTGTTCATCCATCCGTTCGACAATCCACGCGTGGTGGCCGGCGCCGGCACCACGGGGCTGGAAATTCTGGAGGATGCGCCCGACGCCGATGCCATCGTCGTGCCGGTGGGCGGCGGCGGCCTGCTGTCGGGCATCGCCGTGGCCGTCAAGCACGTGAAGCCGTCGGTGCGGGTGTTCGGCGTCGAGCCGGAGGGGGCGCAGGCGCTGCGACGCAGCCTCGACGCGGGACGCGTGACACCGATCGATCCGCCGCAGACGATCGCCGACGGGCTGGCCGCGCCGATGACCAGCGCCCTCCCGCTCTGGGCAGCGCAGCACTATGTGGACGACGTGTTGGTGGTGACCGACGAGGAGATTGCACGCGCGATGGGGGTGGTCCTGTCGTCGGCCAAGCTGCTCGCCGAGCCGGCGGGAGCGGCGGCGGTGGCGGCGCTGATCACCGGCAAGGTGCCGGTGGCGGCAGGGGCCCGCGTGGTGTGCGTGCTGAGCGGCGGCAACGTGGACATCGCGCGCCTCAAGGAGCTGCTCTGAGGCGCGCCGGGCGGCGCTACTTCTTCTTCTTGTCGTAGCGGTTCAGCCGCCACTTGGTCCAGATGACGATCGTCGCGCACCCGCCCTGGCCCGCGGTCTGGAACTGGGGCGGCGTTTCGGCGCCGTGGTACACCTCGACGGCACCCACGTTGTCCGGCAGCACGAACTGGTCGATGTCGCCGGGGTTCATCGAAACCCAGGGCGATCCATCCACCACGTAGGTCACGCATCCGCTGCCCTGGGTGCGCGCGTCGTACACCTGCGTGGTGTATCCGGAGGTCTGGACGCGAATGCCGGGGACGGTGCGCAGCAGGTCCGTGAATTTCGGGGCCTGGCGCCGGTCGACCGCCTTCTCATCCATGTAGAAGCCCATCCCCGCCTTCTCGCGCAGGGTGAATCCCACGGCATCGAGGCCGGTCTCGCGCTGGGCTTCGGTGGTGACGGTGGGCAACATCGTCACCGCCTGATCGAAGCGGAGGGTGGCCGTGGCGGGCGTGCTGGCGGACAGTTCGACGGGTTGTTCGACCGGATCATAGCCGATGCGGCGCGCCACCACGACCTGCGAGCCGGAGGGCAGGCTGTCGAGCGTGAACGAGCCGTCCGCCCGGGTGGCCGCGGCGCGCGTGGTGCCCTCCAGCTGGACCCGCGCGTCGGCCACCGGCTGGCCGGTGACGCTGAGCACGCGGCCGGTGAGTCTGGCCACCGCCACGGGGCGCCGCGGCTTGGGGTTCGTGTCGTTGCTGGCCACCGCCGCCGGTGCCGCGACGGCGATGCTGAGACTGCGCACTTCCAGCTCGTCGTTGTCGAAGCTGATCGGCACGTCGCCGCTCGTCACGCCGGCGTGCTGCACCTGCACCTTGCCGTCGAAGGTCGGCGGCAACCCGCAAATGCGGTACGTGCCGTTGGCGTCGGTTTCGCTCTCGCGGATCTTCGGAATCTTGCGCAGCCCGCCCAATTCGACCGACGTCCAGACGATCGACACCCGCGCCTTGGCAATCGGCTGCTCGGTGTCGGCATTGCGGACGCGGCCGAACAGCGCCGCGGGCCCGAGCGCGAGCCGGGCGGCGGGGCAGAGCATCTTGACCAGCCCCGCAGGGCGTGGCGTCACCATATCGAGCCGCAGCGCCTGCCCCGCCGACACCTTGATCGGCGGAGAGGTCAACTGAATGCCGATGCTGTCGAGAATGGGATGGGCGGCCAGCAGCCGATACTGGCCCGGCGGCACACTATCGAAGCGAAAGTGCCCGTCGGCGCCGGCGACGGTCAGCAGGTTGGTGCCCTGAATCACGATCTGCGCACCGGCCATCGGGTGATTGCGGACGCTGTCGTAGGCGATGCCGCTGATGCTCGCCGGTCCGGTCGGTTGTTGAGCCGGCAGCGGGCGAAGCGCGGCCGCGAGCAGCAGCGCGGCCGCGGCAACGGTCCGGGTGATCGGTTCGATGCGCATGCTCAATACTATCACGGAGACGAGCCCGGGCTCCAGTCGTGGGGACGGAACGCGGAATTTGCGGGGCGCGAGCCCCGAATTGTGGTGGCGATCACATGCCGGCGGACAGGATGTCCGAGGGTGTCGCGTTTCTACTACCCCAGACGGGGGTTTGTGGTCTTGCGGCGTTTCCCGGGCGCGCCGACACTTCGTCCCAAGGTGCCACTTCTCGATTTCCACGATCAGAAGGAGCCCGGAGTGAGTCTGGAACGGAATCCCCCGACGCCGGCGGATGTACCGGGCTCCGATCGCATTCGGAGAAGCATGACGGTGCAAGGACTGGCGGACCGCATCAAGCAGGCGCTCTACGATCACTTCGAGCAGACGCTCGTGGTGGTGCTCGTGGCGTCGCTGGTGTTCATCAACTTCACGGTGGATTACAAGCTGGCGTTCCTGAGCTTCTACTATCTGCCCATCATCGCCGCCGGTTTTCTGTTGGGGCGGAACAGCGCCGTGCTGGCCGCGCTGTTCACGGTGCTGCTGGTGACCTTCTTCCAGGCGGTCACCGGACTGGGTGGTACTCCAGGCTTCTCGGAGCTGACCATCATGTACTTCGCGCCGTGGGCCGGGTTCCTCATCCTCACCGGGTTCGCCGTCGGCACGCTGTCCGATCAGCGCAAGGCACGCGCCGACGACGTCAAGCGCACCTATTTCGCGCTCCTCGAAATGCTGACCTTCCACCTCGACTCGGCCGACCGGCACCGCCGGGGGCACAGCTACCGGGTGGCGGAGCGTGCGATGGCGATCGGGCGCAAGCTCGCGATGCGCGGCGACCAGATCGAGGACCTGCGCGTGGCCGGATTGCTCCACGAGATGGGCCCGCAGGACCCGCGGGTGGCACGCATGTTCGCCGACTTCCCGCGCGAGATTCGCGAGGTGCCGGTGGCGGGGTCGATGCGCGCCGCGCTCGATACGGTGGCCGCGTACAGCCGGTATCACGAGCTGATCGGCGACGACTGGCCCGTGGACGCGCTGCGGATTCCGATGGCGGTGAAGATCCTCGCCGTCGCCGATGCCTACGAGACGCTGCTCATGCCCACCGAGACGCGCCCGGCGTTCGCGCCCTGGAACGCGCTCGAGGAGATCGACCGCAGTTCGGGCCGGACCTTCGCCACCGAAGTGGTGCACGCCCTGCGCCACACGATCGTGCCCGAGGCCGCCGACGTCGCCGAGCCGCAGCCGCCGCTCAAGCTGATCGTCACCCGCGGCGCCTGATCGGCGCCGGCCGGGATCAGAGTGGAGGCGGGGTGCGTTCCCCGCGCCGCCCCCGCGCATTCGCGAAGAACGCCGCCAGCCGCTGGAGATCGCCGGCCAGGTCGTCGTCGGCGGGGTGCAGCGTGGGCCCGACCACCAGGGCGTGGCGCCCCCAGTCGAACGCCACCGGCACGATCGGCACGCCGGCGCCCTGCGCGATGTAGTAGAACCCGGTCTTCCAACGGGCCACGGACTTGCGCGTTCCCTCGGGGGACACGCCGAGCATCATCCGATCCACCTCGGCGAAGCGGCGGACCGACTGCGCGACGACGTCGTGGGGGCGTGACCGGTCCACGGGGATGCCGCCCAACCAGCGCATCAGGCCGCCGAAGGGCGGCCTGAAGAGGGTGTGCTTGCCCAGCCACGAGGCGCGGAGCCCGAGCGCGAACTTGGCCGCAATTCCGATCACGAAGTCCCAGTTGCTCGTGTGCGGGGCGACGATGATCACGGCCTTCGGGAGGTTGGGAAGATTCCCCTCCACACGCCACCCGAGCAGGGCCAGACTCCACCGGCCGAGGGCGCGGGAGGCGGCGCCTCCACTCGTCGGGAGCGCGTCACCGAGAACGGGCACGCGGGGGGCGGCAGGCAGAGGCATCAGCGGCTGAAGCTACGGTGGGTCTGGTGGCGCCGCCATCGGGGATCTCGACAGCGCCCGGCCGGGACGGATATTTGCTACCCGTGGACCGCTGAACGCAGCCGCATCTCCCCTCCCTCCGTCCCCCGCCCCCAACCGTGCGCCCCTCCACGATCCCGGAACTACTCGACGCCACGGCGCGGGACTGTGCCGACCTCCCCGCCATCCGCTGGAAGAGCGAGGGCGCGTGGCAGTCGCTCACCTGGAGCGCGTATCGCCGGCAGATCCGCCTCGCCGCGCGCGGCCTGATCGCGCTGGGGCTCGAGCCGGGAAAGGGCGTGGCGATCATCGGGTACAACTGTCCGGAGTGGGTGGTGGCCGACCTGGCCACGATCCACGCCGGCGGGCTGCCGAGCGGCATCTACACCACGTGCACGGCCGACCAGTGCCAGTACGTCGCCCACCACTGCGAGGCGCAGGTGGCCGTGGTGGAGAACGACGAACAGCTCGCCAAGTTCCTGACCGTTCGCGACGGGCTCCCGCACCTGCGTGCCATCGTGCAGATGCACGGCGATCCGCGGTCCCCGGGGGTGCTCCCCTGGCGGGAGCTGCTCCAGCTCGGGCACAGCGTGGACGAGTCGCTGCTCGACGCGCGGGTGGCGTCGCAAGTGCCGGACGACGTCGCGACCCTGATCTACACGTCGGGCACCACCGGCGTGCCGAAGGCCGTCATGCTGACGCACGACAATCTGGTGTGGACGGCACGGACGGGCGCCGGGGCGATCGGCATTCGTGCGGGTGACACGACGGTGAGTTACCTGCCGCTGAGCCACATCGCCGAGCAGATCCTGTCGCTCTTCGGTCCGGTGGCGTTCGGCGGGTGCACGTGGTTCGCCGAGAGCATGGCCGCGCTGGGCGACGACCTCCGCGAGATCCGGCCCGACTACTTCCTCGGCGTCCCACGGGTGTGGGAGAAGATCCAGGAACGGATGCTGGCGGCGGGAGCGGGAAGTTCGCGGGCCCGTCGCGCCCTGATTGCGTGGGCCCGGCGTGTGGGACTGGCCGCCGGCTATGCGGACCAGGCCGGCCGCCGCCGTCCCCTGGCGTACGGGTTGGCCAACGCGCTCGTGTTCCGCGCCGTCCGCCGCCGGCTCGGCCTCGACCGCGCCCGCGTGCTCGTGACGTCGGCGGCGCCCATCGCGCGATCGACGCTCGAGTTCTTCCTCTCGCTCGGACTTCCGATCTGCGAAGCCTACGGGATGAGCGAATGCACGGGCCCCGCCACCGTCAGCACGCCGGACCGGTACCGCACGGGCCGGGCCGGCTTCACCTTTCCGGGCGCCGAAGTGCGGATCGCCGCCGACGGCGAGATCTGCATGCGCGGCCGGCACGTGTTCAAGGGCTATTACAAGGACCCGGCGGGCACCGCGGAGGCGCTCGATCCGGAAGGGTGGCTCCACTCCGGTGACATCGGCGAGTTCGATGCGGAGGGGTTTCTCCAGATCACCGACCGGAAGAAGGACATCATCATCACCGCCGGCGGCGAGAACGTGGCGCCGCAATTGGTGGAGGGATACCTGAAGGCGATTCCGGTGGTGAGTCAGGCGGTCGTCGTCGGCGACCGGCAGCGGTTTCTCGGTGTGCTGATCACCCTCGACCCCGTGCGGCTGGTCGAGGACGCCCAGGCCGCGGGAAGCCCGGCCCGTGATCCGGAATCGGCGGCCGCCTGCGAGAAGTTCCGCGCCCACCTGCAGCGGCAGATCGACGGCGTGAACGCGCGCCTGGCGCGCGTGCAGACGGTGCGCCGCTTCGAGATCGTGCCGAGTGAATTCACGGTGGAGGGCGGGGAACTCACGCCGTCGCTCAAGATCCGCCGGCGGGTCGTGGTGGAGAAGTACGCGGCCCACATCGCGCGGCTGTTCGCGTAGCCGCCGCCCGCGCGGGCCGGGCCTCAGCGCAGCATCTGCTTGGCGATCGTCTGCAGCTGCATGTTGGAGGTGCCCTCGTAGATCGCGCCGATCTTGGCGTCCCGATAGAACTTCTCCGCCGGGAAATCCTTGGTGTAGCCGTAGCCGCCGAACAGTTCCAGCGACACCGAGGTCACGCGCTCGCAGACCTGCGACGCGTACAGCTTGGCCATCGCGCCTTCCATCGCGATGTCGTGCCCGGCGTCCTTGAGCCGGGCGGCGTTGTAGACCATGAGGCGCGCGGCCTCGACCTCCGTGCGCGCCTGCGCGAGCTGGAACTGCACGCCCTGAAAGTCCGCCAGCGCCTTGCCGAACTGCTGGCGCTCCTTCACGTACTCGGTGGCCGCTTGCAGTGCGCCCTGCGCCACGCCGATCATCTGCGCGCCGATGCCGATGCGACCCTCGTTCAGCGTTTCGATGGCAACCTTGTAGCCCTGGCCCACCGGCCCCAGCACGTTGGCGGCGGGCACCTCGACCCCCTCGAGAATCAGCTCCGTGGTGCTCGACGCACGGATCCCCAGCTTGTCTTCCTTCTTGCCGACGCTGAACCCCGGGAAGTCGCGCTCGACCACGAATGCCGTGATCCCCTTGTAGCCGGCAGCCGGATTCACGTTGGCGAAGATGACGAAGATCTCCGCCTCGGCGCCGTTGGTGATCCACATCTTGCGGCCGGTCAGGATCCACTTGTCGCCCCGCTGCTCGCCGCGCGTCGCCATGCCGAAGGCGTCGGACCCGGACCCGGGTTCGGAGAGGGCGTAGGCCCCCACCGTACCGCCGGTCAGCCGCGGCAGGTACGTGGACTTGATGTGGTCGCTGCCATAGGTGCGGATCGGATAGTTGACCAACGTGTTGAGCACGTCCACCTGGATGGCCGCCGAGGCGTCGATCTTGCTGATCTCCTCCACGGCCAGGGTCACCATCATCAGCGTGCCCCCCGCGCCGCCGTACTCCTCGTCCACTTCGATGCCCATCAGCCCCATGTCGGCGAACGCCCTGGTGAGTTCGGGGTCGATCTTGCCGGCGCGCTCCATGGCCTGCACGCGCGGCCGCACCATCTCCTCGGCCATTCCCGCCACGGCATCGCGGAACATGATCTCGTCGTCGGAAAGGACGGTGAGCGGCGGGCGGGTGGCGGCGTGGTCGACTGTCATGTTGGCCGGTGGGGTAGGGGTCCGCCGGAAATATACGTGACGCTCACGGGAGCGGAGCGGACGCGGTCTCCGGCGCGGACGCGCGGCGGGGGCGGGGGCGGGGGCAGTTCTCTCGCGGCGGGAACGCACGGCGTTCCACGACGCCCGCGCGTCAGAACATCGATCGCGCGTTCAGGCAGAGCGCGAGCAGTTGCTCGTCGGTCATCACCTGCCAGTTCTGCGGCGCGGGCCAGACGCGGCGCCGGTCGACGCGCGAGGAAAAGATGAGCCCGGGATTCTCGGTCTGCGGCAGGGCATCCCAGTCGAGCGCCATGCGAAAGTCCCACTGACTCTCGTCGTAGACCTCCCACTCCACGCGGTCCCGGTCGACGAGAATCCGCGCGCCGGGGTCTCCGAGCCTTCCGGACGAGCCAGTGTCTGAATTCGTCGGGCGGAGGTCCATGGCAGGCTGATCGACTCGAAAATCGCCGCCCGTCTGCCGATGCCGGCCAGGCGGAGTCCGGCAGGTCGCACGACGCCATCGCGGCGCGACGCGTTGCCCGGCGACTCTATAAGTAATGACATCCCAATGAGATTCAAGCAACCGTGATGGCGGTTGCCGGAGCTGTGATGCCGATCACATGACGACGGAAACGGACCCCCGATCCGTCAACCGCCGAAGACCTCCAGGGCCAGCTCCACCTTGCCGAACGGCGCCGATACCTGGGCGCCCTGGACCACCGGCCGGACGCGCTCGAGCATCTCCCGCGCGATCGCGATGCCCTCGGCCACGGCGTGGTCACGGGAGCGCTCGTTGGCACGCCGCATCCGTGCGATGACCGCGTCGGGAACGGTGACGCCGGGCACTTCATTGGCCAGGAATTCGGCGTTGCGAACCGAGACCAGCGGCCAGATGCCGGCGATCACCGGGATTCGCACGTGCGCGATCCGCTCCAGGAACCGCTCCAGCTGTTCGACGTCGAACACCGGCTGCGTGATCGCGAACTCGGCGCCGGCGTCCACCTTCCACTCGAAGCGCTTGCGTTCGTGCTCCGGATCGACGGCCGCCGGGTTGACGCCCACGCCGATCACGAACTGTGTGGGCTGGCCAATCCGGTTCCCCCCGGGATCGAGGCCGCGGTTCAGGTTGTGCACCAGGTTGGCGAGCCCGATCGAATCGATGTCGAACACCGCCGTGGCGTCGGGATAGGGGCCCATCTTCGGGGGATCGCCCGTGACGAGCAGCAGATTGTGCAGCCCGATGGCCGCCGCCCCCAACAGGTCGGAGAGCATTCCGAGCAGGTTGCGGTCGCGACAGGCGTAGTGGGTGACGGCCTCCAGGCCCACCTGCTGCTGGATGAGGACGCTGGTGAGCAGGGCGCCCATGCGGCTCTGCGCCCGCGGTCCGTCGGGGACGTTCACGGCGTCGATGCCGGCGTCCTTCAGCCGTTCGACGTCGGCGAGCATGCGCGAGGCGTCGACACCGCGCGGCGGAACGATCTCCACCGAGGTGACGAACTGGCCGGCGGCCAGGCGGGCTCCCCACCGCGAACGCTGGGCCAGCGGTACGACCTCCGGCAGGGCTTCGGGCTCGCGGGCCGTGGCCGACGTCTGGACGTCGGCGCGGGGCCGGGCCTCGGCCAGTCTCGGCGCCAGGGGGCGGACCCCTTCGGCAATGGCGCGGATGTGGGCGGGCGTGGTGCCGCAGCAGCCGCCCACGAGCTTGGCGCCGGCCTGCACGAGGTGGCGGGCGTAGGTGGCCATGTACTCCGGGCTTGCCATGTACATGCTGCGCCCCCCCACCTGGCGCGGCATCCCGGCGTTGGGCTGCGCGCTCAGCTTGCGCTGCGTGACCGGAGCCATGCGCTCGATGGCCTCGAGGATCGTCTGCGGGCCCACGGAGCAGTTGAGGCCGATCACGTCGGCGCCCCAGGCGTCCAGCGATCGGGCGATGTCCTCGGGGGTGGCGCCGTACGGGCTGAGGCCGTCGACGCCGATCGTCATCTGGGCGACGACGGGAATCGTCGCGTCCACCTCGCGCGCGGCGCCGAGTGCCTGCTCGATTTCGTGGAGGTCGGCGAAGGTCTCGAGCAGGAACACTTCGGCGCCTCCGTCGCGCAGCCCCTCCATCTGCTCGCGAAAGTATCCGCGTGCCTCGGCGAGGCTGGTGGGTCCGAACGGTTCGACGCGCACACCGAGCGGGCCCACGGCGCCGGCCACGAGCACGTCGCGGTCGCCGGCCACCTCGCGCGCGATTCGCGCCGCGGTCCGGT
Organism: uncultured Gemmatimonadaceae bacterium; assembly: GCA_963728115.1. Classification (GTDB taxonomy): domain Bacteria; phylum Gemmatimonadota; class Gemmatimonadetes; order Gemmatimonadales; family Gemmatimonadaceae; genus JAGWRI01. The sequence continues at coordinate 527,132 of CAVSJE010000010.1, forward strand.
TCAACTCGTGGACCTGCGACTCGAGCCCGTACTGCGCCAGCTTCAGCCGGTTGGCGCCGAAGCTGTTGGTTTCCAGGATCTCGGCGCCGGCGCGGACGTACTCCTCGTGCACGGCGCGCACCAACTCCGGGCTGCGGACGTTGAGTTCGTCGTAGCACTGGTTGATGAACACGCCGCGTGCGTAGAGCATGGTGCCCATCGCCCCGTCGAAGACCACGATGCGTGCGGGGTCGAGGAACCGCGGGAGCGAGTTGGGCGTGCTCATCCCACGGCTCCGGCCGCCGTGCGGACCGCGTAGTACTTGGCGTCGGGGTGGTGGACGACGATGGCGGCCGTGCTCTGTTCGGGCACCAGTTGGTGGGCGGTGGTGAGGCTCATGCCCAGCTCCCGCTCCACGGGGAGCAGCCGGAAGACCAGCGCGTGGTCTTCCAGATCGGGGCAGGCGCCGTATCCCCACGAGTACCGCTTGCCGCGTCCCCCCGGGATGCCGAGTTCGTGACGCGTGCGCCGGTGGAGCCATTCGGCCGTGGCCTCTGCCGTCTCCACCGCGAGGCCGTGCAGGTAGTACGCTTCCGTGTACTCCCCCATCTGCTGGAGCCGGTCGAACTCGCGCGTGGCATGGTCGCCCACCGTGACGACCTGCAGGGTCATGACGTCCATTTCGCCCGAGTCGACGTCACGGAAGTAATCGGCGAGGCAGAGCCGTTCACGGCCGTCCTGCCGCGGGAAGCCGAATCGGGCGATCTCGGTGGCGGTCCCGTCCCCGGCATAGGCGTCGGGGTCGTAAACGATGATGCTGTTGCCGCTCGCCTGCACGGGGAAGTAGCCGTACACGGCCTGCGGCACGAGCAGCGCCTCGCGGCGCACGCGGGTCTGGAGGCGGGCCAGGGTCGGCTCGAATTCCTCGCGCACCGTGCGATCGAAGGCGTCACCGGAGCCGCGGGCGCCCCACTGCAGCCGGTACAGCTCGTCGAGGTCGAGCAGTTCGAAGACCTCGTCGATGGGGATGTCGCGCAGCGTGCGCGTGCCGTAGAACGGCGCCGTGGGCACCGGATGGTCGGCGCGCACGCCGCTGCGCCGCTCGTCGTCGGTGCCGGCCCGCACGTCCTTCCCGACGCCGCTGTGCAGGAAGACGTCGCGGCGCGCGTCGTCGAGCAGCTTGGCCGTTAGATCGGCGCGGCGGTCGGGGTTCTGGAGCGCGTCCATCGTCTCCAGGCCTTCGAAGGCGTCCTTGCAGTAGAACACGCCCGAGGCGTAGGCGCGTTCGCCCTCCACGAACATCGTCCGGCGCCCGAAGCGGCGATTGATCGCGGCGCCGCCGATGAGCACGGGAATCTGCATGCCGCGCTTGTCGAGTTCCTGCACGCAGAGCGGCATCTGCTTGGACGTCGAGACGAGGAGCGCCGAGAGGCCGATCGCGTCGGCGTTCACTTCCTGCGCCTTCTCGAGGATCGTGTTCACCGGCACCTGCTTGCCGAGGTCGAACACGGTGTAGCCGTTGTTCGAGAGGATCGTGTTCACCAGCGACTTGCCGATGTCGTGCACGTCGCCGTACACGGTGGCGAGCACCACCCGTCCCTTGGTGTAGCCTTCGGCCTTCTCGAGGAACTGCTCCAGGTGTCGCACCGCCTTCTTCATCACCTCGGCGGACTGGAGGACGAACGGCAAAATCAGGTCGCCGGCGCCGAATTTGTCGCCCACCTCCTTCATGGCCGGGAGCAGCACGTTGTTGAGCACCTGCACCGGATCCTGCCGCACACCGGCGGCGTCGAGCACGGCCTCGATGCCTTCCTTCTTCCGATGGACGATCATCCAGTGCGCCTTCTCGGCCGGTGTCATCGATGCCGTCGGGTCCTCCGCTCCCTGCGCGTCGGCGCCGGGCGCGTCGGTCCGAGTCGAGAAGTGGTCGATGAACTGCTGGAGCGCCTCGGGGTGACGGTTGAACACGAGGTCGTCGGCGAGCCCCCGCTCGGCCGCCGAGATCTCCGCGTACGGCACGATGTGCGCGGGGTTCACGATGGCCATGTCCAGGCCGGCCTCCACGCAGTGGTGCAGGAACACCGAGTTGAGCACGGCGCGGGCGGCCGGCGAGAGGCCGAAACTCACGTTCGAGACGCCGAGCGAGGTGAACACGCCGGGCAGTTCGCGCTTGATGAGGCGGATGCCTTCGATGGTCTCCCTGGCCGAATCGATCCACTCGGCGTCGCCGGTGGCGAGCGTGAAGGTCAGGTCGTCGTAGATCAGATCCTCGGCCGCGAGCCCGTATTCGCCGACCACGAGGTCGTAGATCTTGCGCGCTACCTCGAGCTTGCGTTCCCGCGTCTTTGCCATCCCCTGCTCATCGATCGTGAGCGCCACGAGGGCGGCGCCGTGGCGCCTGGCGATCGGTACCACGGCGTCGATGCGCGCGCGGCCGTTCTCCATGTTGATGGAATTGACGATGGCGCGGCCGGGCACGTGCTCCAGCGCCGCCTCGAGCACCGCGGGCTCGGTGGAATCGATCATCAGCGGCAGTTCGACGCTCATCGACAGCAGCTTCACGAGCCGGGCCATCTGCTCGGCTTCGTCGGCGCGCTCGGTGACCGCCACACAGACGTCGAGCACGTGCGCGCCGGCTTCCTGCTGCTCGCGCGCCACCTCGACGATCCCCTCGTAGTCCTCGGCCAGGAGCAGGCGCTTGACCTTTCGCGACCCCTGGGCGTTCACGCGCTCGCCGATCAGCAGCGGGGGCGGCTGCTGCTCGAGCGTGGTGGCGCGCATGGCGGACGACACACGCGGTACGTGGGCTGCCGGCCGGGCTTCCCAGGGACGGGAGGCTTCGGGCCGGGCCCGCACCTGTTCGACGATGGCCGCCAGGTGCTCGGGCGTCGTCCCGCAGCAGCCGCCCACCACCCGCACGCCGAAGTCTCCCGCGAACTCGGCGAGCATCCGGCCCATCGGTTCCGGCTCCAGCGGGTACACGGCGTCCCCGGTGCCGGTGTTGATCGGCAGGCCGGCGTTCGGAATGCAGGAGATGGGCCGGGAGGCGTGCTCGGTGAGGTACCGGATGGGCTCTCGCATGTGCTCGGGACCGGTCGAGCAGTTGAGCCCGATCACGTCCACACGCAGGGCCTCCAGCGTGGTCAGCGCGCTGGCGACGTCGGTGCCGAGCAGCATCCGTCCGCTCACGTCGAGCGTGACCTGCGCCTGGATCGGCACCCGGCGGCCGATTTCCGCGAACAGGCGTTCGAAGCCGTGAATCGCCGCCTTCACCTCGAGGATGTCCTGCGCGGTCTCCACGAGCAGCACGTCGACGCCCCCCTCGACGAGGGCTCGCGCCTGGGCGAGGTAGGTATCCGAGAGTTCTGCAAACGTGATATTGGAGAGCGTCGGGTCGCTGCTCGAGGGCAACATGCCCGTGGGGCCGATGGATCCGGCGACGAACCGCGGCTGGCCGGGCGTCGTGAACCGGTCGCAAGCCATGCGGGCGAGGCGGGCCGCCGCTACGTTCAATTCATGCGTGCGCGGCTCGATGCCCCACTCCCGGAGCCGGTGTGGCGTGGACTGGAAGGTGCAAGTCTCGACCACGTCGCAGCCCACGGCGAGAAAGGACTCGTGGATTTCACGAATGATGTCGGGCCGGCTGAGCACCAGGTGGTCGTTGCAGCCCTCCAGGCTCTTCCCGCCGAAGTCTTCCGCCGAGGGATGATACCGCTGAATATTCGTACCCATCGCGCCGTCGAACACGAGCACGCGATTGGCAAGAGCGTCGAGATAGGGTGCCGGGAAGGGCAGGGAGGCCATCGGTGGTCGGGGCAAACGAAAAAGGGCCCGGTGCGGAGAGCGCCGAGCCAGGCGCTTTAGCGATTGTTTAACGTGGCCGCAATTTGCCGGAAATCGCCACGAACGAATGTGATGCGCATATTAATGGGTGGCCTGCCGACGAAGCAAGCAGTGGGGCACGCCCGTTGCCAAATCCAGCCCCCCGTATTTCATGGCTGATCGCGGAAAATCACGCAGATCCGGATCGGAACTTCCCCCGGCGCTCGAGCCGTTCGGCGAACTGCTCAAGCAGTCGCCGCTCGCCATCAGTGTGGTGAACGTCGACGGCCAGGTGCTTATGTGGAACGCCGAGGCGGAGCGGCTGTTCGGCTGGAAGGAGGAGGAGACCGTGGGGCAGCCCCCGCCGCACGTGCCCCCCGATGCCGTGCCGAAGTTCTTCGAGATGATCCGCAAGACCATCGAGGGCAATCCGGTGCGTGGCACCGAGGTCATCCGTACGCGCCGTGACGGTACGCGAGTCAACGTACTGCTCCACACCGCCGCGCTGCGCGATCGCGACGGCGACGTGGCCGGGATCATGGGGATGTTCGTCGACGTGACCGAACGGCGGCAGGTCGAGATCCGGATGCGCAACGCGCAGAAGATGGAAGCGGTGGGGCTGCTGGCGGGCGGGGTGGCGCACGATTTCAACAACCTGCTCACGGCCATGAAGGGCTTCTCGTCCCTGCTTCTCGAAGCCGTGGGGGACAACGAGGCCGCCATCGAGTGCGTGGGGGAGATCGTGAAGGCGGCGGAACGCGCCGCCGGGCTCACCGGTCAGCTGCTGGCGTTCAGCCGGCGCCAGCTGCTGCGCCCCGAAATCGTCGACCTGAATGCGCGCCTGGAGCAGATGCAACCCATGCTCCGGGTCCTCGCGGCCAGCAACGTCGAGCTGGCGATCGAGCGGGGAGAGAACGTCGGTCTGGTGATGGTCGATCCGATCCAGCTCGAACAGGTCGTGCTCAATCTGGTCGTGAATGCGCGCGACGCCATCGTCGAGCGGGGCAAGATCGTGCTCCGGACGAGTGGCGTGGAGTTGGGGACGGAATTCGCCAAGTGGGGGGTCACGCCGCGGCCGGGCCCCTACGTGCGCCTCGACGTGATCGACACGGGTACCGGGATGAGCCCGCTGACGGTCAGCCGGGCGTTCGATCCCTTCTACACCACGAAGGAGGCCGGGACGGGGCTCGGCCTGGCCACCGTGTTCGGAATCGTGAAGCAGAGCGGCGGCTATATCTGGCCCACGAGCACGTCGGACAAGGGCACGACGTTCTCCGTGTATCTGCCGCGGTACGAGGCGACGGAGGCCGACCTGGCCGCCATGGAGAGTTCGTCGTCGGGGGCGAGGCCGGCCGCCGATTCGACACCCGACTCGACACCCGACTCGGGCCCCGCCCTCCCGCCGCCGCGTTCGGCGACGCCGACCCCAGCCGGCACGCCCGTGCTGCGGCTGGTGCCGGGCGGGCCGAGCAAGGAATCACGCCCCGGCACACGCCCCCTCGATACCCCGCGTGCCGCGCCCGCGCCTCGGCTCACCATCATGCTGGTGGACGACGACGAGGCGGTGCGCGACATGATCCGCCGGACGCTCGAGCGCCAGCGGCATACGGTGCTCGACGCGGCCTCGGGGGAACAGGCCCTCCAGCTCAACCGGATGTTCAACGAGCATATCGACCTGCTCATCACGGACATCCGGATGCCGGGGATGACCGGCCTCGAGCTGCGGGATGCGCTGGTGACGCTGCGGCCGAACGTGCGCGTCCTGTTCATCTCCGGACACGCCGAGGAGTTCACGCGCGGCGAACTGCGGGATCACCAGACCCCGTTCCTGGGCAAGCCGTTCACCATGGAGCAGCTCGAACAGGCCATGCAGCGCGCGATGGCGGTCGGTCCGCGGAACTAGCCTTCGCCGGCGGCTCGGCGAACGGCATCGGAGTCCACGCCGTCCAGTTCCACGATCTTGGCGCGCGACGCGTGGCCGGCCACCACGCGCACGGCGCGCCGGGGCACGTCGAAGCGCTCGGCGAGCAGCGCCACGAGGGCCTCGTTCGCGGCGCCATCCACCGGTGGCGCATGGAGCCGCACCCGGAGCGCCGTACCGTGCAGCCCCGCGATCTCGGTGCGCGCGGCCCTCGGCTGCACGTGCACGGAGACGCGCACACCGCCGTCGCGGGGCCGGACGTCCACCGGCATCAGGGGATCCGCAGCAGACTCTGCACGAGCCAGAGGGCGAAGTAGGCCACCACGGGGGTCACGTCGATCAGGCCGAACGGGGGGATCACGGAGCGCAGCGGGCGCAGCATCCACTCGGTGAGCGGGTAGGTCCAGCGGATCCAGCGCGAGTACGGCGGCACCGGCAGCCACGACGCCAGTACGCGGACGATGAGCGCGATGCGGAGCAGCGCGAACGTCCACGACACGAGAAGCAACAGGAGGCGCGCCGGCGACTGCACCGCCCACGCGACCTCGAACCCCAGCCCCACCAGCGCCTGCACACCGGTGAGAATCAGAGCGCCCGCCACCGCGACGAACACCAGTCCCCACCAGGGGGCGCTCGCCGCCGTGCCCCCGGCCCGCACCACCACCTTCTCCACGGGCATCAGCAGGGGGTCGATCCAGCGCCGCGCGAATCGCGCCCCGAAGCTGAACGGGCCCAGCCGCCGGGTGCGAACCGCCCACGCGAGTACGGCCGCCAGGGCGGCGAGCGCCCCCACACCGAGCAGCACACCGCGCAACACCGCCATCCCGACCGCCAGAGAGAATCCCGAATCGTTCATGGACGAAAGCTCGGTCCCGCAGGCCGCCGCTTCAAGGGCGCAGGCGGCGCAGCAGGTGCGCGCTTCGCCAGATGCCGCGCAGGCGGTCGATCACCCCGTGGCCGTGCACGGCCACCAGCGCGCCGTCGAGCGCGTCGCGGCTGGCGGGCCGATACGGGAACCACCACGGCTGCCGCAGGGCCGGCAGGCGCTCGACCACCACGGCTTTCGTGCGCACGCACTCCAGCAGTCCCGCCACGCCGTGGGCGCGTCCGGATCCACTCGCCTTCACGCCGCCGTGGGGCACGTTCGTCATCCCGGCCACGAGCACGGAATCGTTGATCACCACGCTGCCCACCTCCAGGCGCGCCGCCACGGCCAGGGCGCGCCGCGTGTCGGCGCTCCAGACGCTGGCGCTGAGGCCGTACGGCGAATCGTTGGCGCGCGCCACGGCCTCCGCGTCGTCGTGCACGCGCAAGACGGGGAGGATGGGGCCGAAGGTTTCCTCCCGCAGCACCCGCGTCTCGGAACTCACGTTGGTCAGCAGCACGGGTGGAAAGAGCGCGTCGTCGCCGGCCCGCGCGGCGGCGGCCACGTGGGCCCCGTGCGCCAGGGCATCGTCGTACTGGGCCCGAATCCGGGCCGTCTGCTCCGGACGGATTAGCGGCCCCACGTCGCGCGCGCCTCGCGTATCGCTGGTTTCGAGCATCCGCACCCGCTCGGCCAGCAGATCGACGAAGCGGTCGTACACCGCTTCGTGCACCAGCACGCGCTTCGGGGCGACGCACGTCTGGCCGCTGTTGGAGAAGCGGCCCCAGGCGATCCCGGCGGCGGTGCGCGGCAGGTCGGCGTCGTCGAGGACGATTGCGGCGTCGCTGCCCCCCAGTTCGAGCACGCACGGAGTCAGGCGGGCCCCGCAGGCCGCGGCCACCCGCCGTCCCGTCGCCTCGCTGCCGGTGAAGAAGATCTTGTCGCAGCCCGCCTCGATGAGGGCCGCTCCCGTGGTCCGGTCGCCCGGCAGCACCCGCACGAGGTCCGCCGGAACCCCGGCCTCGTCCAGGAGCTCGGCGAGCAGGAGCCCGCTCCGGGTGGCGAACTCGGACGGCTTCAGCAGCACACCGTTGCCGGCCACGAGCGCGGGGAGGGTGATCGCCGAGGCCAGCATGAACGGGTAGTTCCACGGAGAGATCACGCCGATCACCCCGAACGGCTCCTCGGTGAGCTGCACGCGCTTGCGCCACATGGGGATCGTGGCGCCGGTGAATCGCCGCGGCCGCAGAACGCGCAGCACTCGCCGGCGCGTGTAGTAGCGTGCGAAGTCGAGCGTGACCATGACCTCGCTCAGCGCTTCGATGGGCGGCCGGCCGGCCTCACGGCTGATCGTTCCGGCCACCTCTTCGCGGCGGCGGAACAGGGCGCGCCGAAAGAGTTCGAGGCGCCGGGCCCGTTGCTCGATGGGCACCCGCCGCCACGCCTCCTGCGCCGTCCGGGCGGCCGCCAGCGCCGCCGCCACGCCGGCGGGCGGCACGGCGTCGAACCGACGCCAGACCTCGCCCGTCGCCGGGTCCCGCGATTCGACCTGGAGCGGGGCCCCGGGCGTGGAGGTCGATCCGCCGGTCAGAGTCTCCATGGGTGAAACGTGCCCGCGGACGTCCCGGGCGGGAAGTGGGGAGATCGCCGCGTCGGGCGTCGGGGACCGGTGGTTAGATTCGGCAGATGCCCGAGCGCCACTACTGGCTCGTGAAGAGCGAGCCGAACGCCTTCTCCTTCGACGATCTGGTTGCCAGCCCGCAGAAGACCACGTGCTGGGACGGAGTCCGGAACTACCAGGCCCGCAACTTCATGCGCGACGGGATGAAGGCCGGTGACCTGGTGCTGTTCTATCACAGCAGCGCCGATCCGACGGCGGTGGTCGGGGTGGTTCGCGTGGTGCGTGAGGCCTATCCCGATCCCACCGCGTTCGACCGCCGCGACCCCCATTTCGATCCCCGGTCCAAGCCCGACGCCCCCACGTGGGTGATGGTCGACGTCCAGGCGGTGGAACGGTTCACCCGGCCGGTGCCGCTGGCGGCGCTGCGCGGCGTGAAGGGGCTCGAGAAGATGGCGCTCCTGCAGCGGGGGAGCCGACTGTCGGTGCAGCCGGTCACGGCTCGCGAGTTCGAGATCGTACGCAAGCTCGGGGCGCCGAAGGCGGTCTGATCAGAGCAGGCCGTGCCGGTGCGCCACGTACAGCCACACGCCGCTCGACAGGCCGACCAGCACGACCGCCCAGCGCACCCAGGCCTGCGGGACGCGCTGGGCCATGCGCGCGCCTCCATAGCCGCCGGCGATCGATCCCACCGCCATCGCGAGCGCCACGTGCCAACTCACGAGTCCGCCCGCGATGAAGATGCCGGCTGCCATGGCGTTGATGCAGAGGCCCCCCCACGCTTTCAGTCCGTTCATCCGGTGGATGTTGGTGAGCCCCATGAACCCCAGGGCGGCGAGCATCAGAATGCCGATGCCGGCGCCGAAGTACCCTCCGTAGGCGCCGACCGCGAACTGCGCCAGCAGAATCCCCGCCGCGGGCCGCCCCGCCGTGATCGAGGCGTCGCCGGCCGGCCGCGCTCCCCCCGCCGCGGCCCGTGCCCGGACCCGGCGGAGCAGCGGTCCCTGGAGCATGAAGATTCCGGTGGCGGCCAGCACCAGCCAGGGCACGAGGGCGGCAAAACGCGCCTCGGGGGTACGCAGGAGGAGCGTGGCGCCCACGGCGCCGCCGGCAAAGCTGGGCAGCGCGAACCAGATGGACCATCGGCGCGCGCCCGCGAGCTCCCCGCGATAGCCCCAGATGCTCGCGGCCGAGCCCGGCCAGAGCGCCACCGTGCTGGTGGCGTTGGCCACGATCGGGGGCACGCCGAGCCCGACGAGCGCGGGGAAGGTCAGCAGCGTACCGCCGCCGGCAATGGAATTCACGCCGCCGGCGAGCGCGGAGACGACGACGACCAGGGCCAGCATCGGCGCGGAGGGCGCCAGCAGGGCGGCGGGCGTGAGGAGGGGCGGGAGCAGGGGCACGAGTCGGGAAAAGGGGCGAGTGTCGGTGTTTCTGCGGACCGATTGTGGGGGATTGTAGCGATTGAATCACAACAAATACCTGACGGCTTCGGGCATGCCGTCGGGGCGTACAGTCCCTAGATTGTGTATACGCGGCCGGACCCACTCGGCCAGCCTGAATTCACCATCGGAGAACGTAGCATGGCCAAGACAAAAGAGTCTGGCGCCGCCGGGGCACCTGTCGCGACGCTTGAAAAGACCGACAATCGCGCCGCTGCGGCGGCGCTCGAGATCACGGACACGCGGACGGGCAAGGGCTACTCGCTGCCGATCATGACCGACGGCGTCGTGGGCGATACCACGGTTCGGGCCATGGATCTGCGTCAGATCAAGACGAACCCCGACGAGTTCGGCATGATGACGTACGACCCGGCGTTCATGAATACGGCGTCGTGCAAGAGCGCGATCACGTTCATCGACGGTGGCCGGGGCATCCTGCGGTATCGCGGCTATCCCATCGAGCAACTGGCGGAGAACGCCACCTTCCTCGAGGTGGCATGGCTGCTCCGCCACGGTGAGCTGCCCAAGAAGGACGAGTACAAGCAGTGGGTGCGCGACATCACGTTCCACACCTACGTGCACGAGAACATCAAGGGCTTCCTGCAGGGCTTCCGCTACGACGCCCACCCGATGTCGATGCTGTGCAGCACGGTGGCGGCGCTGTCGTCGTTCTACCCCGAAGCCAAGCACATCGACGACCCCGAGCAGCGGAACATCTCGATCATCCGCCTGCTGGCCAAGGTGCCGACCCTGGCGGCTTTCGCCTACCGGCACGTGAAGGGGCTGCCGTTCATCTACCCCGACAACGACCTCAGCTACGTCGAGAACTTCCTGTCGATGGTGGCCCGGATGTCGGAGCCGAAGTACGAGGCCAACCCCGTGTTCGTGAAGACGTTGGAGGTGCTGTTCATCCTCCACGCGGACCACGAGCAGAACTGCTCCACCAACGCGGTGCGCGCCGTGGGGTCGTCCCACGTCGATCCGTTCTCGGCGGTGGCGGCGGGAATCGCGGCGCTGTTCGGCCCGCTGCACGGCGGCGCCAACGAGCAGGTGCTGCGGATGATCAAGGAGATCGGCGACAAGAAGAACGTGCCGGCCTTCATCGAGTCCGTGAAGAGCGGCAGCGGCCGCCTCATGGGGTTCGGGCACCGGGTGTACAAGAGCTACGATCCGCGGGCCAAGATCGTGAAGAAGCTCGCCTACGAGGTGTTCGAGCAGGTCGGCATGGACAAGGACCTCGAGATCGCGCTCGAACTGGAGCGGATCGCCCTCTCGGACGACTACTTCGTGTCGCGCAAGCTCTACCCGAACGTGGACTTCTACACCGGGCTGATCTACCGCTCGATGGCCTTCCCCACCGACTTCTTCACCGTGCTGTTCGCGGTGGCGCGCACGGCCGGCTGGCTGGCGCAGTGGGAGGAGATGCTCATGGACAAGGAGCAGAAGATCGCCCGGCCGCGGCAGATCTACACCGGCTATGGCGAGCGGCCGTACAGCAGCCTGATCAGGTGAGGCGCTGACGGGCAGCCGGCCGCTGACGGCACCCGATCGATAGCTCCGGAGGACTGCGAACTACCGGTTGTGGGTGATCGGAACACGGTCGATGGTGAACGCCTGGAGAGACGTGTGCGGGGCGCCTGGCGAGAGATCGCCGGGCGCCCCGCTGTTTTCACCCTCGCCCCTCGGCGGTCGAATCTCGATGTTCGACTCTCCACCGTCCACCGACCGCGCGAGGCCTGGCGCCGGCAGCGGGTCGGGTGGCCGCTAGTCGCTCACCGCCGCGATCGCCTGAATCTCGATCAGGCAGCCGGGCTTGAGTTCGCCCACCGGCACGATGGCCCGCGCCGGCCGGTGGCCGCCGAGGATCCGGGCGTAGGCCGTATTCACGGCGCCCCACAGGTCGCGGCCCGTGACGTAGATCGTCACCGAGAGCAGGCGGTCGAGTCCGCTGCCGGCGGCGCGAAGCACCGCCTCGACATTTCGCAACGTACGTTCGGTCTGTGCGTCGGCGTCGCCGGGCGCGACGACCTCACCGGTGGACGGATCGAGGGGAAGTTGACCCGCAACATAGACCAGGCCGTCGTGGACGACGGCCTGGGAGTAGTGTCCGGCGGGCCGTGGCGCGTCGGCGGTCGTGATGGATTGCACGTGGAGCCCCGGGGTTCGGGTCGATGGCACGCGGCCGGTTGGGGCCGGTCCGAACACCCGGCCGGCCATGACCCCCGAATGTCGTCGCGCGGCTCCGGTTCGTCTAGCGCCGGGCCCCGGCGCGGTGCTCGCGGCGATCGGCGGCGAGGAACAGGATGGCGAAGGCGGCCCAGAGCAGAGTCATGGTCCACGAATGCGCCCGTACGGCTTCGAGCATGGAGAGCCCGAAGAACAGCACGAAGATGGCGAAGTTGGCGCCGAGGCGGAAATGTCGCATACGAAGACTCTGGCAGAGAGGTGGTGAGGCCGTTCGGGACAGCTGCGAGCACTACGCGGTAAGAAGCGACGTCCGAGGTGGCCCATGCATCGGGGATTCGCGTATCGGCCTGTGGGCGATATCCCCACACAGCCCTCCGGCCTCCCGAGCCTACCCGACCAACAGACTGCAACACGTCACCCCGCCCTCCGCCTTGGCCAACTCGCCCGCCGGCACCGTGCTGAGCGTCACGCCCCGACGCTCCAGCCGTTCCGCGGTGCGGGGGAATTCGGCCGGGAAGATCAGGGTGTCTCCCACTCGCAGCGCGTTGGCCGCCGAGGGCTCGAACGGGTGCACGTCCACGAGGTCGAACTCGCGAAAGCACTCGGCGCGCGTCCAGGCCCGGTTGATGAGCAGCGTGCGTCCACCGATCGCCGTCACCGCGGATTTGAGGTGCAGGCACCCGAGCACCGGGACCGCCTCGACGGTGTAGCCGAACGGACAGAGAATGCCCCGCAGCTGCTCGATGCCGTCGGCGTTGCTGCGCGACGACGACCCGACGAACACCTGCTGGTCCACCACGAGCACGTCTCCGCCGTCGAGCGTGCCCGGCGATTCGATCCGCGCCAGGTCGCGGTATCCGGCCAGCACGCGCTCCACCGCCGGCAGTTCCGGCCGGCGGGACTCGGCGCCGGGATACGTCATCACGGCGAGTTCGTCGAACACGAGCGCCGTATCCTCGATGAACACGGCGTCGGGCAGGTCGGGAGCGGCCGCCACACGCTCCACCACGCAGCCCGCGGCCCGGAGTGCGTCTTCGTAGGCAGCGTGTTGGGCCCGGGCCCGCGCCACGTCGATCGGCGTCCGGTCGTGGTGCGTGAGTTCACAGCGCACGATGGCGTCGCTCACGTCCCGGGTGAGGGCGATCGGGCGTGTGGATGGGGGCGGCGGCGGGTGGGGGGCGGAACCGATCATGCTGCGGGGCTGGGGGGGAGGTCGGTCAGCGCCCTCCGGGGGGCGGCTGCGGGGCGCGGGAAGAGATGAGGAGCATGTCGTCGATGCGCCATGCGCCCGCCGTGTCGGTGCGGAGCGCGACGGCAACGGTGTGGCCGCAGCCGGGTCCGCACTGCCAGTCGACGTACACGAGCGCCGAGTGACGGGATGGGTTGAAGCCGATGGGAGAGAACCAGAGGAACCCCGAGGCTCCGCCGTGGCGTTCCTTGAATGCCTTCCAGTGGGCCGTATCGGGCCGGGCCGCGACGATCGCCGCGGAGTCGGGCGCCACCGACTGGAGCAGTGTCTGCCCCGTGGATACGGCGGCGAGGGTCAACGGCCTGGCGATCCGGGACAGCAGGTCGTTGCGCGTGGCGATCGCGTCGCTCGAGTCGTCGTGGGTCCACCAGAGCGGATCCAGTCCCCAGCGCGTCATGAACGGCCGGCAGGGCGCGGTACGGCACACGGTGTCCAGCGGCGCGGTGACGATGCCCACCGAACGTCCGGTCGTCCGCACGTACACCGACTCGGCGACCGTGCGGTAAATGGCGAGTTCGGGGGCGTCGGGTACAGCAATCGGTGCCGGGCCGGAACCCGAATGCCGGAAGCAGCCGCCGGCGGCGAGGGCGAGCGCGGCGAGCAGGATGCGTGGATGGTGAACGGTCGGGCGGCGGGGCATGGCCCGGGCGCCGCCTGGAGGCGGGATCATGCCGCCTACGCTACGCCGATCCCCGCCATGCGGAAGAAGTCGCAGATTAACTCAGGATTAGGATTTGCTTAACGGCCCGGGCGCCCGGAGCCTGCCGACCGCTTCGCGCCCCTGGGCAGGACGGGTTTCTCCCGGGCCTCGCTCCGGTTCACGAACCCGTCGTACTCCGCGACGTCGTGCTTCACGCGGTTCTCGCCCCCGGCGAGATACCGGGCCAGCGCGTGGACCTCGGTCAGACCGGCGCCGGCCACCAGTTTCAGCCAGTCGCCGCGTGCCGTCTCGTCGGGCGCCTCGGTAACCATCGAGAAGTAGCTGACGCGCGGGCCGCTGAGCGGCGAGCCGCCGCCGCGGCCTCCACCCCGCGCTCCGCGACCGCCGCCGCTCAGCGGACGTCCGCGCAGCGACTGATAGACGAGGATGCCATTGCGGAAGTACTCGCGGAAGTTCTCGACGTCCTGCCGGCCGTACTTCTGGTAGCGGCCGTAGAGCCGCCGGTTCATGGCCTGGACCGCGGAATCGCCCGTGATCGCCGCCGCGACGGTGTCGAGAATGGCGAACTGCGCGGCCTTCCACTCTGGATGCGCGGGGTCGTCCACGTAGCTGAATCCGGGCACGAACCACCCGCGGGGCGCCCACCACTGGCGTTGCTCGCCGGTGCGGCCGCGCACCCACGCCGAATACCCGGCGAAGAGTTGAACCCACTCATGGCTCGGATAGCCGTGCAGATTCATGAAGATGTCCGGCAGCCACATGGCCTGCAGCTCGGGGCGCACGTTGGACTCGGGGTACACAGGATCGTCGGTGCCGGCGCCCGAGGTGGCGTCCACGCCGAGCGCGCCCAGATAGCTCGCGTGCAGCATGTAGTCGGGCGTGATCTTCTGGTAGTCGTAGTCGAGTTGCGCGCCATCGGCATTCATGATCGGGTGGAGCACCATGTTCACCCGGCGCAGCAGCTTCGCGTAAGTCGTATCGGTGGCGAGCTGTTCCCCGAACCGCAGGATGTAGCTGGTGCTCGACACCTCGTTGGCGTGCTGTCGTCCCGAGAGCAGGAGCGTGGGTTTGAGCGCGTCGAGCTTGGCCTGCGAGACGAACCTCGCCTCCATCGGCGGCAGAAAGTCCTCGGCGAAGATGTTCTTGCCGAGGAAGGAGCGGCCCACCCAGTACGGATGCACGCCCGGAAAGGTCGCCAGCTTCGCGAGGTCGGAGTCGCTCTCCGGCGGCGGGATGGGCGTATCCCACTGCACGATCTGCTGCCCGGTGTATTTGAAGTTCCCGGCCCGCAGCACCGGTCGCGTCGTGGACCCCGGATGCGCGCTGCGGGGCAGGGCGGCCATGCGGGCGAACTTCGCCGTGCTGTCGTCGAGCGTCACATGGAAGAGCAATTCGCCCACCCGGTCGAAGCTCAGGGCGCTGTCGGCCACGCCCTGGGCGTGCAGGTCGGCCATGGCGCGCACCATGCCGGTGAGCAGGTCGGCGGGGAGGAGCTGCCGGTCCACCTGCTCCTCGCTGCCGCGCAGCTTGTAGTCGTCCCAATTGTACGTGGAGTCGTTTGCCGTGACGTCTAATACCAGTTGCGCCACATCCGACGCACCGGCCCGGACGGCGATCCCGTGCAGCGCCGGCGCCGGCGTCGTCAGCGGGGAGAGGTCGTACTGGTCGCGCACGGCATCGCGGCCGTGTTCGCGATAGGCGACGACCAGGCGCGGCACGACGTTGTCCCGGCCGGTGAGGGAGACCCTGACATGGGGGGGCGTTCCGTCTTCCGGCAGCCCGATGTGCGGCAGGATGCGGCCCGGATAGTTGACGTTGCCGATTCCCCACCGCCCGCCGAGCAGATCGAACAGCGTCAGCGTCTCGAAGTAGATGTCCTCGTGAATCGCCTCCATGGAGGAGATCTGTTCCTCATCGAGTCCGATGCGGTAGCTGGGTTCGCTTGCCGACAGCGAGACGTCGAGGTGGTCGAAGTAGGGCGCATAGCTCTGCGACGGCCGGCCGTCCTGCACGTCCATGAAGTAGTCGGCGACTTTCGGATACGTCTTCTGCTGCAGGAAGTCCCAGAAGGTCTCGGGGTCGGTTTCGATGCGCTGGTCGAGCACGGTGCGGCCGCCGTCCACCACGTGCACCCAGCCCGTGGTGACGCGAATGTGTTCATAGGCCGGAAAGAGGTCGAACATCGGCCGGATGACGTACCTGGGACTGAACGATGCCGTGAGGATGGTCGCCCCGTCCGGCGCCGTGGCGGTGAGTGTGTAGATCGGCCCCTCCGCGCGCGAGGGCGTGAACGTGATCAGCGAGTCGGCGATGCCGAGCCGGCGGGCCATGATGTCGTCGATCGGATACAGCTCCTGCAGCCACCGCGTGTCGGATTCGACCTGGCTCCACTTCACCTCCTTCGAGTCCTTCAGCGTGCGGTAGGTGATGGCGATGCGGCCGATTCGCTTGCCCTCGAGCTGGGGCAGGATCTCGTCGTGCAGCCAACTGTAGCCCTGCTTGTACGCGCTGAGCACCGAGACCTGCATGGCGCCGTCGGGCACGCCCTTCGAGGCGAGTTCACGTTTGATCCGGGCGGCGATCGTGGCGCGCTCGGCGGGTGACTCGCTCAGCCGTACCTCGATGGCGCCCCGGCTCGACGCCGAGAGTTTCGGCAGCGCGTTGGCGCGGAACTCCTTCCAGAAGTTGTCGACCTCCCAGGGAAGGGTCGCCTCCTGTGTGAAGATCGTCTTGCCGCCGCCGAAGCCGGTCTTCTGCGTCAGCACGGTGACCCTCGCGTTCGGGAACCGCTCGTGCACCATCTGCCGGGCGTAGTCGTCGAGGCCGGCATAGCGATCCTTCGCCGCAATCTCCACGCCGATGGAGTCGATGGTCTTTCCTTTCAGGCGGTCGAGCCATTGGCCGAGCTTGTAGACCGCCAGCGCCGTCTGGCCGGGAGCCTCGCGCGCCTGCAGGAAGCGCCGGACTTCGGTCTCGACGTCGGAGAGCTGGTAATTGCCCTTGCCGTATTCCCAGAGGTAGGGCATCCGGCGGGCGGCGTAGTTGGTGATCGCGTCGAGTCCCGCCCGGTCGGGGGCGCCGATGACGAGTCCGTTCTTCCCACCGAAGCCGCCGTCCACGAACTGCAGGAACCCCTCGCCCGGCGTGTCGGTGGCGCCCACCAACTTGCCCGCATCGCGCAACCGCCGAGTCTGGTAGTGATCGACGCCGAAGACGATCGGGAACCCGGCCTTCTCGGGGTGGTCGTCCTCGCCGCTCACGCGCACGAACGGCAGCCGCATCCCGGCCGTTTCCAGTCCCACGCGTTCGGCGAACGCCGCGAGGGCGTCGGGCGACTGCGTACCGTGCAGTGAGACGAACGCGTCCGTCCGGTCGGGCACCAGGTCCTGGTTCGAGTCGTGAAACAGCCCGTTGATGGTGTACAGGTCTCCGAGCGAGAACGACGGGTCGTCGCGCGGTACGTACTCGGCGCCCGGCCTGGTCTTCCACGGCGCGGGCGGCAGCAGGTGCACGGTGCGCGCGACGGCGCCCGCGGTGAGGGCGAGGTCCACGCGGTCGAGATCCGCAAATCGCAGGGTGGAATCCGGGGTGTCGAACGCGGCCGCGGCGCGCGTGCGCGCCGCGGTGTCGGGGAACTGGATGGCGACGTCGGCCCGGGCCACGCCGGGGTGCGCGGCGTCGATGACCAGGCGATCGAGCGACAGCGCGGTGGGGGGCGCCTCGTGCCGAACCAGAAAGCTGTCGAGCCGGGCGCCGACGTCGGTGTAGGTGATGCCCCGCGTGCTCCAGACGCTCGGGTAGCGGCCGGCCACGTAATCGGCCACGGCGAGCAAGCCGGACCCGTCGTTCCCGGTCAGGAGCACGCCGCCCCGCGTGAAGAACGCGTTGGCCGGGATGCGAACCGCCGCGCCCTGGCCGGGCGCCAACCCGTCGAGCGCGCGCCCCAGCGCCGGGCCGCCCCTGGCAATGAGCGCGTTGCCGGCGCCGATCAGGATGACCGGCTCAGCGTACGACGCCACGCGCGCCGTGTCGGTGGTGGTGAGGTTCAGATTGGCGGCCGACGTCTCGTATCCCAAGCGCGCCGCGAGATTGGCGGCGGCGGCGATTTCCGCCTCGCCCGCGGCGGCCGGCAGTACGATCTTCGCGTTCACGAAGTCGATGACGCCGTCCTCGTTCCGGTCCTGCAGGACGTAGCCGGGCGCGAGCAGGTTGCCCAGGTCGTGCGTCGTGTCGCGTGCCGCCGGCGTGGCGGCCTGCGCGTGCAGGGTGGTGGGGAACGCGACGGCGAGCACCGAGACGGCGATCGCGCAGGACGGGAGGCGGAGGAATGGCAGGCGCATGCTCGGCGGGCGAAACGGCACGGCGGGATGTCGTGCCGCGGCGGCAAAGGAAAGGAATTCGTCCGAACTTACGGACCGGCGCGCGGGGGAGCCAGAACGGCGCTACAATAGGGGCGTTCCGCTGGATGATCGGCGCTCCCCCCTCCCCGACTGCCATGCGTTACCCGAATCCGTCGCTCGTGCTCGCCGCGGCCATCGTGCTGGCCGCCCCTCTGTCCGCGCAGGTGCCGCGGGGCCGCCAGGGCATGAGCGGTACCACGCAGATCAGGGACGGGGAGCAGTGTCCGCCGGGGACCACGGAGATCCGGCCCCGCCTGTGCCGGGCGCCGGAGTTCCCGCCGCCGACCATCGTGGACTACCGGCCGCACTCGACGCTCGTGACCGCGGCCCACCTGAAGCCGCGGGCGAAGTATCCTGCCATCGATTTCCACGGGCATCCCGGCGGGCTGCTAGGCTCGCAGGACGGCCTCACCCATCTCGGGAACGCGTTGGACAGCCTCAACGTGCGCCTGATGATCGCCGCCGACAACGTTTCGGGCGATCGGTTGAAGGGCTACATCGCCAGCATCGACGCGTCGCCGGCGATGAAGGGCCGAGCCTTCGTGCTGGCGGGGATCAACTTCCGCGACGTGGGTCCGGGGTGGGCGGAGCAGGCGGTGAAACAGCTCGATGCCGACATCGCCGCCGGCGCGGTCGGGGTCGGCGAGATCTCGAAGAGCCTCGGACTCTCGATCCGGAAGCGGGACGGCACGCGGCTCCGCATCGACGATCCAGAACTCGATCCGATCTGGGACGAGTGCGCGCGATTGCGCATCCCCGTGTTCATCCACACCGCCGATCCACAGGAGTTCTTCCAGCCCATCGACTACACCAATGAGCGGTGGCTGGAGCTGTCGCTGTTCGGCGACCGCCGATATCCGCAGGACCGGTTTCCGAGCTTCCAGGAATTGATGACGGAGCGGGACAACCTGTTCCGCAAGCATCCGAAGACGATCTTCGTGGCGGCGCACATGGGGTGGCACGCCAACGATCTGGCCTCACTCGGCAGGATGCTCGACGCGATGCCCAACGTGTACACGGAAGTCGGCGCGGTGCTCTATGACATCGGGCGGCAGCCGCGGGCATCGCACGACTTCTTCGTGAAGTACCAGAACCGGATTCTCTTCGGGAAGGACTCCTTCCAGCCCGAGGAGTATCCGTACTACTGGCGCGTGTTCGAGACGGCGGACGAGTACTTCGACTACTACCGGCCGTACCACGCGTTCTGGAAGCTGTACGGCATCGACCTGCCCGACTCGGTGCTGCGGAAGGTGTACTACGCGAACGCGCTGAAGATCACGAAGAGGTTGCCGAGGGTTGGATTCGAACGAAGCAGCGCAGTGAGGAAGTGAGGCCGGGAAGCTGTATGGCGATCCGCCAGGCCGACGGCGCCGGCCTCCGCAGCTTGGCACTGCCAAGACCTGTGAACAACCTCCTAATCAGCTACACCTAGTGGGGTCCAGACCGTCCTGCATACAGCGTGACCACCGTGATCGGGTGCGCGTTCTGCACCGTGATCGTGGTCGTGATCTGTGGAGAGGCCTCAGGACCGACCTGGATTTTCAACGGTTCCCCGCGAACCGGATTGCAGATTGCCAGACGGCCGTCGTTGTCGGTGCGTCCGATGAAGTGTGCTTCGCGCGGGAAGGTGATCCCGAGGACCTTGAACGGGGCCTTCTTCCATGTCACGGCGACGGTGTCGCGCGGCTGCAGCCAGTGGTCCGTGTCCATCACGCGCACGAACAGGACGGTTCTGGGCATGGGGTCCCGCGGGTCGCCGCACACGCGGCGTGCGGCGCGCGCGGCCGAATCCAGGTGGACAATCACGTCCGAAGGACCGGCGATTGACGCAACCACGGAATCGCGTGCGACGTTCTGCGCCACCCCTGCGACCGCGAGCGGTCGCGTCGCCGCGTCGACCTGATACTCGCCCGGTAGGAGCTTGTCGAAGTGAAATCGGCCGGTGCTATCGGTGACCGTAGTGTCGCCGGTCCCTGCCAGCCACACGAAGATACCGGCCGAATCAATCCCGTCACGGCCAATCACCCGGCCGGCCACCGAGGCGGTGGGGGCGATCCACTGGCTGCCGTCATCCCAGCGCGCGGCAATCACCCGGCCGCCCGTGACCTTGGCGCTGATGTCACCGGGACCGACGATACGGAACGCGCGCTTGGTCGCGCTCCCGGACGTTGCCAGCGCCGAGACGATCCTCCAATGGTCGATGAACACGACCCCGTTGGAGACGCTGCGGAACGACAGTGTGCCGCCCGACCCGCCGTTCATTTCGGCTGGTGACAATCCAGTATATTTAAAAGTTAATGTTCGGATGGCCGGATGTACGCGGTCAATCCAGAGCGTCCCGCGCACATCGACCAACTGTTCACGTCCGGGCGCGGGCTCGAACGCGAGGCCGACCTGCTCGGGATGCGCCGAATCGGCGGTCACGATCGCGAAGCAGTGGGTCGCGGCAAAGCTGTCGTCGAGCAGCACGTCGGCGTCGGGTGCCGCGAGCACGCTACCAGACGGGCCATCGACCTCGTACCCATTGGCGGCGAAATTCGTGGCCGGCCAGACCGGCAGGAAGGGCCGTGACGTACGCTGCGACCGGCGCTGTACTTGCTGCCAGGTGAACTTCGCGGAATCACCCGAGTAGAAGCGTTCGTAGGACAACATCTGCATCTCGCCCGATCGTGCTTCCCGCGCCGCCACCGACGCCAGGAGTCCAGCGCGCGCCTGTTGCCACAACCCCAACGCGTGATCGCGATCCCCGCCCGCGGGGCATTGCCTCGCTTCCTGCACCGTGACGGCCTCAAGGAGCGATGGCAGGGGCTCGAGGATGAAGTCGTGGTCGAAAGCCTCGTTGACCTGGGCCGGGACGGGCAATTGTTGTGGCCGGAACCCGATCCGCACGACGCGAATGGTGGACGCGTCCGCGAGCAACGTGAGCCGATACTGTCCGTCAGCGTTGGTGAGGTCGCGACCCAGCAGCCGGTGGAGCGCATCCAGTTCCATGACGACGGCACCGGCGATCGGCAAGTGGCTGACCGCGTCGCGCACCGTGCCGCGCGCCTCTTGCGCGGCGACCGACCGAGCGCAACCGAGCGTCGTGAGGACCACGCAAGCACAAACGCGCACCGGCCCGACGAGCTTGGTGAGCCGCCGAGACAACACGTGCCGCTGTTCGCCGAGAATGAGCACGGCTAATGGTCGCCCCACGGATGCTGTGTGTACCCGTATGTCCAAATCAGGATGACGGCGCCACAGGCTCCTGGAAGGTAGTGTACGAACGGTTCATGTACGAGTTCAGGTGACGAATACGCCTCGACGGCGGCAACGTCTTGCATGTGAACCCATTCCGAGATGGTATGCGGTGGGACAGCAAAGAGCCACACGCCGTCCAGAAAGACTGTAGGTTTGGCGCAATACTTGGACCCCTGCCCGTAGCGGTGGAGCGCTGCGTCGAACTTGAGAATGTCGTCGAGGGGCACGGCGGGGTACTTCTTGCGCAGGTCGTCCCCGAACGCCACCGCACCGAGATGCCTGCGCATGCGATCGAAGACCCGTGGCAGGTCCTGCTCCAATGCCGATATCGTGACGGCTTCCAGCGGGACGGGAACGGCGGTGAGTCGGATCGTGACCAGGGAACCGGGTGGCGGAGTGGCCAGGGACACGGTTTCCGGCCTGAACCCGAGACGGAGGATTGCGAGGGAGTACCGGCCCGCGGGCAGGTGCTCCAGCGTGAACGCGCCGGAGACATCGGAGATCGCGGCGGAGCCGTCGGGCACCACGTGAATATGGGCGACGGAAACTGGTGCACCGCCGGAATCGACCACCCGGCCATGCAACACCTGCGCGTCGGCAGCGCACGGAACGAGCAACAACAGGCCAAGCGACCACGCAGCGCAGATCGCAAGCGTAGGCGCGCGTCCTGCTCGATACCAGGGCGATAGCATCACCATCAGGTAACCTTCGAGGACGGAACTCTTCACCGAGAGTACATCGTAACGATCCGGGGAGCAACGTCGGCCTTCTGATTTCCCTTGGCGGTCCCAACCCGCTCTCCGGGGATCAGCTTCCTGCCGTCACCGCACCGGGAGGGCGATGCCCCGCGAGTTCGGAGTTGATCGCTGCTTCAAGTTGAGCAGTGGTTGGAGTGGTTGAGAACCGCCAACCATTGACGATAACCGTCGGCGTCCCCGTCAGTGCGATACTAGTCCCGAAGTTCAACCCAGCCTGAATCGCCGCTACTGGAGCCGGGTCCCGAGCACATTGCGCAATGGCCTCAGTATCGGCGATCCCTGCCGCGGCGGCGAATGATCCCCACGACTTCAGCCCAAGAGAATCCTGTTCGTTGAACACTGCCGCCCGCCACCGGTCAAATGCTCCCATTCTGGCGGCGCACTCGGCAGCTCGGGCTGCGCTCAGAGCGAAGTGATGGTACGCCAATGGGAAGTGGACCCAAACAACCGCAACCTGGCTCCGGTACTGGCGGCGTATCTGATCCAGCGTGGACTGAAAGGCGCGGCACGCTGGACACTCAAGATCGGCCAATTCCACGATGGTGACAGGTGCGTCCGCTGGCCCATCCCTCTTGCCAACCGGTAGCGCGGCACGCCAAGACGGCACGGAATCAACCGCGAAGCGGCCGGTGGGCTGCCGCAGCCCACCGGGCCCGAAGGCTCGATACCCAATACTGATGGCCATGACCACCGCGGCGGCGGTCAACAACACTGACGCTGCGCGCTCCCACTTATCCGCCACGATCCCCTCCGCGGGCTCGGTTCAGACGTCCGGGCAAGCCGGGCATTACCAAGCTGACCTGCGGCTTTCCCTCGCGCCCCGCTCGGCCACTGAACGGTCCCTCGGATTGCTTCGGTTTCCCGTCTCCAGCGACATAGCGTGTCGATGTTCAATCGCCGTCTTGTCCTTCGGTGTTGTCACTGAATCATGTTGCAGAGGACCGCGATCCCAGTGCCGCACCCGGTCACAAAATCACACGACCCACCCAAGTCAGTGTCGCATTCTTCGAAGCAATACAGAGTTAGATCCTGGGGACAAGCGAGTACGCAATCACCGCACGTGCCGCTCATCGCCGACGCGGCCGGTGGCATTGTCCCAAGCCAGGCGAAACCAAGTGCGATTACGACCCCACTCTTTAAGATCAGCTTCTTGGTTCCATTCATGATCGCCTCTCCGCATCGGGTTATAACTGTCTGAGGGCTTCCGCCAGCCGCCTGCAGGGCGACCCCGTCTGGCCGCGTACTATTTAGGACTGTCGTCAACCGCCATCAAGAGACCAGATGCGTCAAGAGGGTACCATACGCGACACTTCATGCGACAACGCGCATTGCTTCAACGGGCCGATGCGAACTGGGATGGGCTTCGGTCGACGGTGCGCCTAGCGGGTGCTGTCAGGGCAACGCGCCCGCCGACGATCGCTTACAGCTCGAATGCCAGGCGCCCCAGCAAGGACACCCGGTCGGTCGCGCGGGGCACCGCCGTCATGGTGTTTCACTGATCGGCACCATGGACTCCCGTTCGCCCGCTCAGGTGCAGGAACGATTCGCACGCATTACCGAATCCGAGATGCCTCAATCTTACCTCGCCCTGTTCTGGTATGACGCGACGAAAGCGCCTTACGAGTTCGTGCGGCGAGGCTACTCCGGCCTCCCCCGCTGCTCGTTTGGGCGGCCATCCCTGCGCGTCGATACGCCACGCGGTATGCAAATATAACATCCATGTCAGGAGCCGCCTGGCCGTCGGAAGGGGACTTACGGCCACTCGCCTATCCAGTGACCGCGCGGACTCGCGCCTGGCGGCAGCCCATGTGCCCACCGAACATACGCGCCGGCCGACGACCGCTGCCTCGATCACCAGAGTATTCGTCGTTTCGCCCCACGCCTCCGGCAACGCGCGGGCCAACGCGGAGACGGCACCCCCTCCTCCCCCCCCCGCCGCCAGGTTACGAACGTTCTGTTCTAGGTCGTCAAACCCTCGTGCTACAATCGTAGGTGTTGCTCCTGCTTCGGCGCACATCCGTACGTGCCGCGCCGTCCGCGAGCTCAACGCGAATACATGAACGAATGGCACGTCCCGCGAGACGAGCATTTCCGCAGTCCGTCTCAAAGCAGCATCGCTAAGTGTTGTGCTATCGAGCACCACGATCACACGTTCGCCGGTCGCGAGATAGCGGACTAGGGCGCCGCTATCAGTCGCTCTAACCAATTCATGATGGGTCGAGTCAGGCCTGCGCAACCGCTCGTACTCATCGCCCCGTATTCCGTACGCTACGAGTCGCCTGTAATCCGACGGACCGGCCACTTCGGAACGCGGGAGTTGGTGTCGGTGTCGCTGATCCCTCATGTCGCCCTCGCGTGCGCTCACCCGTTCGACGGCCAGGCGCCGGCGCCAACAGCACGCCTTTGGCTGAACGATCGGGCCGGCACGCTGCCTGCCCATGGCTGCCACCGCCGCGCAGGGCCTTTACCGTTTTCACATATAGACTCGCGTCGGGCACCGCGCAATACGGAATCGTAGCTCTGAATCCGGACGCGGAGGGCGAGCGTCCCTTCTAGCCGCCGGGCGGCCGTGGCAACTTCAGCGTGACTACCTTGATGCGACGATCGCCGGGCAACGTGAAGGTGCTATCCACTTGTGGGGTCTTTCCCTGACTGATCGCGATATCGAGGGTCTGATTACGCGGCACGCCGCACAGTTCAACGCGGCCGTTGCTGTCGGTGGTCGCGCTGCGCGTGCCCTGATGGGAGACGGGGATGCCAAGCACATGCGAGTCGGGTTCTTGCCACGTGACCCTCACGCCTTCATTCCACGCGATCCACCCGTCGGAATCCAGCACGCGTACCACGAGCATCGATTCCGGAATCGACGCGTCATTGTGCGAACCACACACGCCGCGAACGGCAACGGCTGGCACTTGCAGGCGAATCACCGGATGCTCGACCCGGCCGCCGGTCGCATGGATTGAGTCGGCACCGGTTGCCTGGGAGATACCAGCCGGCGCCAGCACTGGACCGGCCGCGCCAAGCGCGTACGGTCCCGGCACGACATCGTCAAAGTCGAACGCCCCAGCAGAGTCGGTGACCGTCGTATCACCCGTGCCGCTCAGCCACACCTCTATGCCTGGCACGCCAACACCGGAGTCGCTCTCAACGCGACCGCGCACGGCGGCGACCGGAGCATCCCAGCGAGCCCCGTCATCCCAACGCGCCGAAAGTACGAGGCCGCCGCTGATGTGCCGATCAAAGGACAGGCGGCCCGAGCCACCCGAGGCGCCGCTTGGCAGGCTCGGGGTGATGATGAACCACTGATCAATGAACACCACGCCATTCGGCGTTGAACTGAACGACAGCGTTCCCCCCGGGCTGACGCCCATCTCCGCTCTTCCCAGGCCGGTATAGTGGAACTCGAGGCTCTGGATGGCATTTTGCCGCGTGTTGATCCACAGCACGCCGGCTACGTCTACCAACTGCTCCCGGCCCTCGGCCGGATCGAACGCGAGGCCGACCTCTCCCGCATGGGCGCCGTCGGCGGCGGCAATGGAGAAGCAGTGCGCGGCCGCAAACCTGCCGTCGAGCAGGACATCAGCGTCTGGCAGGTCGAAGTCGCACCCGCTGGCATCGCAGACACCGTAACCGTGCTTTGCGAAGTCGGCGACCGGACGGGATGGAACGAACGGACGCGACGTGCGCTCGCCCCCCGGCCGCAACTGCTGACCGATCAGTTGACCCCCGCCCGGAGCATACCACCGTTGATACAGTACTGAGTGCGTCTCGCCGGGGCGGGTGTCGCGCGCAGCCACCAAGGCAAGCAGGCCGGCCTGCGCCTGTTCCCAGAGTCCGAGCGCCTGCTGGCGGTCGTCGCGCTTCGGGCATCGAGCCACTTCGTCGATGGACACCGGTTCCGAGAGCGACGAAACGGGTCGGAGCGCGACATCCATCCGAGTGGAGCCGGCGGCCTCTTGCGGCATCAGTACCGAACGGGGGCGGAAGCCAAGCCTCAGGATGCGCAGGGTAGCCGCGCCATTTCGCACACCGATCGTATACTCGCCGGCAGCGTTCGTAAGGTCCCAGGCCAGCAGGCTCCCCTGCGCATCGAGCGCCGAGACGACGGCTCCCGGCACCGGTTCGCCGCCCACTGTGTCGTGCACGATCCCGTGTACATGCTGCGCGGCCCCGGTGGGAGCGTACGCGAGAGTCAGCGCAAGGCAGAGCCATGGCGAGCAATTCATAAATCGAAATATTGCGAAGGCCGCCAAGTGTCAACCACAATTCCCTTGCCCCTGGAGGTCGGTTTCGCGGCGCTGCGCCTCCCAGAGCGGCGACACTTCCTGCTCACCCGCGATGACGAGCGCGGACTGGCTGGCGGCCGCAGCCGGCCCTCCGGTTACCTCCCGAACATCCGCATCAGCGCCCGCCACACCAGCGCGTAGGTCGTGTACCCGACGAACGTCGAACATACGATCACCAACAGCACGACTTCCACGGCCACGCGGCCGTTCAGCACCATCGGCCAGTTGCCGGTGGTGTAGCCCCGCGCCCCGAGGATCGCGACGCTGACCAGGAACAGCCACCGGGCCATGCGCAATCCGCCCCGGACGGCGTAGCGCTTGCGTCCCATGGCCTGCGCGAGCTTGTACTCCTGCTGAGTGAGCCGCGGGTTGGGCGACAGGATGTCCCGAAGGCTCATCGTGCGTGCTCCTGCACCTGGGAAGCGGGCCGGGTCATCGGTGGTCCGGAATCCAGAGCGTTTCGATGTCCCAGGCGCCCATCGGCACCGAGAGCACGTTGCCCCGCGAGGTGAACGTCGTACCGGTGGGCCGCTCGATGAGGTCGGTCTCGCGGGCGGCGACCGGGGCGTGGAATTTCAGCACCGCCGTCGTCGGCCGGCCGCTGGTCTCGACGAGGCGCACGATCCATCCGTCGCCGTCTTCGGCGCGCTTGAGGGCGGCGAGTTCCACGGAGCCGCCGGCCACGGTGAACGGACTGGCCGTGGCCCGGCCGTTGCCCGCGTGAGCGTCCACGCGCGCTGCGCGCAGCGGCTCGTTCAGGTCGCGAGCCACCGCCCGCACGGTCGCCGAGCGCCAGTCGCCCGCGTGCGGCACGATGCTGTAGACGAACGCCTGCGTTCCCATGTCGGCATGTGCGTCGGGGGATTTCGGGGACCGAAGCAGGGTCACGAAGATCGTGTCGCCGCTGGCACTGTAGCCGTACTTGCCCCCGTTCACGATCGATACGCCGTAGCTGCCATCGGCTGCCGAGCCGTCCACGAAGCGAAGCATGGGTGTCTCGAAGCGCGCACTGTCCTGCCGCGTGCGCGGGCGGGTGGTTCGGCCGATCACCGCATACGGGATCTCGGCGTGCGTGCTGTCCACGTGGAAGGCGAGCGGGAACACTGCCTTCATGAGTCGATGCGACTGGTGCCAGTCCACGATCGTCTCGACGTCCAGGCGGTCGGCATCGGCCGGCAGCTCGTAGCGCTGGGTGACCAGCGAGCTGTCCTTGCCGCGAAGCACCGTGATCGCGCTCCCGAAGGCACTACGCGTGATCCGGGGTGCGGTGTCGCCCGCCCGGGCCGTCAGCCAGGTTCTGGCGCCGTTCAGATCGTCGATGTTCCACGCATCGTAGTCCTTCGGCCGGTCGACCATCAGCAGCAGGCCGTTGGCGGCGGGTCCCGGCGACAACACTTCGCGTTTGTTGAGCTTGTCGTACATCCGCGCGATGCCGCCGGTGAGGGAATCGATGGTCACACGCAGGTAGCGGTTCTCCAGCGTCCAGCCGGCGACGGTGGCCGGGGCCCGCGCCCGGGAGGGCCGCATGAAGAAGACCCTCGCGCCCAACGCCGGCACCGAGTCCACGCGCACCCGGATGCGTCCCGAATCGCCCGGCGCGCTGGGGAGCGTATGGCCACGTGCATCGAGCGCCGTCCACGCGGCGGCGGAGTCGGCCCCGTCGCCGCCGGCCGGCGGGGCGAAGGTCACGACGCCCGCGCGCGCCACGCCGCTCGGGTTGAAGGCGACCATCGGAAAGTCCCTCGCGCGGAGCGGCTTCGTGTCGAGGGGGGCGGCGAGCGCGCGCAGCGAAGTGACGAGCGCCCCTTCGGCGAGCGCGTTCGCCTGCCGGTAGTCGTTGCCCGCGTCCATGTAGATGGAGTCGATGCCCGACCCCGACAGGAGATCGTGGAACTGATTGAACAGGGTGGTTTCCCAGGCGTGGGTGAGCGCGTCGCGCGGATACGGCGCGGGGGCCACGGTCGCCGCCGCCTCGGCGGCATCGAGCAACCCCTCCATGTGCCGGTTCCACCATTTCATCTCCGTCTGCGTGGTGAACACCCCGCGGTGGTATTCGAGGTACAGTTCGTCGCGCACCACCGGACCATCCGCCGGGAACGCCGCCCTCATCTTCGTCAACGCATCGGTGGGGCTGTCGTCGCGCACCACGGGGAAGGCCGGAATGCGCTTCAGATCGTGCGAGCGCTCCAGCATCTGCATGGTGGGACCGCCGCCGTGGTCGCCCACGCCGTACAGCGTCAACATGCGGGGGACGGCGCTCGAGTCGATCGTTGCCCGTTCCTGCGCGGCCAGGGTGTGCGGATCGAGATCGCTGTCATAGCCGTACGGGATGTACGAGAAGATCCGCGATCCGTCCGGTCCCTCCCAGTAGAACTGGTTGAGTCGGGCCGGCCACTTGTCGGTGTCGTTCCAGCGCAGCTTCTGCGTGACGAAGAAATCCATCCCGCTCTTGAGGAAGATCTGCGGCAGCGACCAGGGGTAGCCGAAGGTGTCCGGAATCCAGGCCACGTGCGCCGGATGCCCGAACATCTTGATGAAGGTGCGCTGACCGTAGAGCCCCTGGCGCACCAGCGACTCGCCCGAGGGCATGTTCACGTCGGGCTCCAGCCACCACCCACCCACCACGTTCCAGCGGCCTTCCTTGTCGAGCTGCTTGATTCGCGCCAGCACGTCTGGGCGCTGCTGGGCGAGCGATTCGTAGTACACCGCCGCCGAGGCCGCGAAGTGCATGTCCGGGTACTTGGCCATCAGCTTGGTGGCCGTGGCCCACGTCCGGTCGATGACGTCCTGTGTCTCGCGCCAGCGCCACAGCCACGCGGCGTCGATGTGCGAATTCCCCACCACGTCGATCGTGTCGCGGCGAATGGCCGCCACCGCGGGCGCCAGCACTTGCGACCAGTGGTCGACGATGGCGTGGTACTGCGACTTGTCGCCGGCGAGCGCCGCGGCCGCCAGCGCGCGGGCCACACTGTCCGGCGGCACCGGCAGGGTGCTGTCGCGGGTGAAGAAGCGGGCCCACTGCGCACCGTCGTGGATCTCGTGCCATCCAGGATCCGCCACCCGCAGCACGGGGGCATCCCACCAGTTGGCCCCGTTGGGCCGGAGGATGAACTCCACCCGGTCTCCGGCCACACACGGGGCGCACAGCGTGACGCGCCCCAGCGTGTCGGCCAGTGTGGGCGTCCCGTTCACGGTGAAGGTCGCCTGGGGAGCGAACTCACCGGCGTGGAGTTGCAGCGTGAGTCCACCCAGCTCGGCGGGCACCGTCATCGCGAACCCGATGGCCGCGAGGTGGCGGCGGGCGGTGGAGTCGGCGAGCGCCGTGTCCAGCGGCGCCCAGTCTCCGGAGGTGAGCGGAGCGGTGGTCGGCAGCGCGGCCTGTTTCCAGATTCCCATCTGGATGGGACGGGCCAGCATATCGAGCAGCGCCGCGGCCGAGACGGGGACGTCGGCGGTCCCACGACGCGCCGCCGGCGCCGCGTCGACCGTGCCCACCATACCCGGCGCGAACACGGCGGCGGAAATACGCGCCCCGCCGTCGAGTGCACCCTGCACGAGCTGTCCCCACGACGCGTCCAGCGTCACCACGGGGTGCGAACCCCCGGCGGCGATCGGCGCGCGCGCCCTGCTGCCCCCCAGGGTGAACACCCCCTGAGACTCCGCCGCGTCCCCACGCTCGGCGCAGACGAGCAGGGGCACCGTGAGCGCCGCGTGGCCGTTCGCGTCCACCAGCCGGGCCATCGACGACGCCGCCACGGGGCCGACGCGAAAGCGCGTTGCCAGTGAGGCGGTCGGCGTGGCGACGTCCGGCGAATCGGACGCCACGATGTCGCCCACCGGGTCCGGGCTGTCGGAGAGGAAGCGCGCCCCCATTCCCATGCCGCCGCCCCGATTCACCACCTTGTACACCAGACGGTTCACGCCGCGGTGCAGATGCAGGGTGAGCGTATCGGTGGCCGTACCCACGCCGCGCGCCACGTCGTTGTGCTCGAGCAGTGAGCCGTTCAGCCACACGATCACATCGTCGTCGCTCTCGACGCCGATCTTCACGGTGCGATCGTCGGGGCTCGCGAGGTACGTCTCGGCGTATGCCGCCATGTTGTCCAGCGTGGTGGCCGCGAACGCCTTGAAGTAATCGAACTGGCCGAGCTCATCCATCGACACCCGCTGCCAGACGAGTCCGCCCGCCCGATCTCCCGCGCGGGCGGCCAGCGTCGCCGGGTCGCCGATGTCGCGTTTGTCGAGGCGCAGCGCGCCGGTGTCGACGGGAAAGGGGCCGATGAGCAGCCAGGGAACGATGGGGCGGTCGCAGATGCGGCCGTCGGCGGCGGGTTGTTGGGCCCGGAGGGCCGTCGCGGCGCCGAGCGCCGCAAGCACGAAGCAGGCCGCGGGGCGGCAGAGCGTACGAATCGACATGCGCGGAAGATGACGACTTCGCGCGGCCCTCACCAGCGCCGGCCCAGCGGGGCCGCTATTTCCAGGCGCCGAGCAGCTGCCGAACGAGCACGATCTGTCCGACGTGGTACGCCGCGTGGTCGAAGACGAGGACGACCTCACGGATGTGCGTCTGACCATCCCCCCACGGCACCGTGGCGAACAGATCGAACGCCGGATCGCGCACCAGCCGCTGGAGCTCCGCCACGTCCGCGTGGTACTGCGCGACGCTCTCCTGCCATGCCTTGGCCGACGGCGGTTCCGGGTCCCGGGGCCAGTAGTCGTCGGGCCAGGTCCGCTCCTCGTAATCCGGATTCACGCAGAAGTCGAGAATGTCCCGCTGCGCCAGGCGGATGTGTTCCACCAACTCCCATACCGAGTGCGCCGCACCGGCCGGGCGTTTGCCGCGCAGGCCCGCCGGCAGGTCGGCAATCGCGCGGTCGAAGCCGGCATGGGCCTGCTGCCAGTCGAGCATGTCGGCGAGAAATGTGCGCAACCGGTCCGTCATCGTTCCCTCCGTCGCTGGCGCCGGTGCCACCGCTCCCACAGGTGGCCGCTGATGACTCCCAATGTGGCGCCGACCACGCCCCCCGCAAGCGCGCCCACCAGCACCGACATCTCGAAATCCCACAGCCCGCGGGTCACCTGGTGTCGCCGCATGCCCGCGAACAGCAGCACCCACGACTGCACGCCCCACCAGAGGGCGCCGGCCACGCCGCCGAGCACGGCGCCGCCCTGCACGAGCGCTTCCCGGCGCGGCTGGTAGAAATTGTTCTGCAGGGTGCCGAATTCGAGCTGCTTCTCCGTCCGCTCCTCGCTCACGGCCCAGCCCGACCGGAGGATGATCACGCCGGCCAGCGCGCTCAGCACGGAGACCCAGAGCGCCCCCGTGTGCCGGGCGACGATGACGGCGTGCTTCGTGTCCTGCAGCTTGAGCACGACCACCAGGAACACGAGAATCGCGAGCATCGCCCACTGCCCGAACGTGGGGCGGGCGCGGCGGCGCGGCGGCGGAGGGGTGGTCATGTGACCTAGTACGCGGGGAAGACCGCGGATGCTGGGTTCGGCCGGCGACTCGCGATTGCCGGCGACCTCTGGTTAACTTGGGCCGCCGGCGGCGCCACGGCATTCCCGCCCCGCATTCGTGCCCTGCCGGTTCTCCCACTCACCATAGTCCAATGCTCACCATCGCCGCTGCCGCGACGCTTCCTTTCTTGCTGTCTACCGTCCCGCAGGCCGGCGCGGTGCGTGACACCAGCCTCGGCTCGAACCCGGCCGCCCAAGCGGTGGTGGCGGTGCGCGCGGCGCACGCACCGGTGATCGACGGCCGCCTGGACGATCCCGTGTGGAGCCGCGCGCGTGCCGTGTCGGGGTTCGTGCAATCGGAGCCGCAGGAGGGGCAGCCGGCCACGGAACGCACCGAGGTCCGCATAGCGTACGACGCCGACAACATCTACATCGCTGCCTACATGCACGATCGAGATCCCTCGGGGCTGATCGTGAACGACATCCGCAAGGATTTCGATGAGACCGGTGAGGACGACTTCGAAGTGCTCCTCGACACCTTCGACGACCGGCGCAACGGTTACATCTTCATCACGAACGTGGCGGGCGCCAAGGCCGACCGCCAGGTGGCCAACGAGGGGCGCGAGGTCAACGCCAGTTGGGACGCGGTGTGGCGCGTGAAGACACATCGCGCGGCGGACGGGTGGACCGCCGAGATCGCGATTCCCTTCACGGCCATCCGCTTCGCCACCACGGGACCGCAGCGGTGGGGCATCAACTTCAGCCGCCGCATCCGGCGCAAGAACGAGGTCGACTTCTGGGCGCCCGTGCCCCGGTCGTACGGGCTCACGCGCGTGTCGCTGGCCGGCGAACTCGACGGCCTGTCCACGGCGCATGCCACCCGCGACCTGCGGGTGAAGCCGTACGTCGCCGCCCGCACGGTCCGCGAAACGGGCGGCCGGACCTTCGATCGCACCGGCGACGTTGGGGTGGATCTCAAGTACGGCATCACGTCGCATCTGACGCTGGACGGCACGGTGAATCCCGATTTCGCCCAGGCCGAGGCCGACGAGCAACAGGTGAACCTCACCCAGTTCAGCCAGTTCTTTCCCGAGAAGCGCGAGTTCTTCCTCGAGAATTCCGGCACCTTCTACGTCGGTGACGCGGCCCGCAATAACCGGGTGTCCACGCCCGTGACGTCGGACGAGGACCTCGTGCTCTTCTTCAGCCGGCGCATCGGCCTCACTCCGGACGGCCGCACGATCAGCGTGCCCGGCGGGTTGCGCCTCACCGGCTCGGCGGGCGGACTCGACGTCGGCGCGCTCGCCATGACGACGTCGGCCACCACGACCACGCCGGCCACGTCGTACGGGGTGCTGCGGCTCCGCCGCAATCTCTACGAAGGCTCGGACGTCGGCGTCATCCTGATGAACCGGCAGTCGCAGGACTCCACGCACAGCTGGAACCGCGTGTTCGGCGGCGATGCGAACTTCCGCTTCCTGGGCGCCGTGGACTGGAACTCATACCTGGTCGGCACGGCGACGCCCGGCGTGCACGGAGGCGAGTATGCGGCGCGGTCGACGGTCAACTACGACGGCGACGAGGCGCATCTCAAGGCCGGCGTGATGCAGATCGGCGACGGCTTCCGCGACGACCTCGGCTACTATCGCCGCACCAACGACCGCAAGTGGATCCTGGAGACCGGACTCCGGCCGCGGACGCCGTGGCTGGCCGCGCACGGCGTGCGGGAGATGCACCCACACGTCACCTGGAGCTACTACGAGGATCTGCAGGGACACATTCTCGCCAAGAACCTGCACTCCGGATACACGTTTTTCCTCAACGACGGCGGGTACGTCGAGCTGTCGGTGAATCCACGGTTCGAACGGCTCACCTCGGCGTTCACCATCAATCCGACCATCGCCTCGCTTCCGGCGGGGGGCTACGCGTGGTCGGAGTGGCAGCTGAAGGGGCAGACCGACCCGAGCCGGCCGCTCTCGCTCACGTTCAGCGGTATTTCGGGTGGGCTCTGGAACGGGCACCAACGCACGGTGAGCGGAACCGTCACCCTGCGTCCGTCGTACCATCTCAAGCTCGAGCTCGGCGGCCAGCGGACAGACGCGCATCTGCAGGTGGCCGGCCCCACGCACTTCGTCGCCGACCTGGTGACCTTCCGCGGAAACTACTCGTTCTCGACCGTGGCGTTTCTCGACGCGCTCTCGCAGTACGACGCGGGCTCGCACCGATTGAACGCCAACGTGCGCCTGAACGTGATCCACCACCCGTTGAGCGACCTGTTCATCGTGTTCAACGAACAGCGCTTTCTCACGCCCGACGGGCGGGCCCCCGGTCCCTACGCCACCATCGATCCCGCGCTCAGCTCCGGCCTGCCCGGCGAGAGCCTGATCGTGAAGGTCACGCAGATGGTGGCGTTCTAGGCGCGGGCGTTCCGCGCGCCGCGCGTAACGAGTCGGCAGCTTCCGGCGTCGCGAGCTCCTCGAGCGATCGCCGCATCTTTCGCCGCCAGTTCGGGTACTGCGCGTCGTTCGTACCGGGAATG
Organism: uncultured Gemmatimonadaceae bacterium; assembly: GCA_963728115.1. Taxonomy (GTDB): domain Bacteria; phylum Gemmatimonadota; class Gemmatimonadetes; order Gemmatimonadales; family Gemmatimonadaceae; genus JAGWRI01. Next base: position 561,562 of record CAVSJE010000010.1, read on the forward strand.
TTCACGGGATCCGTCTCCAGCCCCAGGTCGTCCAGGGCGACCCCCACCATGCCTGCCGGCGTGCGTCCCAGAAACGCGTGCGCCGCCCGGACTACGTCGGCGCGCTCGGCGGTCGCCGCCGGGGCGACGCCTTCCGCCTCCAGCCGCTCCAGCAGCCCCTGGCGGGCCCGGTCGCGATCGGCGACGGCGCGGTCCCGTGCGCCGTCATCGGGGAGCCGCCCCAACCGCCGGTGAATCTCCAGATCGCGTCCGCTCAGGAACCCGGCCAGCGGCACGTGGTCGTGCGTCCCGATGCTCACCAGCGCGTGCTCGGGATAGCTGGCCGCCGGGAGAAATCCGCCGTCGGCCTCACGTTCGAAGTAGACGACGGCCGACGACAGCATGCCGTGCGCTTCCAGCGCCGGGCCCACTTCGGGTGGGACCGTGCCGAGGTTCTCGCCCACCACGACCGCGTTGTGACGGTGGCTCTCCAGGGCCGCGATCTGCAACAGCTCCTCGGCGGGGTACCGGACGTACGCACCGTGCCGGGCCGACGAACCCGCCGGCACCCAGTACTGGCGGAACAGGCCCATCACGTGGTCGATGCGCAGGGCGCCGCCGTGCGCGAACCCGGCGCGCAACAATCGAATCCAGTAGCGATACTGGTCGGCGCGCAGGGCGCGGGGGGCGATCGGCGGCAGGCCCCAGTCCTGGCCGTCGGCGGCGAAGTCGTCGGGAGGCGCGCCGATGGTGGCACCCCGCGCGAACAGCGCCGGCCATGCCCAGGTATCGCAGCCGTCGGGCGCGGAACCCACCGCCAGGTCGCGGTACACGCCGAGCGACAATCCGTCGGCGGCCGTCGCGAGTTGCGCGTCGAGCGCGAACTGGAGGTAGCGGTGAAAGTCCACGGCTTCCGCGTTGGCGCGCGCGAAGTCGGCCACCGCCGTGGAATCCGGATCGCGGAACGGGGCGGGCCAGTGGTGCCAGTCCGGCTGATCGCCATTGCCGCCCGGTGCCGACTGCTGCTCGGCGAGCGCACAGAACACCGCGAACCGGTCGAGCGCTTCACCCTGCGACTCCCGGTACCGTCGGTAGGCCCGGCCGCGCGGCGTATCGCGGTCGCGATGCAGGCGGGCGAACGCGCGGTGCAGCGGCTCCAGCACCCGCCGTTTCAGGCGCATCACCCCCGCGTAGTCCACGAGCGCCTCGGCGCGCAGTGTGTCGCGGGTGGCCAACACGCCGCTATCGGCGAGGAGCGCTGCCGCCTCGGGAGACTCGGCGACTTCCGGCAGCGCGCCGACGTCCAGGTAGATCGGATTGTTGAACAATCGGCTCACCGGCGAGTAGGGGCTCACCCCGCCTGCCGCGTTGCGGAGCGCGTGCAAGGGGTTGATGCCCACGAATGCGCCCCCGACCTGCGCCACCCACGATGCGAGCCGCCGCAGGTCGCCCACGTCCCCGCATCCCCAGTCGCCGGCGCTACGGATCGAGTAGAGGTTGGCGAGGACGCCCACGGCGCGGCGGCCGCCCGTGCGTCGTTCGATGCCGGGACACCGCGCCGGCGGCACGATGAGCAGCTGCGTGGCGTGGCGGGCGCTGTCGCCGGTGCCCACCGAGACCCGCAGTTGGTGATAGCCGAGCGGCAGCGGCTCCGCGCTCGCGGTGGGGGTCGCGACGGGGGAGGTCACGCCGCGCATCACCCGGCTCGATCCATTCTCGAGCGTCAACTCGGCCGTCCACGGCGTGCCCTCCGGCACCGGTAGCGCCGGCAACTGCCACACGTGCGCGTGGACCACCGCCACCGGTTGGAGCAATCGCGCGCCGTCCTCGGCGTCGAGTCGCGCGAGTTCGCGCTCCGCCGCGGCTTCGCCCTCCACCGGCACTCCCATGGCGCGGAGCAGCGACGCGCGGGTCTCGTCGGTGGTGGCGTGGTCCGCGCCATGGATGTCGCGATAGGTATCGAGCACGCCCATCCGCCGGGCGAGCGCGGTGAGCGCCGATGGGTGAGACTGTGTGCGGCTCACCTCACGACGCCGGCGCCAGGACGAGGACGCCGAGGGGGGGCAGCACGAGGCGCAACGACTGGTCGCGTCCGTGGGCCGCTGTCGGTTCGGTCTCGAGCGTGCCGAACGATCCGGCGCCGCTGCCTCCGAATTCGCCGGCGTCGCTGTTCAGTTCCACGCGGTAGCGGCCGGCCACCGGCGCCCCGAGTCGGTAGTCGTGCCGCGGCACCGGGGTGCAGTTCAGGACGACCACGCGGTGGTCACCCCCGCCCACGCGCATGAACGCGAACACCGAGTTCTCGCGGTCCGCCGCATCGATCCACGCGAAGCCTTCCGGGTCGGGATCGCGCTGCCAGAACGCCGGTGTCTCGACGTACAGGTGGCCGAGCCGGGCCAGGAATCTCCCGAAGGCGGCTCGGTCCGGTTCCGCGGCCAGGTGCCAGTCGAGGCTCGTGTCGTGGTTCCACTCCCGTTCCTGCGCCAACTCCGTGCCCATGAACAGCAGCTGCTTGCCGGGCCGCGCACACTGGTAGGCGAGGAGCAGCCGCAGGTTGGCGAGCTTCTGCCACGGATCTCCCGGCATCTTGTTGTAGAGCGAACCCTTGCCGTGCACGACCTCGTCGTGCGAGAGCGGCATCACGAAGCGCTCGGAGTACTCGTAGACCATCGCGAAGCTCAGCTCGTCCTGGTGATACCGCCGGTGGATCGGGTCCTGGCGCATGTATTCCAGCGTGTCGTGCATCCAGCCCATGTTCCACTTGAAGCTGAACCCGAGTCCGCCCTCGGCGGTGTTGCGCGTGACGCCCGGCCAGGCGGTGCTCTCCTCGGCGATCGTCAGGCACCCCGGATACTTCTCACGGACGGCGTCGTTCATCGCCCGCAGAAAATCGATCGCCTCGAGGTTCTCCCGGCCGCCGTGGATGTTGGGCAGCCACTCGCCTTCCTTGCGGCTGTAGTCGAGATAAAGCATCGACGCGACGGCGTCCACGCGCAGACCGTCGACGTGGAATTCGTCGAGCCAGTAGAGCGCGTTGGCCACCAGGAAGTTGCGCACCTCGTGGCGGCCGAAGTTGAACACGAGCGTGCCCCAGTCGGGATGCTCGCCGCGCCGCGGATCCTCGTGTTCGTAGAGCGCCGTGCCGTCGAACCGGGCAAGCGCGAACGCGTCCTTGGGGAAGTGGGCGGGCACCCAGTCCACGATCACGCCGATCCCGTGCTGGTGGCAGTAGTCGACGAAGAAGCGGAAGTCGTCGGGCGAGCCGTATCGCGCCGTGGGCGCGTAGTAGCCGCTCACCTGATATCCCCACGATCCGGTGAACGGGTGCTCCGCCACCGGCATGAGTTCCAGGTGCGTGAAGCCGAAATGGTGCGCGTGCTCGACGAGCCTCGGGGCGAGTTCGCGGTAGGTCAGCCAGCGGTTGCCTTGTTCGGGCACTCGCTGCCACGACCCGAGGTGGACCTCGTAGGTGTGCATCGGTTCGTGGGCGTGCGACGCCGCGCGGCGGGAGGCCATCCACGCGTCGTCGCCCCACGTGAACGTCGATTGATAGACGCGCGCCGCGGTGCCCGGCGGCAGCTCCATGGCCTGGGCCACGGGGTCCGTCTTGAGCAGCAACTGACCGGTGCGGGTACGGATCTCGAACTTGTACAGGGCGCCGGGTTCGACGCCGGGCACGAAGGTCTCGTGGATCCCCGACGACCCTACCGGCCGCATCGCGTGCCGGTCGCCGTTCCACTCGCAGAAGTCGCCGACCACGCTGACGCGTTCGGCGTTGGGCGCCCAGACCGCGAACGCGGTACCGCGTACGCCGTCCATGCTGCGGGGGTGGGCGCCGAGGACGTCCCACAGCCGTCGATGGGTGCCCTCGTTGAACAGATGGAGATCGACGTCGCCGATGGTGGGGGGAAACGTGGTCATCGAGTTCCACTCCGCGGCACGTGGTGGCTCAGCAGGATCAACGAGTGGCGCACCAGCAGCACGCCTTCGCCGAGGCGGCGGTGTCCGGGTCTCGCCGTATTCACGAGTTCCTTCCAGATGCCCGGTCCGAGCTTGGGCAGGGTGAACCGCCGGGATTTCCCGCCGCCGTTCACCAGCAGGAGCAGTGTGTCGCCCTCGATGCGACGGCCCCGCTCGTCCACCTCGTCGGTGGCCTCGCCGTGCAGCAACATGCCGAGCACCCGACCGGCCGCCGGCGTCCAGTCGTCGTGCTGCATCTCCTGGCCGTCGGGGCGGAGCCAGGCCACGTCCCGGCGCCCGTCACCACCGTCGATCGTTCCGCGGAAGAAACTGCGGCGGCGGAGCACGGGATTGGCGTGCCGGATGGCGATCACGTCGCGCGCGAATGCCAGGAGTTCCCGGGCCGGTTCGTCGTGCTCCCAATCCATCCACGCGAGTTCGTTGTCCTGGCAGTAGGCGTTGTTGTTGCCCTGCTGGGTGCGCCCGAACTCGTCGCCGTGCGAGATCATCGGCACGCCCTGCGAAAAGGCAATCGTCGCCAGGAAGTTGCGGATCATCCGGTCGCGCAACCGCACGATCTCCGGCACCTGGGTCGGCCCCTCCTCGCCCCAGTTCCGGCTGTAGTTCTCATCCGTGCCGTCGCGGTTGTGTTCGCCGTTCGCTTCGTTGTGTTTGTGATCGTACGACACCAGATCGCGCAGCGTGAAGCCGTCGTGGCAGGTGACGAAGTTGATCCCGGCATACGGGCTGCGGCCGCCGGGATCGTAGAGGTCGCTGCTGCCGGAGAGACGGTAGGCGAGATCGGGCAGCTGGCCGGCGTCGCCGCGCCAGAACCGGCGGACGGTATCGCGATAGCGGCCGTTCCATTCCGTCCAGCCGGTGGGGAAGTTGCCCACCTGATATCCGCCCTCGCCCACGTCCCACGGTTCGGCGATCAGCTTCACCTGGCAGAGCACGGGGTCCTGCTGGATGATGTCGAAGAACCAGGCCAACCGGTCCACCGCGTGCAGCGATCGGGCAAGGGCGGGGGCGAGGTCGAACCGGAAGCCGTCGACGTGCATCTCCTTCACCCAGTAGCGCAGACTGTCCATCATCAGCTGCATGGCGCGGGCGTTCAGCGTGTTGAAGCTGTTGCCGCAGCCGGTGAAGTCCACGTAGTAGCGCTCGCGCGACGGATCGAGACGGTAGTACGACTTGTTGTCGATGCCGCGGAAGCTCACGGTCGGCCCCAGTTCGTTTCCCTCGCCCGTGTGGTTGTAGACGACGTCGAGAATGACCTCGAGCCCGGCCGAGTGCAGGCTCTTCACCATCGTCTTGAATTCGGTGACCTGCTGGCCCAGCGCGCCGGTGGCGTAGCGGGAGTCGGGAGCGAAGTAGCCGATGGTGTTGTACCCCCAGTAGTTCACGAGCCCACGATGATCGAGATCCTTCTCGGTGAGCGCGTGGTGCACCGGGAGCAGTTCGACGGCGGTGACCCCGAGCGACTGCAGGTGGTCGAGCACCGGCTCCGAGGTGAGGGCGCCGTAGGTGCCGCGTTCGGTGGAGGCGATTGCCGGATGCCGCGCCGTCATGCCCTTCACGTGGCATTCGTAGATAAGCGTGCGCGTCCACGGTGTGCGCGGCGGCCGGTCGTCGCCCCAGGAAAACGCCGTCTCGACGACCACGCACTTGGGCAGGCTGCCGGCGCTGTCGCGCGGGTCGGCGGCCAGATCGGCGTCGGGCCCGCCGAGCACGTAGCCGAACAGCGAATCGTCCCACTGCACCGTGCCGCTGATGGCCCGTGCGTAGGGGTCGAGTAGCAGCTTGGCGGGGTTGAACCGGTGTCCGTGCTCCGGATCGTACGGCCCGTGGACGCGGAACCCGTACAACTGCCCCGGCCGCAGGTCGGGAAAGTAGCCGTGCCAGATGTTGTTCAACCGCTCGGGCAGCACGATGCGCGCGCTCTCCGTGGCGTCGCCGGGCCGGTCGAACAGACACAGCTCGACGCGCTCGGCGTGCTCCGAGAAGATGGCGACGTTCACGCCCCGGCCGTCCCACGTGGCACCGAACGGGTAGGGCTCACCGGGCCAGACGCGCATCAGCGCCGGGCCCCGGACCGGCGGCGGCGCGTCATACGACCGGCACGTCGCTGGCGAGGAGGCGGAGGATGCCCTCGAGCGGGACGTGCACCCAGTCGGGCCGGTTGTTGAGTTCGTACCCGAGTTCGTACGTCGCTTTGTCGAGGAGCGAGAAGTCGAGGAGGAGGCGTAGGTCGAGGTCGGCCCGCGGCAGCAGGTCGGCCGGATCGACGACCTCGAGGTACTCGGCCACGAACGCGGCCTGGACCCAGAGCACCCAGAGGTCGGCGGCGGGCCGCAGCTGGGGCACGTCCTCGGCGCGCACGCGTCCCCCGCGCAGTGCGTACGACGCCGCGTAGTCGAAGGAGCGCAGCATCCCCGCCACGTCGCGCAGCGGCGACCGCTTGAACCGCCGCTCGCTCATCGAGCGCGCCGGCTCCCCCTCGAAATCGATGATCACGAAGTCGCGGCCGGTGTAGAGCACCTGGCCCAGGTGGTAGTCGCCGTGACACCGGATGCGTCGGCCGGTGAGCTTGTGGTCCACCACGCCCTTGAGCCGCGTCAGCAGATCCTCCTCGGCCTTGAGGAGCACGCGGGCGCGCAGCCGGTCGTCTTCGTCGGGCAGGTCGCGCACGTGCTTGCGCAGCCGCGCCAGCACCTGGCGGGCGAGCGTCCGCCCGCCCTGGTACAACTCTCGCTGGTAGTACGTCGTGAACGGCTCGGGCGCGAAGTCGGGGAAGTCCGTGCGGCTGGCCAGCGCCATGTGCAGCTCGGCGGTGCGGCGGCCGAGCAGGCGAGCCCGCTGCAGGTATTCGTGCAGCAGGGCGTCCAGTGGCGCCGGCGGGGTCGCGCCCCGTAGGTCGAGCGGGTGCACGTCCGCGGGAGCCGTGAGAGCCGTCCGCCCCGGATGGGTGAGGATATCCTCGAGGTAGCGGCCGATGGCGTCGATGGTGTAGGTCCAGGCGTCGCCCTCGTTCGGCACCAGCTGCTGCAGGAAGCCGATCACGGCGTTCCCCCGCCCACGCGGTTTGTACTCGAAGACGGCCGCCACGTCGGGGGTGTGCGGGAACCTGGCCTGCTCGGTGAGGAACCGCTCCACCTCGACGTCGGGGTTGATCCCCTCGTCGACCTTGCGGAACAGCTTGCAGATGAGCCGGTTGCCGAACACGATCGACGTGTTGCTCTGCTCGGAGCGAATCGGCTGTGGCGCGAGCGGGCCGCCGGCCGCCATGAGCGCGTTGAACTTGCGCGTACGCGACGCCGAGAGGCTGCCGTGGCGCCCCTTGCAGCTCCGCCGGCTGGATGCGAACTCGAGCAGCGCGTCGGCGAACCGGTCGTCGGCCAGGGCGTCGAAGAGGATGCCGTCCCCCGGAGCGTCCTCCGCCGTGTTCACGCGCAGGTCGGCGATCACGGCATGTGGCGCCGCGTCGGTGATCGCGTGGCGCCGGGCGCCGGTGGCGAATCCCAGCGGCAGCAGATACCGCTCCGCTTCACCTTCCGTGTACGTACACAGGGCGAAGGTGATCATGGCCTTCGTGTCGGCGTACGGGAACGGGATGGATTCGACGATCTCCACGCCCTTGAGCGTGCGCGCCTTGCTGCCGAACCAGCGGCGGGCGACGAGATACTCGGGCAGAATCCGTTCCAAGGCCCGTACCGGTTCTTCTTCGAACAGCGAGTCCCACGCGCCCTCGACCTCGAGCCGGGGATGGACGCGCTCGGGCGCGGCCACCCGCCGCGGCGTGAGCGAGAACCAGTAGAACCCGTGCGGGCCGAGGGTCAGGAAGTAGGGCAGCTCGCCGATCGGCGGGAAGCTCGTGCGACCGAACGCCTCCACCGGGACGAGGCCGTTGAACTCGGCGAGTTCGAGTTCCACGCACTGCACGTAGCGCGACAGGTTGGCGACGACGAGGACGATCTGCTCCTCGTAGCGCCGCAGGAACACGAGCACCCGGCGATTGTCCGGCTGGAGGAACTCGATCGATCCACGGCCGAAGCCCTCGAGTTGCTTGCGCAGCGCGATGAGCCGCTTCATCCACCACAGCTCGGAGTGGGGATTGGCCTGCTGGGCCTCCACGTTCCAGGCTTCGTAGTGGTACTCGGGATCGATCACCACCGGCGAGTAGAGTTGCTGCGGGTTGGCGCGGGAGAAGCCGGCGTTGCGGTCGGCGCTCCATTGCATGGGCGTGCGCACCCCGTTGCGGTCGCCGAGATAGATGTTGTCACCCATGCCGATCTCGTCGCCGTAGTAGATGATCGGCGTGCCGGGCAGCGAGAAGAGGAGAGCGTTCATGAGCTCGATCCGCCGGCGGTCGTGGCCGAGCAGCGGCGCCAGCCGGCGGCGGATCCCGACGTTCACGCGCATCCGCGGATCCTGCGCGTACGCCCGGTACATGTAGTCGCGGTCCTCGTCGGTCACCATCTCCAGCGTCAGCTCGTCGTGGTTCCGCAGGAACAACGCCCACTGGCCGCCGGCCGGCGGTTCGGGCGTCTGCTGCATGATGTCGACCACCGGGAAGCGATCTTCCATGTGCAGCGCCATGAACAGCCGCGGCATCACGGGGAAGTGGAACGCCATGTGGCATTCGTCGCTGTCGCCGAAGTAGGCCACGGCGTCTTCCGGCCACTGGTTGGCTTCCGCCAGCAGCATCCGGTCGTGGAAGTTGGCGTCCACGTGGTGCCGCAGGTCGCGGAGCAGGGCGTGGGTCTCGGGCAGGTTCTCGCAGGTCGTGCCCTCCTCCTCGTAGAGGTAGGGGACCGCGTCCAGCCGCAACCCATCGACGCCCATACCGAGCCAGAAGTCGAGCACCTCGAACATCGCTTTGCGGACCGCCGGATTCCGGAAGTTCAAGTCGGGTTGGTGGGCGTAGAACCGGTGCCAGTAGTAGGCGCCGGCCACCGGATCCCACGTCCAGTTGGAGGGCTCGAAGTCCTTGAAGATCACCCGGGCATCGGCGAACTCCTCGGCGGTGTCGCTCCAGACGTAGAAATCGCGCTCGCGGCTGCCGGGCTTGGCGTGCCGGGCGCGCTGGAACCAGGCGTGCGCGTCGGACGTGTGGTTCAGCACCAGTTCCGTGATCACGCGAATCTCGCGGCGGTGGGCCTCGCGCAGGAACACCTTGAAATCGCTGAGCGTTCCGTAGATCGGGTTGACGTCGGTGTAGCTCGCGATGTCGTAGCCGTCGTCGCGGAGCGGCGAGGGATAGAACGGCTGCAGCCAGATCGCCGTCACTCCCAGGTCACGGACGTAGTCGAGTTGCTGCGTCAGGCCCCGAAAGTCGCCGACCCCGTTGCCGTCGCTGTCCTTGTAGGCGCGCACGTGCAACTGATAGATGATGGCATCGCGGTACCACAGCGGATCGCGCTTCATCGCCCACCCTCCGGTGCCGGCACTACGCGCAGGACGTGTCCGGGCCGTTCCGCCGGATCGAGCCGGACGTAGTTCCGCGTGCCCTGCCAGGTGTACCGCGTGCCCGAGAGCAGATCCTCGACCTCGAACGGTTGATCCTCCCGCAGCCCGAGGTCGTGTACGGGGACGTGGACCATCGTCTCCCGCACCTTCGCGGGGTCGAGATTCACGACCACCAGCAGGTCGTCGCCCGGCGCCGGCTTGTGGTAGAACAGCACGGCATCGTCCTCGCTGGCGTGAAACCGGATGTTGCGCAGCTCCCGGAGCGCCGGATTCTCACGGCGGATCCGGTTGAGGACCCGAATATCGGCGGCCAGGTTGCCCGGCGCGTCCCAGTCGCGATGGCGGAGTTCGTACTTCTCCGAATGGAGATACTCCTCGCTGCCCGGCTCGCGCGGCACGTTCTCGCAGAGTTCGAAGCCGGAGTAGATGCCGTACGTGGGCGACAGCGTGGCGGCGAGCAGCAGGCGAACGCGGAACGCAGGCCGGCCGCCGTGCTGCAGGTACTCGTGCAGAATGTCGGGGGTGTTGGCGAAGAAGTTGGGCCGGAAGTACTCCGCCATCTCCCCGTGGGCGAGTTCATTCAGGTACTCGCGCAGCTCCCAGGCGCTGTTGCGCCAGGTGAAATACGTGTACGACTGGGAGAACCCGAGCTTGGCCAGTCCCTTCATCCGGGCCGGGCGCGTGAACGCTTCGGCCAGGAACACGACTTCGGGGTGGTCGCGATGAATCTCGGCCAGCACCCAGGCCCAGAACGCGTACGGCTTCGTGTGCGGGTTGTCCACCCGGAAGATCCGGACGCCGCGGGCGATCCAGAACCGCAGAATGTCGCGGCACGCGTTCCAGAGCCCCTCCCGGTCGTCGCACCAGAAGTTGGGAGGGTAGATGTCCTCGTACGTCTTCGGCGGGTTCTCGGCGTGCCGGATCGACCCGTCCGGCTGGATGAAGAACCAGTCGGGATGGTCCCGCAGCCAGGGATGATCCGGCGAACACTGCAGCGCGTAGTCGAGCGCGATCTCGAGGCCGAGGGAGCGCGCCGCATGGACGAGGTGCTCGAAGTCGGCCACCGTGCCGAGGCGCGGGTCGACCGCCGTGTGGCCGCCCGCCTCGCCGCCGATCGCCCACGGGCTGCCCACGTCGTCGGGCCCGGCCACGAGCGTGTTGTTCCGGCCCTTGCGGTTGGTGGTGCCGATGGGATGGATGGGTGGCAGGTAGACGACGTCGAATCCGAGGTCGGCGAGCCGCGGCAGCTGTCGCTCCGTGTCGGCGAACGTGCCGTACACGTGTGGCTTCGGATTCTGCGAACGCGGGAAGAGTTCGTACCAGGCCCCGAACGCGGCGCGCTCGCGGTCCACGTCCACCGGATACTCGCTGGCGGCGCTTACGAGGTCGCTGGGCGGGAGGTGGCGGCGCATCAGCAGGTCCAGGTCGGCGCTCAGCGCCGTGGCGACGCGTTCCGACGTCGCCACGGCCGGATCGCGAACTATCTGGGCGTCGTGCTGCAGCCGTGCGGCATCGCGGCCGCGGGCGGCCGCCGCCGCCTCATCAACGAGTTGCGCGCCTACGAGCAGATCGAGCGCCACGTCCACCCCGGCGTCGGACTTCTTGCGCAGGTCCATGCGCCAGGTCTCGAAGCGGTCGGTCCATCCGTCCACCGTGAACGTCCAGCGTCCCAGGCGGTCGACGACGAAGGATCCCCGGCAGCGGTCGAAGTCGCGTTCGTAGCCCATGGGCGCGGTGCGCCACCGGCGCTCACCGGGCGCGCGATAGCGGATGCGACCGGTGACGAGGTCGTGGCCGTCCTTGTACACGGTGGCGTCGACGGTGAGCGAATCTCCCACGATGCGCTTCACCGCATACCGGCCGCCGTCGACCGCGGGCCGGACCTCCTCGATCACGAGTCTGGCGATCTTCGCGGGGGTGACGCGACCCCGTCGTTTCGCCGGGTTCGCCTTATCCATGCATCAATCGTTAACCCATTCGACGAGCGAACGCCAGAAATCGAGACTTGGACGAGGCCGTTCGTTACCCCTTATGTTGCGAGGAGCGAAGCCGCGCCGCGGCGCACCCGAACTCCATTCCACTGGCATGAACCCACCCGGCATCCCACTTCCGCCCCTTCCCGACCGCATCGGCGGTCTTCCCGCAATCGCCACCAATCTGTCGTGGAGTTGGAGCCGCGACGCGCGCGTGCTCTTCCGCGCCATCGACCCCGTGCTCTGGCATCGGACGCGGCACAACCCGATCGCGGTGCTGCAACAGGCCGCGCCGGCGCGACTCGAGGAGTGCGCGAGCGACCCCGAGTTCCTCCGCCTGTACGACGCGGTGCGAGAGAAGGCGCGCGCCGACGCCGAAGCCACCGACACCTGGTTCGCGCGCGCGGCGGGCGAACGCGCCGGTTCGACGATTGCCTACTTCTGTGCCGAGTTCGGGCTGCATGCATCGGTGCCGATCTACGCCGGGGGCCTCGGCGTGCTGGCCGGCGATCACTGCAAGGCCGCGTCGGATCTCGGGGTGCCCCTGGTGGGGGTGGGACTGCTCTACACCAAGGGCTACTTCGACCAGATGATCGGGTTGGACGGGTGGCAGCAGGACACCACCGAGCCCTTCGATCCAGCGGTGACGCCGTTGGAGTGGGTGCTGAACCCGAAGGGAGGACGCCAACTCACGACCATCGAGATGTCCGGCCGGACGGTGAACGTCGGTGCCTGGCGAATGCAGGTGGGCCGCGTCCCGCTGTTCCTGCTCGACACCGACATCGATGGCAACGAGCCGGCCGACCGCGAGTTGTCCCACGCGTTGTACGCAGGCGGACGCGTGCACCGGTTGCGCCAGGAGTGGCTGCTGGGCGTGGGCGGCGTGCGCGTGCTGCGCGCGGTGGGGATTTTCCCCGATGCCTGGCACGCCAACGAGGGCCATGCCGCGTTCATGATGGTCGAGCGATTGCGGGAGCTGTGCCACGAGGGGTTGCAGATGGAGGAGGCGGTGGAGCGCGTACGCAGCGCCACCGTCTTCACGACGCACACCCCGGTGCCGGCCGGACACGACGTGTTCACCGATGCCGAGGTCAGTGCCTGCGCCGGCGCCCTGTGCGAAGACATGGGAATGGATCCCGGGCGGCTGCTCGATCTCGGCCGCCATCCCTCGGGAAACCCCGATGAGTTTCACATGACGGTGGCCGCGATCCGCCTGGCGCGCCGCGTGAACGGGGTGTCGCGCGTGCATGGCGCGGTCACCCGCGAGATGTGGCGGGAGCTCTGGCCGGGGCGCGACGTGGACGCGGTGCCCATCGGACACGTGACCAACGGGGTGCACCTGCCCACGTGGATGGCGAATCGGATGGTGGACCGGTTCGACGCCCAGTTGGGCGCGCAGTGGCAGGACCACCTCGACGACCCAGCCTTCCTCGAGCAGGTACTGGCGATGGATGACGGCGCGCTCTGGCGCACGCACAACCAGCTGAAGGTGAACCTGCTGGAATTCATCCGTGAGGAGGCGCGGCGCCAGTGGCGCGAGAGGCGCCCGGCGGCTGCCCATCTGGTGGGAGCCGGAACACTGCTCAGCGACAAGGCGCTCACGATCGGCTTCGCGCGCCGTTTCGCCACCTACAAGCGGGCCGCCCTGCTTCTGCGCGATCCGGACCGCCTGGAGCGACTGCTCACCGATCCGCGCCGGCCCGTGCAGCTGATCTTCTCGGGCAAGGCGCATCCGGCCGATCAACAGGGCAAGCAGGTACTCCAGCAGATCTACAACGCCACCCGGGATTCACGGTTCGAGGGCCGCATCGCGTTCATCGAAGACTACGAGCTGCACGTGGCGCATCGCCTGGTCAACGGCGTCGATCTCTGGCTCAACCTGCCGCGCGTGCCGTTGGAGGCGTGCGGCACCAGCGGGATGAAGGCGGCGCTCAATGGCGTGCCGCAGCTCGGCACCGAAGACGGGTGGTGGGCCGAGGGGTACACGGGGCTCAACGGGTGGATGATTCCGGCCGCGGACCCCGGAAACGGCGATCCCGACGCGGCCGACACCGAGCAGCTGTTCCGCCTGCTCGAGGAGCAGGTCGTGCCGCTGTACTTCTCGTCGCGCGACGCGCACGGGGTGCCGGTGGAATGGGTGCGGCGGATGAAACACGCCATCCGCACCAGTGGCGAACGATTCACGGCGCGGCGCATGCTGCAGGAATACGTGCGCGACTACTACCTGCCGTCGATCGTCGCCGATCCCACGGGGGACGACCCGCCCCTGATGGTCTGAGCGGCGGCTCCCCTCGGCGGGCTACGTCGGGGGCGGAGCTTCCTGCTTCTGGATCGCCGCCTTCCGGAGCGAGTTCGCGGCCATCAGGAATACGGCGCAGATGGCCGTCACCGTCATCAGCTCGAACGGCCACAGGTGGTGCGTGGCCGGATCCACGACACCCGAGAAGTAGGAGAACAGCAGGTCGCCGCCGATGGCGATCAGCGGGAGTACGGCGGCCATTCGCCACCCGCCGGTCCAGCGCATCGCCGCCCGGGCCGCGGCGATGGCCACCGCCAACGGGAAGGCGAGCAGGATGACCAGGCCGATCGTGTTTTCCATGCTCAGGGCAGGCGGCGAATGCGAATGTTGCGCAGGGAAAGCTCGCCGTTGTGGTCGCCCTGGACGCCGATGTACCCGACGCGTGCCTTTCCGTAATCCGGCCAGGCGTTGAACTTGCTGGCCTTCACCCGGGCCACCCAGTCGGGACTGCCGAGTTCGTATTCCAGCAGCTTCTGCCCGTTGAGCCAGTGTTCCACGTGATTGCCGTTGACGATGATGCGCGTGGTGTTCCATTCGCCCGCCGGCTTCACGACGCCCGCCGGCGCCGGGTAGACGGCGTAGTCGGAGCCCGCCGATGTCAGGCGGTTGCGGCCGTCCGGCGCGTTGGCGTCGTCGAGTAGCTGGTACTCGGGGCCGCTCCAGTAGATGTGATCGTACTCCTCGGTGCCGCGATAGAAGATGCCGGCGTTTCCGCCCTTGCTGATGCGCCAGTCGAGTTCGAGTTCGAAGTTGCCGTACACGTCCCGGGTCACGAGGTCGCCCGTGCTCGTGTCCTTGGTGATGATGCCGCCGGCCACGTGCCAGGCCGAGATGTCCTCGTTGCGATAGCCTCGCCACGCGTCCAGGGTCCGGCCGTCGAACAGCGACTGCCACCCCGCCGCCGGGGCGGCCGATCGGGCGACGCTGCCGGCGGAGCCCGCGGCACCGGTGGTACAGGCGGCTGCGCCCAACGCCAGCGCGGCGGCGGTCGCGAGAATCGATCGCTGCATCATGTCCCTCGAGTAGTGGTGAATCAGATGGCCCATCCGGGCCGGAAATCGCGCTTCAGATACCGGTCCAGATCCGGCCGTCCGGTGACCTGCATCTGCTCGGCGTCGTAGTAGATCTTCTTCCCCTGTCCGGCCCGGACCGCGACGACGCCGAGCAGCATCGTCTCCGTGAGTTGCGAGGCGTAGGAGATGGGTGAGCTCTCGGCGGCCTGCCCCATGGCCGCCAACGCCCAGTTGCGCTCGTGGCTCACCGTAATGCGCGGCATCGTCCGCGGCACGGCGTTCGCCACGTCCATGAGCGACTCCGGATAGCAGTGCGGATTCTCGCCGTAGGTGTCGTAGTGCAGGACGCCCTTGTCGCCGATGAACAGCCCGCCGCCGTCGCTCTTCAATTCCACGTCGTCGGGAAGCGCGTCGGGCCGCGGCGGGAACAGGCCGCCGTCGTACCAGAACAGCTTCACCGGCCCCCGGCCGCCCACCGCCGGGAACTGATAGTGCACCGTCGTCGCCAGCGGATACGTGACGGGTACGCGGTGGGGCCGCGCCGGTTTCCCGTCCGGCCCGGTCTCGCCCGGTGCCGGCTGGACGACGCTCGTGCCCCACGGCGTCGACGTCGCTTCGATGCTCGTCGGCTGGGTGAGGCCGAGGGCCCAGTAGGGATGGTCGATCAGATGCGCACCCATGTCGCCCAGCGCGCCAACGCCGAAGTCGGTCCAACCCCGCCAGTTGAACGGATGGTAGACGGGATGATACGCCACGTCCTCGGCGACCGGACCGAGGTACATCGGCCAGTTGAGGCCGTCGGGTACCGGGTAGTCGCCCGCCATCGCGTCGGCGAGCATCGCATCGAGCGTCCCCTGGTTCCAGCTCTTGCCGAACCGGGCCGCCTGCTCAGACGTCGCCTTGGCGGGCCGCGCGATGCCCTGCGGCCAGTAGCCCCAGGGCCGGTTCGTCCACACGTGCACCTCGCGCACGGTGCCGATCACGCCGGCCTGGATCCACTCGTTGATGAGCCGCGCGCCGTCGCCCGAGTGGCCCTGGTTGCCCATCTGCGTCTTGACGCCCGTCTTCGCCGCCGTCGCGCGAAGGGCCCGGGACTCGTACACCGAATACGTGAGCGGCTTCTGGACGTAGACGTGCTTGCCGGCCAGCATGGCGGCGTTGGCCACCACGGCATGATTGTGGTCGGGGGTCGCCACGACCACGCCCTCGATGTCGTGCTGCTTGTCCAGCATCTCCCGCCAGTCGGTGTACTTGGCCGCAGCGTCGAACTGGGCCTTCAATTGCATGCCGTCGGGGCGGTCGGCGCCGTCGCGGGTCTTCAACTTGGCGGCCACGTTGCGCGCCGAGAACGCGAGATCGACGTCGCAGACGGCGACGATCCGCTCGGTCTTCGACAGCTCGAGCGCGTTCTGCGAACCCATGCCGCCGAAACCGACGATCGCTACCTGGAGTTGATCGCTGGGCGCGATGTATCCGGGACCGCCCAGCACGTGCCGCGGCACGACGGTCGGAAATCCCTGGGGAAGAACCATGGCGCCGAGCGCCAGCTTCCCGGCATCGGACACGAATTCGCGGCGGGTAACCTTCTTGCGTGACATGACGGCCGGCCTCCGGTTCGGTTGTACCGCCAGTAGAGTGCATCCGGCGGCAGGACTAGGTCAATTGCATCACCAGAAAACCGAGAAACGTGCCGATCGCGTTGCCCAGGGAACCGAGCAGGATTCCCGGCACCAGCAGATCCTCGCGGCCCAGGCTCTTGGCCAGCGCCAGGGCCGACGTGCCGCCCCCGACGTTGGCCTGGGACGCGACCGCCGCCGCGTCGATGTCCACCCGCAGCAGCCATGCCGACGCGAACGACACCACGCCGTGCACGAGCACCGTCGTCATCGCAAAGGCGAGCAGCACCAGGCCGAGCGTGCCAAGGCTGGTAAGGCTGTGCACGTCGCAGAAGGCCCCGATGACGGTCAGAAAGACGTAGACCGCGTACATGCCCAGGACGCGCGCACCGGGCAGCCGGCCAACGGCCGGGATCTGTGCGAGGAGCAGCGCGAGCGTGGTGATGACGAGGATCGACGGTACCTGGAGCCCGGCGCGGGCCAGGGCGTCGGCGATCAGGTTCGAGGCGAGCAGGGCACCGGCGCCGAGGGCGAGCATCAGGGCCAGCCCCCGGGGGTCAAGCGTCTCCGATTCTGCCTCGAGGTCCACGATCGGGGCGGTGGGCGCGGCCGCCGCGGCGCCCCGCGTCCGGCGCGGCCAGACGGACGCCAGAAGTCTGGGCACCGTCAGCGTCGTCACGATCCAGACCGTGGTGACGATGTTGTCGACGACGATGGAGCCGCCGTAGATGGTGCCGTGGCGCACCACGTCGTACTGCAACGCCACGGCATTGAAGTTGATGCTCCCGCCGATGTAGGTGCCGGCGAACATCCCGCCCACGGCCTGGTAGAGGGGGCCGATGCTCGTTGCGCCGTGCACGAGCCGCATTCCCACCACCACGCCGAGCATCGTGCCGGCCGATCCGAGCAGAAACACCGCCAGCAGGGGCCAGCCGACCTTGAACACGTCGCGCAAGCTGACCGGCAGGAGGAGCCAGAAGATCGTGATCGGCGCCAGCTGATTGAACACGGTGTCGTAGACGGGAACCGGCGCCTGGGCGGTGGAACCTGCCGGAATCAGTCCGGTATTGGCCAGGAGCGCCCCGATCAGAATCACCAGCAGGGCCGATCCGAGGTGCCGGAACACCCCCCGCCGGGCCAGCCATTCCGAGCCGACGACGATGACGGAGAGGACGGCGATGAGGTAGAGCGGGTCCGTGCGGATGGCGTTCACGGGGGCCGGTGCCGGAGGGCAGGGGTGGGGCGAGGGCCCGCCAACATGGCGACCGGAACGGACGGCGGCAAGGGACGCCCGGCATAACCCAATGCGTCGCACCGGCTTTCAGAACTTTCGCATGGCGAGCCCCGGCGCCGTCGCCCAAAATCGACTACATTCAATAGCATTCAACAAGGAACGGGTGTGCTAGAGGGATTCGAATTCGTCGACAACGACCGCACCTTCACCTGCTCGGTGGAGAAGGCCCACGCGCTGGGCAATGAGCCCTGGTGGTGGTTCAGCGTTTCGACCGACGACCGGCAGCGGTACGCGCCTTTCCGCGCCCTGTC
This sequence comes from uncultured Gemmatimonadaceae bacterium, assembly GCA_963728115.1. GTDB lineage: Bacteria > Gemmatimonadota > Gemmatimonadetes > Gemmatimonadales > Gemmatimonadaceae > JAGWRI01. The sequence goes on from CAVSJE010000010.1 coordinate 579,416, forward strand.
CGGTGACACCCAGAAGTCGGTGCGGACGCGGATCGTCGCCTATTACGACGATCTGCTGGCCCGCCGCGCGGCGCCGGCCACACCGTACTGGCGCCGGGGCCCGCAGCAGAACGACGCCAACAAGACGGCGACGCCGGCGGCGTCCACGCCGGCCGTCGAAGCGCCCGCCGCCAAGGCTTCGGCCAAGAAGAAGGCCGCGAAGCCCGCGGCCAAGTCGTCGAAAGCGGCCTCGAAGTCCACGGCCAAGTCCGCAAAAGCGCGGAGCAAGTAGCCCGCGGTCGGCGCGCCGCCCGCTACACCGGGCCGAACACCGCCAGCCCGATCGGCTGGGGCGCCGCCACCGCATCCTCGATGACCACGCGTAGCCTGCGCACCCGGGTCGGGGCCAGGCGGTCGAGTTTGGCGTAGCCGATCGTCGTGCCCCCGGCCAGTTGCTGCCAGGGGCCGCCGTCGGACCCGAGCACCGAGTAGCGCGACACGACCTGACCCTGCGCAATCGGCTCCGCCAACCGCGAGACGGCGATCGTGACCGGCGCCTCGAAGCTCACCTCCGCCGTGGCGCTTCGCTCCCCTGTGCGCTTCCAGACCGGGCGCCGGCCAGCGGCCAGGTCCACCGCGAACATCGCGTCGCGGCGGGCCCGGAACGCGGCCAGCCGGGAAACGTCCACGTCGTGCAGCAACCCGTCCCCGGTCGGGGGCACGTTCAGCAGCAACTTCGAATTCCTGCCCACCGACGAGAAGTAGAGATCGAGCAGGTTGTCGACGGTTCGCACCTTCTCGTCGTCGGCGGCGTGGTAGAACCACCCGGGACGGATCGACACGTCCGCCTCGGCGGGCCGCCACACCGCGCCGGCGGGATCGCCGTGCTGCAGCTCGGGAGTCACCTGGGGACCGCTCTCGCCGGGAAACGAGACCACCGCCGGATCGACCGTGGACCAATTCGGATCGCCGGCAACGCCGCGCTCGTTGCCACACCAGCGCACGTCCGGTCCGGCGTCGGAGAACATGACCGCGTCGGGCTGGAGGCGACGGACCAGCGCCCACACCCGGGGCCAGTCGTAGACCTGCTTCCGTCCGTTGGGCCCCTCGCCGTTGGCGCCGTCGAACCAGACTTCGGCGATCGTGCCGTAGCGGGTGAGCAATTCGGTGAGCTGGTCGCAGTACAGGTCGTTGTAGCGCGGCGAGTCGCCGTAGGTGGGGTTGTTCCGGTCCCAGGGGGAAAGGTAGAGCCCGGGACGCAGTCCCTCGGCCCGGCATGCATCCACGAATTCGCGTACCACGTCGCCGTGTCCATCGCGCCACGGACTGGCCGCCACCGAATGCTTCGTGGTCGCGGTCGGCCACAGACAGAAGCCATCGTGGTGCTTCGCGGTGAGGATCATGGCGCGAAAGCCGGAAGCCCGTGCGGCGCGGGCCCACTGGCGCGCATCGAGCCGCGTGGGGTTGAAGATCGCCGGGTCTTCGGTGCCGTCTCCCCATTCGCGATCGGTGAACGTGTTGACCCCGAAATGACAGAACATGGCCAGCTCGTCGCGTTGCCAGGCGAGCTGTGGATGCGTGGGCACGGGGCGCGACGCGGCGCCGACTCGGAGGCCGGACACGCCGCGCGGCAGCGCCAGGCCGGCCATCGCGGCGGCCCCGGAGATCACGAAGCGGCGCCGATCCACGTTAGCGTCCCGTGGCCAGTTGCGCCGCCACCGCGCCTTCGAGGCTCGCCGGCGAATCGGCGGGTGCGTATCGCTTCACCACGCCGCCGCTCCGCGCCACGAGGAACTTGGTGAAGTTCCACTTGATCGCCTCGGTGCCGAGCACCCCGGATTGCGCCGACTTGAGCAGCTGGTACAACGGATGCGTGCCCGGGCCGTTGACCTCGATCTTGGAGAACATCGGGAAGGTGACGTCGTACCTGGCGGAACAGAAGGTCGCGATCTCCTCGTCGTTCCCCGGTTCCTGGTGTCCGAACTGATCGCAGGGAAACCCGAGTACGGAGAACCCCTGGTCCTCGTACTTTCGGTACAGCGCTTCGAGCCCCGCGTACTGCGGGGTGAACCCGCACTCGCTGGCCACGTTCACGATCAGCAGCACGCGGCCGCGGAACGCCGCCAGTGTCTGAACCGTGCCGTCGATTCGCGTGACCTCGATCTCGTAGAGCGCGGGGAGATGGCTGGGCATCAGCGGGCGGGTTTGCGGGCCAGGAGCTGCACCACGGCGGCCATGCCGCGATGATACGTGCCTTCCACGACGTCGCGTTCGGCTTCCTGTGAAAGGAGGAACTCCAGGCCGGCCAGTTCGGTTTCCAGATCGGACCGCGACACCAGCAGCTCGGCGCTGCGTGGGCCGCCGGTGCCGAATTCCAACTGGCGCGGAGCGTAGGCTTCCACGACGATCACTCCGCCTTCCCGGAGTCCCGCCACCGACCGGCGATGGACGTCGGCGCGCAGGGGCGCCGGCAGGTGCGCCCAGATGGAGACGATGCCCGCCCAGGCGCCGGGTGCGATGTCGAACTCCCCGAGATTGGCGGTGACGCACTCGATCGACACGCCGTTCTGGGCGGCGAGCGCCCGGGCCCGGTCGAGCCCCACGGCGGATTGATCGACGGCGGTGACGGGGTGGCCGAGCCGCGCCAGATAGACGGCGTTGCGGCCCTGACCCTCGGCCAGGCAGAGCACGGGTCCGTCGGGAATCCGGCAGGCCACGGCGGCGAGGAAGGCGCTTGGCGCGGTGCCGTACGCGAATTCCGGCTCGGCATAGCGTACGTCCCAGTTGGTCACGTCGAGGTCCGCGGTGGCGGTCAGCTCGCCGGTCGCTCTTCCATGCGCGCAACGAGGACGTAACGCGCATGCCCCGGCCTCGCGGATCCCGACGCCGGAGCCGCCGGGCGCACCACGTCGTCGGGGAGGCGATGGATGGCGATGAACTGCGTCGGGACCTCGCGATCGTGTTCGTCGCGCAGATGGAGCGCGAAGGCGTCGACGGCACGTTGCGATTCGACCACGCGGCGGACGACGGAATCACCGCCGAGCGCCGACCGGATCATGCGGATCTGCTGTTCGCGCGTCATCGCGGCGAGTTCATCGGGGGAGGGGAGCGGTGCGTCGGCTTCGAACTCCCGCATCGCCCGCTCGAGGGCGCCGAGGATCGGCTCGATCCGCTCGAAGGGCGGCTCGGGTTCGAAGACGCCGCTCTGCTGATCGGGTTCGTCACTCGGCATACCCAGGTTCGTGTATCCGAGCAGTTCGTCGTGGCTCCAGAGTGAGTATTGCAGAGCAGGTCCCGGCGCGGGTGATGAGCTGGGGTGTCTCGTCGATGCGAAATGATGGAGACGAACCGGCGAGCCCGCTAGGGCCGCCGGGATCGGTGACGCATCACGAGCCGGATACCGGAGAGGGCACGCCCGGTCGGGCGTGCCGATCAGTCGCTGTACGGGTAGTCGGGATCCGCCAGTCGCTCGGCACGCGCCGTGGCTTCGGGCCCGGCGATTTCCTTTGCCATGTGCAGCAGCATCGGACTCAGGTGCTGGCCGTAGCGGACCACGCTCGCGGCGCGCTTGCGGTGCCCGAGCAGGAAGGCGAGGAACGACTGGTCTTTCTTGCGCGCGTTGCAGTCGGTGCAGGAGAGCAACAGGTTGTCGCGGCGGTCGTACGCCGTCTTCCCGCGGCGCGGTGTCGCGTGGTCGAGGGTGATCGACTCGGGGTCGACCCGCCGCTCGCAGTACGCGCACACGGGCCCGTGCTGCGCGAGCAGCCAGCGCCGCGTCTCCATGTACGCGTTGCGCGAAGTGGGGAGCGACGTTTCTTGGGGCTGCGCACTGCGCCCGCGGCCGCCCCGGCGCCGCCGGGAGCTGCCGCCACGCGAGCGCTTGGCGCTTCCGGTCGCGGCGCGTCCCGAGGACCCGGCACCACGGCCGGACTTCGAGCGCGCCGGACGGCCGCTGCTCTTCTTCTTTTCGGTCACCGGCGAGCGGTGCGAGCGTGGAAGATGGTCATCGTGTGCGATAATAACATAGCACCGTGCAAGCCGGTCGATCATCCCGGCGGGCCCGGCCGGCCGGCCGGCGGATGCGGGCCCTCGCGGCTGGCGGCCGGTGCTCGGCGCTGCTACGATCCGCCGTCATGCGTCCCTTTCTCCGTCTCGCCGCCGGTCTCGCCGCCGCCGGTTCGGCCCTCGCGGCGGCTCCCCTCGCGGGTCAGCGCCCGGCGCCCACCGGCGCCGGGGCCCCCTATCGCAACCCCCGGCTCCCCACCGCCGAACGCGTGCGCGACCTGATGGGCCGGATGAGTCTGGAGGACAAGTTCTGGCAGTTGTTCATGATCCCCGGCGATCGCGACGCGCCGGCCGACGACTACTCGCACGGGATCTTCGGACTCCAGATCTCGGAGGCACCACGCGGAGACAGCGTGCCGCTGGGCGATGCCGCCCGGGCGCAGGCGCGGCGGATCGACGCCATCCAACGCTACTTCGTCGACAGCACCCGCCTCGGCATTCCCATCATCCCGTTCGATGAAGCCGTCCACGGGCTGGTCCGCGAGGGCGCGACGGTGTTTCCGCAGGCCATCGGCCTCGCCGCCACATGGGACAGCGCGCTCGTGCACGACGTCGCCGCGGCGATCGCCGCGGAGACGCGCAGCCGCGGGGTGCGCCAGGTGCTCTCGCCCGTGATCAACATCGCCAGCGACGTCCGGTGGGGGCGGGTGGAAGAGACGTACGGCGAGGACCCATATCTCAGTTCGGTGATGGCGCGCAACTTCATCGCCCCCTTCGAGCGGGCGGGCGTGGTCACCACGCCCAAGCACTTCGTGGCGAACGTCGGGGCGGGGGGACGCGACAGCTACCCCATCGATTGGGACGCCCGGGTGCTCGGCGAGTACTACTTCCCGCCATTCAAGGCGGCCGTCACCCAGGCACACGCGCGGTCGGTGATGAGCGCCTACAACTCCGTGGACGGCGTGCCGGCCACGCAGAACCGCGCTCTGCTCACCGACAAGTTGAAGGACGAGTGGAGGTTCGGCGGTTTCGTGATCTCCGATGCGGCGGCCACCGGCGGTCCCACCGTTCTCCAGCACACGGAGGCGAGCACCGCCACCGCCACGCGCGACGCCTTCGCGGCAGGGCTCGATGTGGTGTTCCAATCCTCGTATCCGCAGTACCGTCCGTACCTGGCGGCGTTCGAGCGAGGATTGGTCCCGGCGTCGGTCATCGACTCGTCCGTTGCCCGGGTGCTGCGCGTGAAGTTCCAGCTCGGGCTCTTCGACCACCCGTTCGTGGATCCGGAGAGCGCGGCGGCGTTGAACGGCGCTCCCGAACACCTGGCCCTCGCCAGACGCGCCGCTCAGGAGGCCATGGTCCTGCTCCGGAACGCGCACGGCGTGCTGCCGCTGCCGGAAACCGTCGGCTCGCTGGCCGTGATCGGCGTCGACGCCCGGGAAGCCAGACTGGGAGGGTACAGCGGGCCGGGGCTCCGGCGCGTGTCGATCCTCGACGCCCTGCGGGCGCGCCTCGGGACCGGACGAGTGCGCTTCGCGCCCGGACCGGGTCGCCTGGCCGTCGACCACGTAGCGGTTCCCGGGGAGCAGCTCAACACCGCCGACAGCGGGCGGACGGTGCCCGGACTCCTTGGCGAGTACTGGGCCAACAGCACGTTCGACGGAGCGCCCCGGGTTACCCGCGTCGATCGCAGCATCGACTTCGGCTGGACCCTCAACTCGCCGGCGCGCGGGATTCCGTTCGACTGGTACTCGGTGCGGTGGACGGGGACGCTCACGGTGCCCGAAGGCGGCGTCCACCGGCTGGGCGTGCAGGGCAACGACGGCTATCGGCTGTACGTCGACGGCGCGCTGCTGATCGACGACTGGACGCCGCGCTCGTCCGGCACGCGGATGGCCAACGTGCAATTCGCGCCGGGCAGCACCCACGCTCTGCGCCTGGAATACCACGAGACCACGGGCAACGCGCGGGTGAAGCTCGTCTGGGACGCCGGCGCGGACGACGGCTGGCAGGCGAAGATCGACAGCGCGGTGGCGGTCGCGCGGAATGCCGATGCGGCGATCGTGGTGGCCGGCATCGAGGAGGGCGAATTCCGCGATCGGGCGCGGCTCGGACTTCCCGGCCATCAGGAAGCGCTCATCGAGGCCGTGGCAGCCACCGGGACGCCGGTGGTGGTGGTCCTCGTGGGGGGAAGCGCCGTCACGATGTCCCCGTGGCTCGACCGGGTGGACGCGGTGCTCGACGCGTGGTATCCCGGAGAGCAGGGCGGGCCCGCGGTCGCCGACGTGCTGTTCGGCGACGCCGACCCGGCCGGCCGGTTGCCGATCACCTTCCCGGTTTCGGAGGGACAGCTTCCCCTCGTGTACGATCATCAGCCGACGGGGCGGGGGGACGACTACTTGGACCTCACCGGGCAGCCGCTCTTCCCCTTCGGCTTCGGCCTGAGCTATACCCGGTTCGAGTATTCCAATCTGCGCTTCGACGCCGACACCATCGACGCGGACGGATCGACGGTCGTACACGCCACCATCACCAACGTGGGGAACCGGGCGGGGGACGAGGTGGCGCAACTGTACGTCCACGACGTCCTGGCCAGTGCGGGCCGGCCGCTCATGCAGCTCGAAGGCTTCCGGCGCGTGCATCTGGCGGCGGGTGCGTCGGCCGACGTGAGCTTTCGGCTGGGGCCCGACGAGTTGCACATGCTCGACGGGTCCCTGCGCTGGGTCGTGGAGCCGGGGCAGTTCCGGGTGATGGTTGGGGCCAGTGCCCGCGATATCCGGCTGCGGGGGTTCCTGACGGTTCGCTGACCCGGCGCGTCAGCGGCGATCGTCGACCGCGGCGGCCAGCGATTCGGCCTGTTCGCTCGCCGCGCTCCACCGCTCGAGGGCCGCATCGAGTTCGCGTTTCCTGGCGTCGAGTTCGGCGCCCAGCCGCGTCGCCTCGGCCGCGCCGCCGGGGCGCGTGTAGAGGTCGGGGTCCTCGAGCGCCGAGGTGAGCGCTGCGACGCCGCCCTCCAGACGCTCGACGTCCCGCTCGGCCGACTCCAGCTCCCGCTCGGCGGCCCGCAACTGCTTGCGGGGATCGCTGCCCGCGGAAGCTTCGCGATCGCGATGCGCCGCCATGCGCTTGCGCTCGTGGACCCGCCGCAGCGCGACGTCCTCCGCCGCTCGCACCGAGGCCGCGTGCGCGCGTTCGGCGCTCACCACTTCCCAGTCCGCGAAGCCGTCGTTGAACTCGGTGATGTGCCTGTCGTGCAGAACCCACACTTTCGTGGTCAGCGTGCGCAGTAGCTCGCGGTCGTGGCTCACGAGGATCACCGTGCCGTCGTAACTATCGATGGCGTCTTCCAGCGCTTCGATGGATTCGACGTCGAGGTGATTGGTCGGCTCGTCGAGCACCAGCAGGTTGGCGTGCGAGAGCATCAGCATGGCGAGTGCCACGCGGGCGCGTTCGCCTCCCGACAATGTGTCCACGCGGCGCTGGACCTCCTCGCCCGAGAACCCGAACCGGCCCAGGTGCCCCTGGACGAGCCGGCGGTCCCAGGTGGGCCGCAGATCCTCGATGGCCTGGTAGATGGTGCGGCCCAGCGGCACCTGCGACAGATCCTGGCGGTACCAGCCGGCGTCGATGGACCCCCCGAGCTTGAGGTCGCCGGCGGCAACCGGATGCTCGCCGAACAGCGCCCGGATGAGCGTCGACTTGCCGGCGCCGTTCGGCCCGATCAGTCCGAGCACGTCGCCGCGCATGAGCGTGCCGTTGAACCGCTCCACCAGGGTCCGATCCTCCACGCCGACCGTGACGTTTGCGGCCTGGACCACGCGGTCGCCGCCGCGCTGGTGTACCTCGAAGCGCAACGCCATCGCCTCCTCGCCCTCGATGGGTGCGCTCAGGCGTGGCAGGCGCTCCAGTCGCTTGCGACGCCCCTTGGCCTGGCGGCTATTCTGGCCGGCGATGTTGCGGGCGATGTAGTCGCTCTCCTGGGCGATCTTTCGGCGCTGCTGCTCGAACGCGCGTTGCTGCGTCAATCGGCGTTCGGCGCGCTGGGCGACGAAGGCGGAGTAGCCCCCGGTGTACGGGGTCGCGCCGGTCCCCTCGAAGTGCAGGATGTGATCCACCGTGCCGGCCAGAAAGGCCCGGTCGTGGCTGACCAGCAGGACGGTCTTGCCGACGTCCTTGACGTACTGCTCCAGCCACTCGGTGGTCTCGAGGTCCAGATGGTTGGTCGGTTCGTCGAGCAGCAGCACGTCGGCGGTGCTCGTGAGTTGGCGCGCCAGGCCGAGGCGACCGCGCTCTCCCCCGCTCAGCACGCCAACGGGTGTGGCGCGGGCCTTGGCGGGGTCGAAGCCGAGCCCGTGGAGCACGGCGTCGATGCGCGACGTCACCTCGTAGCCCCCTTCGTGCTCGAACCGCTCGAGGTCGCGGCCGTAGCGCTCCATCGCCTCCGGGGAGGAGTCGTGCGCGAGCGCGGCCGCCTGATCGACGAGCGAGCGCTCGAGCATCAGCAGCGCTCGCAACTCACCGGCCGCCGCCTCCCACACCGTCGCCGCGTCGCCGTAATCCCGATGCTGCTCCAGCAGCGATACGCGCAGGCCGGGCTGGCGGGCGATCGATCCGCGCGTGGGTTCCATCTCTCCGGTGAGGAGGCGGAACAGCGTCGTCTTGCCGGTGCCGTTCCGGCCAACGATCCCCCAACGGTCGCCGGCACCCACCGTGAACGTGATGCCGGAGAACAGCGTCGTGGCGCCGAAATCGACGCCGACATCGGAGAACGAAAGGAGGGTCATGGCGAAGGGTGCGCCTGGCGGCGCGGCCGGCTATTCCTGTTCGGCGCTCGTCTCGTCTTCCACGGGAGCGTCCTCGGACTGCTCCCGCTTGGCCTGCGCGAGTTCACGCCGGTGCTGGCGCTTCTCTTCCTTCTTCTTCTTGCGCGCCAGCTCTTTCATGTGCTTCTGGAATCCGTAGTTGGGTTTCTTCGCCAATGGTCGTATGGGGTTGTGTCGCCCCCGCGGGGCGGCGATGGGAAGGACCGGACGGACGAGCCGCCCAGCGCGGAATACATAAGATAAGGCGCTCCGGCCGGGATCGCGCCCTTCGAGCGCCGGACCGGCAAAATCGAGGTTCCGGCGCCTCCAGAGGGGCCGGGCGGCCCGGCGTCACCCGCTGGCGCGGGTCCGCAGCTTCCGGCCCGTGCGGCAGCAACTCCGGACGGGGCAGGCGTCGCACCGCGCCACGCGCGCGGTACAGACGAGGGCGCCGAGTTCCATCAGCGCCTGGTTGTGCACCCAGGTGGCGCGCCCGGTTCGCGGGAGTACACGCTCGGCGATCGTCCACAGCGTGGTCAGGTCCCGCGGGCGCTTGGGATCGAGCCGCGGCGCGAAGGCTCGCGTGAGCACGCGGGCGACGTTGGTGTCCACGGCCGCCGCCCGGCGTTCGTACGCGAAGCTGGCCACGGCGCCGGCCGTATAGGCGCCGATGCCGGGCAGATCGCGAAGCGCATCGGGGTGTTCGGGCAGGAGCCCGTCGCCGCCGTCGCGGGTCACGTGGCGTGCCAGCGCGTGCAGGTTGCGGGCTCTGGCGTAGTACCCCAGTCCCTCCCAGGCCTCGCGGACGCGCTTCGGGGTGGCCCGGGCCAGGTGGTGGACGGTTGGGAAGCGCGACAGGAAGCGGGGGTAGAATTCCAGCACCCGCGACACCTGCGTCTGTTGGAGCATCAGTTCCGAAACCAGCACCTGATAGGGATCACGCGTCCGGCGCCAGGGCAGGTCGCGGTGGTGCCGGCGGAACCAGGCCCGCAGTCGACGGGAGAATTCGCGGGCCGTGTCGGGATCGATGCGGGGCCGGCCGGACGACCGTCGCCGGGGCGCGGATGGGGCTATGAGACCTTCCGGGTCTTCCGCTTCAGGAAGTCCATGAGGATGAACTGCCCGAGGCTCATCGTGGTGGTGAAGTACGCCTTGCCGCGGCTGATTTCGGAGACCCGTTTCACGAACTCCACGAGGGCGCGGTCGCGCGCCAGCATGAACGTGTTGATGACGATGCCGGATTGGCGGCACCGCGCCACCTCCTTGAGCGTCTCCTGAATCACCGTGAGATCGAGCCCGAACGCGTTCTTGTAGATCTGGCCGTCGGCCATCGTCAGCGCGCTCGGCTTGCCGTCGGTGATCATGATGATCTGCCGCATGTCCTTCTTCTGCGCCAGCAGCAGCCGGCGGGCCAGCTTGAGGCCTTCGGCCGTGTTGGTGTGATATGGACCCACCTGCGCCGAGGCCAGTGTGGCGATCGGGATCTCCTCCGCGGAGTCGTGGAACAGCACGACCTTGAGCGTGTCGCCGGGGAATTGCGTGCGAATGAGGTGTGTGAGCGCCAGCGCCACCTTCTTGGCGGGCGTGAACCGGTCCTCGCCGTACAGGATCATCGAGTGCGAACAGTCGAGCATGAGCACGGTGGCGCACGACGACCGGTACTCGGCCTGGCGCACCATGAGGTCCCCGTAGTCGAGATCGATGGGCACCTCGATCTTGCCGGTGCGGCCCAGGGCGTTCTTGAGGGTCTCGTTCACGTCGAGATTCAGGACGTCGCCGAATTCGTACGGCTTGCTCCACCCGTCGGCCTCGATGCCGGTGGCCAGGTGCGGCGTGTCGTGACTCCCGGCGCTCGACTTGCCGAGCGAGCCGAGGAGATTGCGCAGCGTCTTGTAGCCCAGGAAGTCGATGCCCTTTTCCGTGAGATTGAACTGCACGTCGCGGGCGGCGGCCTGAGCGATGCTGCCCTTGCCCTCCACGGGCTGATGGGCGCCCGGCATCTGGGGCGGCGCGTCGAGGTTGAGAAACCCCTCGTCGATCAGGCGCTGGACGAGATCGTCGAGCAGCTTGGCGAGCTTGGCCTGCGATTCCTCGTCGCCATCGCCGCGCAGGGCCTCGAGCATCTCCGGCGTGAACTGGCCGCTCTCGATGAGCGCGTCGAGGATGGCCTTGCGCAGGGCATCGAGCGACCGGTCGTGCTCCTCCCCGAAATCGAAGTTGCCACCGAACGGGAGGTTGGCGCCGGCGAACCCGGACTGGAGGAGGAAGTCGGCGAGCTTGTCGAGCAGCGCCTGCAGGTCCACCTGGTCGGCGGCTTCGGCGTTGAACTTGGTGTAGGTATGGAATCGCATCCGGGGCCTCCCTTCTCAACAATACCAGCGGCGGGGATAGAGTGCCAAGGCGGGGGGGATTCGGTGGCGCACTGCGGTGAAGTGATGATGCGGTCGCTGGGGAATGGGGGTAGCCATGAGGTTGCACCGGAGTGGCAGTGGCTTACCACAGAGCACACAGACCACCCAGAGATGCCGATACCTATCACGGGCCGTCAGGGCCTGTCGACGGCAGGCCGCGGAGGCGTTCGCGACCCGGTCACGTACCGGGCCATTGGCGCGTTCCTGGGGGTTTACCGGGAACTCGGTTGGGGGTTCCTGGAACGGGTGTACCACCGGGCGATGATCGTCGCATTGGCCGAGGCAGGCGCATGCGTAGCTTCTGAAGTCGCGTTGCCGGTCTACTTCCGGGGAACGCTCGTGGGGGAGTACCGGGCGGATCTCATCGTGGACGGGGCGGTCGTCGTAGAGATCAAGACGGCAGAGGCGATCTCGCCTCCCCATCGGGCGCAAGTCCTCAACTACCTCAAGGCCACAACCTACGAACGCGCCCTCCTGTTCAATTTCGGGCCACGGCCACAGTTCGAGCGACTCCTGCTGACCAACGATCGCAAGGGGTGCCGGCGCTTTCGATCCTAGATCGGTCGGGGCTATCGTGGCGTTTCACGTTCTGTGTATTCTGTGTGCTCTGTGGTCAAACCTTGGCGCCCCGAAGCCGACGGCCACGAACGAACCGGCTCCGGTATATTGGTGGCATGCCGACGGCGAACCCGTTCCGCGCCCTGGTCAAGCACCGGAACTTCCGGCTCTTCTGGTTCGGGCAGACGCTCTCGCTCATCGGCACCTGGATGCAGACGATGGCGCTGGGGTGGTTGGCCCTCCAGCTCACGAACAGTCCCTTTCTCGTCGGCCTCGTCGCCTCCGCCTCTTCCTGGCCGATCGTCGGCTTCTCGCTGTTCACGGGCGTGTTCGTCGACCGCGGCGACAAGCTCCGGCTGGTGAAGCTCGGCCAGATCCTCTTCCTCGTGCAGGCCGTCGTGCTCTGGTACATCACCTGGTCGGGCGCCGCCACCATCTGGTGGCTGGTGGGCCTCGCGTTCGCCAACGGGGCCATCAACGCTCTCGAGATCCCGGCCCGCCAATCGCTGATCGTGGAACTTGTGGGGCGCGAGGACCTGCGCGACGCGATCGCGCTCAACTCGAGCGGGTTCAATCTGGCCCGAATCGTCGGACCCGCCATCGGGGCCGCCGCCATCGCGCAGCTCGGCATCGCCTGGTGCTTCGGTCTCAACGCCCTCAGCTACGTGGCGGTGCTCGTCGGCCTGTACATGATCCGGTTGCCTCGGTGGCATCCCACGGCAGCCGTCGCTTCGCCACTGGCGGGTGCCATCGAGGGGGTGCGGTACCTCCGCGACACGAGGGCGGTGGCGGCGATGCTCAAGGTCGTGGCGGTGTATTCGATTCTCGGCGTGCCCTATCTGGTGCTCATGCCCGTGGTGGCACGCGACCGCCTGCACATGGGGGCCGGAGGGTACGGCCTGCTGCTGGCCTGCGTCGGCGTCGGTGGGTTGGCCGGGGCGCTCTGGCTCGCCGCCGCCGGCGGCAACTGGCGCCGCGGACTGCTCTGGGAGCGCGGCGTGCGGGCCTATGCGCTCCTGCTCATCCTCTTCGGGATCGTGTCCACGCCGCTGATGGCCTACCCGGCGCTGCTGGCCGTCGGATTCGCCATGATCGTGAGCGGCGCCCTGGCCAACGGGATCCTGCAGTCGATCGTGCCCGATCACCTGCGCGGCCGGCTGATGGCCGCCTACGCATTCATCGTCGTCGGCCTATCGCAGGCCGTCGGGGCGCTCATTGCCGGCGTCATCGCGGAGCACGTCGGCGACCAGGTGGCGATTTCTGGCACCGCGGTCGCGATTTTCGCGTATTGTCTATGGGCCTTCCGACGGGTGCCCGAAATGCGGGCGCTGTAGGCCGGCCGCCGCCATACCCGGGCGGCGCCTCGTTTGCGGCTGATGGTCAGCCGCCCCATCTCGTCCAGTCTCGCCAACCCTCCGTCATGTATTCCACCTGCATCTTCTGCAACTCAAACCTCGGAACGAACGAGGTCATCGAGCACTTCCCGATCGGGCGGCGTCTGGCGTTCGATTGCGAGAAGGGCAGGCTGTGGGTCGTGTGCCGCAAGTGCGAGCGCTGGAATCTGAGTCCGCTCGAGGAACGCTGGGAAGCGATCGAGGAATGCGAGCGGCTCTATCGCGACACCAAGCTCCGGGTGGCCACCGACAACATCGGCCTGGCGCGGGTGAGCGAGGGGCTGGAGTTGGTGCGCATCGGCCGGCCGCAGCGACCCGAGATGGCGGCCTGGCGGTACGGCGACCAGTTCGGGCGTCGGCGCCGTCGCTTCTATACGTACGCGGGGTTGGGGGTCACGGCGGTCGCCGGCCTCTACGTGGTGGGGCCGGCGCTCGGGCTCTACGCGATCGGCGGTGCGGGATTTCTGGGCCAGACCCCGCAACTGTTCGCACAGGTGTACCGCCGGGCCTTCGGCCGCGTGAAGCTGCCGATGCCCTGGCTGGAAAAGCCGTACGTCGTGGAAGCGGAGCACCTGGCGAAGGTCAACATCATTCGCGACGACAACGAACTCGGGTGGGCGCTTCGGGTGCCGATTTCGGCCAAGCGGTTCAAGCTGCCCGATGCGCCCGCCAAACTCGGCGACCCGCTGCCGCCGCGCATCGTGCAGCACGGCAAGAACGGCCGCCGCACGAGCGCCGTGTTCGCGGGCGATGAAGCCATCCGCGTGGCGGGCAAGCTGCTGCCCAAGATCAACGCCAGCGGGGCGGCCCGGGAAGACGTGCAACGCGCCGTGACGCTCATCCAGGAAGATGCGGATCCAGGACGATTCTTCGCGCGCCAGGCGCGCACCGGGATGCCGGGACTTCCGAGCCTCACCGAGAAGGGGCGCATCATCAAGCAGATCCCCAAGCCCATCCGGCTGGCGCTCGAGATGTCGGCGCACGAAGACGCCGAGCGGCGCGCGCTGGAGGGGGAACTCGCGATGCTCGAAGCGGCCTGGAAGGAGGCCGACGAGATTGCCGGCATCTCCGACAATCTCCTCCTGCCCACCGAGGTGGACGGGTGGCTTGCGCGGCTCAAGCGGAAACTGTGAGTCGTGTACGCGACCTGCCTGTTCTGCAACCAGCCGCTCGGCGCGAACGAGGAGATCGCGGCGATCTCGGATGATCTCCTCGTTCCCGAGTCCGTCCCGGACCGCATCTTGGCGGTGCGCGGGGGCGCCGGCGGAGCGGAGTGAGGGCGGGGGAGGCTACTCGAAGCGGTCGCGCGCGACCTCGATGACGGTGCGCGCCGCTCCCTCGATGCCGAGCGTGCCCGTGTTCACGCAGAGGTCGTAGTTCTCCTCGGCACGCCACTCCCGGTGCCAGTGCTGCATCACGTACTGTTCCCGCTGCCGGTTGGTGGCGTCCACGATCCGCAATGCTTCCTCGTTCGACACGCCCCGGTCGCTCGTCACGAACGCGGCCAGCGCCGCGCGCGGCGCGTAGCAGAACACGTGCAGGGCGTCGGGTCGGTTCGCCAGCACGCACTGGGCGCCGCGTCCGACGAGCACGGCGTGGCCGCTCTGGACGGCCTCCTCGATCACGACCTTCGTGACGGCGACGATCCGTTCCTCGGTCGGCGGCAGCGCCTCGTCCGCGACGGGCAGCATTTCGGGAACGCTGAGCGTGAGCGCCGAGGCCAGGCGTTCGACGAGCGACGGCACGCGCTCCTCGTGGGCCGACACCTCGGCCCGGGAGATGCCCAGCCGCTCGGCGACGGCGTCCACCACCCGGTTGTCGAGCAGGTCCCAGCCGAGAGCATCGGCCACGCGTTTCGCCACCAGCGACCCGCCGGACCCGTACATCCGCGAGATGGTGACGATGGCCATCGACTTATCGCGGCGCGAGCGTGCGCGTGCGAACCTCTTCGACGACGCCGAAGTCGAGCGCGGTCCACGCGGCGCCGGCGGCACCGCCTGGCACGTTGTGCAGCCGCATCTCGGTAAGGCCGCGCCCGGCGCACCATTGTTCGGCGCGGGCGAGCAGCGCCCGCAGCACGCCGCGCCGGCGCCAGCCGGGCGTCACGTATGCCGACGAGACGTACGCGAAGCGCTCGGGCAGCAGCAGCGGAGAGGCGTGCGATTCCGTGCAGCGGAGGAGTCCCACCACGGCGCCGTCGATCTCGGCGAGGAAGAACGCGTCACGGCCCGATGCCAACTGCTCCGCGCACAGGCGCGGGGCCCGCGCGGCGGCCCTGGGGTGCAACCGGCCGTACACCGCGTGGCCCTCGTACTCCCGGATCAGGGCGAGCCGGAGGGCGACGATCGTCTCGATGTCGTCGGAGGTCGCCTCCCGCACCGCGACGGCGACGCCGGGCTCGGCCTGTGTGGTGCTCATGGGGCGCGCCTAGCCGAGCCCGCCGCCGAAGAAATCCTGGTTGGGCCGCCGACGCGGCTCCGCGACCGCCCGGGTGTAGCGGCCGCCGTCACTGCGCGAAATGCGGCGGCGGGCGACGAGGGCCTCCAGCACCAACTCGCATCCGGCCACCGACTGCGCGGCATCGTCGTCGGCGGCGAGGCCGGTGTGGTGCACGATGTGCACGAGGTCCGGCACGACGTCGAATCCCTGGAGTACCACCTCCGCCCTCGCGTCGTCCGCCACCTGCAGCGCGCCTCCCTCGTCGAACCACATCACGATCTCGTCGACGTTGGCGCCGCCGGCCCGCTCCTCGAACGTCTCGTCGGCCGCCTTGCGGATCAATTCGCGGGCGATCGTCGCCCCGCCCACGAGCTCGCCCTCGTATTCGAGCTCGAGTTTTCCCGTGATCGCCGGCAGCGCCGCATAGATGTCCGACACCCGCGGCACGATCGTGTCCTCGCCGGTGTTGACGGCGCGGCGCTCGGCGTTGGAGACGACGTTTTCGAGCACCGTGATCGGCATCCGCTGC
The DNA here is from genome assembly GCA_963728115.1 of uncultured Gemmatimonadaceae bacterium. Classification (GTDB taxonomy): domain Bacteria; phylum Gemmatimonadota; class Gemmatimonadetes; order Gemmatimonadales; family Gemmatimonadaceae; genus JAGWRI01. Next base: position 595,533 of record CAVSJE010000010.1, read on the forward strand.
GAGACGCCGGATCGTTTGTCCACACGCCGGTCGGCGCGGGCCTCGAAGGCCACCCGTTCCACGAGTTCGGCCACGAATTCCGGGATGCGGACGGGGCGGTGTCCCCGCTGCGTCCACGCTTCCTGACGCGTGATCTCGACGCCGAGGTCCACCGTCTCCGGGTAGTGCGTCATGATCTCGCTGCCGATGCGGTCCTTGAGCGGCGTGATGATCTTGCCCCGCGCCGTGTAGTCCTCGGGGTTGGCGGTGAAGCAGAGTTGCACGTCGAGCGCCAGGCGCACCGGGTAGCCCTTGATCTGCACGTCGCCTTCCTGCATGACGTTGAAGAGACCGACCTGCACCTTGCCGGCGAGATCGGGCAGTTCGTTGAGGGCGAAGATGCCGCGATTGGCACGCGGAAGCATCCCGTAGTGAATCGTCAACTCGTCGGACAGCAGGTGCCCGCCCCGCGCCGCCTTGATCGGATCGAGGTCGCCGATCAGATCGGCGATCGTCACGTCGGGGGTGGCCAGCTTCTCCACGTAGCGGCTCTCGCGGCCCACCCAGGCGATCGGCGTATCGTCACCAGCCTCCGTGATCAGCGTGCGCGCCGCCTTGGAGATCGGCGCGAACGGATTGTCGTTCACCTCGCTCCCGGCCACGACCGGCATCGCGTCGTCGAGCAGGGTCGTGAGCGCGCGCAGGATCCGCGACTTGGCCTGCCCGCGAAGCCCGAGCAGGATGAAATTGTGCCGCGACAGAATCGCATTGACGATCTGCGGCATCACCGTGTCCTCGTAGCCGAGCACCCCTTCGAACAGGGGCCCGTCGGTACACAGACGGGCGAGCAGGTTCTGGCGCATCTCGTCCTTCACGGAACGCAGGGCGCGTTCGGGAACGCCGAATGGCGAGCGCTTCAGCGCGCCGAGGGTGTCGGGCAGTTTCGTCACGGGCAACTCCGGTGTGTTGACCGGAATCAGCAAAGCATCGCCGACCCGCGCAAGGGGCGCGTCAGTCCGCCGGAGAGATCTCCACCCGATTGTCGTAGAAGACCGGGCCGTGTCCCATATCGGTCTCGCGTTGCGAAGTCGTCTGATTCGCGTTTGCCCCGTCCGCGGCCAGCTTCCCCCACCAGATCGACGGCGCCCAGACGACGCCGGGCCGGATGCCGTCGTCCACGCGGGCGACGGCCGCGAAGGCGCCGCGATCGTTGTGGATGGTGACGCGCATGCCGTCGGCCACACCGCGCGCCTCGGCGTCGTGCGGATGGATGATGCACTCCGGCTCGCGCGCGCCCCGGCGCAGCGACTCGACGTTCACGAACGTGGAGTTGAGGAACTGGTGCGCCGGCGACGAGATGAGCACCAGGGGATACCGCGCGGCCAGTTCCGGCGCCCGCTCGGGGCCCTCGTATGGCGGCGTATACGCGGGAAGCGGGTCGAGTCCCATCGCCTGCATGCGGGCGGAGTAGAACTCGCACTTGCCGCTCGGCGTCGGAAACCCGCCATCGGCAAACGGGAGGTACGGCGTGGGCACATCGAGCCGCGCCCATCCGTGGTCGAGCAGTCGCTCGAAGGTCACGCCGCGCAGGATCGGGGCCTGCGTATCGAGGGCCTGATGGACGAGCGTCAGGTCGTCGTCGCGCAATGCCTCGTGATCCAACCCCATCCGCGCGCCGAGCAGCCGGAAGATCTCCGTGTTCGGCTTCGCCGCGCCCAGCGGCGCGATCGACGGACGATTGAGGGTCACGTAGTGATGCCCGTACGCGAGGTGCACGTCCCAGTGCTCCAACTGGGTGGTGGCCGGCAGCACGTAGTCCGCCCAGTCGGCCGTATCGGTCTGGAAGTGTTCGAGCACGACCGTGAACAGGTCCTCCCGCGCCAGCCCCCGGAGCACGGCGTTGCGATCGGGCGCCACCGACGCCGGATTCGAGTTGTAGACCACGAGCGCCCGCACCGGCGGGCCGCCGACGCCGGCCTCCGGATGCGTGAGCGCCTCACCGAGGCGGATCATGTTGATCGTGCGGACCGGCGGCGAGAGGTCGGGGCGCTCGAGGGCATGCTTGTTGAACTGGAAGTTGGCGCTCGTCGAGAGCTGCACGCCGCCGCCGGCCCGCCGCCAGTGTCCGGCGACCGCGGGGAGACAGGCGATCGTGCGCACCGCCATGCCGCCCCCGGCATGACGCTGCAGGCCGTAGTTGACGCGAATGAACGCCGCCCGGGCGCGGCCGTATTGCTCGGCAAGCCCTTCGATGGCCGCCGCGTCCAGCCCCGTGATCGCGGCGACGCGGGTGGGCGGATACTCCGCGGCGCGCGCGCGCAGCTCGGCTTCGCCGAGCGTGTGGCGGGCGAGATAGTCGGCGTCCTCCAGGCCGCGGTCGAACATCACGTGCAGCATGCCGAGCGCGAGCGCCGCGTCGGTACCCGGCCGGATGCCGATCCATTCGTCGCACTGCGCCGCCGTACGCGTCCGGATCGGATCGATCGCGACGACCCGCGCTCCGCGTTCGCGCGCGCGACGCACGAACGGCCAGAGATGCGGGTTCGACGTCAGCGTGTTCGTTCCCCAGAGGAGGACGAGATCGCTTTCCGGAATCCCCTCGGCGTCGGCCCCGATGTTGGCGCCGATGGTCATGCGCATGCCCATCGTCCCGGCCATGGAACAGATCGTGCGATCCAGCTTCGACGCGCCGATCAGGTGAAAGAACCGGCGGTCCATGGACGAGCCCTGCAGCATGCCCATCGTGCCGGCGTACGAATACGGCAGGATGGCCTGCGGACCATCGCTCGACGCGGCAATCGATCCCAACCGCTCGGCGATCGCCCCCAGCGCCGCCTCCCACGCCACCGGTTCGAAGCGGCCGCTGCCCTTCGGGCCCACCCGGCGGAGCGGCTGCAGCAGCCGGTCGCGATGGTACGTGCGCTCCACGTAGCGGTTGACCTTTGCACACAGGAACCCGTTGGTGAACGGATGATCCGGATCGCCGGCAACCCGTACGGCGCGCCCGTTCTCCACGGTGACGAGCATCGCGCAGGTGTCGGGGCAGTCGTGCGGGCAGGCACCGCGCACGACCCCCTGTTGAGGCGGGGCGAGCGGAAGCCCGATGGGGGGATGGGAGGTCATGAGGTTGGAGCGGCGACGGTGAAAATCAAAGCTAGGCTGCCGCGGCACGGGTGCAACGGGGCGGCGGAACCCCTTCCCGAAGGCAGACGAAACTGCAAACCCCTTGTGGGGTAGTGACTTGAGCGCGCGCACCTTCTATTGACAGGCCCCAAGGGTCCCGTATGTTAAATGCCGCAAGAGCACGAGCACCTTTCCGCTGCGTGCAACGGTGCTACGCGCGTCTCGTTCACCCCAGTTTTCCCAGGAGATCGCAATGAAGCGCTTGGCTCTGATTGCTGCTGCACTGCTCGCGGTTGCGGCCTGCTCGTCGCAGGCGAAACCAGCCGCCGATACCGGCGCCGCAATGAAAGCGGCCCCCGCCATGAGTGACAGTTCGGCGATGAAGGCGGACACGGGCATGAAGATGATGGACTCGACGAAGAAGGATACGTCCATGGGCGGGATGGGCACGAAGAAGCCGTAGTCGTCTCCGCGCCACGACGCAGGCGGACGGGCGCGACCTCAACGTCGCGCCCGTCCGCGTTCAGCCCATCGCGCGCGCGCCCACGCGAACGCATCCGTCACGCCGACTTCGGGCCGGATGCCCGGCTTCCATCCCAACTCGACCCGCGCCCGTTCGGAGGTGAAGGGGTTGTCGCGGGACAGGAAGTCGATCGCCGTGCGGCCCCCGAGCCGCCCGCGGCCGAGCGAGAGGACCCGGACCAGCCGCTTGGCGGCGCCCAGCCCGCCCCGGGCCACGGGCAGTGGGATGGGGACGAAGTACGCCCGCACGCCGAGCCCCTGCGCGCCGAAGGCGAAGAATTCGCGGACGGTCACGTCGAAATCGTTGGCCAGGTTGTACGCCCGGCCACCGGCGGCATCATGTACGGCGGCGCGCACGGCGCCATCGGCAACCGCCGTGGCGTGCACGACGGCCAACGTCGAGCGACCGCCGCCGAGCAGGGGCACGATGCCGAATCGCAGCAGGCGCGCCAGGCGCGGCACGAATTGGCGGTCGTAGCGGCCGTAGATCACGTCGGGGCGGACCGCGGTCGCCCAGATCCGGCCCGACGCATGCGCGGCCATGACGAGGGCCTCCGACTCGCGCTTGCTGCGCGCATAGTAGGCCCGTTCGTGGAGTGGCAGCAGCGGAAGATCCTCGCTCGTCTTCCGGCCTTCGCGCTCGCCCAGGTACCGGCTGGCCGAGCCGTACACGGCGACGCTGCTGACCTGCAGCAGCCGGGCCCCGGCGGCCGCGGCCGCGGAGATGGCATTGCGCGTTCCGTCCACGTTCACAGTCCGGTAGGCGTCCCATCCCCGCGCGACGATCTCGGCCGCGGCATGGAACAGGATATCGCACCCGGCGGCCGCGGCGACGAACGAGGGCTGGTCGAGGACGTCTCCGCGCACCACCGCGACGCCGAGGTCGGCCAGCTCGCGGGAATCGGCGGTGTCCGGTTGGCGAACCATCGCCCGCACGTTCCACCCGTCGCCGAGGAGCCGCTCGGCGATGTGACGGCCCACCATCCCCGTGGCCCCGGTGACGAGCGCGCGCACTATTGGGGTGGGAAGGGGAGCGCGCACACCTCGCCGCGCCCCTCGCCGCCCTCCCAGCGCACGGTGAGCGCCGTGCCCGGCGCCACCTCGCGTCGTATCATGCCGAGTGCGATCGGCCCAAGCCGCGGCGACACGACCGACGTCCGGAGGTCGCCCACCGGCTTGCCGTCCGCCGCTTCCAGCGTCGCGCCGCGCGGTGCGGAATCGGTGCCCGACAGGCGCACGCCGCGCAGGTGCCGGTTCACGTGCCCCTTGAAGTGCACGCGTGCCACCACCTCCTGGCCCACATAGCAGCCCTTCGTGTAGCTCACGGCCTGGAGCTCGTCGAGATTGGCCTCCTGCGTGAGCGTCGACTCGTCCATGTCGAGCCCCCACTCGGGGCGCCCCGCCTCGACGCGCGCCACCTCCCACGCCGACAGTCCGCAGGGGACGGCTCCCGCTTTCGCGGCTCGCTGCCAGAGATCGTCGAACCGGTCGGCGGGCAGGAAGAGTTCGAAGCCCTCCACCGACAGTTCCGGCGTCCGCGCCACCGTCACCGGGACACCGTCGATCTCCACGCGTGCGTGGGCGTATGGAGGCAGCACCGTGAGCGCGCTCGCATTGACGCCCGTCGCCGCTTCGACCACGTGCCGGGCGAGCGGGCCGAACACCCCGATCGACCGCGTCGCGTCCGACTCGTCGACGTACGGCGCGAGGCGGGGATTCACGTACTTCTTCACCATCGTGCGCCACCCATCGCCGGCCCGGGCGCCGGTGTCGGTGAGGATGCCGTCCTCCTGCACGAAGATGCGGACATCGGCGATGATCTTTCCCTTGGGTGAGAGGGCCGCGGCATACTGGCCCTGACCGGGTTCGAGCGCCTGGGTGTCGTTGGTGACGAGTCCCGCGATCATCTCCGCGGCCTTCGCCCCCGTGAAGCGGATCCGCGCCCGCTGACTGCGATCGAAGACGCCGGCGCGCTGGTGCAGCGCGGCATACTCGGCGGGCAGATTCGTGTAGGTCAGCACCACCGGGCGCTCGGCGATCGTGGCGATGGTGGGCGACGCGGGCGTGATCCGGCCGGCTACACTGTCGGCGGTCATGCCGCCTCGTGCGCCCAGCGCTCGAGTTCCGCCAGCACGTCGTGCCCGGCATCGGCGAGGGAGGGCACGAGGCCGTCCGCCTCCACCGCCTGATGGGCCGGCAATTCGCCCACGGCCAGACAGCGAATCCCCGCCGCCCGGGCGGCCATGATTCCGAGCCGGGCATCCTCGAGCGCCAGCGCGCGCTCGCGCGCCAGCGGCCGGCGATTCTGCAGCCGGGTGAGGGCGCGCACATAACTCTCCGGCGCCGGCTTGTTGTCCAGCACGTCGTCGGCGCAGACGATCACTTCGAACGCGTCGTGCAGGCCCGACAGGCCGAGCAACAAGTCGACGGTCGCGCGGGAGGCGCGGGAGACCAGCGCCAGGCGAGATCGTGCGTGTGCGATCGTCACCAGCACCCGCGCGCCCTCGCGCAGCGACATGCCCTGGGAGGCGCGCTCGGTGAAGTATCGGTCGGCGCGAAGTCCGATGAGATCGAGGGTCGTCGGATCGGCAGCCACCCCGAGCAGTCGAGAGGCCACGCCGGCGGCGTCGCGCGGGGGACGACCGAGCAGTTCCTCGGCGGCGCCCTCGGGAAGGTTGCCGAGTCCGTCGTCGGCCAGCGCCCGCATCAGGGCGTCGAACCGCGCGGCGCGGGTATCGATCACCACCCCCTCCAACTCCAACAGCAGCGCATCGAGCATGGCTGATATGTAATACGGTCGGGGCGCCGGTCGCCACCGCGAGTTCGCGGTGACGTAGTTCACGTCCCGGGCGAGGACTTCACGGAGGGCCGCCCGCCGTAGGCCGCATCCAGCAGGTCCACGGGGTGGACGACACGCGTTCGGATCCCCGCCAACCGCAGGCCGGCGCCGATCTGCATCAGACAGCCCGGGTTTCCGGTGGTCACGAAATCCAGATCGGCGGTCCGGATGGCGTCCAGCTTCGGTGCCAGCACGGCGTGCGACACCGCCGGTTGTACGAGCCCGTAGATGCCGGCGCTTCCGCAGCACTGCTCGGCGCCGTCCACCGGCACCGGTTCCACGCCCGCCGCTCTCAGCACGTTCATGGGGGCTTCGGCCACCCGTTGCGCGTGCAACAGGTGGCAGGGCGCGTCGTAGCCCACGCGCGTGGACGCCGCGCCGCCCGGTTCGGCCGGTACGGGGCCGGCCTCGACGAGCAGTTCGCTCACGTCGCGCACCCGCGCGGCGAGCGCCGCCGCCCGATCGGCCCACTGCGGATCGCCGGCCAACAGGTGGCCGTACTCCTTGCACATCGCACCGCAGCCGGCCGAATTCACGGCTACACGCTCGGCGCCCGCTCGCTCGAACGCGGCGATGTTCGCCCGCGCGAGTTCCCGCGCGCCGTCGAGATCGCCGGCGTGCGCATGCAGTGCACCGCAGCAGCGTTGGCCCGGCGCATCGACGAGCGCGAATCCGTTGGCCGCCAGCACCCGACGCGTGGCCCGGTTCGTGGCCGAGTACAGCCCGGCCATGACGCACCCGTCGAGCAACGCCACCCGGTCGCGGCTCGGTGCCGCGCGCGGCGCGTACGGTGCGCCGCGCACCGGAACGCGCGTGGCATCAAGCATCGCGAAGGCGAATCCGGCACGGCCGGGCAGGTGCGAGAGGAGCGCCGACAGCCGGACGTCCCGCATCGTCCTTGCCACGCGCATCGTGGCGCGCAGCAGCGTGGGGCGGGCGAACACCGCCAGCACCGTGCGAACGATCCATGGAAGCGGGCGGCGCGTGGCCAGCGTGGCGCGCGTGGCCTCGAGGAGCTGTCCGTACGGCACGCCGGACGGGCAGGCGGTTTCGCAGGCGCGGCAACCCAGGCAGCGGTCGATGTGCGATCGCACGGCGGCGTCGTCCACCGGCAGCGCTCCGTCGTACACGGCGCGCATAAGCGCGATGCGTCCCCGCGGGCTGTCGTTCTCGTCCTCCAACGCCAGGTAGGTGGGGCAGCTCTGCAGGCAGAACCCGCAGTGCACACAGGCATCGATCCCCGATCGGGCGAGCGCCAGCGGGGTGCCCGGCACGGCGCACGCCGGCGCATGCGCGCGCGGGGCGCTCATGCGGATGCTCCGAGGATGCCGGGGTTGAGCACGCCGCGGGGATCGAAGGCGGCGCGGATGCCGCGCGACAGCCGGTCCATGGTTCGGGACGGGAGCACCGACCACGCGTGGGCGGGGAGCGTTTCGCCGATGCGCGCACCCGCAAACGGCATCGCCAGCGCCCGCAGCAGATATTCTGCGTCCGGCGGCGATCCGGAGTCGGGGGATGTGCCGCACCGGACGCGCCCGCGAAGCGGACTGCCGTGCATCCAGTGCCCGCCGGCCACCCTCAGTGCGTCGCCGGCGGCGCCCCACGTGGTGGCGAACGCCGACGGCGGCGCGCACAAGCGCCAGACGGCATCATCCTCGGTGCCCGCGGCGCGCAGCCGGTCCCAGATCTCGACGCCGACCTCCACCAGGCCTCCGGCGCCGATGGCGGCGAGCGTGTCGCGTTGGGCGCGCATCAGTTCCGCATTGCCGCCGATCCGAATCAAGAGTGTGGGCGCCGGCGGCAGTTGCAGATCGCCGGCCAGCGCGCCATTCACCAGTTCGCAGGCGAGTGGGACGACCGGCAGCGCGTGAAGCGCCGCGCGCAAGCGATCGATCTCCGGCGCGGCGTCGTCCACCCGGAGGGCGAGCGTTTCTTCGCGGGCGGGGAGCGCCCGCAGCCGCACCGTCACCTCGGTGATCACGCCGAGCGTGCCCCAGGCCCCGGCCATGAGCCGCACGAGATCGAAGCCGGCGACGTTCTTCACCACGCGGCCGCCGCCGCGGACGATGTCGCCGGCTCCGGTCACGAACTCGACGCCGAGCAGGTGGTCGCGCGGCGTGCCGAATGCGGTGGCGAGCGGCCCGCCGGACGCCGTGGCCACGGTGGCGCCGAGACTCCCCTGGTCGGTGCCCCAGGGATCGAGGGCCAGCCATTGGCCGGCGGCCCGGGTGGCGTCGGTGATTTCGGCGAGCGAGGTGCCGGCCCGGGCGGTGAGCACGAAGTCGCCGGGCACGTACTCCACGATTCCCGCGCATTCGCGCACGGTGAGCGTTTCGTCGGCGTGCACGGGCCGATTCGCACGCAGCCAATGGCCGCGTCCCCGCACGCGAAGCGGCCGGTCGTGCTCCGCGGCGTCGCGGATCTGGTCGGCGACCTGCGGCGCGGTGATCATGCGTCGCGGCCGCGCGCGATACCGGTTGGCCGGGCGCCGGGGGCCATATGCCACTCCCGGCAGCTGTGCACCGGCACCACCTTGCCGGGATTCGAACGGTGTTCGGGGTCGAAGACGTCGCGCAGGTCGCACATGGCGCGCAGCGACGCGGGCGAGAAGATCGCCTCCATGTACGGCAGTTTGTCGATGCCCACCCCGTGCTCACCGGTGATCGTACCGCCGGCCACGATGCAGGCCTGCATGATCTCGCGCATTGCCGCGTGCACGCGCGCCGTTTCGTCGGGGTCGTCGGCGTCGTAGGCGACGTTCGGGTGCACGTTGCCGTCGCCGGCGTGAAAGACGTTGCACACGGTGACCCGGTGCCGCTGGGCGATGGCCTGGATATCGGCCAGCACGCGCGGCAACTGCGTGCGTGGAACCACGGCGTCCTGTACCACGAGGTGCGACGAGAGCCGGCCCATGGCCCCGAACGCCTTCTTGCGTCCCTGCCACAACCGCGCCCGTTCGCGCTCGTCGCGCGCGACGCGCACCGCGCGCGCGCCCTCGGCCCGGCACATGGCGTCGACCGCGGCCACGTCCTGCTCCAGTCCGGCCAGCGCGCCGTCGAGTTCGATGAGCAATACGGCGGCGGCGTCCACCGGATAGCCGGCGGCGTAGATCGACGCTTCCACGATGCGGATCGTCGGGGCGTCGAGCATCTCGAGCGCCGCCGGCAGGATGCCGCTGGCCACGATCGTGGAGACGGACCGGGCGGCATCGTCGAGACTCGTGAAGTCGGCGAGCAGGGTGCGCACGGCCTCGGGATTGGGCGTCAGCCGGACCGTGACGTCGAGCGCCACCCCGAAGCAGCCCTCGGATCCGACGAACGCGCCTACGAGGTCGTACCCCTCGACTTCGCCGTCGGCGCCGCCAAGAGTCACGACTTCCCCGTCGGGCAGGACCACCGTGAGGGCGACGATGTGGTTGGTGGTCACCCCGTACTTCAGGCAGTGCGGGCCGCCGGCGTTCTCGGCCACGTTTCCCCCGATCGTGCACGCCGCCTGGCTGGACGGGTCGGGGGCATAGTGAAGTCCGTACGGGGCGGCGGCGCGTGTGAGCGCCACGTTCACGACGCCGGGTTCGACGACGGCCAGCCGGTTGCCGGGATCGAGGTCGAGGATACGGGTCAGGCGGTTGAGGCCGAGGAGGACGACGCCGTCGGCGAGGGCGCCGCCGGAGAGCCCCGTACCCGCGCCGCGCGGCACGAACGGTACCCCGGCATCGGCCAGCGCCCGCACCACGGCCACTACCTCGTCGCGCGTTCCCGGAAAGACCGCGCACGACGGCTGCCGGCGATACGACGGCAATCCGTCCGAGTTGTACGCCACCAACTCGTTTGCCCGGAGCAGCACCCGGCGCTCGCCGACGATCCGGGCGAGGCGCGCGGCGAGGCGGGCATCGATGACGGCGGGCTGTTCAGACGTCGCGGGCATGGGGACGGTCGAAGGTTGGCGCGGGCCGCATACATTAATAGTTAGCGCCGATGCGGCGCACGCACGACCGGTCGCCACCGGGGCCGACGGCGAGAAAAAACCCCCGGCGAAATCGCCGGGGGTTCATTCGTCGGGGATGGGTCGGCCGGTTATGCGGCCCAGAAGCCGCACAGCGCCCGGCCATCCGGGCTCTCGCGCAGCTTCTCGAACGCCCGCTCGCGGATCTGGCGGATGCGTTCCCGGGTCACACCCATCAACGCGCCGATCTTCTCCAGCGTCATCGCCTCGCTGCCCTCCTCGAGGCCGTAGTACAGATAGAGGATCTTCCGCTCGCGGGGCGTCAGGTACTTCTTGAACACCCGGTCGATGAACTCGCGCATCAGCTTGTAGTCGGTGACCTCTTCGATCTCGGAACCGTCGACGCCGGCAAAGCGCTCGCCCAGCGTGGAGGCCTCACGATCGGAGCGGTCGATCGGCGCGTCGAGCGAGACTTCGGTGGCCGACATCTGCTTCGCGGTGCGGATGGCCTCCGGCGACTCGTCGAGCAGGCGGCCGATCTCGTTCTCCGTGGGGTCGCGCTTCAGCACCTGGGCGAGCACCGTTTCGGCGCGCGCCAGCCGGATGAGCTGCGAATTCTGGTTGAGCGGGATGCGGACGGAGCGGGTCTGTTCGGCCAGCGCCTTGAGCACGGCCTGGCGCACCCACCACACGGCGTAGGAGATGAATTTCACGCCCTGGTCGGGGTCGAACTTGCGGACCGCCTTGAGCAGTCCCTCGTTCCCGATGGCGACGAGCTCGCTGAGGTCGAGGCCGTGGCCCTGATACTTCTTCACATACGAGATCACGAATCGGAGATTCGCGGTGACCAGCCGTTCGGCGGCCTTCTCGTCACCTTTCTGAGCCCGGCGTGCCAGCCGTCGCTCTTCCTGCGGGTCGTCGATGAGGGGGAGCTTCTGGATGTCCTGCAGGTACTGGTCGAACGCCGAGGAGGGAGACGAGCGGAAGTATCCCTTGGACCTGGTTTCGGTCACTTGCTCCATACACGCCCCTATCACTGAAAGCGGGAAGGTGGGAACGAGCGGCAAAGCTCGCGACACGCCGGTGACTGGCAGGGACGGGCACGATAACGTCGGGCGGAGGAGGCGTCAACAGCGGCGACGGACGGCCAACCGCACTATTTCGATGTTTGCCGACGTAAATTGCTGTGTGGCATAACTTTACATTTGCCGCAAAGATGACGACGTAAACTAATGGCGTTCGGTCAACGTGTCCGAAAACACGCCGAAGGATCGGTCAACTTCCCGACAGCGCCTTTCAAGCGACGAATTCTGAGACACTGCCACGATTCTGGCTCCCAACTGCCGGCTTCGGCCCACCCAAACATCGAAAGTTGGCCCGATCTCGATCAGCCGAGGGCGGCCAGCACGATGTCGTCGTCCACCGGGGCGCTCCAACCGCGATCGCCGAACCCCATGCCGCCGATTCTTGTGGGGAGCGCGTATTCGACGCGCCCCTCACGCCCCTTCTTGTCGCCGCGCGTGGCGGCAAGGATCGCCGCCGGCGTGAGATCGCGGGGGCGATCGGTGGGCAGCCCGGCGCCATCGCAGGCCTGGCGGATCCGGTCGGCGGTTCCCGCTGCGGCCACCCCCAGCTGCTCCGCCACCGCCGCTTCCAGGCACATGCCGACCGCCACGGCCTCGCCGTGCAGCAGCCGGTAGCCACTCAGATGCTCGATGGCGTGACCGAGCGTGTGTCCGAAGTTCAGGGTCTTCCGGCGTCCCGATTCCCGAACGTCCGACGCGACCACCGCCGACTTGATCTCGACGCTGCGCGCGATGAGGGCGCTGATGGCGCGGACGTCCGGCGGCCGGTCGCGGTAGTCGGCGGCCACGCCGGCGGCGGCTTCGAAGTGCGCCGGGTCGGCAATCACGCCGTGCTTGATGGCCTCGGCCAGCCCGGCGCGGAACTGCTGGCGGGGGAGCGTGGCCAGCACCGCCGGATCGATGATCACGGCCGACGGGTGATGGAACGCGCCGATCAGGTTCTTGCCGGCGCGCGTGTCGACGCCGGTCTTTCCCCCGATCGACGCATCGAGCATCGCGAGCACGGTCGTCGGCATCTGGAGGAACGGGATGCCGCGCATGAACGTCGCGGCGACGAAGCCGGCGAGGTCGCCGACCACGCCACCGCCGAGCGCGATGACCGCCGAGTCCCGTCCGAAGCCCGCGTCCAGCATCTGGTCGGCGACAGACGCCCAGGTCTCCCGCGTCTTGTGCGTTTCGCCGGCGGGGATCGTGAACACCTGCGACGGGAGCCCGGCGAGCGCTGCCTCTACGCGCCCGGCGTACAGCGGTCCCACGTTGGAATCGGTGACGATCGCGTAGCGATGTGCGCGGACGGTGACCCGCGCCACGCCCCCCACGGCGTCGATGGACCCGGGCATGATGTGGACCCGGTATCCGGTGTCGATCACCGGGGCCGGCCCCGTCTCCCGCCGGTCACCACGTGACCTCGCCGGCGCCGGCGCGCCGGTTGGCCACGCGGGCCAGGGTGAAGAGCAGATCCGAGAGCCGGTTGAGATACACGACCACCACGGCGGGCACCTCGACCGTACTGCGGAGGGCGACCACGCGGCGTTCCGCGCGGCGGCATACCGTGCGCGCCAGGTGCAGCGCCGCGGCCTTGGGCGTGCCGCCCGGAATGATGAACGCCTTGAGCGGCTCGAGCTCGGCGTCTCCATCGTCGATGGCGTGCTCGAGTTCGGCGATGCGCGTATCGTCGATGCGCGCCTTCTCGAGCTGCTGTTTCATCTTGTCCCGGTCCGGCGTGGCGAGCAGGGCGCCGATGGCGAACAGATCGCGCTGGATGGGGACGAGCACCTCGTCGATGCGCGGCATGAGTTCGCTCGCCCGGGCAAGGCCGAGCGCGGCGTTCAACTCGTCGACGTCGCCGTAGGCCTCGACGCGCGGATCATTCTTGGGCGTGCGCCCGCCGCCGAACAGACCGGTGTCTCCGGCATCGCCGGTCTTCGTGTAGATCTTCATGGCCGGGGTAATGTAACCCCGCCAATCGGCGCAACACCACGCCTCACCGCGCTAGCCGAACAGCCTCCCGATGATCGACCCGCGCTTCTTCTTGAACGCGGCGGACACGGCGCGGCCGCCACCCGATTCCGCCTCGAAGCGCGCCTGGAACGTGGTGGGGAACATCTCCGCCAGATGGATCTGGAGCCGGTCGGGAGACGCCCCGGTGCGATCGCTCTGGGTGACGATCCACTCATCGAGCAGGGTGCCGAGTTGCGCGGCCGTGGCCCGGTCGGCGGGGTTGCGCTGCAGCGACAACTGCAGAATCTCGTCGAGTTCGGGATCGAGGTCGGTGATCCGCGACCGCAGGTCGGGCAGGGGGCGCAGGACGACCTCCTCGACGGAGAGCGCCGTGTTGTCCTCGTGGAACAGCGGGCTGAGCGCGAGCAGCTCGTAGAGGACGACCCCTAGGGAGAAGACGTCGCTTCGCGCGTCGACGATCGTGCCGAGCACCTGTTCCGGACTCATGTAGCGCTTCTTCCCCATACGGACGTGCTGCTCGGACGCCGGATCGATGGACGTCCGCGCCTTCGCGATGCCGAAATCGCCGAGCTTGATGTGGCCGTCCCACGTGATCATGACGTTGCCGGGCGAGACGTCGCGGTGGACCACGTCCAGGCGGCGGCCGTCGGGGCCCACGGCGTTGTGGGCGAAGTCCAGCGCCCGGCACAGGCGGCTTCCGATGTACGCCACCATCGTCGCCGGGATCGGCCGCCCCAGTTCGTTGTGGCGATCGATGACGCTTCGCAGCGTCGGTCCCTGGATGTACTCCATGGCGATGAAGTACTGCTCGTTCACCTCGCCCAGCTGGTAGATCTGGACGATGTTGCCGTGCATCAGGTTGGCCGAGAGCTTGGCCTCGTCGATGAAGAGCTGCAGGAATTCCCGCCGCTGGGCGAGCTGTGGGTGAATCACCTTGAGCGCGATCCGCTTGGCGAATCCCGACGGCCCAAGCTGTTCGGCTTCGTACACGGTGGCCATGCCGCCGTCGGCCACCTTCCGGACGAGATGGAAGGAGCCGTGGTATTCGAGACTCTCGTGCATGCGGGTGTGGGTCGGGAGCGTCGGGGGGATGGCGATCGATGGGAGCGGCGGGCCGATGACCCGTGCTTGTATAACGATGGAGCTCTGGCGAACGTTATCGCATGAACCACGAAATTCGTGACCTGACGATCATCGGCGGGGGCCCGACCGGGCTCTTCGCGCTCTTCTATGCTGGCATGCGCGGGGCGACCGCGCAAATCGTCGACGCCCTGACCGAGCCGGGGGGCCAGTTGACGGCGCTGTACCCCGAGAAGGACATCTTCGACGTGGCCGGATTCCCCAGGATCCCGGCCAAGGAGTTGGTGCGGCAGCTGCGCACGCAGGCCGCCCAGTTCGACCAGCCGCTCCACTTCTCGCAGCGCGTGACCGGGCTGGAGGAAGAGGACGGCCACTTCGTGCTGGTGACGGAAACCGACCGCTTCCCGACGCGTGCCATCGTCATCGCCGCCGGTATCGGCGCGTTCGCGCCGCGCCGGTTGCCGCAGCCCGCCGCCGAGCCGTGGTACGGGCGTGGCATCCACGACGTCGTCACCGATCCCGACGAATTCCGGGGCAAGAAGGTGGTCATCATCGGCGGCGGAGACTCGGCGTTCGACTGGGGCGTGCAGCTGCTCGACCGGGCGGCGACGGTGGCGATCGTCCATCGCAGCGATCGGTTCCGCGCCCACGACGCGACGGTCACGCAGTTCCGCGCCGCGGTCGACGCCGGGCGTGCAGCCCTGTTCACCTTCCACGAACTCCAGGACCTCGTGGCGCCCGAGGGCGGAGAGCGGTTCACCCACCTGCTGCTCAAGGACATCAAGGGCAAGACGACCCGCGAACTGGAGGCGGACGTCGTCCTCCCGATGCTCGGCTTCGTGAGCGACATGGGCGCGATCACCGAGTGGGGGCTCAACATCGAGAAGGACGAGATCGTGGTGAACAGCCAGATGGAAACGGGGCGCGCCGGCATCTACGCCGCCGGTGACATCGTGACCTATCCGGGCAAGCTCAAGCTGATTGCCACCGGCTTCGGCGACGCGGCCACCGCGGTCAACCAGGCCGTCCACTGGGTGTATCCGGATAAGAAGGTCAACCCGGGGCACAGCTCGAACATGGCGATCTTCGGGCAGAAGGACGACTGACGGCAGCGGCGGCACGCCGCACCGTCCCGCCGGCGCCCGGTGTTACCGCTCCGGGTGCCGCGCCCTCAACTTCTCGAGATTCGCCGCCGCGATCTCGTCGAGCGTCAGCCCGGCGGTCCGGGCTGCGATGGCCAGGCACCAGAGGGCGTCGCCCAGCTCCTCGCGCAGATGCGCCGCGTCCATCGGGCGGTTCTGCATCCGCTCCTTCCTCACGATACCCAGCACTTCGCCTGCTTCCTCCGACAGGCCGGCCGCGGCGTCGAGCAGCCGGTCGGCCGGCGAGAGATCGGGGTTGATCGTGCGGGCCGCCGCGGTCTGATAGTCGTCGAGCGTCACGATGGGTGCTCCGAGGTGGAAGGCGGCCGGCGGCCGGCCGGGATACCGGGCGCCGCCCGGCAGCCCGTGCGCGGCGTCGGGGGTCGCATCAGTAGGCGACCCGCGGATCGGCCTTTGCGTACGCCAGGTCGGCCAACAGGTTCACGAGCACGAACACGGTGCTCAGAAACAGCACCGAACCCTGGATGGCCGGCAGGTCGCGCCGGGAAATCGCGTTGACCACGTAGCGCCCCAGTCCCGGCCAGGAGAACACCGTCTCGGTGAGAATGCTGCCCGTCAGGTAAGACCCGAAGTCCAGCCCGATGACTGTGATCACCGGGATCAGCGCATTGCGCAGGGCGTGGCGGACGGTCACCGACCATTCACGCGCGCCCTTGGCGCGGGCGGTGCGCGTGTAGTCGGCGCCGAGGGCGTCGAGCATGGACGACCGCGTGACGCGTGCCTGGAAGGCGATCGACCGCATGCCGAGCGCGAACGCCGGAAGGATGAGATACCGGAGCCCGCCGGACCCCGAGGGTGGGAGCCACCGCAGGCCCACGGCGAAGACGAGAATCAGCAGCAGGCCCACCCAGTACACGGGGAACGAAATGCCGAGATAGGCGACGCCGAGGGCGAGGCGATCGACCCATCCTCCCGGCCGCCGGGCGCTCAACACGCCAAGGGTGATGCCGCAGACCGTGGCCAGCAACATGGCGGCGAGCGCGAGTTCCAGCGTCTTCGGAAAGCGCTCCGCGATGTCGGCGCTGATCGGGCGGTCCGTGATGTACGACCGGCCGAGCTGCCCGTGCGCGATCTGCCCGACGTAGTGGGCGAACTGCACGGGGAGCGGATCGTCGAGGTGCAATTCGGCGCGGAGGCGGGCAATGGTGGCGGGGTCGGCCCGTTCCCCGATCATCGCCGTCACGGGGTCGCCCGGCGCCACGTACAGCAGCAGGAAGGCGACCACGAGCACGCCGAACAGGGTGGGGACGGCGAGTGCCAGCCGCCGGGCGACGAAGCGGAGCACGGCTACGGCGGGGTGGGGCGGATCTGCGCGTCCACCCACCGCTGGCCGTTGAAGATCACGGGCAGGGTGAACCCCTGCAGCCACGGCTGCACCGCGTAGAGCTTGTCGTAGAAGTACAGGTCGATCATCGGCGCGTCGGCGTAGGCCAGCGAATCCGCCTGCCGGTAGAGCGCATTGCGCTTCGGTTCGTCGGGTTCGCGGCGGGCGGCCGACATCAGCCGGTCGAACGCTGGATTCCGGTAGAACGACACGTTGCCTCCGACACCCGTGTTCGTACCCGCGAGCAGCGGATCGAGGAAGTTCTCGGCGTCGGGGTAGTCGGCGTACCAGTCCTTGAGGAAGAGGTCCGTCTCCCCCTTTCGGGCGGCCTCGCGTGCCGACGCGGCATCGCGCTGGACGATCTTCGTGCGGATGCCGACGGCGTTCAGGTAGCCCTGAATGGCTTCCGCCACCCGCACCATGATCGGCGTCGCCCCGGTCCAGAGTTCCACGTCGATGCCGTCGGGATGGCCGGCCGCGGCGAGCAGCGCCCGTGCCTTCGCGGGATCGTATGGATACGGGGCGCGCGTCGTGTCGGCGCCGCCCAGGGACGGCGGGATGACGCCGGCCGCCGGCTGGCCGCGACCGTGGACGAGCTGCTGGAGGATTGTCCGGGTGTCCACGGCGTCGTTGATCGCCTGGCGGACCCGCCGGTCCCGCAGTGGACCGCGGGTGGTGTTGATGGCGACGTACACGAGCTGGAGCGACGGGGCATCCCGGAGGAGCGGCTTCCGGGAGGAGTCGGCTTCCCAACTCTCGACCTCGTCGGGTGGGATCTCGGCGACGTCCACATTCCCGCTCTCGAACTCGGCGACGGCGGTGCTCGGCTCGGCGATGATGCGGGCCTCGAGCGAATCGGCTTTCGGGGGGCCGCCCCAGTAGTTCGCGTTCCGGGCGAACAGGAGGTAGTCGTCGTGCTTCCAGGTGACGAGCTTCCAGGGGCCGGTGCCCACCGGATGGTCCCCGACGCTGGCCGGAGCGTCGGCCGGAAGCACGGAGGCTACGGGCATGGCGAGCAGCTTGGGGAAGATCGCCAACGGCTGATCGAGGGTGATCACGACGGTGCTGTCGTCGGGGGCGGACAGGCCGCTGACGGTGGTCGCCTTGCCATCGGCGAAGGCGGAGGCGCCCTGGATGGGGAGGAGCGGTTCGGCCCGTCCCCCGTGGGTGGCCGGGTCGAGGGCCCGGGTGAACGAGTGGACCACGTCGCCGGCGCCGAAGGGGCGTCCGTTCTGGAAGACCACGTGGGGCCGGAGGTGGAAGGTGTAGGTCCGGCCGTCGGCCGACAGCTCCCAGCGGGTGGCGAGGGCCGGCTCGAGGCGGGCGTCGGCCGTGAATCGCGTGAGGCCCTCGAAGACGTAGCTGACGGCCCGGCCGGTGGGCACGTCGGTGGAGAGGGCGGGGTCGAGCGAGCGGGGGTCGTAGGTGTCGCGGGCGTCGATGAGCGTCCGGCGCGCGGTCGTCGACGGAGCGGCGCCGCGACAGCCGAGCGCGGCGGCGAGGACAACGAGGAGCGACGCGCGGATCGGTCGCGTGTTTGATAGCGGCACGGCGGTTGACACCTGGGAAAGCGGGCGTGAACTTATGTCACCCGCACCGACGCGTCAATCGTATGCGCCCGCCGGATTTACGCGCCGTGCGGGCGTGTCGTGTGTTGGGGGATCGCCCGGCACGATCCCATCGTTCCGGAGTTCGCGCGGGTGTGCGGAGTCCAGAGTTCCTGCTCCGAGGTTCGCATGTCCGACAAGCGACGTTCATCGCGCTCCGGCGGTTGATGCACCGGCTTCTGCACACGGCGCTGGGGGCGATGTGCGTCGTCCTGGCGGTTGCCGCAGTGCCCGTGCGTGCGCGCGCGCAGGACATCACGTGCGACCCGGGCGACAAGGAAGTGCGCTCGCTGGTCTTTCGCGGCAATCAGGCGTTCAGTTCGTCGGACCTCGCCGTCCGCATCGCGACGACGGAATCGGGGTGGTTCCGCCGGCACTTCGGGTTCTTCGGAACGCGGCACTGTCTCGATCGCAGCGAACTCCCGCTCGACGTGCTCCGCCTCAGGAAGTTCTACAAGGACAAGGGCTACTACGACACCCAGGTGGACACCCTCGTGCAGTCGCTGGGCGACGACGCGGTGCGCGTCACCTTCACGATCGACGAGGGCGAGCCGATCATCGTCGATTCGCTCGCCATCACTGGGCTCGACTCGGTGCCCAATCGCGCCGAGATCGTGGCCGGCCTCCAGTTGCGCGCCGGCATGCCGTTCGACGTGGGGCTGCTGGCGGCGGCGATGGACACGATCACGGCGCGGATGCGGAACACGGGCTATCCGAATGTCGAACTCCTGCGCAGCTACAACGCCCGCTACGAGGTCCGGAAGGCCAGCGTGTCGATTCGCGCGATCCCCGGGGCGCGGGCGCACATCGGCGCCATCAACGTGCAGGTGACGCCGGTGGACAGCACGCGTCCACAGGAGATCGGGGACGACGTCGTGCGACAGCTGCTGGGCATCCGGCCGGGGGACCTGTACAGTGACCGGAAGCTGATCGAGGCGCAGCGGGGGCTGTATCAGCTCGGGGCCTACCGGCACGTGGAGGTGGCGCTCGACTCCGTGCAGCCGGCGGGCGACTCGCTGGTCACGCTCGTGGTCAATCTGCGCGAGGACTACATGCAGCAGCTCGACACCAAGTACGGGTGGGCAACGCTGGACTGCTTCCGCACGAGCGCCCAGTACACGAACCGGAACTTCCTGCATCAGGCCCGCCACTTCGAATTGGCGGGCCAGCTCTCGAAGATCGGGTATGGCTACCCCCTTGCCTCATCGGGCACGCGCGGCCTCTGCTACCAGGACGTGCTGCGGCGCGATCCGTTCAGCGACACCACCAACTACAGCATCTCGGCCACGCTGCAGCAGCCGGGCCTGTTCGGGACGCATTGGGTGCCGTCGTACTCGCTCTATCGGGAACGGCGGAGCGAATATCTGGCGTACCTGCGGTCGACGCTGATCGGCGGTGAGGCGTCGGCCACGCGGGGGACGGCGGATGGCCGTGGCGCGCTGCGACTGGCCTACAGCCTGGAATACGGGCGCACGCAGGCCCAGCCGGCGCTCCTCTGCGCCGTGTTCAACCGGTGCGACCAGGAGTCGCGCGACCAGATCAAGCGGGTGGCGCAGCCGCTCGCCGTGGCCGGCGCGCAATATTCGATCTCGCGCACGGACGACCCCTTCAACCCGAGCCGGGGGTGGGTCGCGCGCACCGAGGTGCGGAGCTCGTCGCGCGCGCTCGGCTCGTCGCCCGATCTGGCGTTCAACAAGGGGACGTTCGACGTATCCTGGTATCACCCCGTCGGGCCGAGCGGCGTGTTCGCGTCGCGACTGCGGGGGGGCGTCGTGCTCGGGCCGAGCCTCTCCCTCAAGACCTCGACGCGGTACATCCCGCCCGAAGAACGGCTGTACGCCGGCGGCGCCAACAGCGTCCGGGGGTATTTCCAGAACGAACTCGGGTCGTTGCTGTACATCGCCACCAACTACGATCAGACGGTGGTCGACGACTCCACCGTCTACTTTGCGTCGCCCAACGGAGTCCGCCCCTTTCGGGTGGTGCCGGTGGGGGGCGACGCCCTCCTGGTGGCGAACTTCGAATACCGGATACCCGATGCCTTCTTTCCGCAACTCCTCCAGTGGGCCTTCTTCACCGACGGAGGGGACGTGTGGACCCGGGGCGCGCCGGGCAGCGGCCTGGCGCTCTCGCAGATCAAGTGGACCCCCGGGGTCGGGATCCGGGTGTTCACGCCCGTGGGACCGCTGCAGGTGAATGTGGGGTACAATCCGTATCGGCAGCCGCACGGTCCGATCTACTACGACGCCAGCGTGAACAAGGATACCGGGCTGGCACCGCTGTACTGCGTCAGTCCCGGGAACACGATCCCCGTCCATGTGACGCCGGGCACGGGCGGCTCGCCGGCGTCGTACGCTCAGGCGGAGCAGTCGTGTCCGGCCACCTTCGTGCCGGCCCAGTCCACCGGCTTCTTCCATCGCCTGACGCTGACGTTCTCCATCGGATCCGATTTCTAGCCATGAGTTCCCGCCGCCGCATCGTCCTCTACGTGAGCCTCGGGCTCGTGCTCGCCATCTTCGCGGTGGCGGGTGGGGCCGTGATGGTGCTCACGAAGAGCGGCTGGGGCCAGGACAAGGTGCGGCAGCTCGTGCAGCGCCAGCTCACCGGCGCCGTGCACGGGAGCGTGTACGTGGGGCGGATCACCGGCAACTACCTCACCGGGGTGACCATCGACTCGCTCGAGATCCGGGACGCCGAGGATTCGCTGTTCGTGGCCTCGGGGCCGGTCACCGTGGCGTACGACGCGCGCGACATCATGGACAAGCGGCTGCTGTTCTCGCACGTCGATGTGCAGCACCCGACGGTGTACCTGCGCCAGCACGAGAACTACGACTGGAACTTCCGCCAGATCTTCCGGAGTGGCCGCCACGGCCCCAAGGCGACCGGCCCCCAGTACGGCGACTACGTGGTCATGGATTCCGTCCGGCTGCACGACGCCACGTTCACGCTCACCATGCCGTGGCACCCCGACGATTCCCTGCGGGGGGCGCGACGGGACAGCGCGATCAGCGCCGCGCTCTCCAATCCGGGCGTGGAGGTCCGCCGCCGGCGCGAGGGCCTCGCCCGCACCCGGCGGTGGACGCACATCTTCGCGGCGCTGCCCCACGTCC
This sequence comes from uncultured Gemmatimonadaceae bacterium, assembly GCA_963728115.1. Lineage (GTDB taxonomy): Bacteria > Gemmatimonadota > Gemmatimonadetes > Gemmatimonadales > Gemmatimonadaceae > JAGWRI01. Next base: position 617,269 of record CAVSJE010000010.1, read on the forward strand.
GCATCAACGATCCGGACAGCGCCGGCCGCCTGTTCGTGGTCGACACTCTCAACGTCGACGAGCAGGATCCGCCGTTCCGGTTCCGCAACGTCCGGGGCACGGTGCGCAACCTCGGCGACTCCGTGTGGGCGGATCTCGGGCACTTCGACCTGCCGGGCTCGTACGGCAGCGCGAACGGGAAGATCGTGTGGGGCAGCGATCTGCCGCCGCGCTGGAAGCTGCATGTGGTCGGCGACTCGGTGTCGCTGGCCGACGTGGCGTGGATCTATCCCACGCTGCCCCGTGCCGGCGGCGGGTCGGTCGTGCTCGACATCCAGAACGAGCGCAACCTGAACGTGATGGACTACAAGCTCAGCAAGATGGATGTCCGGAGCACGCGGTCGCACCTCCGCGGGGCGATGACGTTTGCCGTGGGCGGCCCGGTGCTGCAGGTGAAGGACGTGAACCTGCAGGCCGAGCCGGTGGACTTCGATCTGCTCCGGACCCTGGCCGGCAAGCCCTTCCCCGTGGACTGGCAGGGCCAGCTCGTGGGCACGGTGGCGGCGCGCGGCGGCCCGCTCACGAACTTCGTGGTGGACACCTCGCACCTCACCTTCCGCGATGCCCACGTGCCCGGCGCGACGTCGGAACTCAGCGGACGCGGGGAGCTGAACATCATCGAACCCGGGCTCACGGTGTTCCACCACTTCGACGTCGACGCACGGCAGATCGACCTCCGGACCGTCGAATTCCTGTACCCGGCGTTCCCGCGGCTGCAGGGGGCGATCGCCGGCACCGCCGTGCTCGATTCGTCGTGGATGGATGTGCGTTTCTCGAATGCCGAGCTGCGCTACACCGATGGCGATGCGCCCGTCACCCGGTTGAGCGGGAGCGGCCGCATCACGTACGGCGAACCGTACATGACCTACGACGCGACCCTGGCGGCGGACTCGCTGTCGCTCACGGCGCTCCGCCGCAGTTACCCGAAGTTGCCGGTGATCGGCGAATACCAGGGGTCGATCCGGCTCCAGGGTACGGTGCGCGATCTGGCGCTGAATGCGGCGCTGCAGGGGCCCGGCGGGGCGTTCAACTTCGACGGCAACGTGGACGCCGAGCCGCCGCGCTATGGGGTACGCGGCAGCGGCCGCGTGGTGGACCTCAACCCGGCGATGGTGGTGGCGGGCGGCACCCTGCCGGCGGGGTCGCTGGTCGGCAACTACGAACTCAACGTCAACGCCGATTCGATGGCCGACCTCGTGGGGTCGGCGACGCTGTCGCTCGAGCGCTCGGAGTTCGACCACGTACACGTGTTCTCATCGCGGGCGCACCTGCGGTTCGCCGGCGGCGTGGCCCGGGTCGACTCCCTGCGCCTCCAGACCTCGGCCGCGTCGCTCGAGGCCAACGGCGCCATCGGCCTGCACGCCGGGGTCACGGACTCGCTCCGATATGTCCTGACGGTGGACTCGCTCGGCGGGTTGCGCCCGTTCCTGCAGACCCGAAACGCCGTACAACGCGGCATTCCCGATTCGTTGGCCGGCACGCTGTTCCTGGCGGGCCGCGTGACCGGCAACCTCGACTCCCTGAACGTGCGCGGGGACTCGGCAAGCGCGCTCGCCCTCTACATCAACAAGGACCGCGGAGCGGCGGCCCATGGCACCTTCGCGTTCGACGACGTGCTCCGGGCCCCCAACGGATCCGCGACCCTGACCCTCGAGACGTTCGTGCTCGCCGGCGTCCGGGTCGACTCGATCCGGTTCGACGCGCAGCTGGCGCAGATGAAGGCGGGTCGCGGGCGGGGATTCCAGTTCGCCGGCACGTTCGGCGTCAACGCCCTCAGCGACAACGGCCCGACGCTCGCCCTCGGCGGCACGATCGCGCATCTGGGCGGCGTCACCGAGGTGGCCCTCCGCTCGGGCACCGTCGATGTGGGAACGGACCGCTGGCGGCTGGCGACCGACGGCACGGTCCGCTTCGATTCCACGCGCATCACGATCGATCCGCTGCGCATGGTCAATGATCGGGGCGGGGTCGTGGCCCTGTCCGGGTTGGTCCCCGATCGCGACTCGGCGCGGGTGCAATTCCGGGCCGACAGCATTCCGGTGCGCGACGTAGCCACCCTGTTGCAGGTGGCCGATACGATGTCGGGCTGGAGTTCCCTGCGCGCCGACGTCACGGGAACGCGCGATGCGCCGTCCGTGAAGGTGGACGGGGTGGGGCGCAACCTGCGCTACGGCAGCATGCAGCTCGACCAGGTGGTGCTGGCGGCCAACTATCTCGACCGGCGGACGGTGGGCACGCTCGACATCTATCGGGACAGCGTCCAGTCGCTGCACGCCTCGGCGTCGCTGCCCATGGAACTGCGGCTGTTCGGCGGCGGGCTGCTCGACGATTCGCTGAGCGGGTCGATTCGCGCCGACAGCACCGACTTCGCGATCATCGAAGCGTTCGTGCCCGCGGTGAGCAAGGCGCAGGGTCGCCTCTTCCTCTCCCTGGACGTGGGCGGCACCTGGGACCACCCGACGCTGGGCGGGTTCGTGCAGATGAACAACGCACAGCTGGCGCTCAACGCGTTGGGGATCACGCTCCACGGACTGAGCGCCGAACTCACCGTGTCGGCCACCAACGACAGCCTCGCCATCCGGCACCTCACGGCGTGGAGCGGCAGCTCGGCGAGCAACAGCATCGGCGTCGGCGGATTCGTCGATTTCGCCGACCGGGAGAACCCACGATTCGATCTGAAGCTCGGGGCTCACGAGTTCCGGGCCGTGGACAAACGCACCCTGGCGCGCCTCGACGTCTCTACCGGCGCCGACAGCATCCACCTCGTCGGGCGGAAGGACGGCTCCGTACTCACCGGCTCGGTGAACATCGTCCGCGGCAACGTCTACATTCCCGAACGCGCGGCGTCGAAGAGCCAGATGGTCCGGCTGGACCCGTCGGACTATGCCGGCATCGATACCACCGATCTCAACGCCCGGATCAAACTGCCCAGCCCGCCGTCGGCATTGTTGAAGGACATGACGATTCGCGGCATGCGCGTGACCCTGGGTGACGAGGTGTGGCTGCGTTCGCAGGAAGCGAACATCAAGCTGGTCGGATCGTTGAACGTCCGGCGCAGTCCGGATACGATCGCCGTGGCGGCGTCGAGCTTCGAGGGGAAGGGCGCCAGTCGCGACTCGGTCGTGTACCGGCTGGCGTTGGACGGCACGCTGGTGGCCGAGCGGGGCACCTACACGCTCGCCTTCGGCCCCCTGCAGCGCGAATTCCAGGTGGAGAGCGGCAACATCACCTTCTTCGGCGACCCCCAGCCCAATCCGAAGATCGACGTCAGCGCGTTGTACACGGTGCGTCAGTACAACCGCCCCGACGTGAGGGTGCGGGCAACGCTGTCGGGCTACCTGTACCCCGGTCCGTCGCTCGATCTGACCAGCGAGCAGGGCGACAATATCCCGCAGTCGGACCTCGTGAGCTACCTCTGCTGCGGCGTTCCGAGCTACGAACTCGGCGCCAACCAGAGCTATCTGCAGACGGCGGCCCAGGTACTCCTGCCCACCGCGAGCAGCGTGCTCGCACAAACGTTGCGCGGCCAACTCGGCTCCACCGTGGACGCCCTCCAGTTTCAGGCCGGCGCCACCGACCAGACGGCCACCCAGCGCCAGACGGCGAGGGGCGCGGCAAACCAGTTGCTGTCGGGCGCCCGCCTGGGCGCCGAGAAGCAGATCACGAACAACCTGTTCTTCAGCATGAGCACCGGTCTCTGCCAGCTCGCCTCCAACCAGAGCGGCTCCGGGTCGGACGCCGGAGTCAACGGGTTCGTCGAGCAACTGGAGAGCAAGCTCCAGTACCGTTTCCCGAACGAATGGACCGCCGAGATCGGCCTCGAACCGCCGGCGAGCGCATTGAGTTGCGGCCACGCGCAACGGGGGCTCGTGCCGACTCCCCAACAGTGGGGGCTCTCGGTGTCGAAAACCTGGCGGTGGTGATCCGGCGGGCCCTGCTGATCGTGAACCCGGCGTCGCGACGCGGGGCTCGCGATCTTGCGCGTGTGCAACGGGCCCTGGCGGCGCACGGCGTCGAGGCCGACACCCGGCTGACCCAGGCGCCCGGCGACGCCGCCACGATGGCCCGCGAGATCGGCGGCGGCTACGACGCCGTATTCACGCTCGGCGGTGACGGGACGATCATGGAGGTGCTGGGCGGCCTCGCGGATACCGCGACGCCCCTTGGCGCCCTGGCCGGCGGCACCGGCAACCTGCTCGTCCGCGCCATGGGCATCCCGCTCGATCCGGCGCGCGCGGCCGGCGCGCTCTGCACCGGCCGGGTCCGGACCATCGATCTGGCCGTGCTGGGACTCGGCGGGCACTTCGCGGTGGCGGCCGGCATCGGCATCGACGTCGCGATGATCGAAGGCACGGGAGCCTCGTTCAAGCGGCGGCTCGGCGTGACCGCCTACGTGCTGGCCGGGGCCGCGGCCGCGATCGGCGCGGCCGTCCGCGGCGAGACGTTTCGGGCACAGCTCACCGTAGACGGCGTCCAGCACGACGTCGAGGCGCTATCGCTGCTCGTGGCCAACGTCGGGTCGGTGCTCAGTGGGCGAATCACTCTGGCGCCGGGCGGACGTCCGGACGACGGTGTTCTGGATGTGGCCGTGTACGCGCCGCGCAATCTGGGGCAGGCCCTGCGGGTCGCCTGGCGAATGCTGCGCGGCCGGTTCCCCGACGACGGGCTCACGCGTTTCTTCCACGGGCGTCACATCCGGGTGTGCACGGAGCCGGCCCGACGGGCCGAGGCGGATGGGGAACTCCTGCCCCCCGGATCCCTCGACGCGCGCGTCCAGCCCGGGGCCGGCCGCCTGCTCGTTCCCGACGCAAATTGACCGAGGGTTGCTCCTTCGGTTCCAAGTGTCCATTCTCTTTACGCTCCCGCTGTCGTAGTACTGCACGGCCCCGACCGACACCCCCGATACCGGCATGCCCACCGTTCTGATCGTCGACGACGAACGCGACATCACCTCGTTTCTCGGCGCGTTCTTCGAACGCGGCGGGCACCAGGTGCTCAAGGCGTACGCGGGTGAGGAGGCCGTGTCGCTCATCAAGAAGCGGCGTCCCGATCTCGTGCTGCTCGACCTTCGGTTGCCCGACATCACGGGGTTCGAAGTGCTCGAGCGGGTGAAGGCGGAGAATCCGGTGGTCATCATGATCACCGGGCACGGAGATGTCTCCCTGGCCGTGCGGGCGATGCAGGCCGGGGCGGAGAGCTTCCTCACCAAGCCTGTGGACCTGGCGCATCTGGGCGCCGCCGCCGAGCGCGCGTTCGAAAAGTCGCATCTGCGCCAGATGAACCTCTACCTCACCGAGCGGCGCGGCGAGATGCCGGCGCGGGCGATGCTCGGATCGTCGCCGCCGATGCGGGAACTGGCGGGGCAGATCGACCTGCTGGCGCGGAGCGACCGGACCACGGTGCTGCTGGTCGGCGAAGTGGGGACGGGCAAGGGGAGCATGGCGGAGGCGATGCACCGGCAGAGCCCGCGAGCCGGCCAACGGTTCGTCGAGGTCAACTGCGCGGCACTCACCGCCGCCTCGCTCGATTCCGAGTTGTTCGGCGTGGAACAGGGTGGGGCGCCGGAGGCGGACGTCTACCGGCCCGGACTGCTCGAGGTGGCCGACAACGGCACGCTCTTTCTGGACGAGATCGGCGATCTGGATGCGCACCTGCAGCCCAAACTGCTGCGGGTGCTCGAGGGCAAGAGCTTCCGGCGGCAGGGCGGCACCCGCGAAGTGCAATCCGACGTGCGCCTGATCGCGGCCACCAGCCGCGACCTCGTGGCCGAGGTGACGGCGGGGCGGTTCCGCGAAGATCTGTACTATCGGCTGAGCGTCATGCCGATCAATCTTCCACCGCTGCGCGCCCGGGCCCGGGAAGATCTCGTCGAGTTGATCGCGCATCTGCTCGACGACCTCCACATCAACCTCCCCGAAGGGCCGTCCGAGCTGGACGACGACGCCCTCGAACGGGTGCTCAAGTATTCGTGGCCCGGCAACATTCGCGAGATGCGCAACGTGCTCGAACGGGCGATGATCGTAGGACGCGGCTCACCGGCGATCGCCGTCTCGCACCTGCCGGCCGAGGTGCGCGACGCATCGGGCGCCGGGGTGGAACATCACATCCCGCGCACGCTCGCCGAGGTGGAACGGCAGCACATCGACCGCACCCTCCGGGCGCACGACGGCAATCGCACGCGGGCGGCCAAGGAACTGGGGATCTCCCGCGCCACGTTGATCAAGAAGATCAAGGAATACGGGGTCGAGCCGCGCCAGGCGGCTACCGGAGGCACGCGATGACCAACGAACTGCACGAACACGACAGCATGACCTGCCGCTCCTGCGGCAACGAGGAACGCGCGTCCGAAGGGTATCCGTGCGCCGATTGCGGGACGTTCATCTGCATCGTCTGCAACCTCCGCGGGGTCACCCGCTGCCGGGACTGCCAGGCCAGGCACCGGGCCGCCCGCCCGCCGGCGGCGCCCTGACGTGAGCGTGGATTTCGCCCGTGTCGGAATCGCGGTAGGGCACGCAACCGACGCGGACCGCGGCACCGGGTGCACGGTGGTCCGCGGCATCGACGGGCCGCTGCGGGGTGGCGTCGCCGTGTTCGGCCGCGCCACCGGGTCACGCGAATTGCACGCGCTCGGGGTCGACGCGCTGGCCGATCGCGTGGACGCGGTGCTGCTCACCGGCGGATCGGCGTACGGGCTCGACGCGGCTGCCGGCGTGATGCGATGGATGGAAGAACGCGGCCGCGGATTCCCCATCGGCGGCGGCGTGGTGCCGATCGTGCCGGCGGCGGTCATCTTCGATCTGGGGCCCGTCGGGCGCTTCGACGGCCGGCCCACGCCCGCCATGGCCTACGCAGCCACCGATGCGGCAGCGTCCACCGGCGTGTTCGAGGGGAGTGTGGGCGCCGGCACGGGGGCCACGGTGGGAAAGGCGGCCGGCGTCGCCGGCGCGATGAAGGGCGGGGTGGGTTGTGCCGAGCGGGGTTCGGGGGGCGTGTGGGTGGCCGCGGTGGCGGTGGTGAACGCATTCGGCGACGTGCGCGACGGCAGCGGACGTCTCCTGGCCGGGGCACGCGCCCCCGACGGCCGGTTACTCGATACCACCCGCCTGCTGGTGGAAGAGCCGGACCGCCTGGCCTCGCTGGCCGCCGAGCAACGGATGCAGAACACCACGCTGGCGGTGGTCGCCACGAATGCCGCGCTCGATCGCGTGCAGGTCTCACAGCTCGCGCGCGCCTCGGGGGCGGCGCTCTTCCACCGGATCAGCCCGGCCGGCTCCTCATTCGACGGCGACACCGTGTTCGCGCTGAGCGCGATGACGGGCACCGGCGCCGCCGCGCTCCACGTGGAAGCGTTGGCGGTGGCCGCGCTGGAGGAGGCCATCGAGCGTGGCGTGCGACTGGCCAAGGGGCGCCCCGGGATTCCGGGGCTGGCGGACGACCGGTGACGACGGCGTGGCGGGCCGCGGTGCGCGCCGCGGTGGCGCCGTTGCTCGCCGAGCCGTCGGCCGGCGCCGTGCAACTCTCGCAACGACTGGCCGGTCACGTGGTGGAGGTGATCGACATCCACAACGAATGGCTTCGTGTTCGGGGGGCCGACGGGTACGAGGGCTGGGTGCACAGCGGGTACGTGGCCCGCATCCCGGGAGGAGCGTCGCGGGCGACCCGCGAATCACAGCGCCTCTCACTCGGCTGCTACACCCGGATGCCCGGTGGCGGGCACCGCGCCCTGCCGGTGGGCAGCTATCTGGAACCCGACGAAACGCTCGAGGCGGGTGAGGCCGTGACGGTGGCCGAGGCGGCGGAGCGCTTTCCACCGACGGCCGCCGCCGTCGCCCGCACGGCACAGGAATACTTCGACGGCACCAGCTACCAGTGGGGGGGCATCACGCCGTGGGGCGCGGACTGTTCGGGGTTCGTGCAGACGGTTTTCTGGCTGCACGGCGTGCACCTGCCGCGGGATGCCTGGCAGCAGGGCGAGGCCGGCGAGCCGGGTTCACCGGCGCTCACGGCGCTGCAGTCCGGCGAACTGGCCTTCTTCTCCGAGCGGGAAGACGGCAGGATCACGCACGTCGGGCTGGGAATCGGTGGCGGGCGCATGGCCCACGTGGCGATCGGCCGCGGCGGCTTCGCCATCGAACGCCTCTCCGACGGGCACGACAGCTATGTCCGGAAGCTCCGCGACCGCTTCCGCTTCGTGCGCGGCGTGCTGGGGGCGGACGGGGCTAGCTGACGAGCCCGGAAGGCGCGGCCATGGGGGCGTTGCCCACGCGCACCTGAACCGGGACCGACGCGTGTTGCTCGTCGTCGAGCGCGATGCTCATGAAATAGGGGCCCGCGCCCTCGATCGGCAGATCGATCTGGGCGATGAGCGGCACATCCATTTCGCTGACCCCCGACGGCAGGGGTCCGACGTTCAGATCGCCCGCGCTGCTCCACAACTCGCTCCCCGTCGGGTTGATCCACCGCAGGGTCACTGTGTGCTGCCCCGTGTCCATCGACGTTCCCTTGAGGTGCACGACGAGGTGCGCGCGCGGGTGCACGGCCGGCGAGTTCCCGACCTGCAGCGCGTCGAACACACCGAGGATGTTCAGCTTTCCTTCCTGCGACACGTTGGCGGCGTCGGCGAAGAGCGCGAAGGCGACATGCATGCCGGGAAACATAGACTGGCGGTTGGGAGTCGTCTACGTTTCGTGGATGTCTCATCCCGCCGAGGAGTCCACAGACTCCGGCAACGCCTCCGGGTATCCCAGAACGACCGTCTGGATCACCGACGTCTCGTTGGTGCTGATGGCGCTCATCTGGGGCGTGAACTTCAGCGTCGTGAAGTACGGGACGGAGCAGTTGGCGGCCCTCGCGTTCAACGGTGCGCGGCTGCTGGTGGCATCGGCGGCGTTGGTGATCCTGGTGTTCGCCCTGCAACGGTACCGCGTCACACGGCGCGACCTCGCCGCCCTGTTGGGGCTCGGCGTACTCGGCAACGGCGTCTACCAGCTCCTGTTCATCGAGGGCGTGGCGCTGACCCGGGCCGGGGACGCCGCGCTCGTCGTGGCCGCGTCGCCGGCGCTCATCGCACTCATCGGGCGCCTGCTCGGCGTCGAACGCGTCACCCTCCGCGGCGCGATCGGAATCGCGCTCTCCATGCTCGGCATCGGGTTCGTCGTGTACAGTGGAACGCGTGTGGTCGTGAAGGGGGCGTCGGTGACCGGCGACCTGCTGGTACTCGCCGGCTCGGCGAGTTGGGCGCTGTACACGGTGCTGTTGGCGCCGTACACGCGCCGCCTGGATGGCATCACCCTGTCGGCGTACACGATGCTCGGCGGCACCGTGGCGCTCGGGATCGTCGCACTCCCGGCCCTCGTGCACACGCCATGGGCAGCCCTCTCGTTTCCGGCCTGGAGCGCCATCCTCTACAGCGGACTCGGCGCGCTCGTGATCGCGTATCTGTTCTGGTACCGGGGGGTACGCGTGATCGGACCCACACGCACCGCCATGTACTCCAACCTGCAGCCGCTGTTCGCCCTCCTCGTCGCCTGGGCCATGCTTGCGGAAACGCCCACCCCGTGGCAGGTCGTCGGCGCGGTGTGCATCATGGCCGGACTCCTGCTCACCCGCGCATGAAACTCGTGCTCTTCGACATCGACGGGACGCTCCTGAACAGCGACGGCGCCGGGCGCCGCGCCATCCAGCGCGCGCTCATCGAGGCATTCGGGACTGCCGGTCCCGACGAACACTGGTTCGACGGCAAGACGGATCCACAGATCGTCCATGAGTTGATGGAACTGGCGGGCGTCGACGCCGTGACGGTGGACGCACGCATGGACGATGTATTCGCCCGCTACGTGGAACTGCTGGAACAGGAACTGATCGCCCCCGGCTACACCGCGGCCGTCTGCCCGGGAGTGCACGAACTGCTCGACGCACTCGAGCGCCGCGACGACGTGATGCTCGGGCTCCTCACCGGCAACGTGCAGCCCGGCGCGCACGCCAAGCTCGGCGCCGTCGGCCTCGCGCCGGCACGCTTCCGCGTCGGCGCCTTCGGGTCGGACCATGCCGTGCGCGCCGAGCTGCCGGAGATCGCGCGCGGCCGCGCCAGTTCGCTGATCGGCGGCGACCTGCCCGGGCAGTCCCTCGTGGTCATCGGCGACACGCCGGCCGACCTCACCTGCGGTCGGGCGGTGTGCGCGCGCGCCGTCGGCGTGGCCACGGGGCGATACTCGGTGGAGGAGCTCAGCGGGTACGAGCCGGCGGCCGTGTTCCCCGATTTTCGCGACACCGGCCGCGTCGTCGACGCCATCGTCGCCGCATGAGCCGGCGGGAGCCCGACGGATTCCGATGAGCGATCGCGCCGGTGGACCGACGGGCTTCGACGCCCGCCTGACGGACGGCACGCCGGTGGTCGCGCGGCTGGCGGGCGGCCGGCTGGTGGTCGAGGACGCCGCCGGCCGCCCCGTGCGCGAGGTGCACCTGGACGACGTGCTGGAAGTGGCGCGAAAGGGTCTGCGCGTCGAGGTGTCGTCGCTGCGCGAGTTGCCGGTGGAGGTGGAGTGCGAACGCGCGGAGCAGCTCGATGCGGCGCTGGTGGCCGCGTGCTGTGCCGTCCCCGAACTGACGCGGGCGCTGCGGTCACTCGGATCGTCGCGGCTGCGGGCGGGGGGCGGGGCCCAGCGGGAGTTCTTCGCACCGCTGCTCGAAGCGCGCCGGAGAGCCGAGGAGTCGGTGGGCCGGGCGGGGATCGTGCGGGCGTTCGATCCCGATCGGCTGAACCGCGCCTTCGATGCGTACTTTCTGGCGCTCACCGAGCGGCGGGCGGATCTGCGGCCGGCGGCCCGGCGCGCGTTTGCCGCCCAGGCGGAGGAAGCGGCCGAACCGCTGCGGGGGGCGATCGCCGCGGTTCGGGAGATGGCGGGCGCCGCGGCCAATCCCCGTGAGGACTCCCGCGTGGCGAGCTGGCGGGCCTGGAGCCAGGCCCTGCACTCCATGTTCGCAGCGGCCGATCAGTGTTGGGGGGCCCTCCAGCCTGCCCTGGTGAACGACCCTGCCACCGGCGGGTAAGTGACTACGGCGGCGAAGTTTCGGGTCAGGCTAGAACTGGCCGAGCAATCCCGATACATTTTCTCGGCAATGAGAATCAGACGGATCGGCGGCATCGCCCTTGGGGTGCTGGGACTCGCCGCGTCGCGGTTGGCGGCGCAGGAGCATCCGGCCCGGCGGATGGCCAACATCGTGAGCGTTGCCGTTGAGGAATACGGCAAGGGCGTGGACGCGCAGGGAAAACTGACGGCCGCGTCCGAATATGAGGAGGCCGTCGGATTTCTGCGCGATGCGCGGGGGATCGCCGATCGGCTGACCGGCGATCGCGCCGCCTCGGCCCGGATCCTCCTCGACTCCATCATCGACGCCGCGCGGGCGCACCAGCCGCCGAGGATCCTCGCGGACTTCGAACGCCGGTTCTCGGAATCGCTGGGACGCGAGGGCGCACTCGAACTGCCGACGGCTCCCATCGATCTGGCCGCCGGCAAGCGGTTGTACGACGCCACCTGTGCGCAGTGCCACGGCTCCGGTGGGCACGGTGACGGCCCGCAGGCCGCGCAACTCGATCCCAAGCCGGCGCCGATCGGCGACCCGAAGCTGGTGGCCAGTGTGACGCCGGCCATCATGTTTCGCATCGCGTCGGTGGGCGTGTCGGGAACGCCGATGGTGGGTTTCTCCGGCACGCTCACGCCGCAGCAGCGGTGGAACGTGGTGTCGTACATCGTCACCCTCCGTTCGTCACCGGCGCAGGTGGCGGAGGGCGAGGGGCTGTACGTCCAGCAGTGCGCGCAGTGCCACGGTGTCACGGGTGCGGGCGACGGGGAATTCGCGCACAGCCTCTCCAAGCTGCCGCCCGAGATCGGGACGTTCGGATGGCAGGTGGGGCGAACGGACGACAGTCTGGCGCACATGATCCGCGCCGGTGTGCCGAGCGGCGCGATGCCCGGGGCGCGCGACCTGACCGACGCCCAGATCCACAGCGTCGTGGCGTATCTGCGCACGCTGCCGGCGCGCAACGGGGCGCCGGTGGCGGTGGCCGCCTCGTCGGACAGTGGGGCGGCGGGATCGGCCCGCAACGTGACGGCGCTGCTCGAGCAGGCGTTGGCGTCGGTGCAACTGGGTCGCGCCACCGAGGCCGGGGACCGGGCCTTCGACGCCTACCTGGCGTTCGAGCCGCTGGAGGGGCCGGCGCGGGCCAAGAACCCCGGGCTGGTGGCGCGCATGGAGAAGCTGTTCGGGGACTTCAAGGCGGCGGTCCGGGTGAACGACGTGCACGGTGCCGAGCATGCCCGCGACGTGATCGAGGCGAACCTCCCGGCCGTCGTCGATCTGACGCATCCGGCCGGCAGCGCCGTCGAGGCGTTCTGGCAGTCGTTCCTGATCATCCTGCGCGAGGGGTTCGAGGCGATCCTGGTGATCGGCGCCGTGGTGGCGTTCCTGCTCAAGACCGGCCACCGCGAGCGGTTGCGTTCCATCTGGATGGGGGTCGGGCTGGGACTCGCGGCGAGCGCGGTCACCGCCGTTGCCTTGCGGACGATTCTGGCGGCGGTTCCGGCGAGCAGCGAGATCATCGAGGGGGTCACCCTGCTGATCGCGGTCGCCGTGCTCTTCTCGGTCAGCTACTGGCTCATCTCGCGCGTCGAGGCGGCCAAGTGGCAGCAGTTCATCCGGGAGAAGGTCACCGACGCCTTGCAGCACGGCGGCGGACGCGCCCTCGCGTTCGTGGCGTTCCTGGCCGTGTATCGGGAGGGCGCCGAGACGGCGCTGTTCTATCAGGCGCTGTTCAGCGAGGGGGCGCACCTGGCCCTGCCGCTCTCCCTGGGCATCGTCATCGGGTTCGTGGCGCTGGCCGTGATCTTCACCCTGTTCTACCGCTACGGCGTGCGCATTCCGCTGCGTCCCTTCTTCAGCGTCACCAGCGTCCTGCTCTACTACATGGCGTTCGTGTTCGTGGGCAAGGGCATTCGCGAACTCCAGGAAGGAAACGCGATCGCGATGAGTGTGATTCCGGGATTCCCACACGTCGAGGCGCTCGGGATCTATCCCACGTGGGAGACGGTGCTCGCGCAGCTGTTGCTGCTCGTGCTGTTCTTCTTCGCGCTGGTGAAGACCTTCTGGCCCAAGCGGTCGGTGACCCTGCCGACGATGCCCGAGCCGGCCGCGGCCAGCGCCATGTCGGAACTCGTGGCGGGGCTGCAGGCGGAGACGGCGGCGTTGCGGGCGCGTCTCGACGCGATGGAGGAGCCGTGGTCCGGGAGCCCGCGTCGAGCGGCGACGACTGACGGCTCGCCGCTCGACCGCTGACCCTGCCGGTCGCCCGCTGCCCGGCTACGGCGTACCGACCACCGACTGCTCGTAGATCCCGGGTTTGTCCCTGGTCACGTTGCGGCGGAGGTACATCCAGGCGAACCCCATGGCCACGAACGCCAGCGCGATGGCCTGGGCGTAGGTCAGCCCGCCCAGCATCCGGTCGTCCTTGGCGCGGAAGAACTCGATGATGAATCGCTCGAAGCCGGCGAGCACGCAGTAGACGCCGAACAGCCAGCCCTCGGCGTGCTTGTGGTCGCGCAGCCGCCACAGGATCAGAAACATGATCGTGGCGAGAGTGATCTCGTACAGTTGGGTGGGGTACACGGACACGACGGTCGAGGGATCCGTCCCCGGCGGGAACTTGGTGTGGAACTCCGCCACCATGCTGGCCACGGTGCTGGGGGGCTGGCCGTTGGGAAACATCACGGCGCCGAAGCCGGTGAACGGCCGGCCGTAGTCGTCGCCCACCGCCCAGCAGCCGGTGCGGCCCACCGCATAGGCGGCGGCCACGGCGGGGCCGCCGACGTCGAAGATCCGCATCATCGGGATCTTCTTCCACCGGATGACGGCCATGACGGCGAGGATGCCGCCCACCAGTCCGCCCCAGAACACGAACCCGCCGCGCGTGAACAGGGCGTCGTGATTCCCCAGGATGACCACGTAATAGAGCTTGGCCCCGAGCAGGCCCCCGATCACGGCGGCCAGAATCATGTCGGCGATCGCTCGCGTGTCGTGTCCGCGGCGGTGCAGTTCGACTTCCGACAGGTACTGGGCCACGGCGAACGCGGCGACCACCGCGATCCCGAAACCGGTGAGCGACAGCGGGCCGAGCTGGACGATGAAGGGATGATGGACGATCGGAGAGGTCATGCGACGAGAAGTCCCGGAATGGGAAGGGTGGCGAACGCGTTGAGGTCGAGCCCGGCACGCTCGCCTCGCTCGAAGTGAAAGAGTCCGGCGCGGGCGATCATCGCGGCGTTGTCGGTGGCCAGCCGCGCTCCGGGAGCATACACGGTTACTCCGGCCGGCGCGAGCCGCGCCGCCATGGCCGCGACCAGGGTCCGGTTGCCGGCCACGCCACCGCCCAGCACCACCCGCTCGCGGGCAAACGCGCGCACGGCGCGCGCCGTCTTCTCCACGAGCGTGTCGATGAGCGCTTCCTGAAATGCCCGGGCGATGCCGGCCCGGGCCTCGTCGGTGTCGGCGTCCCGCGTGGCGTGCAGCACCGCGGTCTTGAGGCCGCTGAACGAGACGTCGTAGTAGTCGGGGTCGGCGGGCCGCTGGTTGCGCCGGAGCATCGGGCGCGGCAGGCGCAGGGTGGGCGGACCGCTGGTGGCGGCGAGCCGTTCGACGTGCGGACCGCCGGGGTAGGGCAGCCCGAGCAGCTTGGCCACCTTGTCGAACGCCTCGCCCGCGGCGTCGTCCCGCGTGCGCCCCAGCAGCCGGTAGCGACCCCATGCCTCCACATCGATGAGCAGCGTGTGGCCTCCCGATACGAGCAGCGCCGTGAACGGGGGGACGGCCCCGGGGTGCTCGAGCGCGGTCGCGAACAGGTGGCCTTCCATGTGATGGACGCCGAGCAGCGGCGTATCGAGCGCATACGCCAGCGCCTTGCCGAAGCTCACCCCGACGAGCAGCGCCCCCACCAGGCCGGGTCCGTTGGTGACGGCGACGGCGTCGATGTCGGGCCCGGTGACGGCGGCGTCGGCCATCGCCCGGCGCACCACGGGCACGATGCTCGTGAGGTGGGCGCGCGAGGCGATTTCGGGCACCACGCCGCCGAACACGCGATGGACGTCCTGCGAGAGGATCACCAGCGACTTGAGCGCCACCGCGTCGCCCCCGCCGCGGAGCACCGCCGCCGACGTCTCATCGCACGAGGTTTCGATGCCGAGAACGACGGTCATCGCGGTGTCGAGTCGGACCGCACCGGACGGGGCGCCAGATGCACGACCACCGTGCGCGGCTGGACGTCGCGCACGAGCACGGTGACCGTCGGCGGGATCTGCACGTCCTCGGCGCGCAGCGTGAACACCGCCGAGTCGGCGCCCACCGGCACGTCGCGGCGGATCACGGGCGGCGATGCGTAGAGCGCGAAGATCTCCTGCCCCTCGCCGGCGACGAGGGCGCGAACCTCGGGTGGCGGGCCGCGCAGCACCTCCGAGCTGTCGATGCTCAGCGCCAACCGGACCGGCACGATTTCCTCCGTGGGCTCCTTGGAGGTGGCGATGAACCAGAGCACGAGCGCGAAGGCGAGCGCCACGGCCTTGAGGCCGAGCCGCTCGGTCAACGCCTGGGTGATGCGACGGCGCCACCGCGCCTGGGCGGCGTTCACGCGGCCATCAGCGGGCCACCGCGGGTCGCGCGTCGGCCAACGTCCCGGCCGCCGGCGCCTCGAGCGCGCCCGCCGCCGACGGCAGACCGAGGAGGGTGCGCACGAGGGCGATGTTCCCCGGCGAGGTCCAGTCGGCGGCGCCGAGCCACACCTTCCGGATCACGCCGTTGCGATCGATGACGTAGGACGACGGGTATCCCACCACCTGGTACGCCGACTCGATCCGGTACTGCGGATCGTGCAGGATGTCGAAGGTGAGTCCCATGTTGCGCGCGTACGTACGGACCGAATCGTCGGACGCCGTCTCGTCGATGCTCACCGCCACCACCTTCAGCCCGTTCGACCGGAACATCTTGTAGAGGTTCTCGAGCGTCGGCATCTCCGCCTTGCACGGCCCGCACCAGGTAGCCCAGACGTTGAGAATCGTGACGTCACCCCGGTAGTCGGCGAGCCCCATGGCGCGATGTGTGCCGTCGACGGTGTACGCCGTGAACGTGGGCGCCGGGGCGCCGATCGCCACCTGCGCCACCTTGGTCCCGAAGGCGCGCTGGAAGGCGAACGATCCCGCGCCGAGGAGGACGATCGCGCCCACGACCAGTCCCCATTGTTGTTTGACGGTCATACCTTCACCTCGCATGCGTGGCGCAGGACCCCGATCTCCGCCTTCGGGTCGCGCGCCGAGAACACGGCATGGCCGGCCACGAACGTGTCGGCTCCGGCCCGCCAGACGTCGCCGACGGTGTCGCGGCTGATGCCGCCGTCCACCTCGAGCAGCGCCGGGCAGCCCGCACCGTCGAGGAGCTGACGCGCCCGGCGGATCTTATCGATCGAATGGGGGATGAACTCCTGCCCCCCGTATCCAGGATTCACCGTCATCACGAGCAGCAGGTCGACGTCGTCGAGTACCTCGCCGACCGCGTCCAGCGGCGTCGAGGGATTGAGCGCCACCCCCGCCCGGCACCCCGATTCCCGAATGTGCGCGAGCTGTCGCTGCAGATGGGGCGCCACTTCGGCGTGCAGCGTCAGGCCGTTGGCGCCGGCGGCCGCGAACGTCTGAATGTGCTTCTCCGGCTCCACCACCATCATGTGCACGTCCAGCGGCAGCGTCGTCAGTGCCCGGACCGTCTCGATGATCTTCGCGCCGAAGGTGATGTTGGGCACGAACCGTCCGTCCATGACGTCGATGTGCAGCCAGTCGGCGCCGCCCTCCACGCAGAGGGCGACCTGTTCGGCGAGATGGCCGAAGTCGGCGGCCAGCAGCGAGGGTACGATGCGAACGGTCATGGCCCGGTCCCCCCGGACACGCTGACGGTGATGCGCGTACCCGACGGAACGAGCGTACCGGCCGCCGGCGTCTGCTTCACCACCGAGGCCAGGTTCTGGTCGCCGCCGCCGCTGAGGATCGTGACGTCGCCAAGCGTGAGTCCCACCTGTTCGAGCAGCACGCGGGCTTCGACGATCGTCCGGCCGGTGAGATCGGGCACGCCGATGGTGGCCGGCCCCGCGCTCACCACGAGCTTCACCGCCGACGGAAGCACGGCCCGGGTGCCGCCGGCGGGCTGCGTCTGGATCACGCTCCCGATCGGTTGGTCGCTGGCCTGGAGGACGGTGTCCGGGGCGGTGCTGAACCCGGCCGCGTTGAGCACGGAATCGGCCTGGGCGGGCAGCATGCCGACGACGTTCGGCACGGCGCCCATGCGCGGGCCGTTGCTCAGGTCGAGGGTGATCGTGGAGCCGAGGGGTTGGGTGGTGCCCTGGGCGGGGGTCATCTCGAGCACGCTCATCTTGGGCGCGGCGTTTTCGTAGCGCATCTCGCCGCGCTGGGCCTTGAACCCGGCCTGCTGCAGGCGCTGGCTGGCAACATCGAAACCGAGCCCCACCACGTTGGGCACCTTGGAGTCTCCCGGCGCGGCGCCCGGTGGGAAGACGAACGCGGCCACCAGCACCCATGCCAGCGCGAACCCGCCGGCGGAGGCGGCGAGGTACGGCCAGAGCCGTTGCCACCAGGTGCGGGGCGGGGCAGCCGGCTCCGGCGCCGGCGGGGTGGTCCGGTGCTCCGGGATCGGTCCGGTCATGCCGCTCTCCGCAGCCGTGCCGCGAACGCGCCGTCGGCCCCGTGTCGCTGGGGCAGCACCCGCAGCCGCCCCTCATCCAGCACCTCGCTGGGCACCGCGCCGTCGGGGGGCGGCTCGAGTCGCCAGCCGGGGTGGGACGCCAGAAAGCGATCCACGGGAGCGTCGTTCTCCTCGGTCTCCAGGGAGCAGGTGCTGTACACGAGCAGTCCTCCGGGCTTCACGAGTGTGGCGGCGGACGCCAGGAGCATCCACTGCAGGGCGGTCATCACGGCGAGGTCCGACGGTTTGAGCCGCCACCGGGCGTCGGGGTGGCGGCGCATCGTGCCCGTGCCCGTGCACGGGGCGTCGAGCAGCACGGCGTCCACCGGCCGGATGGCCGGCATCGAGGCATCGGCGGCGATCGCGAAGACGTTCTCGAGTTCCAGGCGCCGCACGTTTTCACGCAGCCGCTGCAGGCGGTGCGGCGAGACGTCGGCCGCGTACACCACGCCCGCCGTCCGGGCCAGCTCGATGGCCTTGCCTCCCGGCGCCGAGCACAGGTCGGCCACGGCCGCGCCGGGCGGAATCGCGGCGTAGCGGGCGACGAGGGTGGCGGCCGGATCCTGAATGTGGAACAGTCCGCGCTTGAAAGCCCCGAGTTCGGTGAGTGCCGGCACGGGAAGGGTGAGGACCACACTGTCGGCCACCAGCGGCGCCTCGGCGACGTGCACGCCGGCCGCTTCGAGCGAGGCTTCGAGCTGTTCGCGCACCACGTGTACGGGCCGGGCGACGATCGGCGGCTCGGTGTTGTTGGCGGCGAGCAGGCGGCGCGTATCGTCCTCGCCCCACCGCTCCAGCCAGCGGGCCACCAGCCATTGCGGGTGCGAGTACTCGGCGGCCAGGGCGTCCACGGGGTCGGCAGGCGTCGGCAGCGTCAGGGCGTCGTGCTCCCGGTCGAGGCGCCGCAGCACCGCGTTGGCGAGCTTGCCGGCCCCCTCCCCGGCGCGTTCCTTGGCCAGTTCCACGGTCTGGGCGATGGCGGCGTAGGCCGGCACGCTCCCCATTTCCAGCAACTGGTACGTTCCGAGCCGCAGGAGGTCGAGGAGTTCCGGATCCAGGCGCCCGAGCCCTCCCCGTACGCGTTCGGCGAGCAGGGCATCCAGCCGGCCCCGGGAGCGGAGCATCCCGTACACGAGTTCGCGCGTCCACCGGCGGTCGCGGGCATCGAGGAGCGCCGTCCGCCGATCGAACGTCGTGTCGAGCAGTTCGCCGCGGCGGAGATCGGCGCACACTGCCGCCGCCACGAGGCGCGCGTCGGTGACCGGCGTGGGCCGCGAAAGGGTGGCGTTGCCCTGTCCTGGGTGGTTCTGACCTGCCATAAGGAGCGTCGCGTGAGAGTCCAGCGAGGCGGCGCCGGAAGCACCGCGCGTTCCGAAAGATAGCCGCCCGTGGAGGGATCGGCATCGTCCGGCGCTCTGGCGCACCGGGTGCGTCAGAGCACGTCGAAGCGCTGCCCGACGGCGATCCCGCGGCCGCGCTGCCAGTCGACGGGGGGCATGCGCCGCTTGCCGGCGGGCTGCACCGAGCCGAGCTGCACGGCGCCGGCGGCGCAGGCCACCACCATTCCCAAGTCGTCCACCGCCATCACCTCGCCGGCGTCCCCGCGGACGCCGGCCACGGGACGGGCGCCGAACAATTTGACGTCCGATCCGGCGACGGTGGCGAAGGCGCCGGGCCGCGGATCGTAGGCCCGGATGCGACGGGCCACCGTGTCGGCGTCCGCCGTCCAATCCACGCGCGCCATCTCGCGTTCGATCTTCGGCGCGTACGTGGCGCGCGCCTCGTCCTGCACCTGTTCATCCGCAGCGCCGAGTTCGAGGAGCGCGAGTGCCTCGACCAGCGCAGCGGCGCCCATTTCCGAGAGGCGGAGCGTCAGTTCGCCCGACGTTTCGTCGTCGTAGATCGGGGTGGCCGCGCGCAGCAGCACGGGGCCGGCGTCGAGCGCCGGGACCATCCGCATGATCGAAACGCCGGTCTCGGTGAGCCCGTCGCGGATGGCGGACTGGATGGGTGCGGCGCCGCGGAGCGCCGGGAGCAGCGACGCATGGATGTTCAATGTCCCCAGACGCGGCACGTCGATGACGTCCCGCGGCAGGATGTGCCCGTAGGCGACGACCACCGAGACGTCGGGCTCCAGCGCTTCGATGTCGGCGCGGAACCCGGGGTCGCGGGGGTGCTCCGGTTGCAGCACCGGAACGTTCTCGCGCTCCGCGATCTGCTTCACGGGCGGCGCTTCGAGCTTCGAGCGCGACCGGCCTACCGGCCGGTCGGGCTGCGTGACCACGCCCACGACGTCGAACCCTTCGCCGATCAGCGCCCGCAGCGCCGGCGTGGCGAATTCGGGCGTGCCCCAGAAGAGCACGCGCACCTACAACTCCTCGTCGCGGTGGTGATGCGCGGCCACGTCGGCCGCGTCGAGCCTCCGGATCAGGCGCGGGTACTTCTCCTTCTCCTTCGTCCATTTGGACAGTGCGTTCCGGCGCTTGAGCACGCTCAGGTGATCGATGAAGAGGGTGCCGAACAGGTGGTCGATCTCATGCTGGATGCACCGCGCAAGCAGGTCGTGGGCCTCCACTTCGTAGGCCTCGCCGTCGCGCCCGATGGCGCGCACCACGACCCGCGTGGCCCGCTCGACGTCGGCGTAGACCTCCGGAATCGAGAGGCATCCCTCTTCCGCCTTGGCCGACCCTTCGCGCTCGATGATCTCCGGGTTGATGAGCACGTATTCCTCGCCGTCCACGTCGACCACGGTCAGCCGCTCGCTCCGGCCCACCTGCGGGGCGGCGAGCCCGATGCCCTTGGCCGCGCGCATCGTCTCGAACATGTCGTCGATCAACCGGCGGAGCTCGTCGGTCACCTCCGACACGGGCGTCGTCTCCTCGCGGAGAATGGGATCGCCGAGGACGCGGATCTCGAGCAGCGGCATCAGCCCTGCGTCCCGCCCGGAGAGGCCGTGATCTTCGAAATGCGGCCCCGCTCGACGATCAGCCGGGTGTCGCCGGACTTGATGGTCACGCGATCGTCCATCGTGGCCTTGGTGCTTCCGTCGCCCTGCAGCGACTCCTTGATGTGCACCACCTCGCCGACCACCCCGCCGCCGGTCACGACCTCGTCGCCCTTTTTCAGGTTGGCCAGCGCCTGCTCGTGCTGCTTGCGCTGCTTCTGCTGCGGCCGGATGAGCAGGAAATAGAAGATGGCCACGATGAGGCCCAACTGGATCAGGAACGGCGCCAGGGAACTCTGGCCGCCCTGGGCTGGCGTCATCAGGGCGGGAAAGACGGGAAGCGGGAGTGTCATGCCGAAGCGCTCGTGCGTGAGTGGTAGCCGGCCAGCCATTGCTGGCTCCAGGCGTCGAAGGTGCGGTCGCGGATGGCCGCGCGGGCGTCCCGCATCAGGGTGACGAGGAAATGTACATTATGCAGCGACAGGAGGCGCAGCCCGAGCATCTCGTCGGCCAGGAACAGATGACGGAGGTAGCTGCGCGTGAAACGCCGGCAGGCCGAGCAGTCGCACCGGTCGTCGAGCGGCCGCCGGTCGGTGCGGAATTCGGCGCGCTTGATGTTGAGGCGTCCCTCGCGCGTGAACACGGCGCCGTTCCGCCCCATGCGGGTGGGCGCCACGCAGTCGAACAGGTCGACGCCGCGCCGGACGCCCTCCACCAGATCCTCGGGAAATCCGACGCCCATCAGGTAGCGCGGCCGGTCGCGGGGCAGCGCGCCGTCCACTTCCTCGAGCATCGCGTACATGTCCGGCTTTGCCTCGCCCACCGAGAGCCCGCCGATGCCGAATCCCTTCCAGTCGTCCAGATCGCGAATCGCGCGCGCGGCCTCGCGCCTGAGCCCGGCGTGGATGCCGCCCTGCACGATCGGGAACAGCGCCTGCGGCCGGACGCGCTCCAGCGCGTTGAACGCCGAGCGGCACCGGGCCAGCCACCGCACGCTGCGCTCGCTCGCGTCGCGGGCCGCCGCCGCGTCGCTCTGCCCGGGAATCACGTGATCGAACTGCATCACGACGTCGGCCCCCAGGTTGCGCTCGATCTCGATCACCGATTCCGGCGTGAACCGGCGGCGCGAGCCGTCCAGATGACTCTGAAATTCCACCCCGTCCTCGTCCACGGTCCGCAACGAGGCCAGTGAGAACACCTGAAAACCGCCGGAGTCGGTGAGGATCGGCCCGTCCCACCCCATGAACCGATGCAGCCCGCCCATCTCCCGCACCAGTTCGTCGCCCGGGCGCAGATGCAGATGGTAGGCGTTCGCCAGGATCATCTGCGCGTGCATGGCGCGCAGATCGTCGGGGTCGAGACCCTTGACGGTGGCCAGCGTGCCGACGGCCATGAAGGCCGGCGTTTCCACGACGCCGTGGGGCGTGGTAAAGGCGCCCGACCGGGCCGAGCCCACGGTGGCGTCGATGGCGAAGTGGAACGAGTCGGGTATGCTCACAGGATGGCCATCGCGTCGCCGTAGGAATAGAACCGGTATCGCTCGGCGATCGCTTCCCGATAGGCGCGCATGGTCAGATCGTAACCGGCGAACGCCGCCACGAGCATGATCAGCGTCGATCGGGGCAGGTGGAAGTTGGTCACGAGGCGGTCGACGGCGCGGAAGGCGTACGGCGGCCGGATAAAGATGCGCGTTTCGCCCTCCCCCGGCGCCAGGCGTCCGTCCGGTCCCGTCGCGCTTTCGAGGGTTCGCACGGCGGTGGTGCCCACCGCCCAGACGTGGCCGCCCGCCGCGCGGGCGGCATTGACGGCGCGCGCCGCTTCGTCGCTCACCGAATACCACTCCTCGTGCATCAGATGCTCGGCGGGATCCTCCACCTCCACGGGCTTGAAGGTGCCCGCGCCCACATGCAGCAGCACCTCGGCGCGCCGCACCCCCTTTGCGTCGAGTTTCGCGAGCAAGTCCGTCGTGAAGTGGAGCCCCGCGGTGGGGGCCGCCACCGAGCCGGGCTCCCGGGCGTACACGGTCTGATACCGCTCCCGGTCCGCGGGCTCGTCGGGGCGGTCGATGTACGGCGGGAGCGGCATGTGCCCGACCCGCTCGATGGCGGCGTCCGCCGGTCCGTCGGTGATCAGGCGGACGATCCGCGTGCGCCGTTCGGTGACCGACACGATCTCGACGTCGAACCCGGGCGCCACGTGCACGAGGCGTCCCGGCTTCAGCTTGCCGCCCGGCGAGACCATCGCCTCCCAGGCGTCTCCGCCCACCGGCTTGAGCAGCAGCACTTCGGCCGGAGCCCCCGACGCCCGGGTGCCGAGCAGGCGCGCGCGTAGTACGCGCGACCGGTTCAGGACCAGCACGTCGCCGGGGGGCACGAGCGTGGCGAGGTCGGCGAACCGCCGGTGGGTGATGGCGCCCGAGGCGCGGTCGACGACCAGCAGCCGGGCGGCATCGCGCGGCTCGACCGGGACCGACGCGATGAGGTCGGCCGGGAGCGGAAAGTCGAAATCGGCGGTGCGGGAACCAGGCATGAAGGCGTTGCTACAACAATTCCGCCTGCTCGCCCGCCGGCCTCACGTAGCCGAAGTGTTCGTATGCTTTCGGCGTCGCCATTCTCCCGCGCGTCGTCCGTTGCAGAAACCCATTCTGCACGAGAAACGGCTCGTACACCTCTTCGATGGTATTGGCGTCCTCGCCGACCGCCGTGCCGATGCTCGAGAGCCCGACCGGGCCGCCCTCGAACTTCTCGATGATCGTCTTGAGGATGCGGGCGTCCATGTCGTCGAGGCCGAACTCATCGACGTCGATCATGCGCAGCAGTTCGGCCGCCACCTCCCGGTCGATCGCACCGTCCGCGCGCACCTGCGCAAAGTCGCGCACGCGGCGCAGCAGCCGGTTGGCCACGCGGGGCGTGCCGCGCGACCGGCGGGCGATCTCGCGCGCGCCGTCGGCGTCGCACGACACGCGGAGCACATCGGCAGACCGGATGACGATCTGCTCCAGATCCTCGGTGGGGTAGAAGTTCAGGCGCTCGATGATCCCGAACCGCGCCCGCATGGGCGGGGTCAGCATCCCGAATCGCGTGGTCGCGCCGATGAGCGTGAACCGTTCGATCGGCATCGTGATCGTCTGCGCCTTGGGTCCCTCGGAGAGCCGGATGTCGATCTTGAAGTCCTCCATCGCGGGATAGAGGAACTCCTCGATGATCGGTCGCAGCCGGTGGATCTCATCGATGAACAGGATGTCGCCGGCGCGGAGGTTCGTGAGGGTGCCCACCAGATCGCCGGGCTTCTCGAGGGCCGGCCCGGACGTGGTGCGCACGTTGACGCCGAGTTCGCGCGCGATCAGCTCGGCGAGCGTGGTCTTGCCCAGCCCCGGCGGCCCGAAG
Organism: uncultured Gemmatimonadaceae bacterium; assembly: GCA_963728115.1. GTDB lineage: Bacteria > Gemmatimonadota > Gemmatimonadetes > Gemmatimonadales > Gemmatimonadaceae > JAGWRI01. The sequence continues at coordinate 641,425 of CAVSJE010000010.1, forward strand.
AAGAGGGCGTGGTCCAGCGGTTCGCGGCGGGCGAGGGCGGCATCGATCCAGATCCGCAGGCTCTCCTTCACCTTCGACTGCCCGATGAACTCCGATAGCCGCTGTGGGCGCAGCGACAGCTCGACGACGGACTCGTCGGGCAGGGCGTCAGGCGTGGTGATCTCGGCGCGCGACATGGCGAACAGTATATCGGCCGTCGTCGGCGCGGCTAGCCCAGCGCCCGAAGGCGTTCGGCTGCCTGCTCGAGCGTTTCCAGCTTCTTGCAGAAGGCGAATCGCGTCAGCGAGCGGCCCATGGCCGGATCGTGGTAGAAGCTCGATCCCGGCACGGTGGCGACGCCGATCTCCCGGGTCATCCACTTGGCGAACGTGACGTCGTCGTCGCTGCTGATCGCCGAGAAGTCGGCGAGCACGTAGTAGGCGCCCTCCGGCACCGAGAAGCGGAACCCGGCGGCGCGAAGGGCCGGCAGCAGGAGTTCCCGCCGCCGGCGGTACTCCCCGGCCATGTGGTTGTAGTACTCGGCGTCGAAGTGCATGCCCACCGCACCGGCGGCCTGCAGCGGCGCCGGCGCCCCCACGGTCAGGAAATCGTGCACCTTGCGGATGGCCCCGGTCTGCTCCGCGGGCGCGATCGCGTAGCCCAGGCGCCACCCGGTGCAGGCAAACGTCTTCGAGAGCCCGGAGATCGTGATCGTGCGTTCGCGCATCCCGGGCCAGGTGGCCAGCACGTGGTGTTCGCCGGCGTAGCGAATGTGTTCGTAGATCTCGTCGGTGATCGCCCAGGCGTCGTGCTCGATGCACAGCTCCGCAATCAGATCCATCTCGGCCCGCGTGAGGACGCGGCCGGTCGGGTTGTGCGGCGTGTTGACGATGATGGCCTTGGTGCGCGCGCTGAACGCCGAGCGCAGGCGCTCGGGGTCGAGCTTCCAGTCCGGTGCCTCGAGCGGCACGTACACCGGCTTTGCGCCGGCGAGGATCGCGTCGGGACCGTAATTCTCGTAGAACGGCTCGATGACGATCACCTCGTCGCCGGGATCGACGAGGGCGAGAAACACGCTGGCCATCGCTTCGGTGGCGCCGCAGGTCACCGTGATCTCGCGCTCCGTATCCACCTCCATGCCGTACCAGCGCCGGTACTTCTCGGCGATCGCCAGGCGCAGCGGCGGGCTGCCCCAGGTGACCGCGTACTGGTTGACGTCGCCGTGGATGGCCGTGCACGCGGCGTCCTTCATCGGCGCCGGCATCGGAAAGTCCGGGAATCCCTGCGACAGGTTCACGGCCTGGTACTGGTTGGCGACGCGCGTCATCTCGCGGATCACGGATTCCGTGAACGTCGCCGTGCGCTTGGCTGCTCGCACTGGTGGCTCCGGTGGGGAAGGGGTGAGGCTAGCGCCTGGCCACAGCGGCCAGCGCGAGTCGGATCAGATCATGGGCCGGCATGCCGCGTCCGCCGTCGTCGAGCGCCGCGCGGACGGCCTTCTCGGCGTCGGTCGACGAGTACCCCAGCGACACGAGGGCGCGGATGGCGTCCTCGGCCCCGGCTCCCTCGGGGCGCGGCACCGTGCCGTCCACGTCCAGCCCGTCCAGCTTGTCGGCGAGTTCGAGAATGATGCGCTCGGCCTTCTTCCGCCCCACCCGCGGCACGCCCTGCAGCGTGGCGATGTCCTTCTCGTGGAGCGCCCGCACCAGGCGGTCGGCCGTCAGGTGCGATACGAGCGCCAGCGCGAGCGCCGGACCGACGCCGCTGGCCGTGAGCACGAGCTGAAACACCCGTCGTTCGAAGGGCGACGCGAAGCCGAACAACAGCCAGCCGTCATCGCGCACCACGAGCTGCGTGTGCAGGTGCACCTCGCCGCCGAGCGCGGGAAGCGATTCGAACACACTCAGCGGGATGAGCAGCTCGTATCCGACCCCGCCGGCCGTCATCACCGTGACGCGGTCGAGTTCCCGGGCGGCCACCGTTCCGCGGAGCTCGGCGATCACGGACGTCCACCCGGCACCAGGTGCAGCGTCGGCACCCGGGCGCCCATGATGCACGACAGGGCGGCGGCCACGCCATCGGCGGCATCGGCCGGTTGCGGTGCCGACTTCAGCCGCAGCAGGCGCGTGACCATGAACTGCACCTGCTCCTTGGTGGCCGCCCCGCGCCCGACGATCGCCTTCTTGATCTCGGCGGGGGGATACTCGTACATGCGCACGGCGCGCTGCTCGCCGGCCAGCAGCACCACCCCGCGCGCGTGCCCGAGGACGATCGTCGTCCGCACGTTGCGGGCGTAGAACACGTCCTCCACGGCCATCGCGTCGGGCTGATGGCGCTCGAGCAGTTCGCAGATGCCGTCGTAGATGTCGCGGAGGCGGACGGGGAGGGGATCGCGTGCCTTGGTGCGGATCACCCCGCACTCGAGGAGCGCGGGGGGGCGGGTGCCGTCGCCGCGCACGACCCCGTAACCGGTCTGCGCCGTTCCGGGGTCGACGCCGAGAACGATCACTATCCGGAGTTCGCCATGTCGGCGACGTCGATGTCGAAGTTGGCCCAGACCTTCTGGACGTCGTCCATGGCTTCCAGATCCTCGAGCAGCTTGAGCAACTGCTCGGCGGTCTTGCCCTCCACCTTCACCGTATTCTGCGGGATCATGACCAGCGATTCGGCTTCGGCGATCTCGATGCCCCGGGCCTCGATGGCATCCTTCACGGTGTGGAAGGTGGTCGGATCCATGGTCACCACGAACGCGTCGCCGTCGCGCGCCATGTCCTCGGCCCCCGCTTCGAGCGCCGCCTCGAGGGCCTTCTCCTCGGTGTACTTCGTGGCGTCGATGCTGAGCTGGGCCTTCTTGTCGAACATCCAGGCCACCGAGTTCTGGGTGCCGATGTTGCCCCCGCCGCGCGACATCGTGTGGCGCACGTCGGCGATGGTGCGGGTGGCGTTGTCGGTGAGCGCCGAGATCATGATCGCCACACCGCCGGGACCATAGCCTTCGTACATCAACTCCTGGTAGTCCACGCCCTCGAGCTCGCCCGTCCCCTTCTTCACCGCCCGCTCGATGTTCTCCTTGGGCATCGAGTTCTGCCGCGCCGTCTCGATGGCCGTGCGCAGCCGGGCGTTACCGCCGGGGTCGCCGCCTCCCTGCTTGGCGGCGACGGTGATTTCCCGGATGAGTTTGGTGAACAGGGCCCCGCGCTTGGCGTCAGTGGCCGCCTTGTAGTGCTTGATCTGCTTCCATTTACTGTGGCCTGCCATCGTCAACTCGCGGATGCAATGGAACGGAGTGAGGGGGGTGCCTGCCAATATAGCCCGGCCCGCGAGGGCGGCCAACGCCGCGCCCCCTGGTGGGGACGCAGGAACGCGCGGGTCATCCGAACCCTCGCGCGGGCGACCGGCGGCGCCGGGCTGCGGGTCAGCTTCCGCCGACGCGAATCGTCAGTGTGGCGTGGAATCCGGTCAGGTTCGCCGTGCCGGCGGGTCCGCCCACCCGTCCCACCGAGTAGCCGGCGGAGGGCGTGAAGGCGTAGGCCCCCCGGTCGATATCCATCCGCAGGCCGAAGGTGCCCATGTAGCTGCTCGGCTGGGCGTCCTGCGCCCACACGCGCCCCTCGAGACTCGGCTCGACCACGATGCCGGGGCCGGTATGGAATCCCGCCGCGAACCCGAGGTCGGCGATGTTCTCGCGGCCGGTGAAGGTGGAATCGAGCAGCGTCCCCGAGGCCCGGAACAGATCCCATCCCGACAGCGTGAGGTCGACGTCGCCGGCGGAGTTGGTGATCGAGGCCTGCGTGATGTACCGGTCCCCGGTGTTGTATACCGACCCGTTGGCCCGGTCCTGCCCGAAGCGCGAGTAGGTGAACCCCAGGGACACGCGGCCGGTGCCGTACGGATGGTCGATCCCCACCCGGGCCCGGAATTCGTTGCCCGGCTCGAACCGAAGCGAATTGCCGTTCGCGTCGCGGAAGGCGTCGTAGGCGAGCGAATGACGCACCGCGACCCCGAAGCCCACGTTCCACTCGCCCGCCGGTCGCGCCACGGCGATGCCGGCCGTTCCGCCGGCGCCCGCCCCGAAGCCATTGATCGGGAACAGCAGAAAATCGCTGGCAATCCGGGTCGCCGCTTCGAGTTGATCGCCGGTGATGTCGGCCTGGCCGGTGGGCAGGTCCACGCCGGCGGTGAGGATCACGAAGTCCGTCCCGAACACGTAGTTGGCGCGAATCTGCGTGTCGGTGAGTCCGGAGAGGCGGCTCGCGCTGGCGCCGCCCGTTCCCGACGACTCCACGCGGGCGCTCGTCCACGCGGTGCCGAGGTCGACGCTGAACGCCTCGCTGATCGGCACCAGAACGTAGATCGGAACCGCGAACTCGGTGATCTTCTCGCTGATCGGTGCCTTGAGGTCGTACTGGACCACTTGCGGCCCCAGTCGCGCGCTCGTTTCCCACACGCCCTGGGCGCGCAGCAACTGTGGTCCGGCAAGCAGCGCGGCCGGCACGAGCCGGAGCATCCACGAGCGACTCATCGCGGAATCAGCACGAGGATGGTCACGATGGCGGTGAGCGCGGTGGTGACGTTGTCGCCTCCGGTGGCGGTCGCCCCGGGGTTGCTGCGCTCCGTCGTCCGGGTGGTGTTCGTGACGCCGCCGCCCAGCGTGGCAACGCCGGCGGCCGGTGGGTTGAGCCCTCCAGCCACGGTCTGCACCGTACTGGCAGCGCCGCCGCCCCGTGGCCGGCCGGGCATGCCGCGCGTGGCACTCTGCAGAATGTTCCCTTCCGCGGTGCCGCGGAGCGCCGTCTCCATCGTTGCCGGGGTCAGGTTCTCCCCCGCGGCAGTCGTGGAGGTCTGCTGCTCGCGCCGGGCCGCATCCCGGAATCCGGGGTCGATCTGCACCGCCTGCCGGAACGCACGCGCTGCGGCGTCGAACCGCCCCTCGTCCTCGAAGGTCAGCCCGCGGCTGTAGGCCAGGAAGGCCGCCAGCGATCGCGTGGGACGCTGCTCGATGGCGTCCCGCTGGGCGGTCGTGAGCGTGACGCCGAGGGCGCTGAAGATGCCGAACGCGACGTTCTTCTCGATCGTGAACAGTTGATCGAGGGTGCGCGTGTCGCTGGGCGATCCGACCACGCGGTCGTCGTTCACGTTCACGATCGGCGCGTCGACCCGGATGTCCGAGCCGCTCTGCGTGATTCCACCGGCCACGAGGCGGCCGGCCTGCAGAATCCTGCCGGCGCGCACCCCCGTGGCGCGGTCGGTAGCGCCCGACTGTTGCAGCTCGATCTCCTGCAGCAGCGTCTGCACGCGGGCCCGTTCCAGCACCGTGAGCGCGGGTGACTGGGCGAGATCGGTGGTGAGCAGTTCGGCGAGTCCGCGGCCCAGCGGGCGGAGAGTCGTGTCGGCGCCGGAGAAGCTGAGGGGAAGGACGGCGACCGTGGTCGGGGAGCCGGGAATCGACGACAATCGGGCCTCGTTGGCGACGTCCCGTCGCGCGGCCAACGCGAGCTCCTTCTGATTCAGCGCCGCCAGGCGCTGTTCGAGCAGGTGGCGCACGCGCGACGTGTGCCCGTGCTGCACGTACGACGAGTAGGCGGTCCGGGCGGCGCTCACGTCGTTCTGCGCCTCGGCCGTCATGCCGAGAAAGAGTTGGGTCGTGCCGTCGGTCGAGTCGAGCGCCGCGGCCCGGTCGAGGGCCTGACGGGCTTCCGCATACCGCTGGAGCTTGTAATACGCGATGCCCAGAGCCCGGTTGGCCGGGGCACTCTGCGGGTGATCGGCGCGGGCGTGTTCGAGCCGGGCCACCGTCTCGGGACCGAGTGTAGCGGCGGTGGCGCAGCCAGCCGCAAGGCCGGCGAGTGCGAGGAGCAAGAGGGTGCGGCGACGGCGGATCACGGGGGCTCCTACCGGTCGGGATCGAGCATGTCTTCGAACCGCATCCACTGGGCGTAGAAGTACAGGTCGATGTAGCCCGTGGCGCCGTTCCGATTCTTGCGCACCAGCAGTTCCGTGGCGCCTTCGATCTCGCGGTGCGGCTCGTACATCGCCTCGCGGAACAGGGCGAGGATCACGTCGGCGTGGTGTTTGACCGCCCCGAGGGCGCCGAAGTCGTCCAGATGCGGCCGGCGGTCTTCGCGGGGCACCAGGCCGGGCAGTTGCGAGGTGGTGAGGATGGCGAGGTTGAGTCGCAGAGCCAGCGCCTTCAATTCGACCACGGCCTGTGCCAGCTCCTCGTCCTTCGCCCGGGCGCCGCACACCAGCGATTCCAGGGAATCCACCACCAACAACTCCGTGTCCGCGCGGGTCTCGAGCTCGGGGGCGAGGGCCGCCACGCCACCTGGCGGGATTCGGTCGATGGCCGGCAACACCTCGCGCAGGCGGACGGCGGCCGCGCCCACGGCGGCCCGGGCCCGATCGTCCAGCGTGCCCTGGCGCAGGTCGTCGATGCGCACACGCCCCTCGATGGCGAGGGCGCGCTCCATCACGCGCTCGGGTGTCATCTCGCCCGAGTAGTACGCGGTGTTCACGCGTTCGCCGCCCACCCGCAGCGCAATCGCCAGCGCGAGCGCCGACTTGCCGCTGGCCACGTCACCGCCGAGCACGAGCAGATCGCCGCGGCGCAATCCACCGCCGAGCATCTGGTCGATGCTGCGGAATCCGCTCGGGATCGTGTCGAGTGCAGGGGCGCCGTCGGCAATCGCGTCGACGCGCGACAGCAACTGGGAGATGGGCGAGATGTCGGTGCTCCGAACCATGGCGGATATTATGGCGCCCCGGGCGGCGGGGGCAAGCAGAATCGCCTTACGCCGCAACCGCTTGCGCGAGGCGGTTGAGTTCTGAACGTGCTCCCGGATCGAGGTGGGCTGCCGTGACAGCGATCACCGCGGCGAGGGCGCCGCGCACGGCCCCGGCGTCGTCGGCCGCCGAGGCGTCGATCAGCTTGCCCATCGGTCCCTTCACGCCGGCCGGAAGCGCCAGCGACCCCAGCCAATTCCGGGCGCCGCGCGCCCTGGCGCGCCGAAGCGATGGTGGGACGGCGCCGTCCGCCGTTTCGAGTGCATCGTGCACCAGACGGGCGGCGATGAAGCAGGCGAGAATCACCTCGCGATCACCCCCGAGCGCGGCGTGCCCCGCGCCGGCGGCGAGGGCGGGAAACGGGAAGGCCGGTGGGGCGACCGCGAACGGGGGCAGGGGGGCGAGCACGCGGGCAATCTGGAGCGCGCGGCACGACCTCGCCAGCACGCCTCGATAATCCGTTGCTCGTCCATTTTCGCCGGGCTACATTCTGGACACATGGCGCACCTGGCGAAATCCGTCCTTCGCGCAGACAGTGAGGCGGAGCTTCGAAGTCCCCACCACATGCTCTTGCGGGCGAAGGGCTTCCACGCAGTGACGGCGAGCAGTCCAGTCGACGCAGCCGGCCCGCTGCGTGGCTGCGTGTTGGGAGCCGTTCGTCTCCCGCCGCGCCGCCGATGAACCAGTATCGGCGGCTGCTGAGCTATCTGCGCCCCCACTGGTGGCGCATGGCGGGGACCATCGGGAGCAGCGTCATCGCCGCCGCGTTGAGTGCGTTCTCGCTCACGCTCCTCATTCCCTTCCTGAACGCGATCTTCGCCCAGCCGCAGTTCATTCCGCCGGGGGGCAAGCTGGCGTCGCTCCAGACCTGGCTGCTCGGACGGTTCCTCGATCCGACCCACCAGTTGCGGTCGCTGGAAGCGATGATGGCCGTGATCGTCGTCGTCGTGATCGTGAAGAACGTGTTCGTCTGGCTGGCCGGCCAGTGGGGCGCGTCGCTGCAGGAGTTGGTCACTCGCGACCTCCGCGACCGGGTCTTCGCCCACCTCCAGCGGCTGCCGCTCGGTTACTTCCAGCGGACGAAGACGGGGCAGGTCATCTCCAAGGTGCTCTCCGATACGGAGCAGACGAAGGCGTTGATCACCGAGATCGTCACGAAGAGCATTCAGAACGCGGCCACCATCGTCGCTTTCGTGGTGGCGATGCTGATGATCTCGGTGGAGTTGACCATCCTGTCGCTCGTCGTCGCCCCGCTGCTCACGGCGGCGTTGCAGCCGATTCTCCGGAAGCTCCGGCACTCGTACCGCCGGCTGCGCAACGACTACGGGGAGATCACGAGCGTGCTGCAGGAGGTCGTGAGCGGCATCCGGCTCGTCAAGTCGTTCGGGGCCGAGCCGTACGAGGACACGCGGTTCACCGACGCGAACCACCGGTACGCGAAAGGGATGGTCCGGGTTGCGCGGACGGCCGTGCTGTCGCAGCCGCTCACCGAGGTCATCGGGACCACCGTGGCCGTGCTGATCCTCTGGATCGGTGCCCGGGCGGCGCTCGCGCCCAATCCGTCCATCGACGGCGCCACGCTCATCACCTTCATGATCATGGTGATGCAGCTGCTCCCCCCGCTGAAGCAACTCTCGCAGATGCCGACCACGGCCCAGCAGTCGATGGCGGCCGCCGAACGCCTGTTCGGGGTCCTCGACCAGCCGACCGAAGCCGCCACCGACCGCGGCCGCACACAGGTGAGCGCGTTCCGCGATCACATCGAATTCGACGCCGTGACGTTCGCGTACGACGACGAGCCGGTACTCACCGACGTGGGCTTCACGGCGCGGCAGGGCGAGGTGGTGGCCCTCGTGGGGGCCAGCGGCGCCGGAAAGAGCACGCTCGTGGACCTGATCCCCCGGTTCTACGAACCCACCAGCGGGCGCATCTTGCTCGACGGGGTCGACACGCGCGAACTGACCCTGCAATCGCTCCGCGCACTCACCGGCATCGTGAGCCAGGACACCGTGCTCTTCAACGACACCGTGCGGAACAACATCGCGTACGGGGCGGACGGGCGGTACACCGACGCGCAGGTGGAGGCGGCGGCGCGGGCCGCCAACGCGCACGGCTTCATCACCGAACTTCCCCAGGGATACCGGACCGTACTCGGCGAGCGCGGCACGCGCCTCTCCGGCGGGCAACGCCAGCGCATCGCCATCGCCCGGGCGCTGCTCACGGATCCGCCGATCCTGATTCTCGACGAGGCCACGTCGGCCCTCGATACGGAGTCCGAACGCCTCGTGCAGGAGGCCATCGATCGCCTGCTGGCGGGACGGACGGTGTTCGTGATCGCCCACCGGCTGTCCACGATCACGCACGCCAGTCAGATCCTCGTACTCGACCGCGGGCGCATCGTCGAACGGGGCACCCACCAGGAACTGCTCGATCTGCGGGGCGCGTACCACCGGCTGCACTCGATGCAGTTCCGCGACGAATCGGCGTCCACGTCGGATGCCGAACGCCTGGCGCCGCACAGCGCCGGCGCATGAGTGCCGCGGTGCCGCATCGCATCACGGTATCGCACCGCGTGCAGTACGCGGCCCTGCGCGGCGGCGTCGGGACGCTGCGCACCCTCGGATTCCACGGGGCCAGCGCCGTGGGCGGGCGCCTGGGGCGGTTGGCCTACAGCCCCGTCGGCATCCGGCGCGCGGTGGTCGAACGGCAGCTCCGGGCCGCCTTTCCGGAGTGGACGCCGGCACGCGTGACGCAGGTGGCCCGCGCCAGCTACGAGAGTCTCGGCCGCACCTTCATCGAGACCGCGGTCCTTCCCTCGTATTCGCGGGGGCGCGTGCTCGACCTCTTCGAACGGGTGGAGAACTGGGAGGCGTTCGAGCGCGCCCGGGCCCTGGGGCGCGGCGTCATCCTGCTCACCGGCCACATCGGCAACTGGGAGATCGGGGGATCGTACATTGCCGCCCGGGGCGTTCCGCTCGACGTCGTGGCCAGGGGCATGGAGAATCCGCTCTTCGACGGCTACCTGACCCGCACGCGCCGCCGCATCGGCATGCAGGTGGTGCACGACGCGGACGCGGTGCGCGTGGTGCCGCGATCGCTGCGCAGCGGACGTGCCGTGGCGTTTCTCTTCGACCAGGGCGCCGTGGGCCTGGCCTCGACGTGGGTGCCGTTCTTCGGTCGGCTGGCCAAGACTCCCCGTGGCCCGGCGGTGTTTGCGCTCCGGCTCGACTCGCCGATGATATTCGGCGCCGCCATCCGCCAGCCCAACGGGCGCTTCGTGCTCAGCTTCGAGCCCGTGGAGACGGTGCGGACCGGCGACCGCGAGGCCGACGTGGACGCCATGGTGGCGGCCTACACCCAGGTGCTGGAGCGATGGGTGCGCCGGGTGCCCGAACAGTACTTCTGGCACCATCGGCGCTGGAAGCACCAGCAGCCGGGTACCCCGCCGGAACTCGGCGACCCGTCGTGACATCGCGGGCCGGCGAGACGCTGCGCCACGACGCCCGGGCCTGGTTCTCGGTCGTCGTCATCGTGCTCATCGCCGGCGCGGCCATCGGGGCGCCGCTGGTGGCGCACCACGATCCCCTGGCGATCGACCTGCGCTCGCAGCTGCTCCCGCCCAGCGGCGCCCACTGGCTCGGCACCGACGTGCAGGGACGCGACGTGTGGGCGCGCCTGGTCTTCGGGGCGCGGATCTCGCTTTCCGTGGGTGTGTTCTCTCAGGCCATCGCGCTCACGCTCGGTCTCGCGCTCGGTCTCGTGGCCGGGTACTACGGGCGGTGGATGGACGAGGTGGTGATGCGGCTGGCCGACGTCACGCTCGCCTTTCCGACCCTGCTGCTGCTCATCGCTCTCGTGGCGGCGCTGCAGCCGTCGCTCACGATCGTGTTCCTGACCATCGGCTTCGTAGGGTGGGCCGCGATGGCCCGCCTCGTGCGCGGCCAGGTGCTCGTGGTTCGGGAATTGGAGTTCGTCCAGGCATCACGCGCCCTGGGGGCGCGCGACGGGCGCGTGATGTTGCGGCACGTCCTCCCGAGCGTCGTCGCCCCCGTGCTGATTGCGGCCACGCTCGGCATAGCCGCCGCCATCATGGCGGAGTCCTCGCTGTCGTTTCTGGGGCTGGGGGTGCAGCCCCCGACCCCGAGTTGGGGCGCGATGATCGCCGACGGCCGCGACCTGGCGCAGCTGCGGTCGGCGCCCTGGACGTCGGTGGCGCCGGGCCTCGCCATCGGGCTCACCGTGCTCGCCTTCAACCTGCTGGGCGACGCGTTGCGCGACGCCCTCGACCCACGGGGCGCCGGCACGTCCCGTCCCACTCCCGAGGTACCGCCGACATGAGCTATGACGTGGACGCCCTGCGCGCCGCCGAATTTCCGTGGATGGACCCGGCCAGCGCAGTGTTCCTCAACAGCGCGTCCACGGGGCCGCTTCCACTGCGCACCGTCGAGGCCGTGCGTGCCTTCACCGCCCTCCGGCACGAGCCGCACCGGATGCCGGACGAACTGTTGTTCGAGACCCTGGCGCGCTCGCGCCATCTGGTGGCGCAACTCATCAACGCCACGGCGGGTGAGATCGCCCTCGCCGTGAACACCAGCTACGGCATCAACCTGGCGGCGGCGGCGCTCCCCCTGTCGCCGGGCGACGTCGTCGTGGTGCCCGACGGCGAGTTTCCGGCGAACATGTATCCATGGTTGGAAATCGCTCCCCGCCGCGGCGCCACGGTGCGCGTCATCCCGGCGCGCGACGGCCTGGTGGACGAAGCCGCGCTGCTGGCGGCGGTGGACGACCCCGCGGTCCGGGTCGTGTCCGTATCGTGGGTCGGGTTCGCCACCGGGCATCGCGTGGATCTGGTGGCGCTGGGGCGCCGCTGCCGAGCGCGCAACGTGCACCTGGTGGTCGACGCCATCCAGGGGCTCGGCCCGTTGGTGCTGGATGTGCGGGAGGTGCAGCCGGCGATTCTCAGCTGCGGGGCGCAGAAATGGTTGCTCTCGCCCTGGGGCGCGGGTTTCACCTACGTGCGGGACGACCTGATCCGTACGCTCGACCCGCCGTTCGTGAGTTGGATGGCGGTTCGCGGCTCCGACGACTTCCGGACCCTGCTGGACTACGACATGACGTGGCGCGACGACGCGCGCCGCTTCGAATTCATCACCCTGCCGTTCCAGGATTTCGCGGGCATGAACGCGAGCCTCGAGCTGTTGCTGGAGCTGGGGCCGGCGGCCGTGGCGGCACACGTGGCGCACCTGGCCGATGCGGCGGTGGCGTGGGCACGCGGGCGGCGGGACATGCGACTGGTGACGCCCGCCGACGGCGCCCGCCGCGCCGGGATCGTCTGCGTGGCGCCCCCGAATCCGGAGGCCACGAGCGCGCGGCTCAAGGCGGCGGGCATCGCCCACTCCCAACGAGAAGGGGCCATGCGCCTCGCGATCCACGGATTCACGACCAGCGACGATCTGGCCCGCACCCTCGACGTGATTGCGGCGCGGTAGCGGTCAGTCGAGCAGTTGGACAAGCGCGTACTCGCGCTTGCCCTTGCCGAGGATCACGTACCGGCCGGCGAGCAGGACGTCGGCCTCGTTCACGTACCGCTCCGACGCCGCCAGCTTGCGCTTGTTCACCGAGACGCCGCCCTGTTCGAGCAGCCGCCGGGCGGCGCCGTTGGACTTCGCGATGCCGGCGGCGGTGAGCAGCTTGCAGACGTCGAGCTGTCCCGCCGTCTCGCCGCCGACGTCCGGCGTCCGGACCTCGGCGAACGGGGTGTCGCCGCGCAGTTGGGCCAGCGCGCCGGCCGAGAGCGCGCGCGGCTCGAGCCCCCCGAAATAGAAGCCCGAGACCTCTTCGGCCGCCCGGAGCCCGTCCTCGCCGTGCAGGCGCCGCGTCATCTCGCGGGCCAGCGCGCGCTGCGATTCCCGCTGCTCGGGGCGCGACGTGGTGGCCTCGTCCAGCGCCTGGATGTCGTCGCGCGACAGCAGCGTGAAGTACCGGAGGTACCGGCCCACGTCCCGGTCGTCGGTGTTGATCCAGTACTGATAGAAGCGGTAGGGCGAGGTGCGGTCGGGGTCGAGCCACACGGCGCCGGCCTCGCTCTTGCCGAACTTGGCGCCGCTGGCCGTCGTCACCAGCGGCAACGTGAGCGCGTGCCCCTTGGCGTCGGTGCCCTCGGCGCGGTGGATGAGTTCGATGCCGGCCGTGATGTTCCCCCACTGGTCGCTGCCCCCGAGCTGCAGCCGCACGCCGTCGCGCCGCCACAGTTCGAGATAGTCGTATGCCTGCAGCAGCATGTACGAGAACTCGGTGTACGAGATCCCACCGTCGAGTCGCGTCTTCACCGACTCCTTCTGGAGCATGTAGTTCACGGTGAAGTGCTTGCCCACGTCGCGCATGAACTCGATGGCACCCAGCCGGGTGAGCCAATCGGCGTTGTCCCGCATGATGGCGCCGCTCGGCCCGTCGAAGTCCATGAACCTCTCCAACTGGCCGAGGATGGCGTTCGTGTTGGCCGCGACCTCGTCGCGCGACGCGAGGGGGCGCTCGGAGGCGCGGCCGCTGGGATCGCCGATCAGCCCCGTCCCCCCGCCCACCAGCACCACCGGGCGGTGTCCGTGCCGCTGGAGGTGCACGAGGCCCATCACCGGCACCAGGTTGCCCACGTGCAGGCTGGGCGCGGTGGGGTCGAACCCCGCGTAGCCCGAGAGCGGGCCGGCGTTGAGCGCCTCGACCAGGCCGTCGGTGTGTTGGTAGACGAGCCCGCGCCACTGGAGCTCTTCGAGCAGGGGGTGGGAACGCATGGCAGGAATAATAGGGGTGGCCGGAGCGAAAGTCATAGGCCGTCCGTTGGTGCATGTCGGCGGCGGACATTAGCTTCCAGCCCATCGTGCGACTTCCCCTGGAGCAGTTCCGCAAACGGCATCCCGTACTCATGCGCCGGACGTACATTGCCGGCGCGTTCCTCGTCTGCTTCGGCGCCGGCGTGGCGGTCTCGAGCTGGACGCTGGTGTGCAGCGCCGGCCGTTGTCCGTCGGTGGGCGTGCTCGAAGCCTATACGCCGCGGCAGACCTCCAAGGTGTATGCCGCGGACGGCCGGTTCATCACCGAACTCGGGCTCGAGCGGCGAACACTCATCACGCTCGCCGATATTCCCCCGGTGGTGCGCGATGCGTTTCTCGCCACCGAGGACAAGCGCTTCTATACGCACCACGGGATCGACTTCATCCGCGTGTTCGGAGCCGGGCTCCGCAACCTGCGCAGCGGCGGGTACGCGCAGGGTTTCTCCACGATCACCATGCAGTTGGCCCGGAACGTGTTCCCCGAGCGGATCTCGCGCGAGAAGTCGCTGATCCGCAAACTCAAGGAGGCCAAGGTCGCCCTGGCCATCGAGCGGCGGTACTCCAAGGACCGCATCCTCGAGTTGTACCTGAACCAGATCTACCTGGGCAACGGCGCCCATGGTGTAGAAACGGCGGCGCAGCGGTACTTCGGCAAGTCGGCGCGCGATCTCAATCTGGCCGAGGCGGCCACCCTCGCCGCGCTGCCCAAGGCGCCCAGCCGCTACGACCCGCGGCGCTTCCCCGACCGCGCCGTGCAGCGGCGGAATACGATCATCGAGCTGATGCGGAAGGCGGGACTCGTGAACGACGCCGACGCGAGCGTCGCCAAGGCCTATCCGCTGCAACTCGCCGGCCGCAGCGAGTCGGGCGACGTGGCGCCGTACTTCATCGAATGGATCCGCCAGCAGCTCGACGCGCGGTTCGGGCAGCGCCTGTATCAACAGGGACTCAAGATCTACACCACGCTCGACCCCGATCTGCAGTCGGCCGCCGAGCGCGCCCTGGAGACGCAGCTCCAGGCCATCGAGGCGGGAAGGTACGGGCCCTACCACCACACCACGTTCGAGCAGTATCTGGCGCAGGCCAACGAAGGGCAGGCCCGCGGCGACGACAGTTCGGCGTACCTGCAGGGGGCGTTCGTGGCTATGGATCCGCGCACGGGTGCCGTGCTCGCCATGGTGGGCGGCCGCGACTTCGACGATTCGAAGTTCAATCGCGCCACGCAGGCCCTCCGCCAGCCCGGGTCCACCTTCAAGCCGATCCTGTACTCCACGGCCATCCAGGCCGGCCTGCCGCCGTCGTACCTGGTGGACGACGAGCCGCTGGCCGTCCCCCAGATCGACGGCACCGACTGGACCCCTCAGAACTTCGATCTGAAGTTCGAGGGCCGGATGACGCTGCGGCGCGCCTTCTATCAGTCGCGCAACGTGCCGGCCATCCGCATCGGTATGCAGCTCGGCGAGCAGAACGTGATTGACGAGGCGCGCAAGTTCGGCATCACCACGCCGATTCCCCCGTATCCGTCCATCCACATCGGCGCCGCCGACGTCTATCCCATCGAATTGATCTCCGCCTACTCGACGTTTGCCACGCTGGGGACGCGGGCCTCGCCCATCGGGATCACCCGCGTGGAGAGCGCCGATGGCAAGGTGCTCTGGCAGCAGGATCCGCAGCTGACGACGATTCTCACGCCCCAGCAGGCGTGGATCATGGTGGACATGATGAAGGACGTCATCGGCCGGGGATCGGCCCGGGGCTCGGTCGGGCAGTACTTCCACCTGCCCGCAGGCGGGAAGACGGGCACCACCAACGACGGCGCCGATGTCTGGTTCATCGGCTACACGGCGGATCTCGTCGCGGGCGTCTGGATCGGGCTCGACAAGCCGGCCAAGATCAAGGCCAATGCGCAGGGCGGACTCCTGGCGGCCCCCGCCTGGACGGGGTTCATGACCGAGGTCTACCGGCGGAAACCGGCGCCACCCGACTGGCCACGTCCCGAGGGCATCGTCTCCCGCGACATCGATTTCACCACCAACATGTTGCGGAATCCGTACTGTCCCGCCGCCGACGTGATGACCGAGGTGTACATCGCGGGCACGGAGCCCACGGAACCGTGCGACGTGCACACCTCCCACGGCATCGTCCTGAAGCCCGACACGACGCCGGCGGTCCTCGTGCCCAAACGGCTCCCCGACACGACGAGTCCGTTCTACATCCCGCCACCCAAGCGGGGTGGTGGCGGCGGGCCGACGCCGGCCAGCGCCGACTCGACGAGGTCGGGCGGCCGCCGGTGATCCGGTACCACGCCGACTGGGTGCTGCCGATCACGGCGCCAGCCGTGCCGGCGGGCACGGTCGCCGTCGCCAACGATCGGATCGCCTACGTCGGGCCGCGCGACCGCGCGCCGGCGGGTGAGGACGTGGACCTCGGCGCCAGCGTCCTCATGCCGGGCCTCGTGAACGCGCACACGCATCTCGAATTGACGGCGATGCGCGGGTTCCTCGAAGATCTCGAATTCCATGCCTGGATCCGCCGCCTCGTGGCGGCGCGCCGGGAAGTGCTCACCCGCGAGATGCTCCTCGACTCGGCGCGGCTGGGCATCGACGAGGGCCTCAGCGCCGGCATCACGACGTTCGCCGATACCTGCGACTCCGGCGTGGCGTTCGACGCGATGCTCGAGCGCGGCGTGCGCGGCATCATGTATCAGGAAGTCTTCGGCCCGGCGCCGGCGACGTGCGAAGAGTCGATCGCCGAATTGAAGGCCAAGGTCGACGCGCTCGCGGCTCGCCAGACCGAACTCGTACGGGTCGGAGTGTCGCCGCACGCGCCGTACACGGTGAGCGACCGGCTGTTCGCGGCCACGGCGCGCTACGCCATCCAGGCGCGGCTGCCGATTGCCATCCACATCGCCGAGAGCGAATCCGAACAGCGGCTGGTGGCGGAGGCCCGCGGGCCGTTCGCCGACGCGCTGCTCAAACGGGGCATTCGTGTGGAGGAGCGCGCCCGCAGTCCCATCCAGCTGTTGCGCGGCCTGCGGGTGCTCGATGCGCAACCACTGCTCATCCACTGTGTCCGCGTGGACGCCGCGGACGTGCACGCCATCCGGGCCTGGGGCTGCGCGGTGGCCCACTGTCCGGCGTCCAACGCCAAGCTGGGGCACGGCGTGGCGCCGCTCACGGCCTTCCTCGAAGCCGGCATCGTGGTCGGGCTCGGATCCGATTCGGTGGCCAGCAACAACCGGATGAGCATTCTCGAGGAGGCCTGGCTGGCCACGCTGCAACAGCGCGCCCGGGTGCAACGCCCGGACGCCATTCCCGCCGCCCGGGCCCTGCGGTTGGCGACCATCGAGGGTGCCCGTGCCCTCGGCCTCGAAGCCGAAGTGGGGTCGCTCGAGGTGGGCAAGTCCGCCGACCTCGCCGCCTTTCCGTTGGACCCGCGGATGGGACCGGTGCACGATGTCGAGAGTGCGGTCGTCTTCACGCTCCATGCGGTTCCGGCGTCGCTCGTCACCGTGGCGGGAACGGTACGCGTTCGCGACGGGGAGGTGGTGAACCGCGATCCGGCCCTGCCGGCCCGCGTACAGGGGGTTGCCGACGCGCTGCAGCGGTGGCTGGCGGAGGCGACGTAAGGGGGGAATTCCGCTAGCGGCCGGCGTGGTGCACCGTTTATCATAGATGGACCTCACGTTTCAAGGAGCGCCGGCATGAGTCAGGCAGCGACCGGACGCACCAGCAAGATCTGGCGCGACGGTCAACTCGTGAACTGGGACGACGCGAAGATCCACGTGATCAGTCACGTCGTGCACTACGGCTCCAGCGTGTTCGAAGGGATGCGCTGTTACGCGACGCCGAGCGGCGGAGCCGTGTTCCGCGCGCCCGAGCACATGCGCCGGCTCATCGACTCCTGCAAGATCTATCGAATTCCCATCAAGTACTCGGTGGACGAACTGGTCCAGGCCTGTCTGGACACGATTGCCGCCAATGAACTCGAGGAGTGCTACTTCCGGCCGGTGGTCATCCGGACCGGCGAGCAGATGGGGGTGATGGGCGGCTCCGCCCGCACCGAGGTGTTCATGATTGCGTGGAAGTGGGGTGCCTATCTGGGCGAGGACGGGCTCAGGAACGGCGTCGACGTGCGGGTCTCCAGTTGGCGGCGGGCGGCTCCCGACACCTTCCCGACCATGGCCAAGGCCGGCGGGAACTACCTCAATTCGCAGCTCGCGAAGATGGAAGCCAAGGCCGACGATTATTCCGAAGGGATCATGCTCGATTCGTTCGGCTTCGTCTCGGAGGGCAGCGGCGAAAACCTGTTCGCGGTGCGCGACGGGGTCCTCTACACGGCACCGCTCGGCGCCGGCATCCTGCAGGGGATCACGCGCGACGCGATCCTGACGTTCGCCCGCGACCTCGGCCTCGAAGTCCGGGAGCAGCTCCTGCCGCGCGAGTTCCTGTACGTGGTCGATGAACTGTTCTTCTGCGGCACCGCCGTCGAGGTGACGCCGATCCGGAGCGTGGACCGGATGCCGGTGGGCGACGGGAAGCGTGGCCCGATCACGGCCCGGCTGCAGCAGCTGTATCTGGACAGCGTCCACGGCCGTATTCCGGACACCCACGGGTGGCTCACCATGGTGCCCACGCGCGAGCCTGCCGTCGCCGGGATCGACCAATGAGTAGTCAGCGGCGCCGAGGCGCGGCTGACACGAACGCCGGGAGGCGCGCGTGATCGTGGGCTGCCTGGCGCTGAACGCGTCGTTCGAACCGCTCACCATGGTGCCGCTGAAGCGCGCCCTGCGCCTGGTGATCGACGGCAAGGCCGAGATCGTCGAAGCCGAGCACGGGCGGCTGGTGCGCTCGGAGCGACTGACCATGCCGCGGCCGGTGGTCATCCGGTTGACGAAGTTCATCCACGTGCCACGCCGCTTCCGTCGCCAGGTGACGAACACCTTCCTGTTCGCGCGCGACCACTACAAGTGCCAGTACTGCGGCCGCCACGTCACGGAGCTGAAGCCCCGCGAGTCGCTGACGCGCGATCACCTGATTCCGCTCTCGCGCGGGGGCGGCAACGCCTGGACCAACGTCGTCGCCGCCTGCAGCGCCTGCAACACCCGGAAGGGGAACCGGATGCCGGAGGAGATCGGGATGCATCCGCTGACGCACCCGGTGGAGCCGCACTTCGTGCACCTGAGCTGGGCGGTGCGCAAACTCACACCGATTCAGGCGCACTACATCCGCACCTTCTACGGCGACTCGGTGCTCCACCAGCTCGAACGGCTGGAACATCGGGCGACGCCGGCCTGACGGCGCGCCGAGTACACGCCGCGCTACGACCCGCCGGCGACGAAGGTCGGTGATGTGCCCTCGTAGCTGCGCTTGGCGCCGCCGAGCACGCGCGACAGCAGGCGCCCGATGCCGTTCTTGAGGGCCGAGAAGGGATTCGTGCGGCCGCGCACCGCGGGTTGCAGATCGCCGTGGAGCCAGCGCTGCAGTTCGCTCAGGTCGGTGGCGCTCAACGACTCGACGTCGAGCACGACGTTGTAGTAGTAGTGGGCGCGCGCGTGCGACGGGGCGAGTCGCACGCGATACGGCCGGGCCAGGAGTGCCTCCGCCGAGTCGAGCGTGGGTACCGAGCCGAAATCCTCGGTCTGATTGCCATGCTGGCGAACCACGCGATACGCCTTGGCGTAAGGGTCCGGATTGTAGAGCACCCGGACCTCCCAGCGGGTCGTGCGCTCGAGGTCGTTGAACACCCCCCCCATGCGCCACAGCTCGAGGCGAAAGTGCATCGCGACCTGGAACCCGTGCTGCAGCAGATCCCGGATCTGCGGGTCGTCGAGCACGTTGGTGACCGACACGCTCGGGCCATCGGCGGGGGATGCGCCTTGGCCCAGATCGACGTGCACTGCCGGATCATGCTGCGCCGCGACGACCACCGGTGCCGCCAGTGCCCAGAGCACGAAGACGATCCCCCGCGGCATGCGCACGGGCTAGAAGCGGTGCTGCAGCCGGAGGAACACGCGCGCCGGCTCACCGGCCGTCGACAGCGGCTTGGCCAGATAGATGCCGACCGAATTGAAGTCGAGTCCGAAGCCGATGTCGGTCCGGAAGCTGGAGAACGAGGGAATCGATCCGCTGCCGTACGTCATCGGCCCCGGAGAATTTCCCACCATCCACCCCCGGCCGGCGTCGAGGAACAGCACCCAGGCGCCGTCGGCATTGAGGTGTGGGCGCACCCAGTCCTCGTCGTCCCAGTCGAACAGGTGGATGTGCAGATCGCTGCGGTACTCGGCCTGGACGAGCGCCACCCGGTCGCACTGGGCCGGGTAGCCGGCCGGCGCCGCGCCCGGGGTGCATGTGGCCACGTCGGCGCCTGCCCGCTGGCTCCGGAACTCGAAGCCGGGCAGGGCGCCGTAGCCGTCCACGGAGAGGCGCCGTTCCAGCGGGAGCGGATCGCCGCCCAGCCAGCCGCCGGCCACCAACCGGACGTTGATCTGGGCGTGGCGCGATACCCGGTTGTAGCGCCGCATGTCGACGAACCCACGGTCGTAGCGCGACGGCCGACCGAGCGGGGAGACCGGCGGGTACACCCGCGGGCTGCTCGTGGGCCCGAGGGCCTGGTAGTGGCCGCTCCCGTGCTCGAAGTCGGCCAGCACGTACCACCCCGCCCAGGGGTTTTCCTCGTCGCTCCTGGTGTCGATCTGCAGGGTCGCATTCACCAGGTGGAAGTGCGCGTCGTCGAGCATGGGGTTGGGGCGCCAGGGCGAATTCGACCGGAACAGCGTCCAGGCGTTGTGGTCCACGGTCGGCGACCAGTGTTCGTCGGCGTACGACACCGTGAACGTCGTCCTGTCGCCGGTGAACAGGCCGGCCTCCACCGTGCCCCCGTGGCGCCGGAAATAGTCCCGGTAGTCGCGCCGGAACAGCGCCGCCGCGAGCCCCGTTTCGAGATTGCTCAACTGCCAGGACTCGACGGGCGAGACGAGATCGTAGGCTCCGGCGCCCACCAGCACGCCGCGATCGGTGCCGAAGCGGAACTCGCCGTGCAGATTGTTGCCGACGTCGTTGTCGCCGGCCCGGAAGCTGCTCGCGGTGCGGAGCACGGCGTAGGCATCGAGCCGGGCGCTGCCGCGGTCGAAGTTGTGGAACAGCTGGGGGCCGAGGTTGATCGGCAATCCTTCCACGCGGTTATAGGCGCCGGCGCTCGCCACCTGGAGCTTGCTCCCGCTCCCGGCGCGATGCGGTTCGAACCGCCGCCACCAGGACTCGCCCTCCGTGTCCTCCTCGTCGGCCGCAATGCGATCTCCGCGTCGCGCGTAGCGGAGTTGGTCGCGGTAGATCCTGATCTCGCCGCCCACATAGGCCCGGGTCTGGCCCCGCACGCTGCCCCCCACCACCAGCAGGTCGCCGTCGATGCGTGCCGTGGGGGCCAGCGTGACGTCGCCGTTGATCGTCAGCACGGCGCCGGTCACGTGGCCGGCGATGGTGAGCGGCCCGTCGAGCACGGCCACGTCCCCGTCGATCTCGCGGCCGGCCCCGATGTCGAGCGAGCCGGTGGCGCGAAACGTCCCCTCGGCATTGAACATTCGCACGGCCTCGCGCACCACGTCCCGCGGCAGGGCGCGCCGGTTCAGCGTCGTGTCACGCTGTTGGGCGGCGGCCGCGACGGGAATCGCGAACAGAGCGAACGTGAAAGCGATACGTCGCATGAGCATGCCTCGTAATGTCATGGGTCGGCCGAGCGAAACGCACCCCTCATGCCGGATCTGCGTCGCGGCCGCAACCGGTCGCGCTGGAAGCACTTACTGCACCGTCCCCCCGCGCGCCGCGATCCCCGGTGTCCTCGTGGCGCGCCACCGGAGGTGTGTCGCTTCGACTTCATTCGTTCCCATTGCCGATGCCGAGGCGCCGCATCCGGCGGTACAGGTTCGGCCGGTCCGTCTGTAGCCGTCGGGCGGCTTCCGCCACGTTTCCACCGGCCATCGACAGGGCCCGCGAGATCAGCGTTCGCTCGTACTCGTCCAGGGTGTCGCTCAGCGACTGCGTGAGGCGCGCCGGGTCGGGCAGGGTCGGGGCCGGCGTCTCGCCGTCGCCGTGCCGGATTACGACGACGCCCCGTACTTCGTCGGCCGTCACCTCGCCGCCGGCGTGCAGAATCGCCAGCCGTTCGACCACGTTGGCGAGTTCGCGCACGTTGCCCGGCCACCGGTACCGGGTGAGCAGCGCGATCGCATCGTCGCTCCACCGTGGGGCCGGATGGCCGGTGCGCGACGCGTGCAGCCTCGAGAAGTGCTGAATGAGGGGCGGGATGTCGTCGGGGCGCTCACGCAGCGGGGGCACGTGCAGCGGGATCACGTTGAGCCGGAACAGCAGATCCTCGCGGAAGCTTCCGTCGGCCACGGCCCGCGCCAGATCCTTGTTCGTGGCGGCGAGGATGCGCACGTCCACGCGAATCGGTTTGCCGCCGCCCACGCGCTCGATCTCCTTGGCCTCGATGGCGCGCAGCAGCTTGGCCTGCGCCTCCTGGCCCAGGTCGCCCACTTCGTCGAGCAGCAGCGTGCCGGTGTGCGCCAATTCGAAGCGGCCGATCCGCCGCTCCGAGGCCCCGGTAAAGGCGCCCTTCTCGTGGCCGAACATCTCGCTTTCCAGCAGATCACGGGGAATGGCCGCGCAGTTGACGCGCACGAAGGGCCGCCCGCGTCTGGGGCTGGCGTCGTGAATCGCCGCCGCCACCAGTTCCTTCCCGGTGCCCGACTCTCCCGTGATCAGCACCCGCGCGTCGGTGGCCGCCACGCGGGCGATCATCTCGCGCACCCGGTCCAGCGCCGCGCTCCCGCCCACCATCTCACCGCTCAGTCCCACTTCGGCGCGCAGCGCCTTGGCTTCGCGCCGCGCCCGGCGCAGCTCGATGGCCGACGAGAGCGCAAGCAGCACGCCCTCGGGGCTCAGCGGCTTTTCCAGGAAATTGAAGGCGCCGAGTTTCGTGGCCCGCACGGCATCGCTCAGGCCGGCCTTGCCGCTCATCATCACCACCGGCGTGTCGGGGGCGAGTTCCCGCAGCTTGTTGAGCGTGCCCATGCCGTCGAGTTCGCCCGGCATCATCAGGTCGAGCAGCACGGCGTCCGGTTCGGCCTCGCTGGCCCGCATGATGCCGCTCGGCCCATCGGGTGC
Organism: uncultured Gemmatimonadaceae bacterium; assembly: GCA_963728115.1. GTDB lineage: Bacteria > Gemmatimonadota > Gemmatimonadetes > Gemmatimonadales > Gemmatimonadaceae > JAGWRI01. The sequence goes on from CAVSJE010000010.1 coordinate 664,178, forward strand.
TTCGCGCACCTCGAACCCCTCGGCCGTCAGCAGGGCACCCACCATGCGGCGGATGTTGGGTTCGTCGTCGATGATCAGCACACTCGACATGAGGACTCGGCCGGCGGCGGCTCAGCGCGGCGGCTGATCGCCGCCGGGAATGGCACGCTGCTCGGTCTGCAGGCGTGTCAGGAAGCGCTGTGCCTCGGACACCCGCTCGATTTCCACGGCAATCGAATCCACCGTCTGTTCGATGCGGTCGAGCCGCGCTCCGAGCTCGGCGGGGAGGGGCGCGGCGGACGCGGTGGCCTGGACCGACCGCCGCTCCACGGCTCGAATGATCGCCCGGATGATCGGTGTCGCCACGACCATGATCATGATCGTCCCGAAGACGATGGCCACGACCGGGACCACGTTGTCGGGAATGCCTGGCGGGATGATCACCTGCTGCATGGCTGCTGGCGTCGTCATGATTGCACGGGAGGTTTGGTGGCGGGAAGTGGCTGGGGCTGCGCCCGGTCGGACAGCAGGCGGGTGGTGAACCGCTGGCCCTCGGAGATGCGCTCGATCTCGACGGCGATCGCATCGACCGCCTGTTCGATGCGCGCCAGTCGCTGGTCGGTCTCGGGGTTGAACGCCGGCTGGTGCCTGGCGTCCATCCGGCGTGCGATCAACCCGACCACACTGCGGAACATATAGCCAACCAGGGCCAGCCCCGCGATGGCCGCGATCATGTCTTCCGGTCTCATTCCTGACTCCTTGCCATATCCGGTTCCGCCTCCGGCGGCGGCGATGCGGGCGCATCGGTACCCACCGGAATCACGAGCCGGACCGTCGTGCCCTTTCCCGGCGCACTCTCCGCCGTCACTTCGCCGTCGTGGGCCAGCATCGTCTGCCGGACGATCGCCAGCCCGAGGCCGGTGCCGCCGGCCTTGTACGTCACGTACGGATCCCACATCCGCGCCAGCCGCTCCGGCGCGATGCCCGAGCCCGTGTCGCGCACCGCCACCGCCACCGCCTCCCGTCCCCGGCACGTCGCCGGCGCCACGCTGATCGTGATCGTGCCGCCTCCCACCTCGCGGCAGGCGTCCACGGCATTCAGCACCACGTTGCTCAGGGCGCGCTGCAGCGCGTCGTGATAGGCCAGCACCATCGGCAGCGATTCGTCGACGTTCACGGTCAGCGCGATCTGGTCGGGCACCGAGGCGCGCGCCGTATAGCGAGCCAGCTCGGCCACGTCCACCGGGGAGCGCGGGCCTTCGGGCAGCTTGCCGAACTGCGAGAAGTTCCTGGCCAGCGCCTCCAGCCGGGCGGTCTCGGTGGCCAGCACCTCGACGGTTTCCTCGAGGTCCGGCGGGACGTCCCGCCGCAGGCGGGCAACCGCGAACCGGATCGGCGTGAGCGGGTTCTTGAGTTCGTGCGCCGCCTGGCGGGCCGCTTCGCGGAGCGTCGAGGCGCGTTCCGCTTCGATGGCCCGCGTGCGGCCCAGCTCGATCTCGTCGGCCATCGTCCGCATCCGCGAGCGGAGGACGTCGAACTCGGGCGCGCCCCGGGTCGTCGATTCGGCGGGCAGCATCTGGCCGCGGCCGATGCGTTCGGTCCACCCCATCAACTCCATGAGCGGGCGGCTGAGCTGGCGGCTCAGGTGGCCCGCCACGCGCGACGCGCCGAGGCCGACCACGATGCCGGCGATGAGAATGATCACCGCCGCGGCGACCACGGCCTTCTGGGCCACGTACGCCGCCTGCTTGGACCGCACGAGGTTCGTATGCAGCTGCTGCTCGTGGGTGTCGATCAACCGGCGCTGCTGCGGGGTCAGGTGGCCGGCGCGCATCGCCTCGGCCACCCGGCTGCCGCTGGCGGCCACGGTGTCCCAGGCGGCCGTGGCGCCGACCAGGGAGAAGGCCCACCGGCTCGTGGCAAACCAGCCGGTCGCCAGCACCGCGGAGGGCACGAGGGCGAACGACAGGAGGATGACAAACAGCCGGCTGCGAAACCCGATACGCTTCACACGCCCTCCCTCCGTACGCGAACACGTCGCGGCGGTTTCGCTCCAAACATACCCCGGCGGCCCACGGCCAACCACCCGCACGCTCTTTCCCCCCATCCGGTTACGCGATACATTTCGGGCTTGGCATTCGGTCCTCCGCACACACCACCGTCAGAGCGGGGGCGCGGTTCGCGGACCGGGAGCCAAGCCGGCAGCCGCACGCCTGCCGGGAGGGCGCCGCTTCAGGCGCGCCCTCCGAAGCGAGACTTGCCGCGGCCCGCGATTCACGCGGGGCGTTGTGCGAGTCGCGTGCCGATCGACGGGCGCTGCTCGGTGACGATCGTCTGCGATCCATTTCACGGACGATCTGCCCCTGGCGCCTGGCGGCCGAACCGACAACCGCCAAGAGTCCATCCGGACTCGACACAGGGAAGGGCATGAACCCTCGTAATCAGCGCCGCGAGCCCACGCGCTCGCACGGCGCCCTCGTCCACCGTGGCCCGCAGGCTGCGGTCGCACAGACCCATCCGGTCACCGCTGTTCCGCTCCACGCGCCCAACGCGGCCCTCCTCATCGACTTCGACAACGTCACGATGGGGATCCGCTCCGACCTCGGCCACGAGCTGCGCAATCTGCTTGGCTCCGACATCATCAAGGGCAAGGTCGCCGTGCAGCGGGCGTACGCCGACTGGCGCCGGTACCCGCAGTACATCGTGCCGCTCACCGAGGCGAGCATCGACCTCATCTTCGCGCCGGCCTACGGATCGTCGAAGAAGAACGCCACCGACATCCGCCTCGCCATCGACGCCCTCGAGCTGGTGTTCACGCGCCCCGAGATCGGCACCTTCATCCTCCTCTCCGGCGACTCCGACTTCTCGAGCCTCGTCATCAAGCTCAAGGAATACGGCAAGTACGTGATCGGCGTCGGCATCCGCGAATCGTCCAGCGACCTGCTCGTCATGAACTGTGACGAGTACTACAGCTACAACGCGCTGGCCGGGCTCATGAAGGCGGGCGAGGAAGAAACGGCCCGCAAGTACGACCCCTGGGAGCTGGTCACCGAAGCCGTCACCCGCATGAAGCGGAACGGCGACGTGATGCGGTCCGACCGGCTCAAGCAGGTCATGCAGGACATCGACAGCACGTTCGACGAGAAGAACACCGGCCACTCGAAGTTCTCGAAGTTCGTCCAGGACGCGGCGGCCCGCGGGCTGGTGACGCTGACGAAGCTCGAGAACGGGCAGCTCGAAGTCGGCATGCCGGCGGGCGGTGCCAAGCCGGCCGCCACCCCGGCGGGGGCGGCGCCGGCTCCGGCCGCCGAGCGGCCGGAATCCGGCGGCGAAGAGCGGGGGGGACGCCGCGGACGCCGGGGTGGGCGGGGCCGCGGGCGCGGAGGCCGGGGTGCCGAGACGCCGCAGCTCGAACTCGAAGGCGACGGCGCCCCCGCCGAGAAGCCGGCCGAGCAACCCGCACCGGCGGCCAAACCGGCCGGCGGAATCGGGAGCAGCGGCGAGCGCCTCACTCGGAACGAAGCGTTCGATCTGGTGCGCCGGGCCATCGAGACCCTCACCACGAGCGAGGAGTCGGTGGCGGCAAGCGCGGTGCGTCAGCGCGCCCACGAGCTGCTCGGTCGCGACAGTGAAAGCCTGAGCGAGCGCAATTTCACGCGCATCCTGCAGGATGCGCACGACGCCGATGTGGTCGATCTTCGCCGGCACGGAGACGACTTCGACGTCTCGCGCGCGGTGAGCGCCGCCCCGGTGTCGGATCAGCTCGCGGCCGCGGCGTCGGCCGCCGCGCCGCCGCCGCCCGCCGCCGCACCGGCCCCACGCATCGGCATGGGACCGCGCGGTGGGGGCGCGCGGGGCCGCGGCGGCAAACCGGGCGCCCCGCCCCCGGAGCTGCTCTCCGTGGGTGTGGTCGGCACGGCCGGTTCTGCCGCGCCGCCCGCCGAGGCCCCGGCGGCCGAGCCGGCGGCTGAGGAGAAGCCGGCGCCGCGGAAGCGCGGGCGCAAGCGCGCCACGGCCAAGAAGGCCGACTCCGGATCGGCGGGAGCCGATGCGGGCGGGTCCGACAAGTCGGCTGCCGCGAAGAAGCCGCGCAAGCGCCGCGTCACCAAGAAGACGGCCAAGACGACGGACGCCGACGCCGAGACGTCCGGGACATGACGGCGGGCGCCGCGCAGCAGGCGCGGCGCCCGAGCCGGCGGACGATTCTACCGGCCCGGTTCTACGCGCGCGACACGGAACTCGTCGCGCGCGACCTGCTCGGCGCGGTGCTCGAATGCCACACGCCGCAGGGTGTGGCCGGCGGCCGCATCGTGGAAACCGAGGCCTACCTCGGGGAACACGATGCGGCTTCTCACGCCGCGGCCGGTCGCACGGCGCGAACCGAACCACTGTATGGAGCGCCGGGTACCGCCTACGTGTACTTCATCTACGGCATGCACTGGTGCGTGAATGCCGTGACCCGGCGCCGCGGCGATCCGAGCGCGGTGCTGATCCGGGCCGTGGAACCGGTCCGGGGCATCGAGTTGATGCGCCGTCGGCGCGCCGCGGCGAGGCGTGACGTGGATCTCACCAATGGGCCGGCCAAACTCTGTGACGCCCTGGGCATCGACATGCGCCACAATACGCTGCCGCTGCAGGCGCCCCCGCTGCTGATTCGCGCCGGCGAGCCGGTGGCCGACGCCGACGTCATCGTCACGCCGCGGATCGGGATCCGGCGCGCCGCCGACTGGCCCCTCCGATACGCCGTGGCCGGCTCCGAGTTCGTGTCGCGGACGCCGGCCGACTTCGTGCCGCTCCCGTACCGGCGGTGAGTTCCCGGTCCGAGGTTCCGGTCTCGGCGCGCGCCGCCGACGTCTATCGTGGGGCGGTCGTGATCGACATGCACAACGACCTGTCCAGCCGCATCCTCGACGACGGGTACGACCCCGACGTGGAACATGCCCCGGGGTTCGGCCGCGACTGCGGCGAGACCGACGTGCCGCGGTTGATGGCGTCGGGCGTCACCGCGCAATTCCTCGCGGCGTTCGTCCACGCGCGATACGCCCGCGCCACGCCGGACGAGTCCTGGGAGCGTGTCCGCCGTCACATCGACGCCATCCGCGCGTTCGTCGACCGCCACCCCGGCCGTCTCGTGCTCGGCACCACGGCAGGCGACGTGCGGCGGGCGAAGGCGGAGGGGCGGGTGGCGATCTTCATCGCCGTCGAGGGAGGGCACGCCATCCAGAACTCCCTGGACAACCTCCGCGAACTCTACCGGCGCGGCGTCCGCTACATGACCCTCACCTGGAACAACGGCAACGACTGGGCCGGGTCGTCGCTCGGCGAGGGCGATACCAGAACCGGCGGGCTCACCGATGCGGGGCGTGAGATCGTGCGCGAGATGCAACGGCTCGGCATGCTGGTGGACGTGTCGCACGTGTCCGACGCGACCTTCGTCGACGTGATCGAGATGGGGGGCCCCCCGGTCATTGCCTCTCATTCCGGTGCCCGCGCCCTCGACCCGCACCCCCGCAATCTGAGTGACGACATGCTGCGGGCCGTGGCGCACACCGGCGGCGTGGTCAACGTGAACTTTTGCTCGGCGTTTCTCGATCCGGGGTTTGCCGCGGAAACCGAGCGGCTGCGATCGATGACGGCGGCGGAGGAGGCCCTCGCCGCCGCGCGGCCGGGCGCCGACCCCGAACTTGTGCGCGCCGACCACGCCGAGGTCCTCACCCATCGGCTCCAGGGGATTCCACGGCCGCCGCTCTCGGCGCTGATCGATCACATCGAGCACATCGCGCGCGTGGCCGGCGTGGGCCACGTGGGATTGGGGAGCGACTTCGACGGCGTCAACGGCCTCCTTCCCACCGGCATGCTCGACGTCACCTATCTGCCGAACATCGCGCAGGCCCTGCTCGACCGGGGATGGCCGGACGCCGACGTGACCCGGGTGCTCGGTGGCAACATGCTCCGGGTGCTCGACCAGGTGCTCGGGCGGCCGGTGCCCGACCGCTAGCCCGGGGGGGCCACTACGCAGAGCGGGCGCGGATCCAATGGATCCGCGCCCGTTCGCCTTCCCGAACCGCCGTTGGTGCTCAGCGATCCTTGTCGATGGAACTCCCGAAGTTGTAGCGCACGCCGGCTTCCACGGAGGCGTTGAAGCCGCGGCTGCTCGACGAGAGGAAGAACTGCTGGTTGGCCTGCCATCCCATGACCTGCACGAACACCGCGGCGTTGCGATACTGCATCTGCGCGCCGCCGATCAGCATCGGCGAGAAGACCGACTTGTATTGCGAGATGATCTGCTGTGCCAGGGCGTACTGGTCCGACGATCCGTACGCGGTCTGGGGCGCCACCTGGCCGACGGTGCTGTAGGTCATCCCGATGCCGGCGTACGGATGGAACCGTACCCAGTCGCCGGGATAGCCCATCAGCGCGACCGTGAGCCGCCGCATGTTCTTCAGTTTCACGATGCTGGGCGTGTCGGTCGGATTCACCGAGTCGGCGAGCACCGCGTACTGCGACAGGAACGACTGGTCGAACGACACGTAGACCCCACCGCGCTTGCGCGTGATGAGCCAGTCGATACCCGCCATGGCGGACGTGACACTCGAATTGCTGGGCGCCGAGATGAACGTGCCGCCGCCCTTGACGCCCCAGAACCAGGAGTTCTGGAAGGGCCGGTAATTCTGAGCCATTCCGACGGCGGGCAGGAGCGTCAGGACCGCCAGGGCAGCCGCCAGCGTACGGGTCGCTTTCATAACGAAGCCTCGGGGTGAAGTCTGGGGACCGGAGTCACTGATGCCCCGACACAGGGACGAGGGCAGGGGGGGCGGGGTCACAACGGGCCCCCGGTCGCCTCGTCCGATCCGCCCTCGCGACCTCAGGGCGACACCCGTTCACACCAGCTTGAGCTTCTTCCCCACCCGTTTGAAGGCGTCGATCGCCGCGTCCAGGTCGGCCCTGGTATGGGCGGCCGAGATCTGGCACCGCACCCGGGCCTCCCCCTGCGGTACCACGGGGTAGCCGAACCCGGTCACGAAGACCCCCGCGTCCAGCAGCATGTTCGACATCTGAATGGCGGCCGCGGTCTCGCCGACGATGATCGGAACGATCGGCGTTTCCCCGGGCAGCGGCTTGAACCCGGCTTCGATGATCTGATTCCGGAAGTACGAGGCGTTGTCGCGAAGGGTCTGGACGCGATCGGGGTGCTGCTCGATGAACTCCACGGCGGCCAGCGCGCTCGCGGCCACGGTGGGCGGCAGGGCGTTGGAGAAGAGTTGGGGACGCGACCGCTGGATCAGGTAATCGGTGAGCGCACCCGGCCCCGCGGTGAAACCGCCGGCCGCGCCGCCCAGCGCCTTGCCGAGGGTGGAAGTGATGACGTCCACCTCGCCGAGCAGGCCGAAGTGCTCCGCGGTGCCGCGGCCGGCCTTGCCGAGCACGCCCGTGGCGTGCGAGTCGTCGACGATGAGCACGGCGTCATAGTCCCGCGCCATCTGGATGAGTTCGGGGAGCCTGGCAATGGAGCCTTCCATGGAGAAGACGCCGTCGGTCCAGATCAGTCGCCGCCTGGCCGATTTGGCGGCCTGGAGCTTGGCCCGCAGGTCGTCGAGGTCACCGTGCTTGTAGACGGCGGTGGTGCACTTGGTGATCGACTTCGCGAGCCGGATCGAGTCGATGATCGAGGCGTGGTTGAGCGCGTCGCTCGCCACGAAATCCCCTTCCTGGACGATGGTCGCGGTGAGCCCTTCATTCGCGTTCCAGGCGCTCACATAGCTCATCGAGGCTTCGCAGCCGACGAATCTGGCCAGCGCCGCCTCGAGGTCCCGGTGGATCGTGAACGTGCCGCAGATGAAGCGGACGCTGCCCGTGCCGGCCCCGAACTGCTCGAGCCCGCGAATGCCGGCACGAACCACGGCGGGCTCGTTGCACAACCCGAGGTAGTTGTTCGACGACAGGATGATCACCTCGCCGCGCCCCTCCATCTGCACGCGTGCCGCCTGGGGCGACTCGAGGTGGTTCAGCGTCTTGTAGACGCGATCGGCCTTCAGTTGGTCGAGCGTGGAATTCAGCTCACGTACGAAGTTCTGATTTACCGCCATGATCCATTCGCCTCCACAATGCGTGCCGTCCGCGACGCGCCGGCGGCGCGCGGTACGCGTGCGCCGCCGGGTGCCGGTTGGGGGCCGTCCCGGGGCTCCCGTTCTCCCGTCACGCGATCTCGAAGATGACCTTGCCGGCCGCTCCCGACTTGATGGCGTGAATCGCCTCGTCGGCGCGCTCGAGCGGAAACCGGTGGGTGATGACCGGGGTCGGGTCGAACATACCCGAGCGGAGGAACCGCGTCACCTGGTGCCAGGTTTCGTACATCCGGCGTCCGACCACGCCGTAGATCGTGATGCCCTTGAAGATCACTTCCGTGGCGAGGTTCACCTCGATCGGCTTCGACGGGATGCCCAGCATCTGCACGCGTCCGCCAACGCGAACGAGTTCGAAGGCCTGATGGATGGCCGACGGCACCCCGGACATCTCGAGCACCACGTCCACCCCGAGTCCGTCGGTGGCGCGATAGACGGCGGCGGCCGCTTCGTTGGGATGGGCGACATCGTGCGCGCCCATCCGGCGCGCCAGCTCCAGCCGCGTCTCATTGACGTCGGACGCGATGATGCGCGACGCGCCGGCCGCCTTGCAGATCCCGACCGCGAACAGCCCGATGGGGCCGCAGCCGGTGATGAGGACCGTGGCGCCCGGGATGTCCGCCGTGAGCGCCGTATGGAAGGCGTTCCCCATCGGGTCGTGGATCCCGCCGATGTCGAACGAGATGTTGTCGTCCAGGTGCCAGACGTTGGTGGCCGGCATGGCGATGTAGTCCGCGAAGCACCCGTCGCGGTCGACGCCGATGATCTTGGTGTGGGGACAGACGTGGGAGTTTCCGGTGCGGCAGAGCAGGCACCGCCCGTCCACGATGTGCCCTTCCGCCGTGACGCGGTCGCCCTCGTGGACGTCGGTCACGAGATTCCCGACCCGGACGATCTCGCCGGCGAATTCATGACCGACGACGAACGGCGGCTTGCAGCGTCCCTGGGCCCAGGCGTCCCAATCGTAGATGTGAACGTCGGTGCCGCAAACGCCGGCGCTCCGCACGCGGATGAGCACCTCGTCGTCCCGGATCGTCGGTTCGGGCACGTCCTTCAGAGTGAATCCGGGAGCCGCAGTTTCCTTGACCAGCGCTCTCACGTGTTCCTCGCTTCGCGTTACTTGTTGATGTCTGTCGCGCCACGATGCGTGACGCGAATGGAAACTCGCACGGTGTCGCGGGCTGGGGAAGTCCGCCACGACACGGCGCGCGCGCCGTAAATTCTCTATTGCGCACGACTTGGCGCGTTCCTATATTCGCGCGGAGTAACTATTGACGCGAAATCGAGGGTACTCGGTGGGTTCATCGCGACGACCGTTTCTCCAATTGCAGCAGTCGCAAGCCGCGACCATTGTCGCCGGCGCGTTCGTCGTCCCCTCGTCTCTTGCTTCGTCATTGCGTCCGACTCGCGATCGCGGGTGGCGCGCCGGTTCCACCCCGTTGCATCGTTCGACATCCCGCGCCGCGAGCTCTCCTGCCCGTGGCGTTTTTGTATGTGGATCGTCGTTGGATTCAGGTAACACGCTTCGGACCAACTTTTCGCATTCAACCCATCGCGGCACATGAGGTGATGGGTTTCAACTTCACCCGTCTCCGCGGAGTCGGGTGCAGCGGCGGACGAAAGCTTCGGCTCTCGGTCGCCGACTCGCTGATCCACCGGGGGATCGGTCGAGTAGATCAACCTCCAATATTGGAGATTTGACCATGGCAGCTGCAAAGAAGGCCCGTAAGGGCGCGAAGAAAGCGGCGAAGAAGGGCCGCAAGACCGCCAAGAAGGCGACCAAGCGTCGCGCGGCGAAAAAGGGCCGCAAGACCGCCAAGAAGGCGACGAAGCGTCGCCCGGCGAAAAAGGCGGCCAAGAAGACGGCTCGCAAGAAGAGAAAGTAGTAACCTCTTCGTCGTTGTTATTGGGAAAGCCGGCGCGATCGCGCCGGCTTTCTCGCGTTCGGGACCGACGAAGGCGTGGCGTCGATCCCGCACGAAAAAAACACCGGCGATCGTCGATGATCGCCGGTGCCACTCACGCCTGTTCCGCCACCTGCGGCGCTACGCCGCCACGGGCTTGCCGTTCCCGGCCGGATCATCCGGCGCCGGGCCCCAGACGTACGCGCTGAAGATGGTGGGCTTCTCGTCCTGCCAGCCCTGCGAGATCACGATGCCCACCGGCTCGGTCTCTTTCGGCGTCTTGCGCTCTGCCTTCATTATATGACTCACCACTGCCGCTCACTCGGGAAACACGGGGCGGGGCGACGAGAACGGGTCGCCGCCCGCCCCGGTGGCGCAACCACCGCGGTCGCGCCAGCAGATCCCAAAGAGCACACTCGGTGCCAGCGAACGGCAATCGCTAAGTCGTTGTCGTCAAAAGCAAAACGAGCGACCGGCCGGCTGTTGGTCCGCCGATCTGTCGCTCGTTGACACACCAGGATCCGAACAATGTGTGTCGTTCCGATACGACCTACGCGATCTCCTTCCTCGCCATCAGCGTGTTCAGCCCCCCGCCCGCCGGTGCTTCGTCAACCGTGATCGCCCAGCCGCGATAGCGGGTGCGCAGTTCTTCGATCGACGGCGATTTCCGGCGTCCGGTAGTGGCCGCCATCGTCTGCACGAGATGCACGCCGCCGTCTGCGGTCGCCGACTGGAGCAGCTCGATCACCCGCCGCCGCGCCTTCATGTTCAAGCCCTTGAACGCCGCCGGGGCGCAGATGACGGCCGTGAGCGGGGCGTCGTCCGGTTCCCACGTGTTGAGATCGGCGGCCACGGCCCGGACCCGCTCGGCGAGGCCGGCATCGGTGGCGGCCCGGCGCACACGCTCCAGGCTCATGCTCTCGCGGTGCACCGACGTGACCTGGCACCCGTTTGCGGCGAGGAAGAGCGCCGATCCCTCCTCCGCGTCGCCGGCGACGAGCACGCGCCCTTCCGTGGTCTGCGACATCGCGCGCACCGCCACATGGTCGGCGGTCAGTCCCCAATGCTCCGGGCGGCGCAGTTCCTTGGCGAGCTTGATCCGCTTGCGGCGCCAGGTGTCGTAGCCCGGCAGCCGGAGCCGTTTGAAGATGATCCGGTTCACCTCGTCGCACAGCAACAGTTCGGTGAGCAGGATCTGATCGCCGGAGCCGAGCCGGGACACCGCTTCGTCACCGATACTCAGCAACGCCGAGCGCGGGATCGATTCCTTGTAGTTCTCGATTTCCTCTTCGACGTAGAGTTCGTACTCGTATCGAAGGGAGCGCTGCTGTCGCGGAGCCATGCGCACTCGGGTGTGGACTCACAAATGTTGTATCGTACCGGGCGCCGCGCAAGCGGGATATCGCCTAGGCGGGCTCGATGTGCACGACGACTTCGGCGTTCCCGGCCTTCCGTTCGACGGCCAACTCGACGGCATCGGCGAGCGCATGGGCGTCGCGAACCGACGCACTGCCCGACACCACGATGGTCATCTCGACGAACAACTGGCCGGATGCCGTGGAGCGTGAGCGGACCGTGCGCACGTCCAGGATGCCTGGAATACTCGTCGCGAGGCGTCGAAGTTCCGCCGCATCCATGCCGCGCGCGTCGACGAGGATCGGCACTGATTCGCGGAGGATCTGCCAACCCGTCCAGGCGATGATCAACGCCACCGCAATGCCCAGCACGGCGTCGGCCCGCGGCGCACCGGCGCGCGTGAGCAGGAGCGACGCCAGGGCGAGGAGGGTGACGAAGATGTCGGTTGCCGTGTGCGATGCATCGGCCAGCAGGAATGCGCTCTCCAGCATCCGCCCCCGCCGCCGCTCGAACCAGACGATGCCGACGTTCAGCACGAGCGTGACCGCCATCACCCCGACCTCCAGATGAGTGGCCGCGTGCGGCGCGCGGGCGTGCGTCAGCCCGGCAATCGATTCGCGGAGGAGTTCGAAGCAGGAAATCGAGAGGAACATCACGATCCCGATGGTGCCGAGCGTTTCGAACTTGGCGTGGCCGTACGGGTGGTCCTCGTCCGGGCCCAGGGCGGCAATCGACACCAGCGTCATGCCGATGACGTTGTTCAACAGGTCGAGCCCCGATTCGAATGCCGCGCCGAGCACGGCCAACGCCCCCGTGTGGATGCCGATCGTGAGTTTCACCGCCACCACGAGGGCGTTGAGGAACAGCACCTGCCGGAGTACCCGCCGGACGGCCAGGCTGCGGGCGCCGCCCGCGGCGGACGGCCCGGGCGCCGATTGAGTTCCGGGCGTCACCCGCCCATCTTGCCCGCTCATCGCTCCGCCCTCACTCGCACCGGTGCCCGATGCCGGAACTGCCCGAAGTCGAACACGCCGTCCGTCTGCTGCGCCGAGCCGTCCGCGGCCGGACGATCGTGCACGCGGAACTGCTCCACCCCAGCTTGCAGCGCCGGGTCCCCGCCCCGGCCGTCCAGTCCCTGGCGGGCGCGCGCATTACCGGTGTCGAGCGGCGCGGGAAGCACCAGCTGCTCGTGCTGGCCGACGGGCGTGTACTGCATGCCCACTTTCGCATGACGGGTGACTGGATCGTCGACCGCATCGACGCCCCGATGCCGCGGTTCGCCCGGGCCGTGTTCACGCTCGACGACGGCCGGCGGCTCGTACTCGAGGATTCCCGCGCACTCGCCACCCTCGACGTCCATCCGGCGGGGGCGCCGCCGCGACTGGCGCTCGGTGTGGAGCCGATGGACGCCGCGCTGACGGCCGACCATCTGCGACCGCTGCTCGCCCGGCGCCGCGGGCCGATCAAGGCGGCCCTGCTCGACCAACGGGTCATTGCGGGACTCGGCAACATCTACGTCGCCGAGGCGCTCTGGCGCGCCCGGATCAGCCCTCGAGCCCGGGCGTCGTCGCTCTCCGTGCCCCGATTGACGGCGCTCATCGATGCGATTCGGGCCGTCATCGGCCGCGCCACCGGGTCGCGGTACACGGACGTGGGGGCGGCGCCGCTCAAGGTGTACGATCGCGAAGGCCGTCCCTGCCGGCGGTGCCGGAACCCCATTCGCCGCATCGTTCAGGCCGGACGTTCCACTTACTATTGCCCGCACTGCCAGCGGCGCTGAGCCCGCTCATCGCTCGAGCTTGAACCCGGGGTCGAGCGCCGGCCGGCTGGGCGCATTTGCCACCAGCCATCCGGTCTCGAACATCCAATCGGTCATCCGCGTGAGTTTCGCATAGTCGATGCGCGACGGCTCGTCCCGCGGAGTGTGGTAGTCGGCGTGGAGGTTCGTGGAGTACATCAGCGCCGGGATGCCGCGGCGCACGTACGGCACGTGGTCGCTGCGGAAATACCAGCCCTCGGGGTGCGTGGGCCGATCCCAGGTGGAGTCGAGCACGAACCGGCCGGTGGCGGCGTTGGCGGCCAACGCCATGCGCACGAGGTCCGAGGAATTGCGGTGCGGCGGCTGCACGCCGAGCAGCGATGCCGTGTCGGGGTTGTTGCGGCCGATCAGATCGCCGTTGAGCACGGCGACGATCTGATGCAGCGGGACCACCGGATGCGTGGCGTGGTACCGCGATCCGAGCAGGCCGCGCTCCTCGGCGCCATGCCAGATGAACAGCGCCGATCGCCGGCCCGGGTGCTGGGCGAACGCCCGGGCGATGGCCAGAATGGCGACGCTCGTCGAGCCGTTGTCGTCGGCGCCGTTCCAGATCGAATCGCCGGCCATCGGGAAGCGGACGCCGTCGTGGTCGGTATGGCTGCTGAACATCACGTATTCGTCCCGCAGTGCGGGATCGGTGCCGCGGACGATGCCGACGACGTTCACCGACGGGTAGTCGAAAGTCTCGGTGACCAGGTGGATGCGGGCGGGCTGTCCGTTTGCCTCGAGGGTCCGCCCGAGGGCGCGGCGGGCGAGGAAGATCGGCGGCCCGGAAGGCGGCCGGCCGTACCGTCCGCCGGCTGCATTGGTCGCCGAGTCGTCCACGTCGTACATCCCGCGCGACGCGGTGGACGCGACGGCATCGAACGCCACGTCGCCCACCGAGTCGGCAATCAGGATCACGGCGGCGGCGCCCCGGCGGGCGAGCGCCCGTCCCTGGGCCGCCATGGAGGCGCGGGCGTAGTGCCATTCCGGCGAATCGACACCGATGAACTGCCGCGCGTTCGGCGGCGGCGCGACCATCTGCGCCACCGCCACCTTGCCGCGGACGTCGATCGTCGTGTCGCGGCCGTCGCCGGCGAACACCGTCGGGGCCTCGAGGTCGGCCTGCCAGGTGGCCGAGGCGTCGACGTCGTGCCAGAGCACGAGCGCGTGACCGCCGACCACGATCTCGCTGGCCGGCGAGAGGCGCGTGCGCTGCATGCTCCACCACTGGAAGTACGTGCCGTCGTCGCCGGCGGGAATGAGGCCGGCCTGCCGGGCCATCTTCGCCTCCCACATCGAGGCGCGCATCTCGTCGAGCGTGCCGGCTTCGCGTCCCCGCATGGCGTCGCCCGCCAGGGCGTACAGGTCGCGCTTGAGATCGGACTGCTTGATGAGGCGGATGGCGGCCGGTGGCGTGGGCACGGCCGGCTGCTGGGCCGAGAGCGCCGTGGCGCCGACGAGGACGGCCAGGCCGGCCGCCGCGAACATGCGGGAGCGAGGAGGGACGTTCATGGCGGGGAGCGGTGGGTGGTGGGAGAGGGGATAGCATGGGCCGTTCCGGGCCCCAGCGCCAGAGCGGCAGGTCATTCGTCCATGGCCTCGATGAACGCGCCCTTGATGTAGCCGGTTTCCGGAATCGTCAGGATCTCCGGATGGTCGAGCGGTTGGCCGACGATGGCGCGCAGGGCGAGACGGCGCCCCGAGTCGGCAGCGGCCGACTCGAGCATCTCCAGAAAGCGGGGCTTGGTGAGATGGAAGCTGCAGCTCGCCGTGAACAGGAGCCCACCCGGTGTGAGAAGCCGCATCGCGCGCCGGTTGATTTCCTTGTAGCCCCGGATGGCGGCGGCGAGGCTGTTCCGGGATTTGGCGAACGCCGGTGGGTCGAGCACCACGGTATCGAATCGGACGCCCTCGCGATCGGCGCGCTTGAGATACTCGAAGGCGTCCTCGTTCACGAGGTCGACGTTGGTGAGGCCGTTGCGCGCGCAGTTGGCGGCGGCCCGCTCGAGCGCCGCCGCCGAGCTGTCGAGCGCGACCACGCGGTCGGCGCGCCGCGCCAGGTGGAGCGCGAACGAACCGTGGTAGCTGAAGCAATCGAGCGCGCGCCCCCTGGCCAGCGCGCCGATGCGGGTTCTGTTCTCGCGTTGGTCGAGAAAGGCGCCGGTCTTCTGGCCGTCCCACGGCGCCGCCAGGTAGCGGACGCCGTGCTCGTCGATCTCGATTTCCCGCGGCACGTCGCCACACAACAGCTCTACGGTTCGGGGGAGGCCCTCCTTCTCGCGCAACGAGGCGTCGTTGCGGGCGAGGATCCCCGCCGGGTGCACCAGCGCTTCCAGCGCCTCGACGATTGCGGCGCGCGAGGGCTCCAGCCCGGCGCTCATGAACTGCACGACGAGCCAGCGGTCGTACCGATCGCAAACCAGCGACGGAAGTCCGTCTCCCTCCCCGTGGACGAGGCGATACGCGGTGGTGGCACCGCGGAGTTCGTTCCGCCGTCGGATGGCCCCGGCCAGCCGTGCGTGCCACCAGTCGGCGTCGACGCGAACATCCGGGTCGCGCTCGAGCAGCCGCAGCGAGATCTCGGACAGCGGGCTCCAGAGCGCGGAACCGAGCGGCTTGCCGCGGTTGTCGCGCACGGGCACGATGCCGGCCGGCACGGTGGGGCGTTCCGCCACGTCGCTGCGGTAGATCCACGGGTGCCCGTGTGCCCACCGCCGGGCGCCCCGGGCCGATACCACGGCGTGAGTCGACATCCTCCGCTCAGCCGGGCTTGCGCCCGGAGCTGCTGTCGTGCGCGGCCTTGGCCTTGCGGGCGGCTTCGGCCCGGGCGCGGCGCATCTGGCGTACCGCGGCTGCGTGCCCCTGATAATCGACGCGGAACTCATGGTGCCCGTCGGGGGCCGCCACGAAGTACTTGAACGGGACGTTGGCGGGGTACAGCGCGGCTTCGAGACTGGCCAGGCCCGGCGACGCGATCGGCCCCGGCGGGAGCCCGGGATGACGATACGTATTGTAGGGCGACTTGACCTCGAGATCCTTGTACAACACCCGCGCTTCGTGGGCCGGCAACGCGTACTGGACCGTGGGGTCGGCCTGCAGCAGCATCCCGGCCTTGAGACGGTTGAGGTACACGGCGGCAATCACGGGTCGTTCTTCCGGGAGCTTGGCTTCCTTCTCGACGATCGAGGCGAGCGTCACGATCTCATTCCGCGATAGCCCGATGGTGTCGAGGCGGGCCGTCCACGCCGGCTTCCATTCGTGTTCGAACCGCCGTTCCATCTCCGTCACCGCCTGCCGGGCCGTCGTGTTCTCCGGAAACGTGTAGGTGTCGGGGAACAGGTAGCCCTCGAGGGTGGGGGTGCGCAGGTCGAGACGCGCGAGCAGCGCGCTGTCCGCCGCCGCCGAGCGCACCGAGTCTTCCGGCACGTGCAGCCGTTCGGCGAGCAGGGGTTCGATCTGGCTGAGGTCGAACCCTTCGGGAATCGTGACCGTGACCACGATGCCGCGGCCCGCCCGGAGCATGCCGAGCACGGTATTCCAGCTGTCGCCGCGACGGATTTCGTACGTGCCGGCGCGGATCTTCCGGTCGCCGCCGCGCACCCACGCGTACGTCCGGAACAGGCGGGCGGAGCGGACCACGCCGGCGGCGGCGAGCGAATCGGCGGCGACGTGCATGGACGCACCGGCCGGCACCACGACGCGCACTTTGGTGTCGTCGCCGGTCGCACACGCCGACAGGGCGGCGAGCGCCGTGAGCGCGAGGAGCCGGCGCCGATTACGGCTCATGGCGCAGGGCGTGCTGCAGCAGCACGGTGGCCGACAACGCATCCACGTCGCCCCGGCGATCGCGGGGTGTGCCCCCCATCTCGTGCACGGCTCGCCGCGCCGCGGCGGTGGTGAAGCGCTCGTCGAGCAGGCGAACGGGCAGCCCGCTGCGCCGCTGCAACTCGGCGGCCACGCGCCGGACTTCGACCGCGCGCGGCGTGTCGTTGCCGTCGCCGTCCAGGGGGAGGCCGAGCACGTAGGCGCGGGCCTCCAGCGCGTCGGCGCGCCGCATCAGTTCGGCGATCGGCGGCCGCTTGCCGGCGCGCCGCTGGATGTAACCAGCCGGGGACGCGATCGTACCGGTGGGGTCGCTGATGGCGAGCCCGATGCGCCGCTCGCCCCAGTCCACGGCGAGCCACCGGCCCCGATCCAGCGCCGCCACCGTCATCCGCCCTGCGCCATCTGCGCGAAGAATTCCTTGTTGTTCTTGGTGCGCGACATCTGCTTGAGCAGGAATTCGATCGCTTCGGTTTCCGGCATGTCGCCCAGGAACGTGCGCAGCAGGTACACGCGATTCAGCTCTTCCTGGGTGAACAGCAATTCTTCCTTGCGGGTGCCGGAACGATTGATGTCGATGGCGGGGTAGATGCGCCGTTCGGCGATCTTCCGGTCGAGCACGAGCTCCATGTTCCCCGTGCCCTTGAACTCCTCGAAGATCACCTCGTCCATGCGCGACCCGGTCTCGATGAGCGCGGTGCCGATGATCGTGAGCGACCCGCCGCCCTCGATGTTGCGCGCCGCCCCGAAGAACTTCTTGGGTTTCTCGAGCGCCTTGGCGTCCACGCCGCCCGACATGATCTTGCCCGAGTGCGGCACCACCGCATTGTGCGCGCGGCCCAGCCTGGTGATCGAGTCGAGGAGGATGACCACGTCCTTCTTGCTCTCCACCAGCCGCTTGGCCTTCTCGATGACCATCTCGGCCACCTGGACGTGGCGTTGCGGCGGTTCGTCGAAGGTCGAGCTGATGACCTCGCCCTTCACCGTGAACCTCATGTCCGTGACTTCCTCGGGCCGTTCGTCGATGAGCAGGACGATGAGGACGACCTCCGGATAGTTCTCGGCGATGGCGTTGGCGATCTTCTGGAGCAGAATCGTCTTGCCGGCGCGCGGCGGCGACACGATGAGCCCCCGCTGGCCCTTGCCGATGGGGGCGATGAGGTCCATCACCCGCATGCTCAGATCCCCGCTCGTCACCTCGAGGCGCAGCCGGCCCTCCGGATAGCGCGGCCGGAGATTGTCGAACGCGGTCCGTTCCTTGGCCAGCTCGGGGTCGTCGCCGTTCACCGACTCGACCTTCAGCAGCGCCAGATAGCGCTCCCATTCCTTGGGCGGGCGGACCTGGCCCTGTACCGTGTCACCGGTCTGCAGGCCGAATCGCTTGACCTGCGAGGGCGAGACGTAGATGTCATCCGGACCATTCAGATAGTTGTAATCCTGGCTCCGGAGAAACCCGTATCCTTCGGGGAGCACTTCGAGCACTCCCTGTCCGGTGAGCACCATGCCGTTCGCGAGCAATCCCTGCTCGATACGAAAGGTCAGATCGTGGCGCTGCAGGGTCTCGACGTCCGTCAGCTCCAGCTCCTGCGCCATCTCGAGGAGGGCAGGGAGCGGCTTGCGCTTGAGTTCAGCGATGCTGACGACGGCCGGGGCGGAAGACGGCGATGACATGAAACGACGGTCGGCTGACGGCTGACTACCGGTGAAGTGGGAGGGTCGGTGTCGATTCCGGATCGACGTTGGCGTCCGCTGGGGGAGGGAACCTCGGAGCGGATACGCCCGGGGACCCACCGGGCGCGTGATCCTGCGATTGAGACGGGTTGACGCGCGCGACAGGATTCGAACCTGTGACCTTCGGCTCCGGAGGCCGACGCTCTATCCAGCTGAGCTACGCGCGCGGGTAGACGCGAAACCTATCGGATGCCCCCGGGCGGTTCAAGCACAGGTGTTTGGCGGCTTTCGGCAGATGACCGGGTCGCCTATCTTGGCAGGAGACCCACGGCCGCTCGCGGCCGCCCACCTTCCGGGTCTGCGGTTCCCTTCCTCCGTTCGCCGCCCCCGTCCCGAGCCGACCGAGTCGGCACCGGGGATGGCGGCACATCGCGACGTTCATCCCTCAATCGACGCCCCGCGCTCGGCGCGCCGCTGGCAGGCGGCCACGAGTGCCCGACTGCCGGGTCTGATTCTTGGAGCATTCGATGCCCACGCAGAGCGTGCTGCGCCAACTCTGGGCGTTCATGCGGCAGCGCAAGAAACTCTGGCTGCTGCCGATCATCGTCCTGTTGCTCCTCGTGAGCCTGCTCCTCGTGCTGGTGCAGGGCTCGGCGCTGGCGCCGTTCATCTATTCGATCTTCTGACGATGACGCGGGCTCGCTACTGGCTGTTTCTGACGATCACCGTGCTCTCGCCCTTCCTCCTGCTCGGCGCGGTGGAACTCGTGCTCCGCGCCACCTGGCCGGGCGGGGCGATCCCCGTGTTCGTCCACGCGCCCGCGGCGATGGGCGACTACCTGCTGCCAAATCCGGAACTCGGCCGCCGCTACTTCACGCTCCAGGCCCATCCCCCCGCGCCGTTGGCGGAACCGTTCGCCACGCACCGGCCCGCCCGCGCCTTCCGCGTCTTCGTGCTCGGCGCATCCTCCGCGGCCGGCTTTCCGTGGCCGCCCACCGGCACCTTCTCGCGACTGCTCGAGGACGCGCTCCGCGACGTGCTGCCCGACGACTCCGTCGAGGTCATCAACCTCGCCATCCCGGCGACGAATACGTATGCCGTACTCGATCAGACCGACGCCGTGATCGCCCAGCATCCGGATGCCGTGCTCATCTACTCGGGGCACAACGAGTACTATGGCGCGCTCGGCGTCGGATCCACGGAACGCGTGGGCTCGGCGCCCTGGCTCGTGCGCACCTATCTCGGGTTGGAGCGCCTCCGGACGTTCATGCTGCTGCGCGCCGGGATCACGAAGCTGCGCCGCGCCTTCGCCAAGCCGGCGGCCAACGCGCAGCAGGCGGCGAGCTTCATGGAGGTCGTGGCCGGCAACCAACAGATCACCCTCGACGGACCGGCGTACGAAGCGGGCGTGCGCCAGTTCCGCGGCAATCTCGAACGCGCGCTGGGCCGCTTTCGCGACGCCCACGTGCCGGTGTTCATTGCGAGCCTTGCCAGCAACGAGGGTGGGATGCCGCCCTTCGCGTCGCCGGCGAACGCCGGGCCCGGGGGGGCGGATTCCGTGTACGAGTCGGCACGGGCGGCCGAAGCCCGGGGTGACACCGCGGACGCCCAGCGGCTGTTCGCGCGGGCGCGCGACCTGGACGTGATCCGGTTTCGTGCGCCGAGCGAGTTCAATTCCGTCATCCGCCGGGTGGCGGCGGAGGAAGGGGCCACCTACGTACCCGTTTCCGAGGCGTTCCACGCGGCGTCCCCGGGCGGCATCGTGGGGCACAACCTGATACTCGAACACCTGCATCCGAACCAGGCCGGCGTCGCGCTCATCGGCCACGAGTTCTTCACGGCGCTCGACCGCGCGCACTTCCTGGGGCATGCGGCGCAGCTCGGTCGGCTGAAGCCATGGCCCGAATACGTCGCCGGGATGGACCTCACCCGGTTCGACCGCCGCATGGTGGAGCACACCGTCAACACGCTGACCACGCGATGGCCATTCGTCCCCGTGGCGCGGGACAGCGATTACCGCGGGACGTACCGTCCCACCGGTCCGATCGACAGCCTCGCGTTTCTGGCCTCAGCCGGCCTGCCCTGGCGCCAGGCAAAGCTGGATGCGGGCAAGAGCTACATGACCGGTGGGTATCCGGATTCGGCGCTTGCCGAGTACCGGGGGCTGATCCGCGATCTGCCCATCGCGGCGCCCCCGTACCGGCTCGCGGCCGGTGCGGCGATGGCGATGCACGACACGACTCAGGCCGTCACCCTTCTGTCGCGGGCGCTGTCGATCGAGCCCACCGCCGAAGCGGCGTTCGAACTCGGCGTGCTGGCGGCCAAGCAGAAGGACCTCGCGCACGCCGCCGGATACCTGCGCCAGGCCAGCCAACTCAACCCGAACGATCCCCAGGCCCTGTATCAGCTTTCGCTGGTGCTCGCGCTCTCCCACGACCTGGCGGGGGCCCGCGAAGCCGCCGTGAAGGTGGCGCGCATCGCCCCGAACTTTCCGGGCCTGCCCGGATGGCTGCGCGCGCTGGGCCTGCAGCGCTAGGCGGGGCGACCGGCGGGTCGTGCCCCGCTGCCGGCGGGTGAGCGCGGCGGTTGACGGCAGTTACCATTTGCCCTACTGTGTCGTTACTCCAGTACAGTACGGCGCCGCGCCGGCGCCGTACCGCCAAGCGGGGTCCGCATGTCTCTCCTGCCCGACCGGTCGACGTATCGCTCGCTGATCAAGAGTCCCGGCTTCACGGCGGTGGCCGTGCTGTCGCTGGCGCTGGCCATCGGTCTCACGACGACGACCTATGGCATCGTCGACGCCGTGCGGCACCCGGTGTCGGCGGTGCAGCACCCTGAGGACGTCTACTGGGGGTACGGCACCGGTTACGGCGTCGATCACGAATACCACTTCCAGGAGATGTACCTCGCACTGCGCAACGAGGGGCGCCTGTACGCGGCGCTTGCTGCCCGCAGCTTCGCGCCGGGGCCGATCACCGTCGGCGACCGGGTGCTCCAGACCGGGGCCGAGGTCGTCAGTACGAACTACCTGGACGTACTGGGGGTGAAGCCGTTCGTCGGGCGGTTCTTCCCGAGGAGCGCGCGCGACCATCCCGAGGACGCGGGCATCGTGATCGGCTTCGGCGTCTGGCAGTCGGCGTTCGGCGGGCGGCTGCCGCTCTCCAAGCTCCACGTCACGGTCGCCGGGACCACGTATCCGGTGGTCGGCGTGCTGCCACCGGCAATGTCGGGGGTGGGATTCCTGCTGCCGATGGCCCGGAACCGGGAAGAGGGCCTCGATCCGAAGCGAACGGTCACCGCGGTCATTCGGGTGCGTGCCGGCGAGGACGCGGAACAGGTCAACCGGGATCTGCACGCACTCGCGGCGCGCTTCGTCGCGAAGTACGGGCTCAGTGATCTGCCGTTCCAGTACTACCACCGGTCGTTCAAGCCGGTGCCCATGCAGCTCACCGCCGTGCACGAAGGGCTCGGCGCAGCAGCGATCGTGGTGCTGCTCATTGCCTGCGCGAACGTGGCCAACCTGCTCGTGGCCCGCACCATCCGCCGCCGGCGCGAGATCGCAGTGCGCATGGCACTCGGCGCCTCGCGCCGGGACATCGCACGGGTCGTGGTCGGGGAAGCGGTGTTGATCGCCGGGCTGGGCGCTCTGGGCGGCGTCCTGCTCTCGCTGTGGGGCATGCACCTGGTGGAGTACCAGCTGAGTGGCGGTGCCGTCCAGGGGTTGGGCGGGCTGACGCCGCATCTGAGCTGGCGCGTGATGGCCTTTGCGTTTCTGGCCACCGCGTGCACGGTGCTGCTCATTGCCTGGGCCGCGGTGGTGCGGGCGCGGTCGACGAACGTGAATGCGGCGATCAAGGACGGGGCGGGGACGACCACCCACCGGAGCGTGGGGGTCTATCGATGGCTGGTGGTGGCCGAACTGGCGATGTCGCTGATCGTGCTCATGGGCGCGGCGCTGCTCGTGCGGGCCACGCAGGCGGTGCGCAACTTCGACTTCGGGTACAACCCCAGGCACGTCGTCGTGGCCGGTCTCTACCTGCCGCCGCGTCGGTCGGCCGATTCGGCGGACGTGGACCGGCAGTTCCGGAATACGACGGTTGGCGCGCGCGCACTCCCCGGCGTGATCGGCGCCGAGTGGATGGGCGGGCACTCGGCGCCCGGCGACCTGATCACGTCGGATGCGCCCGGGCGGGTACGGCACCAGCTGTTCATGCGCGGCTACACCACGGTGTCGCCGGGGCTGCTGCAGCTGTTGGGCGTCCGCATCTCCCAGGGCCGCGACTTCGAGGCCGGCGATGTCTCGTCGACCGGCGTCGTGATCGTGGACGACAGCGTGGCCTCGGTCCTGTGGCCGGGCATGTCACCCGTCGGCCGCCTCCTGAAGCTGGGGAGCGATACCTCCCGTGCCCCATGGGTGCGCGTCATCGGTGTGATCCATCCCGTGCAGTTGCAGTTCCAGACCGACCCCGACCTGGTTCCCCTGCCCGCGATCTACGTCGTGGGCCGGGGTATGGGTGGAAGTTGGCGCGAGCTGGTCGTGCGAACGAGCAGTGACGAGGCGTCCACCGTCCTCAACCTGCAGCGCTACGTGGGCATGATGTTGGGCGGCAAGGGATATGTGAGTTTTCGATCGTGGGTTGCCCAGTACGAAGTCGAGATCACGCAGCGGCAATCCACGGCCTACGTCTTCGAGCTGATCGGTCTGTTCGCGCTCGCGTTGTCGACCGTCGGGTTGTACGGGATGCTGAGCTACGCGGGTGCCCAGCGCAGCCGCGAATTCGCGATGCGGATCGCGCTCGGCGCCCGGTCGGTGGACGTGGTACGGCTGGTGTTACACGATGCACTGGTGCTCGTGCTCGGCGGCACCGCCGTGGGAGCCTTCGTGGGCATGTGGGGGGCGGAGATCATCAAGCGCCTGCTGTACAGCGTCGATCCAATGGACGCGACGGCCCTGGTGGCCGCCGAGGCGGTGCTGATCGGCGTGTCGCTGGCGGCGGCGCTGGGGCCGGCGATCCGGGCCACGCGGGCGGACCCCGTCGATCTGTTGCGGTCGACGTGAGCATGAGACCGTTGGCGAGGCGGTCGACGCTCGAGCGGCTGTTCGCGGGTCATCACGACGTGTTGGCCGCATTGCGGTCGCTGCGGCGGAGTCCGGGATTCGTGGCGATTGCCGTGCTGTCGTTGGGGTTGGCGGTGGGGCTCAACACGACGACGCTGTCGATGATCGACGCGATCGTCAATCCATACGTGCCGTATCCGGCCGCCGAGCGCCTTTTCAATCTCGAGCCGTATGGTTCGTCGCGCAGCAAGAAGTTCCTGCAGCGCGAGATGTATCTCGGCGTGCGCGCGAGAACGGACCTTTACTCCCGGCTGGCACCGTACCAGCTGCACGTCGGCGATATCCGCGCCGGGGGCCGTCTGCAAACCGGCCTCGTCTTTGAGGTCGGCTCCGGCTTCTTCGATATCCTCGGAGTACGTCCGGTCGTGGGGCGGACCTTCAGCGCCTCGGATACCGGTGCGGAAGCCGGGGCTGCCGTGCTCAGCTACCAGCTCTGGGAGCAGGGGTTCGGGGGAGACTCACACCTCACCGATCTCCAATTGTCCTTCAACGGAAGGATCTATTCCGTGATCGGGGTAATGCCTCCGGGAGTGTACTTCCCCAGTGGCGGCCAATTCTGGTTCGAAATGCCGCGTGCCCAGGAGACGTCAACGGCCGGTGCCGAATGGGTGCGCGCGCTCGTGGAGCTGAAACGCGGCGACACGCAACCGAGGGTGAAGGCCCAGCTCGACGGGATGCTCGACGGGTTCGCGGCCGAGTACAACGGGCGACGTGCCGATTTCGACTTCCGGCTCGAGTCGCTGATCCCACGTGGCCACCCGCCGCGCGGCGCGACACTCTTTGCCGGATTGATCAGCTTCACCATCCTGCTGGTGGCGTGCCTCAATCTCGCCAACCTGATGCTGGCGCGGGGTCTTGGCCGGCGCCGCGAGTTGGCCGTGCGCATGGCGCTCGGGGCCGGACGGGGCGCAATCGTGCGGCACGTCCTCGTGGAGGGGGCAATTCTCACTCTGCTCGGAGGGTCGTGGGGCGTGGTGCTCTCCGTGTGGGGTGTGAAGCTCGCCGAGGGCCATATGCCGGCGATGATCCGGCAGATGGGGTTCACGGCGCCCCACCTGAGTTGGCGTGTGGTCGCCATCGGGATCGCGGTTACGGCGGCGACGATTCTGATCTCGGGCGCGGCCCCGTCGCTTCACGCTCTCCGCGCCAACGTTGCCGACGCGATGAAGGACGGCGGCGGTGGCGCCACGGGACGGCCGAGCCGTCTCTACCGGCTGGTTGTGGTCGCCGAGATCGCACTGGCGCTCGGTGTCATGATCGTCGCCATGGTGTATGTGGGCGAGTTCGGGCGCGAGGCGTCGTTCCGGTTTCCGTATGATGCCGCGCACGTGCTACTGGGAACCGTTGCGCCGGGCAAGTCGTGCGATTCGTCCGTCAAGGGCGATGCGCGGTCCTTCTGGACGCGCATGACCCGGCGGGTCCGTGCCGTTCCGGGCGTGCGCTATGCCGCAGCCATCACCACGATGTACCCGCGCGGCCAGGTCGTGACCTCGGATCAGCCCGGCGTTCCCATCGAGCGGGTGCTGGGTCGTGGCATGCAGCTTGGATATACCGTGACCACGCCGGATTACTTCCGTGTGTTTGGCTTTTCGATGATTGCGGGGCGGGACTTCGAGCCGGGAGACGCCGATAGCGGCGGAGTCGCGATCGTGAACCGGGAGCTGGCGAAGCGGTTGTGGCCATTCACGTCGCCCGTTGGCCGCTTGATCAAACTCGGGGCCGCGAGCACGGCCGAACCCTGGGTGCGTGTGGTGGGCGTCGTGGGCTCGGTCAACACGGCCGGCGATTCCGTGAGCGACGACGCGCCCCTGCTCACGGTCGCTCGCCCATTCGGGTGCATGCGGGCCACGCTGGCGGTTCGCACCGGCGGTCCAGGGGCCGGCCCCAAGGTCGCGGGCGCGGTCCGGAACGCCGTCAATGCTGCGGTACCCGGGGGCGGCATCGTCTCGGAGTTTCGCTCCCCCAGGGCCGACTACGACGCCTCGCTTCGCACCGAGCGGACCGCCATGCTCGCCTACCTGAGTTGCGGCCTGTTCGCGTTGCTCCTGTCCGCGGTCGGGGTCTACGGCGTCCTGAACTACGCGGTCGGCCAGCGAACTCGAGAATTCGCGATGCGCTCGGCACTGGGGGCGCAGTCCGGTCACCTCATCCGCATCGTGGCGCGCGATGCGGTCGAGATGGTGATCGGCGGCACGGCGCTGGGAGAGGTGGCGGTACTGGTTATCGCCGTCCCGATGCTCCGAGGATCGGGGAGCCTTGCGTTCGCCGCCGCCCTGGTCGCTGCCGAGGTCGTCGTGATCAGTGCCTCGCTGGCCGCCTGCATCGCCCCCGTCCGCCGCGCCATGCGCGCCGATCCCGTCGACCTCCTCCGCGCGACCTGACGCCCCGACCGCCCCGGTGACGAAATCGGGGGCCCCGGGGTTCCAGAGGGGGACAAAGTCCCCGGCTCCCGGTACTCTTCTTCCGTGACCTTTCGACCCATTCGCCGGTACTTCGCGGTTGTGGGGCTGCTCGCGTGTGGTGCAACGCGCGCCGCGGCCCAGCGAGCGCCCGCGGTCCCCGTCACCGGTATTCCGCACCCGCGCGTGGGGCTCGTCCTCAGTGGCGGGAGCGCCAAGGGATTCGCCCACATCGGCGTGCTCCAGGTGCTCCATCAACTCGGGATCCATGTGGATCTCGTGACCGGCACGAGCATGG
Source organism: uncultured Gemmatimonadaceae bacterium (assembly GCA_963728115.1). Classification (GTDB taxonomy): domain Bacteria; phylum Gemmatimonadota; class Gemmatimonadetes; order Gemmatimonadales; family Gemmatimonadaceae; genus JAGWRI01. Next base: position 690,653 of record CAVSJE010000010.1, read on the forward strand.
GGGCGATCATGGGCGGCCTCTACGCGGCGGGATATTCCCCCGACCAGCTCGATTCGCTGGTGACGAGCGAGGATTGGGGGAATCTCTTCCGCCGGCCCACCGACCGGCGAAAGCAGAGTCCGGCCGAGAAGGCGGCCACCGAGAAGTACATGCTCACCTTCCCGCTGGAACGCGCGCGGATCGCGCTGCCGCAAGGAGTCGTGCCGCGCCAGTCGATCGCCGAGCATCTGGAACGCTACACCTGGCCGGTCCACGACGTCACGGACTTCAACGAGCTGCCGACGGCCTTCGGCGCGCTGGTGACCGACCTCGACACGGGAAATCCGGTGCTCCTTCAGCACGGATCGTTGGCGCAGGCCATCGAAGCGAGCGCCGCCGTGCCCGGCGCGTTCGCCCCGGTAACTCTCCCGGATGGGCGCCGGGTGGTGGATGGGGCGGTGATCCGCAACCTCCCCGCCGAGGACGCCCGGGCGATGGGGGCCGATCTCGTGATCTGCGTGGACGTGTCGGAGCGGCCGTCGGCGGCCGACAGCCTGCACTCGCTCATCGATGTCGTGCAGCAAACCGTCTCGTTCCGCGTGCAGGCCTCGAACCAGGTCGAGCGGCCGCTGTGCAACGTCGTCATCGATCCCGACGTCAACGGCATCCCGTCCCTCGACTTCAGCCGCGCCCGGGTGTGGATCGATCGCGGACGCAGCGCCGCGCTTGCCCAGCTGCCGGCGCTGATGGCGATCGCCGACTCCGAGCACGCGGTGCGGGGCGTGATCGCGCCGCGTCCGCCGCTGGCATCCGACGATTCGATCTTCGTGCTCCAGTTGAGTTGGACCGCCGTGAGCCCGGGCGCGGACGCGCTCGTCCGGGCGGCGGTGGGGCTGCGCGACAGCACCTGGGTCCGCCTGTCGGACGTCGAAGCCGCGGTGGATCGTGTGTACTCCACCGGGCGGTTCGATCAGGTGAGCTTTCGCGCGGAGCCCGGTACCGGCGGAGACAATCTGCTCTTCGACCTCACCGAGGGCGACCGCGACGTGGTCGGGGTGGGGGTGCGCTACGGGACGCCGCGCGGCGCCGCCCTGCTCGTGGGCGCCACGGTGAACGATTGGCTGACGCCGGGCTCGAAGGTCGGCCTCAGCGCCCGCCTGGGCGACGAGCAGCAGTTCGACGGGCGGTTCCTGCTCGGCGCCGGCCCCGAAGCGCGCTTTCTCCAGACCTATCGTGTCACCTTCACCCGAACCTCCCTCCCGCACATCCGACCCGCCGGCGTCGAAGCGGCACCGGCGCTCGACGTGCACGAGGTGTCGGCGCAGATCGCGCGCGTGCTCGGCCACGCCGGGTACGTCGGGGTGGAGCTCACCCACGCGCAGTCGAGTGACGGCGTTCGCGGCGCGGACACCGTGCTGGCGCTGCGCTCGCAGAGCTATACCACCCTGGGCGGCATCCTCTCGCTCGACACCTATGATCGGATCTTCGCGCCCACCACCGGCGCGGCGGGCCTGCTGGTCTGGGAGCAGAACGTGGGCCACGGGCTGTCGTTCACGCACCGGTTCGCCGATCTGCAGGGGGCCGTGCCCGCGTCCAGCCGCGTGACCCTGCTCGGCCGAGTGGACGTGGGGTACGCGTGGGGAAACGGCGACCTTCCCCTGCACGACCACTTCTTCCTGGGCGGCAGCGTTCCCTCGTCCGTGTGGGCGTCGCAGTTCATCCCGTTTCTCGGACTCGACCCGCAGTCACGGCAGGGGACGATCGTGCAGGCGGCCCAGGCCGGCGTGCAGGCCGAGGTGCGGGACAACCTGTTCGTCACGCTGCGCGGCAACGTGGGAAACGTCTTCGACCAATGGCCGATCGCCGTCGGGTGGGGGTCGTACCTGCGGGGCGCCGGACTCACCATCGGCACGACGCTGGCGCCGGGGCCGGTGTCGATTACTTTCGGCTCGCGGTCGTTGCACCAGCGGCCGGTGATCGAGATCAATTTCGGCGCCACCTTCTGACCTTCCCCCCGCCCATGAAGAAGCTCCCCGTGCAGATGGTGATCGCGGTACTGCTGGGCACGATCGCCGGGTTGCTCGTGGCCGCCGTCCGGAATCCGGCCGCCGACCGGGCGGTGGCGATCATCGCACCCATCGGCACGATCTGGGTCAACGCGATTCTGATGACCGTGGTGCCGTTGGTGGTCGTCAACGTGATCGTGGCTGCGGCGTCCTCTGCCGAGCGGCGCAACGCCGTACGCGGCGCCACGGGCACCTTCGGCATGTTCGTCGGCGTGGTGACGGCGAGCGCCGTGCTCTGCGCCCTGCTGAGTCCGGGACTGCTGTCACTGCTGGTCTCCGGGGGCGGCATTGCGGTGCCGCCGGCGGGGGCCGCGACCGCGGCCCAGCAGCCGTCGTGGACCTCGCTGTTCGTGAGCATCGTGCCCGGGAATCCCGTCAAGGCGGCGGCCGACGGTGCGATGCTCGGACTGATCGTCTTCTCGCTGCTGTTCGGGTTCGCCACCACGCGCATCGAAGCGTCGCAGCGCGCGTCGATCGTCGCTCTCTGCCGCGCCGTCTCGGATGCATTGCTCGTGATCGTGACCTGGGTGCTCCGCGTGGGGCCGGTTGGCGTGTTCGCGCTCATCCTGCCCGTAGCCACCCACATCGGCATCGACGTGCTGCAGTCGCTGGCCGGCTACATGCTCGTCGTCGTCCTGCTCTGTCTGACCGTGACCACCGGTGCCTACGTCCTCGCGGGCGTGCTGGGAGGGGTTCCGCTGCCGCGCTTCGCCAGGGCGCTGGCGGCGCCGCAGGCCATTGCGTTCGGCTCCCGCTCGTCGCTGGCCACGTTGCCGTCGCTCATGCATGCGGCGGAGGAGGATCTCCAGCTGCCCGCCGAGGTGAGCGGACTGGTGCTGCCCCTGGCCACCGCGATGCTGAAGGTGGCGGCCCCCATCGCCTCGGTGACGGGTGCGATCTTCATTGCGCGCGTCTATGGCATCCACCTCGGCGCCGCCCGCCTGGTCCCGGTGATCGCGATCTCGGTGTTCACCAGCTTCGGGGTGCCGGGTGTTCCCAACGGGGCCTGGACCCAGCTGCCGGTGTTTCTGGCGGCGGGAATTCCGGCCGAGGGCATCGGGATCCTGCTCGCCGTGGATGCCATACCGGACGCGCTGCGCACGGTCACCAACGTGTCGGTGGATCTGGCGGTGGCGACGGTGATCGCCCGGTGGACGCGCGCGCGGTAGCCGCGGGTTGCATCCGGCTCCCCCGGCCCCAACTTCCCAGAGTCCCGTCACCAGGCCGCCGGTCACATGATGCTCGAACCGCTCCGCACCGCCGTTCTCGATGCCAACCGCGCGCTTGGCGAACGCGGGCTCGCGCCGTTCACGTTCGGCAACGCCAGCGCGATCGACCGCGACCGGGGGCTGGTCGTGATCAAGCCGAGTGGCGTGGCCTACGACGCGATGCAGCCGGAAGACCTGGTGGTCACGGATCTCGACGGGACCACGGTCGAGGGACACCTGCGGCCGTCGTCCGATCTGCCCACGCATCTCGTGCTGTACCGCGCCTTCCACGCCATCGGTGGCGTCGTCCACACGCATTCGCACTTCGCCACGGCCTGGGCGCAGGCCCGGCGTGAGATTCCCTGCTTCGGCACCACGCACGCCGACTACTTTCACGGTCCCATTCCGGTCACCGAGCCGCTGACGCCGCGCGAGATCGCCGCCGACTACGAAGCGAATACGGGTGAGGCGATCGTGCGCCGGTTCCTGGGCATCGATCCCGTGGCGATGCCGGCGGTGCTGGTGGCCAGCCATGCGAGCTTCTGCTGGGGACCGACGGTGGAGTCGGCCGTGCAGACCGCGGCGGTGCTGGAGGAGGTGGCGAGCATGGCCTACCATACGCTGGCCATCGAAGCCGGCGCCGAGGCCATCGACCAGACGCTGCACGACAAGCACTTCCTGCGCAAGCACGGCCCCGACGCCTATTACGGGCAGCGCTGAACCGGGAACTTCGAGGGCGTGTGGTTCACCCTTGTCGCATCTCCGTTCGGTCCGTTCGGTCCGTATCGCTCCGTAAAACTCCCCGTTGGAGCCCTACGCGTCCGAGTCGCCCGTGGGGTCGGCAGAATTCAATGGGGGGAGTTCCTACGCCTTCGGAAACGGACCGAACGGAAGGGACGGATCGAACCGAAGAATCGAGGGACTTCAGCTCCGGGCCTGAACCGCGATCTCGCGTAGCTGCGGCAGGATCTCTCCCAGCGCCACCGGCGCCGAGTCCGGTTGGCCGAGCCCGAAGTAGAGCGACCGATACATGCCGTACAGCTGCTCATAGATCTCCCGCGTGCCCGGATCGGGCCTCACCTCGCGATGGGGCGGGCAGAGCGCGCGTTGGGCGTCGGCAATCGAGGGGAAGACGCCGGCCGCGAGGAAGGCGAACAGGGCCGAGCCGAGGCTCGTGATCGGGCGCTCCGGCACGAGCATCGGCTTCTGCATCACGTTCGCGTACACCTGGTTGAGTACCGGATTCTTCTGTGGGATGCCGCCGGCCTGAATGACGCGCTCGATGGGGGTGCCGTGCTCCGCCATCCGTTCGAGCACGATGCGCGTGTGGAACGCCGTGCCCTCGATGGCCGCGAACAGCTCGTCGGCCGGCGTATGCTGCAGGTTCCAGCCGAGCGTCACCCCGCCCAGGCGCGCGTTCACGAGCACCGTGCGATCGCCGTTGTCCCAGACCAGGCGCAGGAGCCCGGTCTGCCCGCCGCGATAGCCTCCGAGACCGGCGGACAGCTCCTGCACGCTCGACTGTGCACGTCGGGCGATTGCCTCGAACACGTCACCCACCGCCGACAACCCGGCCTCGATGCCCACCATCGCGGGGTCCACCGATCCGCGCACCACGCCGCACAGGCCGGGTATGCAGCCGGTTTCGCGCGCGACGGCGATGATGCACGTCGAGGTGCCGACCACGTTCACGACGTCGCCCTCGGCGACGCCGGCGCCGAGGGCGTCCCAGTGTGCGTCGAAGGCGCCCACCGGGATCGGGATGCCCGCGCGGAGGCCGAGCCGCGACGCCCATTCCGCGGACAGCTCGCCGGCGATCCGATCGGACGTGAGGTAGCGTCCCCCCAGCTTGTTTCGCACCCCGGCGAGCAGCGGGTCGACGGCGGTCAGAAATGCCTCGCTCGGCAATCCGCCCAGCTCGGCGTTCCAGAGCCACTTGTGCCCCATGGCGCACACACTGCGCGCCACGTGATGGGGGTCGGTCTCGCCGCAGAGTGTCGCGGCCACCATGTCGCAGTGCTCGAGCGCCGTCACGAAGCGGTCGCGCTTGTCGGGGTTGTGACGCAGCCAGTGGAGCAGCTTGGCGAATCCCCATTCCGACGAGTAGACACCGCCGCAGTACTCGATGGCCGGGAGCCGCTCGGTGTGCGCCACCTCGGTGATGCGCGCCGCCTCGTCCTTGGCCCGGTGGTCGCACCACAGGTAGTAGTGGTCGAGCGGGCGCAGTCCCTCCCCGACCGGGATTACCGTCGAGCCGGTGGTGTCGAGGGCCATCGAGAGGACGGCTTCCCCCGGCACCCCGGCGTCGGCGAGCGCCGCCCGCGTGGCGGCGACCAGCGCCTCCATGTGCGCGGCGTGCGACTGCGTGGCGAAATCGGGATCGGCCGCGTCGCGCATCACCGGGTACTCGGCGACGCCACTGCCCACCGGTCCATGGCTGCTGTCGACGATCGAGACGCGAACGCTCTGGGTGCCGAAATCGACACCGGCGACGACGGCCATGGCCTACCGGTGGAGCATGGTGTCCCACCCCAGATAGCGGGTGGTGGCTTCGTGCAGCACGTCGGCGACGTGGGAGAACGTGGAGGCCACGTGGTGCTCGAACCCCCGTTCGCAGATGTGGCGCAGGAGCGGCTGCAGATTCGGAATCTCCACCACGCCGGCGCCGCCGAAGGTCTTCAGGGGATCCCGGGTGAAGCGTCCCTCCCCCACGTAGCCCCGCATCCGTCCCGTACTGTCGTCGGTCGAGAAGCGGGCAAAGGTCATCGGGCCGGCCTTCACCTTGCCGACGATCGTCCCGTACGTGTTCTCGCGGCCCACCGTCCCCGCGATGATTTCCTGGTAATCCATCCGCTCGCTCTCGAAGAACGACTTCGGCAGGTTGCTGCAGTGGAAGCACACGGCCTTGTCGGGATCGTCGCCGTAGTTGTTGTTCCAGTCGAGGAGCGCCGCCGGGGTCTGGGAGGCGAGCGCCAGCGCGTACATGCTCACCGTCCCGCACACGTCCACCTCGCAGGCGCTCGGCATCAGGTCGTCGCTCATCATACTCATCAGCGTGCAGGGCACGACCCCGAAGAACTCTTCGAGGGACGTCCAGCACTGGACGGCGCTCACCGTGACGTCGGCCTCCTTCATCCATGCGTCCACGACGGCGCCGAGCTTGGCCATCTTGAGCAGCGCCGAATCGGGGACGCCGGCGGTCTCCACGTAGGCATGCATCTGCTGCAGTTTGCGTTTGACGGCGCGGTCGCTGGACCGCAACCGCTCCACGCGCCCCAGAATCTCGGAAAGGTCGATCGGTTCGACGGCGATGCCCTGCGCCTCGAGGATCTTCTCGCTGTAGCGCACCGTCTTGAACGCGGCCGGCCGGGCCCCGATGGCGCCGACGCGCGCCGTCCGCAGACCCTTCACCACGCGACAGACGCCGGCGAACCGCCGCAGATCCTTGCGAAAACTTTCCGCCGTCGGGGTCACCGTGTGCACGGTGGTGAGCGAGTACGGAATGCGGTACTGGGTGAGCACGTTGCACACCGACATCTTGCCGCAGAAGGCGTCGCGCCGGTTGTCGATGAGCATCCGCTTGGGATCGTCGGCCGCCGCGTGGATGAGCACCGGCACGTCGAGGCCCGCCAGTCGCAGCGTCTCGGCCACCCCCCGTTCGTCGCCGAAATTGGGGAGGGTGACGATCACGCCGGCCATGCGGTCGCGATGCTTCCGGAACAACTCGGCGCAGGCCTTCGCCTCCTCGCGGCTTTCCACGGCCCCGTACCGCGTCGCGTTCACGCCCAGCGCGACGACGTCGAATCCCTCCTCCTTGAGAACGGCCAGCATCTGATCGCGCCCTTCGCGCGCGAGATGCCCGGGAAAGAAGCCGCGGTTCCCGACGAGCAATCCCACGGTCAGCGGCTTCGGTCGGGGGGCGGAACGCCGGGCCGCGGCACGTTTGGCCGCGGCGGCGCGTTCGGAGGCCTTGCGGGCGGTGGTCTTCGTCTGAATCTGGTGGAGAGGCATGACAGGCTCGGGGAAATGGGAACGCGATTACAGATTACCGGTCGACGCGACAGCCGGGAAGTGTGCCGCCGAGTCGCGTTGACACCCCCCAGGACCGGCCGTAACGTTGCAGGCGCGTACGCTCACCCGCCCCGACCACGACGGAAGTGCCGCCAGATCGCCAACTGAAACCAGACGCGCCCCCCGCTCCGACCGACGCCGCGGCTCCCGCCGCCCCCTCGGCGGTCCCGCCGGCCGCGAAGGACCACTGGGTGCGTGCAGTGCTGCGATCGCCACAGCTCGGGCTCCTGGGCGTGCTCGTGCTGCTCGGGGTCGTACTCACGTTCACCGCCGGGTCGCACGTCGATGCGCTCACGGGAAAGACGGTCAACAACTTCCTCAACGAGTACACGTTCCTGCAGATGGCCACCGACGCCAGCGGATTCGCGATCATGGGCGTCGGCGCGACCATCGTCATCATCGCCGGCGGCATCGACCTGTCGGTCGGCGCGGTGTACGCGCTTTCCGGCGTGACGATGGCGATGGTGCTGCGGGCGGCAGGCCCCATCGGTCCCGTCGCCACCGTGGCGCTGGGGCTCGGCACCTGCATCGCCGTGAGCCTGATCTGCGGACTCGCCAACGGTCTCATGGTGGTGGGCCTCGGGGTGCATTCGTTCATCATCACGCTCGGCACGATGTGGGTGCTGCGTGGGCTCGCCTTCGTGGCCAGCCAGGCGGAAAGCATCCTCGTGCCGTCTCCGCTCACGGCGGTGGCCAAGGCGCCCCTCGGGCTCGGCGAGGGCCTGTACCCGGTGCCGCTGCTCGTCATGCTCGTCGTGACCGCGCTCGGCGCGGTGTACCTGACGCGGACCGTGATGGGGCGGCACATCTTCGCGGTCGGCGGCAATGCGGAAGCGAGCCGCTACGCCGGGCTCAACGTCCGGCGTGTGACGGTGGGCGTCTTCGTGCTCTCGGGGCTCACGGCGGGGATCGCGGCTTTCATGGGCGCGAGCTTCTACGGATCGGCGACGTCGTCGGACGCCAACGGATACGAACTGTATGTCATCGCCTCCGCCGTGGTCGGCGGAGCCAGCCTGCTGGGCGGCAAGGGCAGTGCCGTGAGCGCGATGCTCGGGGCGATGCTCATCGTGCTCATCCGCCAGGCGATCCGCACGCTGCACCTCGATCAGAATTATGAATGGATCATCATCGGCGTGGCGATGATCCTCGCCGTCGTCATCGACCAGAGCGGCACGCGGCTCGTCGCGCGCCGGCTGGCCGCCCGGCAGCGCGCCCCGTCGGCCAGTTAGCGGTACCAACCACCGGAGTTCCCATGTCGAAGCTGTCTCGTGTGTCCCGTTTTCTCTCCCTCGGTGCCGCCTTGCTGGCCGTCGCATGCGGCGGCGGCACGGAAAAGACCGGCGGCAGCAGCGCCGCGGCCGGGCAGACGGGAGCCCTGCCCAAGACCTTCAAGATCGCGCTCATCGCCAAGAGTTCGACCAACCCCGTGTTTCTGTCCGGCCGTACCGGCGCCGAGGCCGCCGCGGCCGAGCAGAGCAAGAAACTCGGGATCGACATCAGCATCGACTGGCTGACGCCGCCGCAGGAGGACGCACAGGTTCAGGCGCAGCGGGTGGCGCAGGCGGTCGACGCCGGCGACAATGCGATCCTCATGTCCACGAGCGACGCCAACAAGGTGACCGGCGCCATCAACGCCGCCGTCGACCGCGGCGTCCCGGTGATGATGTTCGACAGCGACGCGCCGAACTCCAAGCGATTCTCGTTCTACGGTGGCGACGACGAGCAGATCGGCCGCCAGGTGATGGACGAACTCGCCAAGCAGATGAACGGCAAGGGAAACGTCGCGATTCTGGCCGGGAACCAGAACGCCCCCAATCTCCAGAAGCGCGTCCAGGGCGTGAAGGACGCGGCCAAGGCGTACCCCGGCATCAAGATCCTCAGCACGTTCTACCATGCCGAGACGCCGCAGGACGCCGCCGCCGAAGTCATGCGTGCCGAGACCGCGTACCCCAACATCCAGGGGTGGGCGATGATCGGCGGCTGGGCGCTGTTCACGAAGGCGCTGCTCACCGGTCTCGATCCGTCCAAGGTGAAGGTCGTCTCGGTAGACGCCCTGCCGGCCGAACTGGCCTACGTGGCGAAGGGGATCGCCCCGGTGCTGCTGGCGCAGCCGACCTATGACTGGGGCTACGTGTCGGTGAACACCATCGTCGACCACGTGCTGCTGCACAAGGACGTCCCCGCGCACGTGCAGATGGATCTCATCCGCGTGAGCAAGGACAACCTCGGCACCTGGGCCCGCCAGTTGAAGACGTGGGGGTTCACCGACGTCGACTCGGCGTTCCTCGCGCTGCCGAACTGAAGTCCGATGCCGGCCCCCGCCGTCCGTTTTGCCGGGATCACCAAGCGGTTTCCGGGCGTCACCGCGCTCGACGACGTTTCGTTCGAGGTCGCGGCGGGATCGTGTCACGCGGTGTGCGGTGAGAACGGTGCGGGGAAGAGTACGCTGGGCAAGATCCTGTCGGGGCTCATGCCGCCCGATGCCGGCGGCATCTTCCTGAACGGCGTGGAGGCGCGATTCGGCAGTCCGCGCGATGCGCTGCGGGCGGGCGTCGCGATGGTGCACCAGGAACTCGCGCTCTGCGAGAACATGACGGTGGCCGAGAACCTCTGCCTCAGCGCGCTGCCGGCCCGCCACACGTTCGTCTCGCGGCGGGCCCTCCATGCGCGCGCGGCCGAGCTGCTCGCCGCCATCGGCGCCACCACCGACCCGGCGCGACGGGTGGCGGATCTCGCGGTCGCCGAACAGCAGCGCGTGCAGATCGCCGCCGCCGTGGGCAGCGGCGCCCGCGTGATCGTGTTCGACGAACCGACGAGCAGCCTCGCCGAGTCGGATGCGCTCCGGCTGTACGAATTGATCGGCCGGCTGCGGACCTCGGGCGTCACGATTCTCTACGTCTCGCACCGGATGCACGAGATCTTCCGCTTGTGCGACGGCGTCACGGTGCTCCGCGACGGCCGCCACGTCGCCACGCGACCGACGGCATCGCTGGGCGAGGACGACCTGGTGCAGTCGATGATCGGCCGCAAGCTCGATCAGTACTTCCCCGACCACGTCGGCCGCGAGCCGGGACGCGAGCTGCTGCGCGTGGAGGGGCTCTCGCACCCCGGCCGCTTCGAGGACGTTTCGTTCGCGGTGCGGGCCGGCGAGGTGGTCGGGCTGGCGGGTCTGGTCGGCGCCGGCCGGTCGGAGGTCGCGCAGGCCGTATTCGGGCTGGATCCGGACGCCACCGGCCGCGTGTTCGTCGACGGCAAGCCGGTGCGCGTGCGGTCGCCGCGGCATGCGATGGCGCTCGGATTGGGTCTCGTTCCGGAGGACCGCAAGCGCCAGGGGCTGGTGCTGTCGCTGGTGTGCCGTGAGAACACGACCCTGCCCACGCTGGAGCGCCTCGCGCGCTATGGCTGGGTGCAGCAGCGGCGCGAGCGGGAGGTGGCACTCGAATATTTGGAGCGGCTCGGCGTGCGCGAGCAGCTCATGGAGGCGGGGACCTCGTCGCTTTCCGGCGGCAACCAGCAGAAGCTCGTCCTCGCCAAGTGGCTCGCGGCCGATTCGCGGGTGCTGATCCTCGACGAGCCGACCCGCGGCGTCGACGTCGGGACGAAGGCGGAATTGCACGCCTGGATCGACCGGCTGGCGTCGAGCGGGGTGGGCATCGTCCTCATCTCGAGCGAGCTGCCCGAGCTGCTCAACCTCTCGTCGCGCATTCTCGTCCTCCGGGCAGGGCGCATCACCGGCGAGGTGCCGCGCGAACACGCGGACCAGGACGTCCTGCTGCGCATGATGACCGGCCTTGACCCTACGGAGGCGGTGGCATGAGCGACGCGATCTCCCGGCGGGACCTCCTCAAGTCGTTGGGCGCGGTGGGCGCCGCGGGATTGGTGCCCGGCGTGGGAGCGGCGGTCCCGGCCGGCGGCGACGGGCCGACGATCCTGCCGCCGCAGCCGGGCGGCGCTCCCGTCGGGATTCTTCCGCTCGTGTCCACCAGCGACGTGTACATCCCCCCCCGCGGCCGGGGCTACGACAAGTTCAGTTTCGATTTTCCCGAGCCCTCGGTGCCCTTCGCCGGGCTGCGGTTCGGGTTCATCGTGTTCACGCGCGAGAACGCGTACGCGCTCGACCCCGCGGGGATGCACGCCGATTCGTCCGGCGATACGCTCACCCTCACCTGCAACCGGTTCACGTGGGGCGGGGGACAGGTGCCGGCCGAGGGCACGCTCACCGCCCGCCTGCAGCGCGACGGCGACGTGGTGCGGGTGGACGTCACGGCGGACATGGGGCAGCCCATCAAGACGGTGAGCACCATCGTCCGCGACGTCCCGCGCGGGCACATCTCCACCGGCGGCGCGTTCTTCGATCCGCGCGACAACGAGCTGCTGTTCGGATATCCGTTCAGCGGCGGCGATCTGTTCGGGCCCGGCGGCGCCGGCGGGCTCGTGACCCCGCTGGCCATCGTCCAGAAAGGCGACGCCGACTACTTCTTCCTCGAATCCCTCGACGACCAGGTACGCACCAAGCGCTTCTACTTCCAGCCCGGCGCGGCGGGGTATCGCGTCGAGGCGATCTTCGAGGAGGACGGCTGGCGGAACGAGACGAGGCTCGTCGTGCCGACATGGCGGTTCGGGCGCGCCCCGAACGCCGCCGCGGTGGTAGCGGAGCACTACGCGCATCTGGCGCGGGCGTACCGGCTGCAGCCGTTCGATACGCGTCCCGACGTCCCGGCCTGGCTCCAGGAGACGGCGTTGGTGCTCACGCTCCACGGCCAGCACTACACGGGGTACGTCTTCAACGACTACGCCCGGCAGCTCGAGATTCTGCGCTGGGTGGCCACGCAGATCGATCCCCATCGGGCGCTCGTCTTCCTGTCGGCGTGGGATGGCCGGTACTACTGGGACTATCCGCTCTACACGGCCTCGGACCGGATGGGCGGCGAGGCGGGGTTCCGCACGCTGATTCGCGAAGCCCAGGCTCTCGGCTTCCGGATGATGCCGATGTTCGGGGCCAACGCCGCGAACAAGAAACTGCCGATGTACGGTTCGATCGCCGACGGCCTGACCGCCAAGATCGACGGCGACGAACTCGATCTCAACTGGGTGGACTGGGACAACGACCGGCACCAGGAAGGGTGGCTGGCGTACATGAATCTCGGCGTCGATTCCTGGCGCGAGTGGCTCACCGGCCGCATCGCCGACTGCGTCGATCGCTACGGGGTCGATGCCTACTTCCTGGACATCGCCGGCGGGTGGGTCAACAATCCGAAGGCCGACATGCACGCGGGGATGAAGCGCATGATCGGCGATCTGCGCCAACGATTCCCCCGGGTGCTCGCCTGCGGCGAGATGCACTACGACGGGCTGCTCGAGTTCATCCCCCTCTATCAGTCGGGCGGCGGCGGACTGTTCAAGGACGAGATCCACCGGTACGCGCGGTTCTTCCAGCATCTGAGCCATCCCGCGCCGGGCCGCGGGTCCAGTGGCGTGCACGAGTCCGGGTTCGGCCGCTTCGATCCCGAAACGCTCTCCCTCTCGCCCGATGCCATTCCCACGCTCAATATCGTGGACGACACGTTCTCGCAGCACCGCGATGTCATGGCGGCGATCATCCGCGCGGCGAAGCAGCGCGCGGGCATCCGTTGAGGATCTACCGATGAGCCCCACACCCACCAACCACACGTCCCGATGCTCCCGGCCGGCGCCGCGGATCGCGCGATTCGCCCTCGCCGGCGCCCTCACTCTTCTGGCGGGCTGCATGTCCAAGAACTCCGAATCCGCCCACAAGCTGGCCGTCACGCGGTCGCCGTACGGCGTCCTCGCCAACGGCGACTCGGTGCATGTGTTCACCCTCACCAACGCCAACGGCATCGAGGTACGGGCACTGGACTACGGTGGCATCATCCAGTCCATCGTCACGCCGGATCGCAACGGCAAGTTCGCCGACATCGTCCTCGGCTTCGACAGCCTCGGCAAGTACGTGAAGGACTCGCCGTACTTCGGCGCCATCGTCGGCCGGTTCGCCAACCGCATCGCCAAGGGGCGGTTCACGCTCGACGGCACGACCTATACGCTGGCCATCAACAACGGGCCCAATGCGCTGCACGGCGGCCTGATGGGGTTCGACAAGGTGGTGTGGAATGCCGAGCCGCTGATCACCGATTCCACGGTCGGCGTGCTCTGGACGCACACGAGTCTCGACGGCGACCAGGGGTACCCGGGCACGCTCAAGCTGCGCGTCACCTACGCGCTCAACGACCGGAACGAACTGATCATCGGGTATGCGGCGACGACCGACAAGCCGACGATCATCAACCTCACCAACCACAGCTACTTCAACCTGGCCGGCGCCGGCAACGGGGACGTGCTCGGCCACCTCGTGACGATCAACGCCGACTCGATCACGCCCATCGACTCGACGATGATTCCCACCGGCGCCGTGGTCGCCGGTGGCGGGCACGCCGTTCGATTTCCGGACGCCCACCGCCATCGGCCTCCACATCGACGACGAGAACACGCAACTCCATTTCGCCGGCGGCTACGACCACAACTTCGTGCTCAACCGCAAGGACTCGACCAGCCTCGTGCACGCGGCGCGCGTCGTCGAGCCGACGACCGGCCGCACGCTCGACGCCTACACCACGGAGCCCGGCCTGCAGTTCTACACCGGAAATTTCCTCGACGGCTCGTTCTCCGGGATCGGCGGGGTGTACAAGAGCCGCTACGGCTTCACCCTCGAGACCCAGCACTACCCCGACTCACCGCACCACCCCAACTTCCCGAGCGTCGTCCTCCATCCGGGGCAGACGTTCCACTCGGAAACGGTCTTCCGGTTCGGCGCCGAGAAGTGAGGTCCGCCGCCGGCCGGTGCTAGTCGCCGGCCGGTGTGACGCGAAGCATGACCACGCCGTGCGACGGGACGGTGGCGCGGTAGCGATTCTCCACGACGCCGAGATCCTTGTGCGCCCAGAGGTCGCGCACCGCGGCCCGCCGTGTGTCGATGCCGATCCGCCCCCAATTCGCCGTGATCTCCGACGGGACCGACGCGCGATTGAAGAGCACCACCGCCTTCGATCCGTCCCGGAGTGGCTTCACCCACACCTGCAGCTCCGGCGGGTAGTCCTGCACGATCATCCCCTGCACGCCCAGCGAGTCCTGATCGACGGCGATCACCTCGGTGTTGAGCAGGATGTTGCGCGTCATCCGCGACTCGCGGTCACTGGTGTCGACCATCGCGCGGACGTCGTTGCCGGCGATCAGCGGCGCCGCCATGATCGCCCACAGGCTGAAGTGCGCCCGGTATTCGTCGCGCGTCATCCCGCCGTTGCCGACTTCGAGCATGTCGGGGTCGTTCCAGTGGCCCGGCCCCGCCGCGTGCCAGTACTGCGACGACAGATCCACGTTGGCCACCATGCTCTGGTAGCTGTCCCAGATGTCGCCGGTGGTGCGCCACAGGTTGCCCGTCGTGTCGGCCCATTCCCACGGGCGGTTGCTCCCCCACTCGCAGATGCTGAACACGATCGGCCGTCCCGCATGCAACAGCGCGTCGCGGATCCTGGCGTACTGCGCCGGCGCGTCGATGCCCTGGGCGTTGCACCAGTCGACCTTCACGTAGTCCACGCCCCAGGCGGCGTACGTCTTCGCATCCTGAACCTCGTGCCCGTACGACCCCGGACGGTGCTGGCAGGTGAAGTGGCCGGCGTCGGTATAGATCCCGAACTTGAGCCCCTTGCCGTGCACGTAGTCGGCCAGCGCCTTGATGCCGTGGGGGAATCGGATCGAATCGGCGACGATCGTGCCGCCGGCGTCCCGGGCCACCTGCCAGCAGTCGTCGATGGTCACGTACTGATACCCGGCGTCGCGCATGCCGCTGGCCACGATGGCGTCCGCCATGCCGCGGATCAGGCTGTCGCTCACGTTGCACCCGAACCGGTTCCAGCTGTTCCAGCCCATGGGCGGCGTGCGCGCGAGACCGTTGTCCACCGGCCGCGCCGGCGCCGGGGCGGCGCCGGTCCAGGCGGCGGCGGAACCCGCCAGCAGGAGTCCGGAGAAGAGGGCGGCGAAACGGGGCATGAGATCTCCTAGGGTGCGCGGACGACGCGGTCCGTGAATGCCGGTTCAACGTTCTCGAAAAAAAGACCCTGAAATTGACCAGGGTGCAAGCGGGGCAGCACGAGGTCCACCGCGTGCGGCACGTCGGCTGCGAGCAGCGACACGTCGGCGTAGAAGCCGACGAAATCGCGCGGCACCGGCCGCACCGAGGAATAGGCCTTGTGGAGGGCCACCTCCCGTCCGTCGATCGTCAGCCGGGCTTCCCAGTTCGCATCCGGCTGCGCGATGTCGACGAACAGCAGCAGCCGCTGCGGGGCCAGCCAGGTCGTTCGGAAATCCTCGGTGGTCCACGGAATCGGCCACGCCGCCTGACGGGCCGTCAGCTGGTCGACCACGCGACGCGGAATCGTGAACCGGCCGGTGAACGTGCCCCCGGTGAACGTGGAATCGTACGCCCCCACCTGCTGGAGCTTGTGGAACTCCTCGCCGGCAAACTTGACGTCGATCGCCACGCGATTGGGAGCCACCACCCGCGTCGGCACCCGCACTCCGTTCACGGTCGTCACCGGGGGCGCCGGTACCGCGCCGGCGGGCAGCGTGACCAGCAGGCGCGCCGTCGTGCCGGGCTCGCCGGTCACCCGGGTGAGCGTCAACGTCGAGGCGGTGGCCCTGGCGTCGCCCGGGGCGCCGTACAACACCGTCCGTCCCATGGCCGCGTCCGCGGGCCGGACCTCGATCACGACCGCCGAGGCGCCGTCCATCGGGATCGATACCCGGTCGCCGTAGCGCCAGGCGCCGACGTCCGGTTTCCCGATGCGGAGCCCGTCGCGCGGATACACCTCGCGAAGCTCGAGCGCCGGCCCCGGGCCGGCGGCCATGCCAAGCGTCGAGTCGAGGGCGAACTCGGCGTTCATCCGCCGGGCGTTGGGGTTGAACAGGAAGACGTATCCGCTGTCGCCGACGATGGCCGCGGTGCCGTCCACCCGGCCGATGGCCGGCTGTCCGATGATCGTGCGCGTGTGCCGCAACAGCTCGCGATGCGCCGCCGTCCAGTCCAGCCAGTGCCGGAAGAAGCCGGCGTCGCCCGGCGGGAAGTCCGCGTACTCGGCGGAATCGCGCGCCGGAATCATGTCGATCACGTTGTTCCAGCCGGCGACGGCGATCGAGGAGAGCAGCGAGTAGCGCCAGCCCAGATAGTCCCAGTCGCGGGCCCGGAAGCGCGTGAGTTGCGGGCCGCTGTCGGTGCGCACGAACGGCATCTCGCCGGTGTCGTCGCTGCGCGACGTCTGGTGCGTGATGTAGCCGGGCACGATCTCGCTGGGCGCGAATTCGTAGTTGCGGTAGCGGTACGCCGTGTAGCGTTCGCGGTCGGCGGATACGCGATCGAAGTGCAGGTCGGGGAAGGGGACGAAACTCTCCGGCTGCTCGTCGGTGGAGGTCGGGTGCGGATACGAGCCGGCCAGCCAGCTCCAGGGCCCGTAGTTCTGATAGGCCTGACGTCCGTCGATCACCAGATCGGGGCGCTGGCGCTTGATGCTCTCCATCACCCGCCGCCACCCGTACCACTGCGCATACCGGCTCGTTCCGGGATACGTCAGAAAGGTGTGGTCGAAGGAGTACCCGCCGATTCCCGTCCGGTCGTGGAACTCGACCAGCGCCCGGATCAGCCAGTTCTGCCAGGCGCGGACGCCGAGGCTCGCGTAGTGTCGCCCGCGGACGGAAACGAGCCACGATGAATCCTGGGTGAACGGGAGCACGGGGTAGACGTAGGCGAGCAGCTTGACGTGCTGCGTCCGGGCGTAGTCGAGCATCGCCTGCACCGAGGGCGGGATCGGACTCGAGGCGATGTGCCACTGGTCCTTGCGGATCTGCTGGCCGAGCCCGAGCCAGAGCACGTGCTCCCAGCTCCAGTCGTCCACGCTGGAGTCGCGCCGCGAGAGCGCCGAGTTCGAAGGGGCGTACAGCGCATACTCGGCGCCCATCTGCGCGGCGCGGTGGAGCAGGCGCTCGTACTCGGCGCGCCCCGAATCGGTGGCGACGTCGATCTGGTAGTCGTTGGCCGTCCACCCGACGAAGACATTGACCGGCCGCGACGGCGGGTCGATGAGAAACGCACGCACCATCCCCGTGAAGGCATCCCGCTCGGCCAGGTCGAGCCCCGGAAGGGCGGGGGTGCTGTCGAGCGCCCACTCCGGACGCATGCCGTCGGGGAGCCGGTGGCCGGTGAGCGGGTACGGCGCCAGCAGGCCGCGGTCGCTCTCGAACGGGCCGTCGCTGGACTGCCAGTCCATGTCCGGCGCGTACGCCACGGTGAAGGCGCCCCGCGCGGCCGACACGTACAGAAACGGGTTCTGCACGACGGCCAGCATGCCGCGATGGCCGGCGAATCGCAGCGCGGCGGCGTAGTCGTTGGGCCCGAGGCGCTGGTGCGAGGATTTCACGACGTACACGTCGGATGGGGCGTCGGTCAGGCGGTCGGCCCAGACGGTGACGCTGTCGACGTGATATGCGGAGGCGGCGCCGGCGACCGACAGGCGCTTGCTGAGAAAGTGCCAGGTGGGCCGCAACTCGTACGTCACGCGCAGACGGTATGGTCCCGCGCTCCAATCGTACCAGACGCTGTCCGGTGCCGCGTCGGCGGTGGGCGCATCGAGCGCGTGGCTGTCGTACGTGCGGCCGTCGATGGTGATCCGGAACCCGTCGTATTCGAAGGCGCGGTCGTCGGGGTGGGCCAGATCGCGGAGGTGGGTGAGCCCCCGCGGTCCGAAGTCGGCACGGAGCACGCGGTTGGCGAGGCTCGGCCCCGGAGCCAGCAAGACGAGGAGGGCGGTGAGGAGTGGGATCACGGCAGTGGTCGGGCGATGAGAGCGGGGCCTGGTCCGCCCGCCGGGGGGCGGGCCGCCAGCAGGGAAGCTGGCAAATCGCGATGGCGGAGGCCAGCGGGGACGCCGGGGCGACGGGGGCGCGAAACGGCAAAGCGCGCCGGTTCGGATGAACCGGCGCGCTTCCTGGACGACAGGCCCGATGCCGTGGGCTGATATGGTCGGGGCGACTGGATTCGAACCAGCGACCTCCTGCTCCCGAAGCAGGCGCTCTACCGGGCTAAGCTACGCCCCGCCAATGGTGCTGCTACCGTTTGCTACCGCGAGATGCGCCCGGAGGGACTCGAACCCCCAACCTTCTGATCCGTAGTCAGATGCTCTATCCAATTGAGCTACGGGCGCCGCGCAGTCGCTTGTGCTGCAACTACCTACGCCGGAAAGGCGTAGCAGTCAAAAGTATCGGGGTGGGGGAGACAGGGCAACGGGGTGCGGGCCGGTTCTGCGGCGCGGAGCGGGACGAGCGGCCGCGGGGCGGGGGCTCGAGGCCGCGACGCCGGATGGTGACGAAAAACCCCATGCTCCGCTGGGGCGCATGGGGCATGGGCGGTACAAGACTCGAACTTGTGACCTCCACGATGTCAACGTGGCGCTCTAACCAACTGAGCTAACCGCCCGTCCCGCCGCCGGGAACTTCCGGCCCCGTTCAGCGGTTCATCAGATGTGGCGAAACCAGAGAGCGGGAAACGGGACTCGAACCCGCGACCCCAACCTTGGCAAGGTTGTGCTCTACCAACTGAGCTATTCCCGCGTGATTCCGGGTCGTGCTGCGGAAGCTCTCCTTCGGCCCGGCCGTCAGCGCCGGTGACCCGGTGCCGATGGAGGCGAGGGGAATCGAACCCCTGACCTCTTGAATGCCATTCAAGCGCTCTCCCAACTGAGCTACGCCCCCGGGGACTTCCCGCAAAGAATGCGGGTCGTCAGGAACCGCGAAGTATATCCCGGCGTATAATACGTGTCAACGAAGGGGACTAGCGATTCCCCGTCAAAGCGGTATTTTTTGTCGCCTCCCATCATCTCTATAGATGGGAGTTCGTGCGTGTACCGCCGCGCACACTCCGGCAGTCCAGCTTCGCGGCGCCCGGCGCCGCAGCGCATAGATCATTCAACACGCAGTCCGTTCGAGGCATTACATGACCGAAGTCAAGCGCCGCCGCCGGCGTACCGCGCCGGCCGGCATCGCGCCGAACGAGCCCGAGCGCGACATCCTGGACCAGTACCTCTACGAGGTCAGCACCTACCCCCTGCTCAAGGGCATGGAGGAGATCGAGCTGGCCCGCAAGATTCGTGCGGGTGACCAGGACGCGCTCCAGGAACTCGTGAAGCGCAATCTGCGCTTCGTGATTTCCGTGGCCAAGAAGTACCAGAACCGCGGGCTCCCGCTCATCGATCTCATCGGTGAGGGGAACGTGGGCCTGCTCACCGCCGCCCGGAAGTTCGATCCCGACCAGGGCGTCAAGTTCATCTCCTATGCCGTGTGGTGGATCCGCCAGGCCATCCTGTCGGCGCTCGCGCGTCAGGGGCGCACCGTTCGTGTGCCGCTCAACCGCACCGCCGATCTTTCGAGAATCATCAAGGCCTCGGAGATCCTCCGCCAGAAGTTGAATCGCGAACCCAGCCCGGAGGAGTTGTCGCACCTCACCGGGCTCTCGGTGGACGTCGTCCAGTCGCTCGCCGCGCTCAACACCAGCGACGTGCGGCTCGATGCGCCCATGGATCCCGAGGGCGATCGCTCCCTCATCGAGCGCTTCGTCGCCGACGAGATGCCCGACACGGAGGAGGAGGCCATGAACCGCTTCCTCACCGACGAGATCGAACAGGCCCTGGGCACGCTTCCGCCCCGGGACGCCAAGGTGCTGCGCCTCTACTTCGGCCTCGAAGGCGGCCGTGAGCACACGCTCGAAGAGATCGGCTCCATGCTCGGCGTCACCCGCGAGCGCGTGCGCCAGCTTCGCGACCGCGCGCTCAAGCGGCTGCGCGAAGGCGACGTGGGGCGCGCGCTCGGAAGTTTCGCGGCCTGACGGTCCGCAACTACAACTCGGGAAACTCGGGGGGGCCGGCGAAAGCCGGCCCTTTCCGTTTCTCCGCCGGTTGCCCCGGGCGCCGGGCCGGCGCGGCGTCGGTTCCGGGGCTCCCCCACCCGGGTGTGGCCCCGTTTGCGGTATCCCTCCGGTTTGATCACATTTCTTTCCCCTCCTCGTTCCCCGGCTCATGATCCGCCTCATCGACGTCCACAAATCCTTCGGGCCGAAAACCGTCCTCGACGGCTTCACCCTCGACGTCCCGGAAGGCGAGACGGTGGTGATCATCGGCTATTCGGGCAGTGGGAAGTCGGTGGCCATCAAGCACATCGTCGGCCTGCTCGAGCCCGACTCGGGCGAGGTGTGGGTGGACGGCCTAGAGGTGCCCAAGCTCTCCCGGAAGGAGCTTTACAAGCTGCGGGCCCGCGTGGGATACGTCTTCCAGTTCGCGGCGTTGTTCGACTCGTTCAACGTGGGCGACAACGTGGCCATGGGGCTGCGCAAACAGGGGGAGCTGACCGACAAGGAGATCGCCGAGCGCGTGCACGAAGCGCTCGATCTGGTGGATCTGGCCGACGTTCCGGACAAGTTCCCGGCCGAGCTTTCCGGCGGCATGCGCAAGCGCGTCGGGATCGCGCGCGCCATCGCGACCCGTCCCAAGTACATCCTGTACGACGAGCCGACGACGGGACTCGATCCCGTCACCAGCGCCGTGATCGACCAACTGATGGTCCGCCTGCGCGAACGCCTGGGCGTGACCGGGGTCGTGATCACGCACGACATGCGCAGCGCCTACACGGTGGGCACCCGCATCGCGATGCTGTACGAGGGCAGGGTGCGCCAGTGCGGGACGGTGGACGAGATCAAGCACAGCACCGATCCCATCGTGCGCCAGTTCATCGAGGGGCGTCCGTCGCTGGAGGCCGACGCGCACATCATGGCGGAGGCCGCCCGGTGAACCGCCCGCGGGCGACCCTCGAGACGTCCGCCGGCGGCGTCGTCTACCGCCTGCAGGATGGCCGGCCCCTGTACCTGCTGATCCGGGACAGCTACAAGAACTGGGGATTTCCCAAGGGGCACCTCGAACAGGGCGAGCTGCCGGCCACGGCGGCCGTGCGCGAGGTGGCCGAGGAGACCGGTCTCGGCGACGTCGAAGTACGCGGGGATATCGACACCATCGATTGGTACTTCCGCTTCCGTGGCCGGCTGATCCACAAGATCTGCCATTTCTTCCTGATGGAGACCTCCACCAGCAAGACCTGTCCGCAGCGCGCCGAGGGCATCAGCGCCTGCAAATGGCTGCCGTTCGCGGAAGCCGAGACCCGAATCTCATACGGGAACGCGCGCGACATCCTGCGACGCGCCAACGACCAGGTTACAGCGCGCCTCGCCGGCGTCTGATCCATGCGCCAACGCGTCGCGCCGGCAGGGCCCCCGCCTACCGTCCTCGTCTTCGCCCCCCGCGAGCGCACCCGGGCGCTGGCCCGCGAGACCTTCCCCCGCCGGCGGTGGCGGCTCATCGTCCGCCGGGGCGTCGACGACTTCGGCCGCAGCTTCCACGACGAGCTCATCGATGCCGCGATCGTCGACCTCGGCTCGGCGCAGGAGGAGAACTGGGAAGCGGCGGCGCTCGCCCGCGAGTATCCCAGCGTGCCCTTCTTCGCCCTCACCACCCTGCGGGCCGCCGACGGGCCGGTGCTGGCACAGTGCGCCACGCTGGATTTTGCCGACGTGCTGGTGGAGGACATCGACGAAGAGGCGATGCGCGAACTGGTGCTGCGCCAGGCCTACAGCACGCGGTTCACCCGCGCCCTGAGCCACCCGCCGCGGTCCCTCGCGCTGACCACGACCCTCCAACTGGGGGCCTGGCAATACGTCGTCAGCCATGCCGGCCGCCCAGTGCGGACCGCCGCCCTCGCCGACGCCCTGGGCGTGACCCGCGAGCACCTGAGCCGCACGTTCTCGGCCGACGGCGCTCCGAATCTGAAGCGGATCATCGATCTGGTCCGCCTCATCGGCGCCGCCGAGCTCGCCAAGAATCCCGGCTACGACGTCCGTGACGTCGCGCGGGTGCTCGGATTCGCCTCGTCGTCCCACCTGTCGAGTACCGCGCAGCGGATTGCCGCCACCCGCCCGGCCTCGCTGGCCCGCCTTCGCACGGTGGACCTCATCGACCGGTTCAACCGCGGGCACGCGCGGAGTCGCGGTTAGGCTTCCCGGGTTCCGTGAGTTGGCGGTCCAGGTACACCAGGTAGCCGCCCAACAGCCTTCCCACGAGTTGGGCGCGGTGTGTGAGTTGGGCCAGGTGGGCCGCCGACACGAGGTCGGCCTGCCGGGCGACCGTGAGTTCGGTTTCGAGACGGAGGAGGTCACGCCGGGCGGCGCGGTAGCATTGCCGCTGCTCGGGGGCCGAATAGCGTCCGAAGCCTTCGGCGATGTGGTCGGCCAGGGTGACCCCGGTGACCATGAGGGCTTCGGCTACCACCTTGATTTCCCTCCGGTTGGCATGCCGCACGGCCCGGATGACATCGGCGGCCAGGCCGACGGCTTCCTGCCATACTTTGAGGTCCTTGAGGCTTCCCGCCATGTGGGATAAAGTCGTGGCAGCCGGGCGGTCTGCCGGCATCGAAATCCTCCCGATCGGAGCGATCGCCGCCCCCCGATCGGCGTGTGTTCCGGAGTGCCCGCGATGCTTGCACGCCCCCGGGCCTTGTGATAATTTTCACAAGCTCCCCATCAACTTTTTCGACGCCCACTTTCCGATCATCCCGTATGGCTACCGAGACGACGCTTCGCCCCGGCGAGATCAAGGACATCCTCCTCCGCGAGATCGAGGCCGCTGACCTCCACTCGCTCGGTGTCGATGAGGTCGGTTCCGTTCTCGAGGTGAAGGACGGCATCGCTCGCATCTACGGCCTGCAGAAAGCCATGGCTGGCGAGATGCTGGAGATCACCTCGTCCGAAACCGGCAACAAGATCACCGCGCTCGCGCTGAACCTCGAAGAGGACAACATCGGCGCCGTGATTCTCGGTGACTACCTGCAGCTCAAGGAAGGCGACGACGTGCGCCGAACCTCGCGCGTGCTCGACGTGCCGGTGGGCCCGGAGCTCATCGGCCGCGTGGTCGACGCGCTGGGCCGGCCGATCGACGGCCGCGGCGAGATCAACGCCACCGCCACCCGGAAGGTCGAGTCGCCGGCGCCCGGCATCATCGTGCGGCAGCCGGTGAAGGAGCCCCTGCAGACCGGACTCAAGGCGATCGATTCGATGATCCCGATCGGCCGCGGCCAGCGCGAGCTGATCATCGGCGACCGCGGCACCGGCAAGACGGCCATCGCCATCGACACGATCATCAATCAGAAGGGCACGGGGGTCATCTGCGTCTACGTCGCCATCGGCCAGAAGGCGTCCACCGTGGCGTCGGTGCTCGAGCGCCTGAAGGACGCGGGGGCGATGGAATACACGATCATCGTTGCCGCCACGGCGTCCGATCCGGCGCCGATGCAGTACATCGCCCCCTACACGGGGTGCGCGATGGCCGAGTACTTCATGTACAACGAAGGCAAGCCGACGTTGTGCGTCTACGACGACCTCTCCAAGCAGGCCGCCGCGTACCGCCAGCTCTCGCTGGTGCTGCGCCGGCCGCCGGGCCGCGAGGCGTACCCCGGCGACGTGTTCTATCTGCACAGCCGCTTGCTCGAGCGCGCCGCCAAGCTGCGCGAGGACGAGGGCGTGGTGGACGGGAAGACGATCCTCAAGCCCGGCGGATCGCTCACCGCGCTGCCGATCATCGAGACGCAGGCCGGTGACGTGTCGGCCTACATCCCGACCAACGTCATCTCGATCACCGACGGTCAGATCTTCCTCGAGGCGGACCTGTTCTTCTCGGGCGTGCGGCCCGCGATCAACGTCGGCATCTCGGTGTCGCGCGTGGGCGGATCGGCGCAGATCAAGGCCATGAAGTCGGTGGCCGGCCGCCTGCGTCTGGACCTCGCCCAGTACCGCGAACTCGAAGCGTTCGCCTCGTTCGCCTCCGACCTCGATGCCGCCACCAAGCGGCAACTCGATCGCGGCGCCCGCACGGTGGAAGTGCTGAAGCAGGGGCAGTACCTGCCGATGCCCGTCGAACAGCAGGTGATGATCATCTACGCGGTCACCAACGGCTTCCTCGACGACGTCGAGACCACGCACATCCGGGAGTGGGAGAAGGGCTTCCACGCCTACATGTCGGCCAGCCATCCGAAGATCGGCGAGCGCATCCGCACCGAGAAGGCGCTGTCCAAGGAATTGGAAGCCGACCTCAAGGCGGCGATCGACGCCTACAAGAAGACCGCCGGCACCGGCGCGGCGAAGTTCACGGCGAAGAGTCTGTAATCCATGGCCAAGGGTCGCGAACTCAAAGGCCGCATCAAGTCGGTCGAGAACACGCGCAAGATCACCAGGACGTTGGAGATGGTGGCCACGTCGAAGATGAAGCGCGCCCAGGATCGGGTGCACGCGGCGCGCCCGTACGCCAACGCGCTCGCCGAGGTCCTTGCCGATCTCTACTCGCCTGACCTGGCCGATCGCTTCCCGCTGCTGCGGCAACCGGCGCAGATGAAGCGGGCGGCGGTGCTGCTCATCACGTCGAACCGCGGCCTGGCCGGCGCGTTCAACTCCAACCTCATCAAGGAATCGCGCCAGCTGGTGGCGAAACTCGAGGGTGAGGGCGTCGACGTCGAGCTGCACGTGGTCGGCCGCAAGGGCGCCGGCTACTACAAGTACATCGGGCGCGCGCTGGCCTCCACGCGCACCGACATCGGCGACAAGCCGACGTCGGAGAACGCCGCCGAACTGGTGGACGGCATTCGCGCCGATTTCGGCGACGGCAGGCTCGACGCCGTGTATCTCGTCTACACCAAGTTCAACTCCGTGCTCTCCACCCCCGCGGTGAGCGAGCGCATGTTGCCCGTCCAGCCGCCCGAGCGCGGCAAGGCGCAGCTCGACTACCTGCTGTTCCCGTCGGCCGACGAGATCCTCGGCGCACTGCTGCCGGCCTACGTGCGCAA
Organism: uncultured Gemmatimonadaceae bacterium; assembly: GCA_963728115.1. GTDB lineage: Bacteria > Gemmatimonadota > Gemmatimonadetes > Gemmatimonadales > Gemmatimonadaceae > JAGWRI01. Next base: position 715,965 of record CAVSJE010000010.1, read on the forward strand.
TGCGGTGTACCGGGCGCTGGTCGAGAGCGAGGCGGCGTTCCAGAGCGCGCAGCGCACCGCGATGAAGAACGCCACCGACAATGCGTCCGACATGATCAATATCCTCCGTCGTACTTACAACCGCGCCCGTCAGGCGCAGATCACGCAGGAGATCGCCGAGATCGTCGGCGGCGCTGCGGCTCTCCAGGGCTAGCCATGTCTGCCACTACTGCTGCTCCCGCCAACATCGGCAAAGTCGTCCAGGTCATCGGCCCGGTGCTCGACGTCGAGTTCGAAGCCGACAAGCTTCCCGAGCTCTACAACGCCCTCCGCGTGAAAGCCACCGTCGACGGGGTCGACGTCAACGTGGTCGCCGAGGTTCAACAGCACATCGGCCGCAATCAGGTGCGCGCGGTCGCGATGTCGACCACCGACGGCGTCGTCCGCGGCATGGACGCGGTGGATGCCGGCGGCCCGATCAGCGTGCCCGTGGGGAACGTCCCCCTCGGCCGGATCCTCAACGTGCTCGGCGAGCCGGTGGACAACGGCAAGCCGATTCCCGCCGACGCCGAACGGTGGCCCATCCACCGGAAGCGCCCCGATTTCGTGAATCTCGAACCCAAGACCGAGATCTTCGAAACCGGCATCAAGGTCATCGACCTCATCGCCCCGTTCGTGAAGGGCGGAAAGATCGGCCTTTTCGGCGGCGCCGGCGTCGGCAAGACGGTCGTCATCCAGGAACTCATCAACAACGTGGCCAAGGGTCACGGCGGCAAGTCCGTGTTCTGCGGCGTGGGCGAGCGCACCCGCGAGGGCAACGACCTGTACCTCGAATTCAAGGAAGCAGGAATTCTCGACAAGGTCGCCCTGATCTACGGCCAGATGAACGAGCCGCCGGGTGCCCGTCTGCGCGTGGGCCTCACCGGCCTCACCGTGGCCGAGTACTTCCGCGACCGCGAGAACGCCGACGTGCTGGTGTTCATCGACAACATCTTCCGCTTCACGCAGGCCGGCTCGGAAGTGTCCGCGCTGCTGGGCCGCATGCCGAGCGCCGTGGGCTACCAGCCCACGCTGGCCACGGAGATGGGCGACCTGCAGGAACGCATCACGTCGACGCGGAACGGATCGATCACCTCCGTGCAGGCCATCTACGTGCCCGCCGACGACATCACCGATCCGGCGCCGGCGACGGCCTTCGCGCACCTCGACGCCACCGTCGTGCTCTCGCGCGCGATCACCGAACTCGGCATCTATCCCGCCGTCGATCCGCTGGCCTCGGGCTCGCGCATCCTCGATGCCCAGTACATCGGCGAGCGCCACTACAAGGTGGCCACCGACGTTCAGAAGATCCTGCAGCGGTACAAGGAGTTGCAGGACATCATCGCCATCCTCGGCATGGACGAGCTGTCGGAGGAGGACAAGAAGGTCGTCGGCCGCGCCCGCCGCATCCAGCGCTTCATGTCCCAGCCGTTCTCGGTGGCCGAGCAGTTCACCGGTATTCCCGGCAAGTACGTGAAGCTGGAGGAGACCGTCGCCTCCTTCGAGCGCCTCGTGGACGGTGAGTTCGACCAGTATCCCGAGCAGGCCTTCTTCATGGCCGGCGGCGCCGACGACGTGATCGCCAACGCCAAGAAGCTGGCGCAGGGCTGAGGACGAACCCGGTGCTCAAAGTCTCCGTCATCTCGCCGGAAGCCGTGCTCTTCGAGGGCGACGCCGAGTCGGTGATCGCTCCAGCGTTCGACGGCCAGGTGGGCATCCTCACGGGACACGCGCCGATGATGGCCCTCCTCGGCAAGGGAGAACTCCGGCTTGCCGGGGGCTCGTCGGAACGCCGGTTCATCGTCGAGGGCGGGTTCCTGCAGGTGGTCGAGAACCAGGTGCGGGTCGTCACCGAATCGGCCAGCGCCGCCTGATTCCGGCGCGGTCCGATGGGAAAGCGGCCCCGGGCATCCCGCCCGGGGCCGCTCGCATTTTCCGTCCCGCCGCTCGCGACCTGCTCAGCTCTTCAGGTTGGCGCAGCCGATGACGCCGGACAGTTCCACGCTGCCGTTGGCGTACAGATTGAGGTGGTACTCCAACCCCGCCGTCAGCCCCGCCTGCAGATCCCGGGTCACGCGGACGCTCCCGCTCGTCGGCACCTCGATCGGAGCCAGCGACTTGGGGGGCGCCAGGGGGAGGCTGCCGTTTCCGCAGCGCCCGGCGACCACGCTCCACAGCAATTCCTCGGCGCCGCGCTCCGAGGTGAATTCCAGTTCCACGAGGTACCGGTCACTGGTACTCGACGGGCTCAGCAGCCGCACGGTGCCGGCGATGCGCGTCGATCCGGTGCTCATGGTCCCCGACGTCAGATTGCTGACCGGGCTGAAGCGCCCGCTGAACCGCGCGACCACGCGCGCCGGGGCGCTCAGCGACATCGACGCCCCGTTGTCTGGCGGCGGGTTCTTGTTCGAGGCGCATGCGCCTCCGAACACCAGCGAGGCGAAGACCACCAACGAGACTGCTGATCGCACGCGAACTCCGTGATTGTAGGCGGAGGAGCGCATGCGCTCGCCACCGGGGGGCTACCGCCAAAAGATGGCCCCCTCGGGGTCGAAACGGAAGCGGAAGGATCAGCCGCCCAGGAGCCGCTCCACCAAACGCGTCGACCGTTCCGCGGCCCCAAGGCCGCCCTTGATCACCTCCCGGCCGCGTCCGCCGGCCGCCCGCCGCTCGCCCGGTTGCGCCACCCACGCGCCAAGCGCCGCGCCGAGGGTAGCGCGGTCGGCGACGGACACCGCAGCACCGGCGCGGATCAGCAGTGCTGCGTCGCGGCTTCCGCCGTGCCGCGGGCCGAACATCACCGGCACGCCGAACGCCGCCGGCTCGAGTACGGAATGGAGGCCCGCCGAGTGGAATCCACCGCCGACATACGCGACGTCCGCCAGCGCATAAATATCGCCGAGCACCCCGACGCGGTCCACGAGCACGACGTCGGCGGTCTCCACCGCCGCGCTCTCCAACCGTGCCAGCGCGACCCCCGCAGCGCCGGCCCACCGTTCGATGGGACGCAGGTGCTCGGGAGTCGGTTCGTGGGGTGCGATGATGAGGCGCAACCCGTTGGATGCAGACCGGCATTCCCGGTACGCGGCCAGCAGCGGCGCTTCATCGGTCGGCCAGGTGGATCCTGCCACGAGTGTGGGTCGTGTCGAGGCCAACGGGGCCAGCAGAGCCCCGCCGCGGTCGGCCGCTGCGGCGCGCGCCCAGACCTGATCGAAGCGCGTATCCCCGGTCACCCCGATGACGGATTCCCGCACGCCGAGTTGGATGAGCCGCGCCGCGTCGTCGTCGTCGATGGCACCCACGGCATCGAGGCGCGCGTATGCGTCGCGTAGCAGCAGCGCGGCAACCCCGCGCCCTCGCGACGAACCAGCGGCCAGGGTGGCGCTGATGAGCGCCAGCTTCACCCCGCGGCGGGCGGCCTCGCGGGCAAGCACCGGCCAGACGTCCAGCTTGCTGAACACCAGCGCCCGCGGGGCGAGGGCGGCAAGGGCCGCCCGCGCGTCGCCCGCGGTGTCGAACGGCAGGTAGTCGCGGAAGTCCACGTCCAACCCCGCCGCGAACCGCTCGGCGCTGGGAGAGTAGAAGGTGTACGCGAGTTGCAGCGCCGGGTGGCGGGCTCGCAACCGCTCGAGTACCGGGCGTGCCTGGAGGCCCTCGCCCACCGAGGGCGCGTGCATCCACACGAGGTCGCGGTCGGCCCGGCGTTCCTGCGCCGCCCAGCCGGCGTACCGGGCGCGGATGCCACGCCGGGCGGCGAAGGTCCGCATCAGCTTGGACCCGTCCGCGGGCGCCAGCGCCGCGCCCAACCGCGCCAACTGCGCGGCTGCGGCATATACCGGGCGGACGGCGGCGTTCACGGCGCGCTCCCGATCGGCGGCCGCCGGCTATCGGGTTCCCGCCTTCTCCAGCGCCTGGTCCAGCACCTGGCGCAACGCGGCCAGCGGTTGGACTCCCTCCAGCCGCTGACTACCGACGAAGAACGTGGGGGTGGAGGACACGCCGCTGGCCCGCAGCCGATACCGGTCGGCATCGATGAGCGGCCGGGTGGCATGGGTCCGCACGCAGGCCCGCCAGTCGGTCGCGTTCACGCCGGCCTTCACGGCCAGGGAATCGAAATACGCGCCGGGATTGGGGAGCACCTCCCACTCGTGCTGCGTCGCGAACAGGGCCTCGTGCATCGGCCAGAACTTGTCCTGGACCGACGCGCACATTGCCGCTTCTGCCGCCTGCATGGAGAACTGGTGCATCGACAGCGGGTCGTTGAGGAACGCGTAGCGCACCTTCCCGGTGTTCACGTAGTCCTTGAGGATGGCGGCGTACGATTCATCGTGCCATTGCTTGCAGAAGGGGCACTGAAAGTCGCTGGCCTCGATGAGCCAGACCTTCGCGGTCGGTGCCCCGAGGATCCGCCCGGCGTCGGCCCTGGCCGAAATGCTGTCCACGGGGGCCGGGGGTAGGCGGCGCTGCGGCGCGCGAAATGCCGTCACGCCCAGCGAGGCGAGCGCCAGGGTCACGGCCGAGAAGGAGAGGACGGAGCGCGTGCGAGGCATGGTGACGAGGGCAAGGGGAGAAGCGGTGGAAACTGCACCAACCGGGAATGCGTACTAACTTAATGCGGGCCAGCGACATGCGGAGGATCGGCGGTCGCCTGGCCAGAGCCCCGACGGCAGGCAGGACTCGAACGGGGCGATGTCTTCTCTTACCCGACTCCGAACGCCCGTGTTCATGCTCTCGCTCCTCGTGGGGGTCGCGGCGCTGCTCCAGGGTGGGCCGCTGCAGATTCCTGCGCCCACCGGACTGGTCAGCGATTTTGCGCACGTCCTGACGCCGCAGGCGGCGGGGGCGCTGACGCAGTTGGCGCAGGCGGTGCGCACCAGCTCGCCGGGCGAGATGGCGGTCGTGACCCTGCCCGACTTGAAGGGACGCCCGGTCAGCGAGGTCAGCCTTCAGATCGGCCGCCAGTGGAAGGTGGGGAACGTGGGCCAGCCGGGCGATCCGAACCGGAACGCCGGCGTCGTCATCCTGATCGTGCCGAAGGAGACGAATTCCAGCGGTCGCGGCGAGTGCCGGATCGAGGTGGGGCGCGGCGCCGAAGGATACCTGACCGACGCCGACGCGGGCGATATCTGCCGCGAGGCGGTGTCGAAGTACTTTCGCGCCGGCGACTACAGCGGCGGGGTCTCGCTGGCGGCCGTACGGGTGGCTCAGGCGTTCGCGGGGGAATACCACTTCTCGCTCGACTCCGCGCTCACAGCCGTCGCCCGGCCGGTTCGGGAGTCCGGCGGACGGTCGAGCGGCATGCCGCCGATCGTGTATCTGTTTCTCCTGTTCTTCGTGCTGAGCCTTCTCGGCGGCCGGCGGCGCGGATGCCTTCCGCTGTTGTTCATTCCCTGGGGAATGGGCGGCGGCCGGCGGCGCGGTGGGTGGGGTGGGGGCGGCGGCTTCGGCGGGTTCGGGGGTGGCGGTGGTTTCGGGGGTGGTGGCGGTTTCGGCGGTTTCGGCGGCGGGGGCGGTTTCAGCGGTGGCGGCGGCGGTTCTTCCTGGTGACGACATGGCACAGATGACACTCGACGAACTCGTGGCCCAGCTCAGCGCTGGCTTCGGGAGCGACCTGCGGTCGGCCGTTCTGTACGGCTCCGCGGCGGCCGGGGAGCACATCCCCAATCGCTCCGACTACAACGTGCTGGTGATCGTACGCCGATTGGACGCGGAACGGCTGCGGGCGCTCTCGGCGACGGCGCGCGCGTGGGGCGAGGCCGGCAATCCGCCGCCGCTGATCTTCACGGAGGACGAGTGGCGCGATTCGGCCGATGTGTTTCCGATGGAATACGCGGACATGATCGACCGCCACCGCGTGTTGCACGGCGACTCGCCGTTCGACGGAATCCGGGTGAGCAAGGGTGATCTCCGCCTGCAGCTCGAGCACGAAGCCCGGGGCAAGCTGCTCGCGCTGCGGCAGGGCGTGCTGGCGGCCGCGGGTGACCGCAAGGCCGAGCTCCAGCTGCTGGCATCCACGATCAGCGCGATCATGGTGGTGTTTCGCGCCGTGGAACGGCTGCGCGACGAAACGCCGTCGCGCGACAACGTCGAGCTGAGCCGCGCGGTGGCCGCGGCGGCTGGGGTGGAAGCGGACGCCTTCGTGCGCGTCGTGCGGCACGTCCGTGGTGAGGCCAGGCTCGCCCCCGCCGACGCCCCGACCGTGCTGGACGGGTACCTGCGCGGCATGGAAGGGGTGGTCGGCTACCTGGACCGCTTTGCCAGCCAGGGGTAGCGGTCGGAACTCGCGGCCGCGAGAGTTCGTAGGGTTGGCAGGCCCGGCGCAGTCCGGGCCCGCCCGGCGGGGCAGGCGCCGCCTGCCCACGCCGGTTCACCAATCGGGAACGAGGAATGCATCGATGAAACGTCGCTGGCTCGTGGTCGCGCTCGCCGTCCTGGCGTCGGGGTGCGGATACAACTCCATCCAGACGCTGGACGAGCAGGCCTCATCCGCGCAGAGTCAGATCGAGGTGCAGTTGCAGCGGCGCGCCGACCTGATTCCGAATCTCGTGAACACGGTGAAGGGCTACGCGGCCCACGAGGAAGCCGTGTTCGACACCGTGGCCGCGGCACGGTCGCGGCTCATCAACTCCGTGAAGAGCGGCGATCCCGAGCAGATGGCCAACGCCGACCAGCGCATGACCGGCGCCCTGGGACGCCTCCTCGCGATTTCGGAGAACTACCCCAACCTCAAGGCCGACGAGAATTTCGTACGGCTGCAGGACGAACTGACCGGGACCGAGAACCGGATTGCGGTGGCCCGGAGCGACTACAACGACGCGGTGAAGTCGTACAACGCGTACATCCGCCGGTTCCCCGCCGTGCTCACGGCAAAGGTCACGGGGGCCAAGCAGCGGAAGTACTTCCAGGCCACGGAACAGGCGGCCGATGTGCCGAAGGTGGACTTCTCCAAGCCGTGACCCCGGGCGGGTCGGCATCGTCCAATGCGCAGTGAGTCCGCGGCCGGACGGCGTAACACTGTCTCGCCTGCGGTGTAGTGAGCGGGTGGCGAACTCCAACGCCATCCGCTTTCGCGGTTCGCGCATCTCACGAAGCAGGTCACGGGCACGCCGCCCCAGGGGTGCGGGCCCGAGCGCGATGTAGTCGATGCGCCGACGTCGGCGCGGTTCGAACCCAACACACAGGAGCCGAATGATGAAGGTTTCTCGCTACGTGGTGTCCGCGGCGGCCATGCTCGCCCTGGTCGCGTTGCCCGGGCAGGTGGCCCAGGCGCAGTCGACCGGATCGTCCGTGCATTTCGGACTGAGCGCCGGTCTCAACATTCCGCTCAGCGATCTGAGTCAGTCACAGCAGAGTGGCTACATCATCAACGGGTTGGTGTCGGGTACCCCGCAGGGATGGCCGTTCGCACTGCGCGGCGAACTTTCGTACTCCGGCTTCAGTGGCAAGAACGGCGCCCTGAACCTGGGGATCACCTCGGGCTACGTGAACGCCGTCTACCCCCTGACCTCCGCCGGCAACAGCCCGTACTTCATCGGCGGCATCGGCCTCAACCACCTGAGCGCCGCCTCCGGCCAGCTGACCGAGAACGACTTCGGACTGAACTTCGGCGGCGGGTTGCAGTGGCAGTTGACCGACCTGACCACCTTCGTCGAGCTCCGCTACTACTACATCAACACCAGCGGTTCGTCGGCGCAGATGCTGCCGATCACCTTCGGCATCAAGTTCTAGCCGAAGCTTCGACAACGAACGGCCGGTCGCGAACCACGGTTCGCGGCCGGCCGTTCGTCGTTCCACCCCGGCCGGCGACTAGCCGGCGGCTGCCTTCTCCTTGGGAAAGAGCGGGGCCCCCTTGCGAACCTGCCAGCCGGCCGGGTCGAGCGTCGCGAGGCCGGCGAAGCGCTGGTCGGCCACCAACCCGGGGCCGCCGAGCTGCTCCCACAGTTCCTGGGTCTTGCTCGGCATGAATGGTTGCAGCGTCACGCATTGCCGGGCCAGCTGCCGGATGAGGGTGCCGAGTGTGGTATCCAGCTCGCCGGCGAGCCCGGGATCCTTGGCCAGCTTCCACGGCGCCTGGCGATCGACGTACTCGTTGCCGCGGGCCACGGTGAGCCACACCGCGCGCAGCGCATCGTGGAGCATGTACCCCCGCGAGCCGTCCATCGCGGCGTGGTAGGCGGCGTAGTCCGCCGCATCGGCGTCGTCCACGGGCCCCCGGGCGGCCGCCGGCACGGTGCCGCCACGGTAGCGTTCCACCATCGCGATCGTCCGGCTGGCCAGGTTCCCCCAGGCGTTGGCGAGGTCGGCGTTGTACCGGTCCTCGAAGCGTTCCCAGGAAAAGCTGCCGTCGCCGTCGAACGGTACTTCGCGGGCGAGGAAATACCGGAACGCGTCGGCCCCGAACCGGTCGATCGCGTCGCCGAGCTCGAGCTTCACACCGGCGGACTTGCTGAACCGTTCGCCCCCGAGCGAGACGAAGCCGTGTGCCCACACGGCCTCGGGGAGGGCGAGGTCCGCGGCCTTGAGCATCGCCGGCCAGATCACGCAGTGGAGCCGGGTGATGTCCTTGCCGACCACGTGCAACTGCGCCGGCCACCGGCGTGTGTACGACGCATCGGGATATCCGGTGGCGGTGAGATAGTTGGGCAGGGCGTCGAACCATACCCACGTTCCCTGATGGTCGCCGTCGCTGGTGGGGATCGGGAAGGGAATCGCCCACGCCAGCCGCGACCGGGTGATCGAGATGTCTTCCAGCCCCTGGTCGAGCAGGGCCAGAATCTCGTTGCGCCGAGTCTCGGGTCGCAGAAACTCGGGATGCGTCGCGAACAGATCCTGCAGAAACGGCGAGTAGCGCGTGAGGCGGAAGAACCAGTTGTGCTCTTCGGTCCACTGCAGCTCACGGGTGGGATGGATCACGCACTTGCCGTCGACGATCTCGTCGGCGCGCTTGAAGAGTTCACACCCGACGCAATACCAGCCCTCGTACGTCTTCTCGTAGAAATCGTCGGGGTTGAGTTCGTGGATGCGCCTGATCAGCGCCTGCACGCCGGCCGTGTGCGCCGGCTGCGTGGTGCGGATGAACTGGTCGTACGAAATGTCCAGACGCGCCCACATGGCCTCGAAGGCGGCCGCGATCCGGTCGACCAGTTGTTGCGGGGGGATGCCGCGTTCGGCGGCGGCCTGTGCGACTTTCTGGCCGTGCTCGTCCATCCCCATCAGGAAATGGACGTCGTCGCCGCGCAGCCGGCGATACCGGGCGATGGCGTCGGCGCCGATCTTCTCGAGCGCGTGTCCGAGATGCGGCTCGCCATTGGCGTAGTCGATGGCGGTCGTGATGTAGAATTGGGGCACTCAGGCTCCGTTGGATGGCGGTGCGGCGGAGGATCCGGGCGGCGCGCCCCTGCCCCCGTCCCCGTCCCCGCTTCCGGAATCGTCCGATCCGCCGCCTTCGCGATGTCCCTGGTTGGGACGTGCGCCGCCGCGGTTCCGGCGTCCGCCGCGGCGTCCGCGGCGGCGGTGGGGCCGGCGCGCCGGTTCGGCGGCCGGCTCATTCGACGCCGATGCCGCCGATGTCGGTGCCGCCGGTTCCGTTGGCGTTGGCGCGGGCGCGTCGGCCCGCGGGGCCCGGGTCGGGCGCACCGGTTCCGTGGGCGTGCCGGCGCGCGAGGGCGTCGGGGCCGTGGCTGAGGGTGGGGCGGCCCGCAACCACGCGGCGTCGGGATCGGTCTGCGAGACTTCCTCGCGCAGCTCGGCCAGGGGCACCACGCGGGCCTCCCCGTCGGGGCCGCGCAGCGTCACGCGCTCGCGAAAGATGTCGTTGGCGAGCACCTTCTCCTCGCCGCGCGACGTGGTGAGGATCCGCAACTCCTTGGGGAATCGCTTCCGGCTCTGCACGTAGAACTCGTGCTCGTAGCGCAGGCAGCACATGAGGCGGCCGCAGGCGCCCGAGATCTGCGTCGGGTTGAGCGACAGCCGCTGGTCCTTGGCCACGCCCAGATTGACGGGCAGCAACTCGGGAAGCCACGACGCCGAGCAGTACTGGCGGCCGCAGCGGCCGACGCCATCGAGGCGCTTGGCTTCGTCGCGCACGCCGATCTGTTTGAGTTCGATGCGGGTGCGGAAGGTCGACGCCAACTCGCGCACGAGCGTGCGGAAGTCGACCCGCTTCTCGGCCGTGAAGTAGAAGGTGAGTTTCTTGCGATCCCACTGCCATTCGGCATCGGAGACCTTCATGACGAGGCCGTTGGCCTTGACCCGTTCCATGGCGCGGCGGCGGGCGTCCTCGTCCTGCTCGCGCAACTGCCGCAGGCGCGCGACGTCGTCGTCGGAGGCCACGCGGCGGGCCCGCTTGCCGGGCAGGCCGGCGCCGTAACCGTGCGACGTGCCGGCGTTCCGCCTGGCGGCCTGTTCGCCCACGGCGTGCACGCGGCCGATGTCCTCACCCCGGTCGGCTTCGACCACCACCGGTGTCCTGACCGGCGGAAGCTCGTCCTGCTCCCAGATGAAGAAATCCTTGCGGTTGCCCTTGAACGCGACTTCGATGAGGTGCGCCACGACTACTCCAGATACTGGCCCATCCGCAGGAATTTCTCGCGCCGGCGGCGCACCAGTTTGTCCGGCTTGAGGCGGCTGAGGTCGTCGAGGTTGCGCAGCAGCGCTTCCTTGAGTGTCTCGGCGGTCGTCTCGTAGTCGGCGTGGGCACCACCCGGTGGTTCCGGGATGATCTCGTCGATGATGCGCAGCTCGTAGAGGTCCGGGGCGGTGATCTTGAGGGCCGACGCGGCCTTCTCCCGCATCTCGGGGCTCTTGCCGTCCTTCCACAGGATGGCGGCGCATCCTTCCACGGAGATCACGGAATATACCGAGTTCTCCAACATCATCACGCGGTCGGCGACGCCGAGGCCCAAGGCGCCGCCCGATCCGCCCTCGCCGATGACCGTGGCGAGAATGGGCACCTTGAGGCGGCTCATCTCGAACAGATTGCGGGCGATGGCCTCGGATTGCCCCCGCTCCTCGGCGCCCAGCCCCGCCCAGGCGCCCATCGTATCGATGAAGGTGATCACCGGGACGTGGAACTTCTCGGCGAGCTTCATCAGGCGCAGGGCCTTCCGGTAGCCTTCCGGATGGGGCATGCCGAAGTTGCGCTTGACGATCTCCTTGGTGTCGCGGCCGCGCTGGTGGCCGATGACCATCACCGAATCGCCGTCGAGCCGGGCCCACCCGCCCACGATGGCGGGATCCTCACGGTACAGCCGGTCGCCGTGCAGTTCGACGAAGTCGGTGAACGCCAGCCGGAGATAGTCGAGGGTGAAGGGCCGCTTGTTGCTGCGCGCCACCGTCACCCGCTGCCAGGGGGTGAGGTTGCGATAGATCTCCTCGCGCAGCTCGGTGAGCTTCTGTTCCAGGGGCGCGAGTTCGCGGGCGACGTCGAGCTGCCGGTCGCCGGCAAGGCGCTTGAGTTCGTCGATCTGCTTTTCGAGTTCGACGAGCGGTTTTTCGAATTCGAGCGAGGCGGTGGCCATGGTCATCCCCCGCGCACGAGGCGGACGCGATCGGGACCGAGGACGGCCCGGAGATCGGCGAGCGCGGCCTGGGTGGCCGTCAGGCGCAGCGACCGTGACAGGAAGCGTTCGGTGGCGCCCGAGGGGTCGTGCCACCGCACTTCGAGCGGTGGCGTACCGGCATGGGAGGTGGAATGCGCCTCGACTACGGAGCGTACGTCTCGCATGATGTCGGCGCTCACGATCTCGTCCGGCGTCAGCTCGATGGCCACCGCCACCTGGCCGTTGAGGCGCAGTTCGGCAAATGGCGTCACCGACGCGACGATAAAGGTTGGATGGTCCGCTTCCTGGTCGCGGCGGGAATACCCGCCCTTGATCAACACCGGCACGTCGGTCTTCAGCCGGTCGGCGATCAACCCCCAGGCTTCGGGGAACACCAGCACCTCCGAAGATCCCGAAAAATCCTCGACTGTCAACCGGGCAAACTCCGCCCCCGTCTTCTTGCTGATCTGGCGGCGGATGGCGGTGACCACGCATCCGATGGCCTGCTCCTCCTGGGTCCACCTCCCCAGCTCGGCCACCGTGCAGGTGGCGAACAGCTCGCATTCCACCCGGAACGGCTCCAGGGGATGCCCCGAGATGTAGAACCCGATGATCTCCTTCTCCCTGGCCAGCCGGTCGGACTCGGTCATCGGAGCCACGTTGGGCAGGGTCCGATTCTGATGCAGGGGGGCGGCGACCGCATCGTCCAGGCCGCCGAACAGGGACCCCTGGCCGGTGGTGCGCTCCTGCTGCATGAGCGACGCCTCCTGCAGGGCGGTGTCGAGCGCCGCCACGTACTGCTGCCGGTGGCCGCCCAGCTCGTCGACGGCGCCGGAGGCGATGAGTGCTTCGAACACCCGGCGATTGCAGAGCCGCAGGTCGATCCGTTCGCACAGGTCGAACAGATCGGTGAACGGCTTCTCGCTGCGGGCGGCGAGGATGGAGTCGATCGCCCCCTTGCCGACGTTGCGGATCGCCCCGAGGCCGAAGCGCAGGCGCTTGTCGCCGACCACGGTGAACTTGTAGCCGGACTCGTTGACCGCCGGCGGCAGGACCTCGATCCCGAGCTCACGGGCCTCATTGATGAACTTCACCACGCTGTCCGTGTCGCCGATGGACGACGAGAGCAGGGCCGCCATGAACGCCGCCGGGTGGTGCGCCTTGAGCCAGGCCGTCTGGTACGAGATCACCGAGTAGGCGACGGCGTGCGACTTGTTGAAGCCGTAGCGCCCGAACGTCTCGATCTGCCCGCCCAGCTCCTCGATGATGCGGCGATCGTAGCCCCGCGCCACCGACTTCTCGACGAACTTGCCCAGCTCCTTCCGGATCAACTCGGCGTCCTTCTTCCCCACCGCCTTGCGCAGCACGTCGGCTTCGGCCAGCGACAGGCCGGCCAGAATCTGCGCGATGCGCATCACCTGCTCCTGATAGGTGATCACGCCGTACGTGGGCTCGAGCACGGGTTGCAGCTCGGGCAGGGCGTAGGTCACCGGCTCCTCGCCGCGTTTGCGCCGCTGGTACACGCGGTGCATGCCGGCGTCGAGAGGCCCCGGGCGCATCAGCGCGTTGGAGGCCACCAGGTCGTCGAAGCGGTCGCAGCGCATCCCGCGCAGGAGGTCGGTGGCGAGGGCGGATTCGAACTGGAACACGCCGACCGTCCGTCCGGCCCGGAGCATCTGGTAGACCTTCGGATCGGCGTCGTCGATCGTCGTGAGATCGGGACGCGTGCCGGTGGTCTGCTCGATGGCGTCGAGGGCGTCCTTGATCACGGTCAGCGTGGTCAGCCCCAGGAAGTCCATCTTGAGCATCCCCGCCTTCTCCAGGGCGCCCATGTCGTACTGGGTGACGACCACCGCCTCGTCGCTCCCGGCGCCCGCTCCCTTCGAGGCCTGCGTGCACACGGGCACGTAGTCGTCCAGCGGGCCGGGGGCGATCACCACGCCCGCGGCGTGCACCCCCGTGTGCCGTGACAGCCCTTCGAGCGCCATCGCGTAGTCGAGCAGCTGCCGGTAGCGCTCGTCGTTGCGATAGAGCTTCTTGACGTCGGGCACCTGCTCCACGGCTTCCTTCACCGTGAGCGAGAAGTTGGGCTGGTTGGGCACGAGCTTCGCCAGCGCGTCGGTCTCGGCCGGGGTGAAGCCGAGCACGCGGCCCACGTCCTTGATGGCGGCCCGCGACTTCATGGTCCCAAAGGTCACGATCTGCCCCACCGACTCCCGGCCGTACTTCTGCCGCACGTACTCGATCACCTCGCCCCGGCGCTCGAAGCAGAAGTCCACGTCGATGTCGGGCATCGAGACGCGTTCGGGATTCAGGAAGCGCTCGAACAGCAGGTCGTACTTGAGCGGGCAGACGTCCGTGATGCGCAGGGCGTAGGCGACCAAAGAGCCGGCCGCCGAACCGCGGCCCGGGCCCACCGGGATGCCGCGATCGCGCGCCGCCTTGATGAAGTCGTACACGATCAGGAAGTAGCCGGCGTATCCGGTCTTCGTGATCACCCCGAGCTCGTACTCGAGCCGCTGCTTCACCTCGTCGGTCAGCGTCTCGCCGTACCGCTCGTGCGCGCCGGCTTCGGCCAGGCGCACCAGCAGGTCGTTCTCCGACGACACCCCCTCGGGGAGCGGGAACGACGGCACGTGGTACTTCTTGGTGAACGTGACGTCCACCTGGTCGGCGATCGCCAGGGTGTTGGTGAGGACGTCCGGCCGGTCCGGAAACCGCTCCGCAATCTCGGGGGCGCTCTTGAAATACAGCCCGTTGTCGTAGCGCATCCGGTCCCGCGACTCCCGGTCCTTGCCGAGGCCGATGCAGAGCAGCACATCGTGAGCGTCGTGATCCGCCGCCGAGAGGAAGTGGGCGTCGTTGGTGGCGATCACCGGCAGATTCATCTCGCCGGCGAGGGCGAAGATGCGCTCGTTGAGGTGCGCCTGACCTTCCGAATCGTGCGCCTGGACCTCGAGGTAGTACCGATCCTTGAACAGTTCTGCGTACCAGGCGGCCACGGCGCGGGCGCCCGCCATGTCGTCGTTCTGCAGATGCCCCGCGACCTCTCCGGCCAGACACGCCGATGAGACGATCAGCCCCTCGTGGTACCTGGCCAGCAGCTCCCGGTCCAAGCGGGGCCGCGAGTAGAATCCCTCGGTGTAGCCGAGCGACGAGAGCTTGGAGAGATTCCGGTATCCGGCAAGGTCGCGGGCCAGGAGTACGAGGTGGTAGTAGGCCTTCCCGTTGGGGGCCCGGCTGCGCTCCCGGCGGTCCCCGGGGGCCACGTACGCCTCCATCCCGATGATCGGCTTCAGGCCGGCCTTCCTGGCCTTCTCCTGGAATTCCCAGGCGGCGTGCAGGTTGCCGTGGTCCGTGATCGCGAGTGCCGGCTGCTCGAATTCCTGGGCTCGCCGGATGAGGTCGTCAATCCGGTTGGCGCCGTCGAGGAGGGAATACTCGGAATGGCAGTGGAGGTGTACGAAGGACATTGGGGGTAAGATAGCTCCGGCGCGGAGGGGGCGCCAAAGGCCGGCGGAAACCAAGTAACCCAATGCATCGTAACTGCTTATCTCCAGCGTGAGCGCGGTCCGTACACCGTGCCGCGTCGCCGTCGGTCCCGGCATGCCGTTCACGGGCCGCCCCCCAATTCGCGCCGGTCGTTCCGCCCTTCTCCGCCACTGCAACCCGTCGCCTCCGTATGCGCGTTCGCCGATTCATCGTTCGTCTGCTGCTGGCCCTCGTCGCCATGGTCGTCGGCTACCTCGTCCTCGCCCCCACCGGCCGCTATCTCCTGCGCGCCGGCTGGGAGGAGGGGAAGATCCTCCGGCACCGGCGTTCGATCAGGGCCATGGTCGCCGACTCGTCGACGCCGCCCGGGGTGCGGGCGAAGCTCCGGATCGTGCTCGCCGCCCGCGCCTTTGCCCGGGACTCGCTGGGGCTGGCTGCCCGCGAGAGCTTCACCACCTACTCCCGGCTCCGGCACGACACGCTGGTACTCGTCCTCTCGGGAGCGTACCGCGACCGGCTGGAGCCCGTCACCTGGTGGTTCCCCATCGTCGGGCGGGTGCCGTACAAGGGGTACTTCGACTTCGCGGCGGCCCATGCCGCCGCGCGCCGGCTCGAGGCCGGGGGCGAGGATGCCTACCTGCGGCCCTCGCCCGCGTTCAGCACGCTCGGGTTCTTCAACGATCCGCTGCTCTCGACCACGCTCGAGGACGATTCGCTGAGCCTCGCCAACACGGTGATTCACGAACTCACCCACAACACGTTCTATGCGAGCGGGCAGGCGGTGTTCAACGAGTCGTTCGCCAACTTCTCGGGAGCGCGCGGCGCCGAGCGGTTCTTCCGATCGCGCGGGGACTCACTGGCCGCTGCCGCCGTGGCCGCTCGCTGGGCCGACGAGAAGTTACTGGCGCACTTCTGGGACGGGCTCTATCACGCCGTCGATTCGGTGTACCGTGCCCATCCCGGCGACCGGGCGGCGCGGATCGCCGCCCACGACAGCGTGTACGGCCGCGCTCGCGACACCCTCCTCCACGACGTGGGACCGCAGCTGCGGACCGTCGATCCGCGATACCTGGCACGCGTGCAGCTGAGCAATGCGGCGCTGCTGGCCCAGCGCATCTACACGACCCGGCTCGACGACTTCGATGCCGTGTACGCGCGCGAGGGGAGCGACGTGCGCCGCGCCGTGGCCCGGATCATCGCGCTCGCCAAATCTCGGCCTGACGATCCGTTCGGCGCCGTGCGCGACTGGATCTCAGCCGGCGACGCCCCCGCCCCCGCCCCCGCCGGATCCGCCGCCGCCCTCCCCGTGGCCGCTGCTCCCACCCGGGCCGCTCCCCGTCGCGAACCGCCCCAGCAGCAGGGCCCGTAGATCGATCGGGGCTTCGGGCACCGGGGGCGCCGCCGTGGTATCGGGCTTGTCGTCGTCGCCCAGCACCACGCGTTCCATCTGCTCGCGCACCCCGCGGTCGACGAAGCGCGAAAGCTGATCCATGGAATAGTCCATGCTGCGCCGCGAGGAGTAGACGTTCAGAGGGTAGGTGACCGCGAGGTGGTT
The DNA here is from genome assembly GCA_963728115.1 of uncultured Gemmatimonadaceae bacterium. Lineage (GTDB taxonomy): Bacteria > Gemmatimonadota > Gemmatimonadetes > Gemmatimonadales > Gemmatimonadaceae > JAGWRI01. The sequence continues at coordinate 732,570 of CAVSJE010000010.1, forward strand.
CCTGGCGCGCGTCATGGCCACATACATGAGCCGGCGCTCCTCCTCCAGTTCGTCATCGCTCTCGGCAGCCCGGGCCAGCGGAAACCATCCATCCACGGCCCAGATCACGAACACGGCGTCCCATTCCTTGCCCTTGGACGAATGGGCCGTGCTGAGGATGAGCGCGTCGTCGTCTGATTCCGACGACCCCGTGGCCAGATCCTGGGTGCTCGACGGCGGGTCGAGGGCCAGCGCCGCCAGGAAGGCCGCCCGGCCCGGATAACCCGCCGAGATCGTGCGCAACTGGTCGAGGTCGGCCAGCCGGGGGTCGGGCCGATCGTAGCGCTCGCGCAGGATGCCGTCGTAGAGCTGACGGATGGCATCGATCTGTTCACCGAGCGCCGAGCCGTCGTCGCCCGCCCGGGAGAGCACCCGCAGCAGGCGGGAGAGCGACTGATGCGCATCGCGGGCCCTGGGGGGCGGCACGAAGTGGGTGAAGGCGTCGGGGTCCCAGGCACGCTCGGCCATGCGTTCGATCATCGATCGCGCCGTGACGTCGCCGATGCCCGGCATGAGCATGAAGATCCGGTACCAGCTCACCTCGTCGCGCGGGTTGTCGACCACCCGGAGAAAGGCGAGCACGTCCTTCACGTGGGCGGCCTCGAGGAACTTCAGGCCGCCCCACTTCTCGAACGGCACTTTCCGATTGGTGAGTTCGATCTCGAGGTCGGCACTCATGTAGCCAGCCCGGAACAGCACCGCGATCTCGCGCAGCGGCGTGCCCATCTCGTGCAGTTCGAGCACGCGGTCGACCACGAACCGGGTCTGCTGCTGCTCGTCGCGTGCGGTCACCAGCCAGGGCTTCTCCCCGCCCTCGCGCGCCGTCCAGAGGTTCTTGGTGAAGCGCTCCTCGGCGCGGGAGATCAGGGTGTTGGTGGCCTCCAGGATCGGCTGGGTGGACCGGTAGTTCTGCTCCAGCGCCACGAGCCGGGTGCCCGGGTACTGCGAGGGGAATTCGAGGATGTTCCGGAAGTTGGCGCCGCGGAACGAGTAGATGCTCTGTGCGTCGTCCCCGACCACCGTCAGGTTGTGATGGTCCCGGCACATGCCGCGCAGCACCCGCGCCTGCAGGAGGTTGGTGTCCTGATACTCGTCCACGAGAATGTGGTCGAACTGGCCGGCAATCCGGCCCGCCAGTTCCGCCGACTGTTCCAGCAGCAGGGCCCAGAACAGCAGCAGGTCGTCGTAGTCCACGAGGTTGCGGTCGGACTTCCGGGAGGTGTAGTCGGCGAAGATGCGCGTGATGTCGTCCACGTAGTCCACGAACCGCGGGAAATCCTGGTAGAGGATCTCCTCGATCGCCTGCTCGGTGTTGATGTGCCGGGAGTAGATGTAGTGCAACGTTTCCTTCTTCGGGAATCGCTTGGATTTCTGCGCGTATCCGAGGTTGGCGCGCGAGAGTTGCATCAGGTCCTCGGCGTCGCCCTGGTCCATGATCGTGAAGTCGGACGGAAGCCCGCCCGCCGCGCCGAACCGGCGCAACGTCCGGTGGCCCACGCTGTGGAAGGTGCCGCCACTCACGCGCGCGGTGGCCGAGCCCACCAGACGCTCGGCCCGCGAGAGCATCTCCTGCGCCGCCCGCCGCGTGAAGGTGAGCAGCAGGATCCGCTCGGGGGCCACGCCGGTATCGATCAGGTGCGCCACCCGGTAGACGAGCGTCCGGGTCTTCCCCGTCCCGGCGCCGGCGATGATCAACAACGGGCCCGTGCCGTGCGACGCGCCCGCGTACTGCTCCTCGTTCAACTCGGCGCGAAGGTCGCGCGTTGACGGCGCAACCTCGCGCGGACGGGGTGGGTAGATCCGCGTCATGCCGCGGGTCCTAGCGGCGCCGGCGTGGGATCATTTCTTCGAGGCGTTGCGGAACTTGTTGATCATCCATTGCTGCACGTCGAACCCGCTGTAGCGTTCCTCGTGCCAGGGGTCGCCGCGCATGTGGTAGCCATTGCGCTCCCAGAAGCCCGGCTCGTCCTCGGGCAGGAATTCGAAGCCCCGCACCCACTTGGCGCTCTTCCAGAAGTACAGGTGCGGCACCACGAGGCGAAGCGGCCACCCGTGGTCGGGCGTCAGCGGCTGCCCGTCGTGATAGGCGGCGAGCAGGTTGCCCGGGCGGTCGAGATCGGCCAGCGGCAGGTTCGTCGTGAACCCCTGCTCGGCGTGGATCAGCACGTACGCGGCCTGCGATTTCGGCCGCACGGCCTTCAGCAGGGTCTGCACGGGGACACCGGTGAACCGGTTGTCCAGCCGGCTCCACCGCGTCACGCAGTGGATGTCGCAGAGCGTGTCTTCCTGCGGAAGGGCGAGGAGTTCCTCGAAGGACCACGATTTCGGCTCGTCGACGAGTCCGCTGATGTCGAACCGCCAGGTGGCCAGGTCCACGGCCGGCACATTGCCGTAGTGCAGGACGGGCCACTTCTCGGTTCTCGTTTGACCGGGCGGGATGCGGGCCTGGTCACGGGTGCGGAGGTCGTGGGTGGTGGAAGCCATGGGCGAGTGGGGCGGTGAGGCCGAAGCGACGACGGGCGGTCAGGCGCTGAGAACGCGGGGCCGCGATGCATGAAAGGATACGCCGCGGGCCGGCGTGTACTGCAATCTAAAGTTGGCGCAAAGGGCCAGAAACTTCCGTTCAGGAACCCGCGCTACGCCGGGTGGAGCGGCGCGACGATCGCAGCGTCCCGCGGCGTCACCGACAGCGAGAAGACCCGGCCGAAGGCATCGGCCACCGCCTGCTCGACGGCGGGCATCGGCACGGCCCGGCCCGTCTCGCGATCGACGGAGGTCATCGTGACCCCCGAGATGCCACAGGGTACGATGAGATCGAAATACGAGAGGTCCGTGGACACGTTGAGCGCGAATCCGTGCCAGGTGACCCAGTCGCGGGCGTGGACGCCGATGGACGCGATCTTGCGCCCCTGCGTCCAGACGCCGGTGAAGCCTTCGTTCCTTTCGGCGGCGATGCCGAATGCTTCCAGGCTGGCAATCAACGCCGCTTCGACCTGCCGCAGGTACCAGTGGAGGTCGCGCTTGTGGCGCTTGAGGTCGATGATGGGGTAGCCCACGAGCTGCCCGGGGCCGTGGAAGGTGACGTCCCCGCCGCGCTCGACCTCGAACACCTCGACGCCGCGCGCGGCGAGCAGGGCCGGTGCGGCCAGGAGATGCCCGTCCTTCGCCGAGCGGCCGAGGGTGACGACCGGCGGGTGCTCCACGAGCAGCAGCAGATCCTCGGGAAGCTCGCCGCTGATGCGTGCCCGGGCCGCGGCGCGCTGCGTCTCGAGCGCTTCGGCGTACGACATCGTGCCGAGGCGGACGACCCAGAGTTCGGCACCGGTGCTCATGATTCGTCTGCCCGCGGCGCGATCGCCGTCAGATGTGGATGACCCGACCCATCGAGTCGAGCGCGGCTTCGGCCACGGCCTCGGCGAGCGTGGGATGGGCGTGGATGGCGAGATCCACTTCCTCGACCGTGAATTCGTTCTCTCGGGCGACGGCCAGCTCGTGGATCAGCTCGGTGGCGTGGGCGCCCACGATGTGCGCGCCGAGAATCTCGCCGTACTTGGCGTCGCGGATGATCTTCACGAAGCCCTCCGTTTCGCCAGACGTCCGGGCCCGGCCGTTGGCCGAGAAGGGAAACTTCCCGACCTTGTACTGGAGCTTCTGCTCCTTGCACTGCTCCTCGGTGAGCCCGATGGACGCGACCTCCGGATGGCAGTAGGTGGCATTGGGAATGTTCTTGTAATTCATCCCCTGTGTTTGATGCCCGGCGATGATCTCGGCGAACACCACGCCTTCGCGCGATCCCTTGTGGGCGAGCATCGGGGGGCCGGCCACGTCGCCGATGGCGAAGATCCCCCTGGCGGTGGTCTCCATGCGCTCGTTGATCTTGATGAAGCCGCGGTCGGTGAGCTGCACGCCGGCCTCCTTGAGGCCGATGTCCTCGACGTTCGGCGCGCGGCCCGCGGCCACCAGCACCTTGTCGGCCGTGAGTTCCTCCTTCTTGCCCCCGACGTCCACGGTCATCGACACCGAGTTCTTCGCCACCTTGACGTTGGAGATCTTGGCGCCCGTGAGCACGTCGATGCCCCGCTTCTTGAAGGCCCGGGTCACTTCGGCGCTGGCCTCGGCGTCCTCCACCGGCAGGATGCGGGGCAGCACCTCGACGATGGTGACCTTGGTGCCGAAGGCGTTGAAGACGTCGGCGAATTCGCAGCCCACGGCTCCGCAGCCGACGACGACCATGGACTTCGGCGCCTTCTCGAGCACCAAGACCTCGTCCGACGACAGGACCGTCGTCTTGTTCAGTTCGAGGCCGATCTGCGGCAGGCCCCGCACCCGCGACCCCGTGGAGATCACGACCGCCTTGGCAGCCTGGTGTTTCTCCTCCTTGCCGTCGGCCGATTTCACGGTGACCGCGTTCTTGCCGGACAACCGGCCCGTGCCCTTGATGTACGTGATCTTGTGCTTCTTGAAGAGATACTCGACGCCCTTGGAGTTCTGATTGCTGACCGCGCGCGACCGCTTCATGGCCACCCCGTAGTCCAGCGTCACATCGCCCACCTTGACGCCGAACTCGGCCGCATGGAGCCGGACGCGGTTGGAGATCGAGGCCGACTCGAGGAGCGCTTTGGCCGGGATGCAGCCCCAGAGGACGCAGGTGCCGCCGAGGCCTTCGCGCTCGATGACGGCTGTATTGAGTCCCAACTGGGCGCAACGGATGGCGCCTACGTAGCCGGCGGGCCCGCCGCCGAGGAAGATGACGTCGAAGGATGCCATGTTCAGAATTCGGTGAAAGGAAGCGTGGCGCGAGGTTCGCACCTGCCGGTGGGAAAGATACAGGCTTGGCGCCCCGAGGGGCTACCATGGCACCCCTTACCAACCCCTTGCTTGCCGCGGGTTTGAGGGCACGATAGGGTAGAGGGGAGGAGGCGTTGCATGATCGCGGCAGGGGCGGAGCGCAACTGGTTCGCCGCACGACGGCGCGCGTGGGTCGCGGCAACGATGGTGCCGGTGCTGCTGGCCCTCGGGACCGGGGGACCGTGTCGCGCGCAGGATTCCGTCCGCTTCACGCGATTGGTGGGTCGCGTGGTGGACAGCGTCAACGCGCGGATCGCCGGCGCAACGATCGAGCTGCTGCCCGACCGGGTGCGGCGCGCGGTCTCCGACGACTCCGGCGCGTTCGTCTTCGACAGCGTTCCGGTCGGCGTCGTCCGGTTGGCGGTGCGGCGCCTGGGGTACGCGCCGGCGCAGTTCAGCGCCCGGTTGCGGGCCGGCCGGATCGAGCGGGTCACTCTGGAGCTGTCGCCCGTCGCCTTCGAGTTGCCGCAACAGAACGTGGTCGATACCGTCGCCCACCCGTGGCTGACGACCTTCGAGCGGCGGCGTACGCACGACGGCGGCGTGTATTTCACGCGCGAGGATATCGAACGCTCGCAGTTGCGCGTCACCAGCGATCTGCTGCGCCGCGTTCCCGGCGTCGAGATCCAGCGCACACGGCTGGGAAGCCGCGTCGTGTTCATCAACCGTTTCGTGCGGGCAAAGCCCTGCACCCCCCAGATGTTCGTGCACTCGATGAACTACTCTGGCAGCATCGACGACTTCTCGCCGGATGACGTGGAAGCGATGGAGGTCTACACGTCGATCTCCACCGTGCCGCCCGAGCTCCAGACGGCGCAGGCGCAGTCATGCGGCGCGATCGTGATTTGGACCCGCGAGCCCCCGCCGGCGTCCAAGAAACGCGACAAGGGCTGACCGCCCACGCCTCACAGCCTCACAGCCTCACCACACCAACATCAACGGATTCTCCAGCATGCGCCGCAGCGTCTGCAGGAACTTTGCGCCCGTGGCGCCGTCGATCACCCGGTGGTCGCAACTCATCGTCACCCGCAACCGCTTGCGCACCTCGAGCTCGCCACCGGTGACCACGGGTTTCTCCTCGATGCCGCCGACGGCCAGAATGCCGGCCTCCGGCGGATTGATGATCGCCGTGAATTGATCGATGCCGAACATCCCGAGATTGGAGACGGAGAAGGTCGAGCCCGTGTATTCCTGCGGCTGCAGTTTGCGCTCGCGTGCCCGCCGCGCCAGATCCCGCGACTCGGTGGCGATCGCGCGCAACGACTTCCGGTCGGCGTCGAAGATCACGGGCGTGATCAGCCCATCCTCGATGGCGACCGCCATGCCGAGGTGCACGCGATTGAAGTAGCGGATGCGGTCGCCCATCCAGTGCGCATTGCATTCCGGGTGCTGCGCGAGGGCCGTGGCCGTGGCCTTCAGGATGATATCGTTGAACGACACCTTGAAGGTGTCGCCGATTTCCGCCATCGCGGTACGCATCTCGGCCACGCGCTCGAGATCGAATTCGGCGGTCAGATAGAACGTCGGCACGGGGCCGATGGACTCGGCGAGCCGCCGGGCGATCGTCTTGCGGATCTGCGTCAGGGGCGCGTCGCGGTAATCGCCTTCACCGGTGGGCAGAGCGGCGGCACGGGGTCCGCCGCCCGCGATCGCCGCGTCGATGTCGCGCTTGATGATGCGACCGGCGGGACCGGAGCCCTGGATGCCCCCGAGGTCGAGTCCGTTCTCGCGGGCCAGACGCCGGGCGAGCGGGGAGGAGCGCGGGGCGCTGCCATCGCCCTGGGCAGTTGGGGCAGCGGGCCCGGCAGACGGCGGCGCGCCCGGAGCCGGTGCCGCAGAAGGCGCGGGCGCGCTGGACGCGGGGGCCGGCGCAGCGGACGTGGCGGGGGCGGCGGGGGCGGCAGTCGGAGCCGCCGCGCCGGCCACGAGGGCGTCGATGTTCTCGTCGGCGCCGGCGATCACCCCGACCAGGGCGCCGACCGGCTTGGCATCGCCCTCGTTCACCAGGCGCTTGCGGAGAATGCCGTCCCCCCGGGCGACCAGCTCCATGATCGCCTTGTCGGTCTCGACCTCGGCCAGCGGGTCGCCGCTCTTCACGGCGTCGCCTTCGTTCTTCAGCCATTTGACGAGGCGTCCCTCTTCCATGGTCGGAGAGAGCGCTTCCATGAACACTTTCGTTGCCATGACTACACCGGGTGATGGGATGCGCGGATCGGGCGACTGTCGCCCCCGATCCCTCAATCGAGATACATGACTTTCCGGACGGCGGCGATGGTCTTTGCCGCGTCGGGCTTGGCGGCCTTTTCCAGGTTCTTGGCGTAGGGCATCGGCACGTCGGCCTGGTGCACCCGCACGACCGGTGCATCGAGGAAGTCGAAGCAGTCGCGCTGGATGTAGTCCACCACCTGCGCGCCGATGCCGGCCACCTCCCAGCCCTCCTCGAGCACCACGGCGCGGTTGGTCTTGCGCACCGATTCCCCGATCGCCTCGACATCCATGGGGCGCACCGTCCGCAGATCCACCACGTCCACGTTGATGCCGTCCTTGGCGAGCCGCTCGGCGGCCTGCAGCGCCACGTGCACCATCTTGCCGTTGGTGATGATCGAGCAGTGCTCACCCTCGTGCTTCAGGTCGGCCTTGCCGAGCGGCACCAGATACTCGCCCTCCGGCACCTCGCCCTTGATGTTGTAGAGCATTTCGCCCTCGAGCACGCAGACCGGGTTCTCGTCGCGAATGGCGCTCTTGAGCATCCCCTTGGCGTCGTACGGCGTGCCCGGGGTGATCACCTTGAGGCCCGGGATGTGGGCGAGCCAGGCTTCCCACGCCTGCGAATGCTGGGCCGCGAGTTGCAGCGCGGCGCCGTTGGGCCCGCGGAAGACGATGGGAATGTTGAATTGGCCGCCGGACATGTAGAGCATCTTGGCGGCGACGTTGACCACCTGGTCCAGCGCCAGCAGCGCGAAGTTCCAGGTCATGAACTCCACGATCGGCCGCAGGCCGACCATCGCCGAGCCGACGCCGAGGCCGGCGAATCCGAGTTCGGTGATCGGCGTGTCGACCACGCGCATCTCGCCGAACTCCTCGAGCAGTCCCTTGGAAACCTTGTACGCGCCGTTGTAGACGCCGACTTCCTCGCCGATCAGAAACACGCGGTCGTCGCGCTGCATTTCCTCCTGCAGCGCATCGTGGAGGGCGTCGCGATAGGTGATGACGGGCATTGGATCAGACCTCCGCCATGGCGTCGGCGGGGTGCTCCACGAGCACGTGCTCGTACAGCGCTTCGAGCGGCGGCTCCGGACTGTTGTCGGCGAAGTCCCAGGCGTCCTGCACCGTCGCCTTCGTTTCCTCGTCCAGCTTCTCGAACTCGGCGTCGGTCAGCGTGCCTTCCTTCTGCATGAGGGCGCGGAAGAGATTGATCGGGTCGCGCTTCTCGTACTCCTCGAGTTCCGCCTTCGTGCGGTAGGTGCCGCTGGCGGCATCCGACATCGAGTGGCCGACGTAGCGGTAGGTCTGGACCTCGATCAGCGACGCCGTCTGCTCGCGCCGCGCGCGCTCCACCGCCTGGGCCATGGTCTCGCGCACGGCGAGCACGTCCTGCCCGTCCACCGTGTCGTCGGCGATGTTGTACGAGGCGCCGCGCGTGTAGAGATCCTTGATCGACGACGCCCGCTCGATGGCGGTTCCCATGCCGTAGCGGTTGTTCTCGATCACGTAGACCACGGGGAGCTTCCAGAGGCCGGCCATGTTCAGCGCCTCGTGAAACGCGCCCCCGTTCACGGCCGCTTCACCCATGAAGCAGACGCAGACCTGGTCGCCGCCCCGGTACTTGATCGCGAAGCCCACCCCGGTGGCGATCGGAATGTGGCCGCCGACGATGCCGTGCCCGCCGAGGAAATTGACGCCCTGGTCGAACATGTGCATCGAGCCGCCCTTGCCATGGACGCAGCCGTCCACGCGCCCGAACAGTTCCGACATCACGGCGCGCGGCGTGATGCCGCGAACCAGCGCCTGCCCGTGGTCCCGGTAGGTGGTGATGACGTAGTCGTCGGGGCGAAGCACCGATTGGGTGCCGGTGCTCACCGCCTCCTGTCCCACGTACAGGTGGCAGAACCCGCCGATCTTGCCGAGCGCGTAGGCTTCGGCGGCGCGCTCCTCGAACCGGCGTTGGAGGAGCATGGACTGCAACAGCTCCCGATGCAGCGTAGCGTCGGACTTGGAGTCGGACTTCTTCTTGGTGGCCATGTCGGTCAAACGGGGAAATCAGGGTGGCAGAGGATCGGCGCGGCGATCGGCCGCGTCGCGGTGCTGGTGGCGGAGGCTCCACGGGCAGCGCGACGGGCGTGACGGCAACGGCGATGGATATCGGGTGATTTGATGTCTCGGTTCTCGGTCATGCGTTCCGCTGGATGGAACTGGTGTTCGGCAGCTACGCGGTCAGACGCCGGCCGCCTGGACTTGCTCCCAGGCGTGGTAGCTGGATCGGACGAGGGGGCCCGACTCGACATGCCGGAAGCCCAGCCCCATTCCGACGTCGCGAAGCCGTCGGAACTCTTCGGGGGTTACGTAGCGGTCGAGCGGGATGTGCCCGTCGGAAGGCCGCAAGTACTGGCCGAGGGTGAGGATGTCGACGTCGACCTCACGGAGGTCCTTCATGACCGATTCCACCTCTTCCAGCGTCTCCCCCATCCCGAGGATGATCCCGGTCTTGGTCGGGATGTGCGGAGCGAGACGCTTGGAGGTGCGGAAGATCCGCATCACGCGCTCGTAGCGGCCGCCGGGCCGGCACCGCTTGTAGAGGCGGGGGACGGTCTCGGTGTTGTGGTTGTAGATGTCGGGGTTCGCTTCCAGCACGGTGCTGATGGACTCCTCGTTCCCCTGGAAGTCGGGCACCAGCACTTCCACCGAGGTCTCGGGGTTGCCGGCCTTGATCTGACGAATCGTCTCCGCGAACGCCCAGGCGCCGAAGTCGGGGAGGTCGTCGCGATCCACCGAGGTGAGCACTACGTGGCGGAGGTTCATTTCGAGGGCCGCCCGGGCCACCCGCTCAGGCTCACTGGGGTCGTACTTGGGTGGCCGCCCATGGGCAACCGCGCAGTAGGCGCAGTTTCGGGTGCACACGTCGCCGAGAATCATGAACGTGGCGGTCCCGTGCTCCCAGCATTCGCCGACGTTCGGGCAGTGGGCCTCCTCACACACGGTGTGGAGGTCGAGGTCCCGCATCAGATGTTTGAGATGCAGATAGTTCCCGCCGCCCGGCGCGCGCACCTTGAGCCAGGCCGGCTTGCGCTCCGGAAGGGGGTCGGCGCGGTGCCGTCCCATTATCTGATAGAGGGCTTCACCCATCGAATCGGTGTCGGTTGAAGTGCGGGGCTGAATCTAGAGCGTGGGTTCACGCAACGGTAGCAAGGGATAACCATTAAGGCCAAATTTAGCAGGTTACTCCGGTTACTTCCGGCCCCCGAAACTCGGATCTGGCGGATGCGTACTGGAGACAGGCGGACGCCGGTAGCAGGGACGGCGTCTGGAGTGTTATGGTTTACCGGTGCTCGTTGGGCGCCGTGCCAATGGGGGATGGGTCGATGCTACGAACGATTTTCATGGTCGGGTTGTTTGCGCTGGCGGGGCTGTTCGTTCTGAAGCTCGCCTTCGGGATGTTCGGCGTTTTGTTCTCGTTGCTGACGTGGTTGCTGATCAAGGCGATCTGGATCGCCGTGCTCGGCGCTCTGCTCTATCTGGTGATTCGCATCGTCAGTCCGTCCACGGCGCGCAAGTTGCGCGAGCGCTGGTCGGGCACGGCGGCGATGTAAGCGACACGCGCGGCGCGCCCGGAATCGCGTAGCGCGTGGGGACGGCGGATGTGGCGGGGGATCGCTGCGTCCGCCGTCGTTCATTTCGGGGAGCCGGTGCCGTCGTGCACCGGGCCGGAGCTTCACCGCCGGTCGAGTTCCTCGACCACGGCCCAGACGAGCAGCGGCACCATGATCTCGTGGTGCCCCGTGATCTCGTAGCCGGCGCCGCTCTGCAGCGTGGGTCGCTGGACGACGTTCACGCGCGGGCGATAGTGACGCTGCATATCGAGGTCGCAGCTCACGAATCCCTGCGGTTTGCCGTCGTGAAGGTTGCGCGCAATGGTGAGCGCCTTGAGGAACACCTCGGGCATGATCACGGCGCTTCCCAGATTGAGCACGACGCCGCCGTCGTCCAGCCGCAGGAGCGACGCGGCGAGGCGCCGGAAGTCGCGATGGCTCGTGTCGCCGATGGCGGCGCCGCTTGCCGCCGGGTGTTGATGGATGATCTCGGCGCCGATGGCGGCGTGGACGGTGGCCGGCACGCCGAGGCGATGCGCGTTGAGGAGCACGCTCAATTCCGGATGCGCCAGGTCCGGCGCGTGCTCCAGCGCGTCGGCGACCGCCTCGCCCATCCCCATGCCGTGCTGAGCGCCGTGGGCGAACGCGTCGTTGAGGCCGCGGCCCGTCTCTTCGGCCATCCCGAACGTGCCGTTGCCGAGGCCGGCGGCCACGTCCTCCGAGGTGGCGCCGAAGCGCGCGATCTCGTAGTCGTGGATGGCCGCCGAGCCGTTCATCGCCAGGTGCGTCACGATGCCCCGGCGCATGAGATCGATGAGCAGCGGGGCGAGGCCCGTCTTCACGACGTGGCCGCCCAGCATGACGACCACCCCCCGGTCGCGGCGCTTGGCTTCGGCAATCGCGCGCACAACGCGCTTGAAGTCGCGGGCCACGAGCACGTCGGGCAGCGCATCGAGGAAGGCGCGGAACGTACGGTCGGCGCCCGGTGGGTGCGCGAACTCCTCGGCGCGCACCTTGTTGGGACGCCGGGCGACGGGCACGGTCCGGATGTCGCCGAATTCGGCTTCGTCGTATTTCATCGCGTCGAGCGCGCGGTTCGCTTCGCCGGCCGCCTCACGGGGCGGCCGCGGTCTCGGTGCGCAACGTCCGCGCCGTTCGGTACAGGCTCAGGGCGTCGTTCCAGGGACGGACGCGGCTCTCGCGTGGACGCAGATCGTAGCGGGCGTCCAGCGACACGGTCTCCACCCGGCGGGCGAACTTGGCCGCGCGCACGAGCCATTCGACGTTCGCCCCCCAGCCGTCGGCGGTGGCGATCGGGCGGTCGCCGCTCTCGGCCAGTACGTCGCGGATGACTGCAATGCGATAGAGGCGCAGCGAGCCGAAGGGATCGGTCACGCCGGGGGCGGTCGGGAAGCGGCGCAGGATCCAGGGGGCAACGCGACGCAGACGGCGGGCCGGCGTGGGGAGGACGCCAGGCTGGCGTTCGGCCACCACGAGGTCGGCGCCGCCCTCGAACCGTTTCACGAGTTCGGACAGGTGTTCCGGCGAATCGGTGAAATCGGCCTGCATGGTGATCATGGCGTCGCGGCGTGGGTAGCGCGTTCGTCGCGACACGGTGCGGGCCATCGCATCGAGCGCCGCGGCGTAACCCACGTGCTCGCGGCCGCCCATGACCGTCAGCGGGAGCACCTCGTGGTACGGCTTCAGCACGTCGACCGTATCGTCGGTGCTTCCGTCGTTGAATACGACGATTTCGTGCTCACGCGAGTATTGCTGGAACACCCGGCGGATGCGCCAGAGCAGCAGGCCGATGGTGGGCGCCTCGTTGAACGCCGGGATGCAGACGTAGAGCACGGATCGCGGGTCGGAGGGTGAGAGGTGCTGGGTAAGCTAGGCGCCTGACGTGGGCCGGGAAGGGGGGCCTTACGAGCGGGCACGCGACCGTGGGCAGCGGGCCGGGCCGGGCCGCGGGGCCGGAGGCGGCGACCCTGGACTCCCTTCACGCAACGCTTGACCTGCGGGGCGCCGGCAGGGTAGGGTGCGTGACTTCCCCGGCTGGCGACGGCGCGGAGGCATTCCCTCGGACGGAGACTCGCATGCGGACGCCGTGGTTCGGAATCGTGTTGATCACCGCGGCATGTGCCACGGGAACGGGCGGCGCCGCCGCACCGGCCGGAGCCGCCGGCCGCGACCCCGCGGTGGACGTGACGTCCACCGCGCCGACGATCACGCCGGGCGAGTTGCGGCGCGATCTCTACGCCTTCGCCGACGATTCGATGCGCGGCCGGGAGACCGGTACGCCGGACGCGCCGCGCGCCGCCGCCTTCCTGGCCGAGCGCGTCCGCCGGCTGGGACTCGAGCCGGCCGGCGACAGCGGCTTTTTCCAGCGCGTGCCGCTGGAGCGCCACGACGTGCTGGCGTCCACCCGGTTCTCCGTGCAACGCGGCGGAGCGGTGCACGCGCTGCGGTTGGGGGCGGACCTGTTGCCGCTCACGACGCTGGGCCCGGGGGCGTTCGCCCGGCTGGACGCGAGCGGCCGCGTGGTGTTCGCCGGCTACGGCATCGACGACGCCGCGACGGGGCGGCACGATCTTGCCGGCCTCGAACTGGAGGGAAAGGTGGTGGTCGTCGTGCACGGGGCGCCGCCGGGCGCCGATTCGGCAACCCGGGCCAGATACGAGTCGCAGAGCGCCCTGTCGCTGCTCGTGCAGTCCATCCTGCCGGCGCGCCCCGCCGCGGTCGTCGTCCTCATGTCGGCCCAGACCCGCGACCTGTTCGACGAATCCGCTCCCCAGATGCTGCGCGCCGTCTCGATCCGGAACGGCGCCCCGGAGCCCACCGACAAGATGCGCGTGTTCCCGCTGGTGCTGCTCGGGCTGGCCACGCCGGGCTCGCCGTTGCTGCCGGCCAATTGGCCGGCCGACGACCATCCGCAGGAGCTCCAGGCCACCTTCACCGCGCATGTGGCGCTGCAGACCGTCCCGCTGACGGGCTACAACGTCGTCGCGATCTCCCCGGGCAGCGACGCGCGCCTGCGGGCGAGCTACGTCGCGTTCGGCGCGCACCTCGATCACGTCGGCATCCAGTCGGGGATGACGCCCGACTCGATCGCCAACGGCGCCGACGACGACGGCTCCGGCAGCGTGTCGATGCTGGCGATCGCCCGCGCGGCGCGCGCGCAGCCGCACCGGCGGTCGCTGCTCTTCGTGTGGCACACCGGCGAGGAGAAGGGGCTGCTCGGGTCCACCTGGTTCACCGATCACCCGACGGTCCCGATCGATTCGATCGTCGCCCAGTTGAACGCCGACATGGTGGGACGCAACGCCCCCGGCGAGCTGTACGTCGTGGGGCCGCAGGCGGCCCCCGACGGGCAGAGCCGCGCGTTGGGGGCCATCCTCGACTCGGTGAACGCCGCCGAGGCGCAGCCGTTCCGGTTCAACCGGTCGTTCGACAGCTCCACCGATCCGGAGCGGATCTACTATCGCAGCGACCACTACAACTACGCGCGCAAGGGAATCCCGATCATCTTCTTCACCACGGGACTGCACGCCGACTATCACAAGGTGACCGACTCGCCCGACAAGATCGGCTACGTGAAGATGGCGCTCGTGGACCGGCTGATCATGGATCTCGGTCTCGCGGTGGCCAACCGTCCCACCCGGCCGCGATGAATCGATGGGTGTGTCGTGGGTCACCATCGGGTACGACCGCGCGACGGGCGCGGCACCGCAACGGTGCCGCGCCCGTTCTACTGTCAGCACTCGCGATGCCCGAGTGCCATTGCGTGTGTTACCGAATCGGGGGTCGCGGAGTTGTACGGAGAGGCCATCAGCGATCCCACGATGGAGGCGCGGCGATGATCCAACCGGACACTCGACGACGGATGACGCGCGACGACGCCCAGCTGGCCATTCGGCTGCTGGCGCGGGCGTCGGGGCACGAGGAGGAGCGGGCGCTGCAGGAGCGGCTGGCCAACGAGGGCATCAATGCCGTGCTCGACCATCCGCGGCTGCCGGAGGCGTTGCTGCACGAGCCGCTGGCGGCACTCGCGTCCCTTCCGCTGCTCACCTACGTGATGGTGCGCACCGTGCTCTGCCGCCTCGGCGAGGACGACCGCGTGATCAGCGACTACACGGCGGCGGTCGTGCTGGCGTTCGGACAGCGCGGGCGCGCCGAACGGTGCGACGAGACCGACGACGAGATCTACGACACGCTGGCGGCGATGCTTCGCGACGCCGAGAGCGCGGACGCGCGGCGCAGCTACCTGGTGCGGGCGCATCTGGGCAACTACGCGCTCTGGCTGAGCGGGCTGTTCGCGGACCACATCGAACACCGCCGCTGGCGGCGCGGCGGGCCGCATCTGGAGTACTACGAGGAGATGGGGCGGCTCGGGTTCTCGATGGCGGCCCGGCATCCCTCGGCGCGGGAGCAGGGGATGGCGGATCTGTACGCCACGATCGCCGAGCGATTCGTCACCCTGCGCCTCGCCCTCACCGCGTTCAGCGACGCCCTGTTGTTTCCGAACGTCAACACCCCGGAACGGCTCATGCGCCGGGTACGGGACGAAACGCGCTGGCGCTGGACGCACTGACCGCTTCCGTAAAGGCCGCGAACAGGGCGCGGTCCCAGGGCTCGGCGGTGTCGTCGAGTTCCTCGGGGTGCCACTGGACGCCGAGCATCCACCAGTCATCACCCGTCGACTCCACCCCCTCCACGACCCCATCCTCGGCGCGTCCCACGATGCGGAGGCCTTCGCCCGCCCGGGCGACGGCCTGGTGGTGGAGGGAGTTGGCGGTGAACCGGTCGACACCGAGCGCTCCGGCGAGGCGACTGCCCGGCTCCACGGTCACGGTATGGACGCGCGAGGTGCGCACGTCTTCGCGGGCGTGATCGAGGGCCCCGGGGCATTCGCTGGCAATGTCCTGCACGAGCGAACCGCCGAAGGCGACGTTGGCGATCTGGACGCCGCGGCAAATGGCGAGTGTCGGCACGCGGCGATCGCGGGCGGCCCGCACGAGCGCCATCTCCCACTCATCCCGCTCGGGATTCGGGGCCTCGGCCTTGGGGTGCGGCGGCGCGCCGTAGAGTCGTGACGCGACGTCTTCCCCGCCGGTGAGGAGGAGGCCGTCCACGCGGTCCAGCAGCGTGGCGGCGGACGTGGCGGCGAGCGGCGGCACGGTGAGCGGAAGCCCGCCCGCCCGCACGATGGCGTCGGTGTAACGTCGATTCACCCGCACGCGCGGCAGTTCACGCACCACTTCGATGGTGGTGGTGAGCGCGATGACGGGTGGCTGGTCGGGATGCTGAGATGCCATGGCGTGCGGTGGCGGATGTTCGGTTGCGACGGCCGAGTGAACCTGCGTATCCTACCGGGCCGGTCGGCGGGGGCGCCAGTCTTCACCCTCCACCCGCGCCAGGCGCGAAACGCCGACACCCCGACACCCGTAGGTGCCCTGTGTTCGAATCCCTCCGTCAGTCCCTGAACGATCTCATGGCCCGGGCCACCAAACCCGAGGAGCGCCGTGACGTACTGGCGCGCATGAAGGATTCGCTGGTTCACGCGCGGCTCGGCGTGGAGGATCTGCGCGGTGGGTTGGACACCACGCGGCGCCGGATCGCCACCGAGCAGCGCGAACTCGAGACGGTGCAGCGGCGAAAGACGCTCGCCGAGGGTATCCACGACCAGGAGACGGTCGAGCTGGCCGCCAAGTACGAAGCGCAGCACGCCGAGCGGTTGGAGGTGCTGCGGGGAAAGCTGGCCGCGCAGGAGCGCGAACTCTCTCTCGCCGAGCAGGAACTCGACGAGATGAACGCCGAATTCAAGCGCCACGCGATCGGGGCCGTCCCGCCGCCCTCCACGGCAGGCGCCGGCGCCCGGATCGACCCGCTGGCGGGGGAAACGGGAGAGGCGACCCGCGAGGAGCTCGATGCGCTGGCTCGCGCCCACGCGCGGGAGACGCGCGACGAGGACGCGCAGCGGCGCCTCGAGGAGCTGAAACGCCGGATGGGGAAGTCGCCCTAGGATGCGGGGCGTCGCGTGCGTGACGGCCGCTGTGCTGTGGGGAGGTTGGGCCGGGGCCGCGCACGCGCAGGCGGCCCCGGCCCGCGTCGCCTGTAACGGCCAGCGCATCGACGCGATCCGCATCACGTCGCAGGCCCCGACGGTGGCCGGCCTGCGCGGCATTCCGGTGGTTGCCGCGGTTGCCCGCACGGTGCACACCACCACGCAGCCCGATGTGATCTCGCGGTTCCTGCTGCTGCACGTGGGCGACGCCTGTTCCGAGCAGCGGCGGGCAGAATCGGAGCACATCCTGAGGGCCCAGCCCTTTCTCGCCGATGCATCGGTGACCGTCCGGCGGTCGGACGCCGGCGGCGTGGAGCTCGACGTGGAGACGATCGACGAAGTGGCGGCCGTGTTCAGCGCCACGGTCAAGGCCAAGGCGCCGCTGTTCACGGGATTGCGGTTGGGCGACGCGAACGCCGGCGGTGAGGGCGTGTATGTGGCGGGCCGCTGGTGGCAGGAGGCGGGGCTGCGCGACGGCTATTCGTTTGCGACCACCGACTACCAGTTTCTCGGCAAGCCCTATCAGGCCACGGCGCGCGTGGCGCGGGATCCGCTGGGCGGCGAGTATCACCTCGACGTCCAGCGCCCGTTTCTCACCGATCTGCAGCGGGTGGCATGGCGCGTCCAGCGGGGGCGCGCGGACGACTACGTGCGGTTCGTCGACGGCTCGGGCATGACGCACGCCGACCGTCTGAGCCGCGATTACGCCGATGCCGGCGGGCTCACCCGCATCGGTGCGCCGGGGCGGCTGGCGCTCTTCGGGTTCTCGATCTCGCACGAGACGGCGCGCGCGGGCACGGCGCCGATTCTCATTTCCGCCGCCGGCACGAGCCCCGATTCGGCCTTTCCGCTCGATGGGCGCTACGCGTCGCACACCTCGTCCCGGCTGAACGTCCTGCTTGGCTACCGCAACCTGCGCTACATCCGGACCACGGGATTCGAAGGCCTGCGCAACGTCGAGGACGTGCCGGAGGGGATCGAGATCGGCGCGCTGATCGGCAAGGGCACGCCGCTCCTGGGTTCGGGGGATCACGATGTGCTCGCCGGCACCCAACTCTACGCGGGGAGAGCGGACTCCACGTCGGCGCTCCGGCTCCAGGCGGAAGCGGAGGCCCGGCGGCCCGACGGCAGCGCCCCGTGGGATGGGGTGCTCACGAGCGGCCGGCTGGCGTGGCACCGCCGCATGAATGAATCGCAGATGTTCGTGGCGTCGGTCGACTGGGGGGGAGGCTGGCACGTCCGGGTTCCCTTTCGCGTGACGCTCGCCGGATCCGAAGGGGGCATCCGCGGGATGCCGGAAGAGGTGGAGCAGGGTGGCCGGCGGGCGATTCTCCGGCTGGAAGACCGACTGCTGCTGGCTTCGCCCGGCCAGGGCGTGGCCGATCTCGGGGTGGCGTTCTTCGTGGACGCGGGCCGGCTGTGGGCTGGGGACATTCCGTACGGGACGACGACGCCCGTTCGCGTCTCAGCCGGGGTGAGTCTGCTGGCGGCCATCCCTTCGCATTCGTCGCAGATGTGGCGGCTGGACCTGGCGATTCCGGACGTTCCCGGCCGCGGTCTGCGGCTGGCGCTCCGCATCTCGCGCAACGACGGGTCCAACGGGTTCTGGCAGGAGCCGCGCGCCGTGGAAATGGCGCGGGAGCGGAGTGTGCCGGTGAGCCTGTTCAACTGGCCGTAGCTGGGGGGCGGGGGACCGCGTGAAGAGCAGGGGATTTACCTTGACGCGGCGTTGGCGAAGCCCCACGTTGCGCGGGCCAATGCCGGGAGGGTGTCCGGGGGCCGCGTTTCGCAACTCAGCATCCAGTGCTCTCACTTTCGAACAAGGAGCGTTCAATGACCGCGACGGGAGCGGGCGCCATGGATGGGCAGGCCAAGACGTGGGCAGGGCAACCGCGCGGGCTCTCCACGCTCTATTTCACGGAGATGTGGGAGCGGTTCAGCTTCTACGGAATGCGTGCGCTCCTGATTCTGTACCTCACCGCGCAGGTCGCCAACGGCGGTGCGGGCATGTCGGTCGAACGCGCCGCGTCGATTTTCGGATGGTACATGTTCGGCGTGTACGCCATGTCGATTCCGGGCGGCTGGCTGGCCGACCGTTTCATCGGCCAGTATCGCAGCGTGTTGTACGGCGGCATCATCATCGCGATCGGTCACTTCGCGCTGGCGTTCGCCGGAACGAGCTTTCGCTTCTTCTACGCGGGCCTGATCCTGATCGTAACGGGTACAGGCTTGCTGAAGCCGAATGTCAGCACCATGGTCGGGTCGCTCTATGCCCCGGACGACGCGCGCCGCGACGCCGGATTTTCGATCTTCTACATGGGCATCAATCTCGGCGCGTTCATCGCTCCCTTCGTCTGCGGCACGCTCGGCCAGCGCGTCGGGTGGCACTGGGGATTCGGGGCCGCCGGCGTCGGGATGACGATTGGTGTCATCCAATATGCACTTGGCCGCCGGCATCTGGAGTCTGCCCTCAACCGAATTCGCGTCCGCAAGGGTGGGGGGAGCGGCGACAAGAAGCAGAAACTGCCGCCGCTGACCGTTACCGAATGGAAGCGCATCGGTGCGATGATGGTCTTCTTCGTCGCCGCCATCCTCTTCTGGGGGGCTTTCGAGCAGGCGGGTTCCAGTCTGAACCTGTTTGCCGACCGGCTGACCAACCGGAACGTATTCGGGTTCAATTTCCCGTCCACGTGGTTCCAATCCGTCAATTCGCTGTTCATCATCGCGCTTGCGCCTGCGTTCGCCTGGTTGTGGGTATGGTTGGCGAAGCGCGGCAAGGAGCCCACCAGCCCGATCAAGTTTTCACTTGGTCTCATCTTCGTGGGCCTGGGCTTCCTGCTGCTCGTGCCGGCGTCCTTGATCTCCGGACCCGAAAAGCTGCTGGTGAGCCCGATGTGGCTGGTCGGGGTGTATTTCCTCCATACCGTCGGCGAACTGTCGCTCAGCCCGGTCGGCCTGTCGGTGGTCACCAAGCTGGCCCCGGAGCGGATGGTCGGCAGTATGATGGGCGGGTGGTTCCTCGCGACGGCCATCGGCGAGAAACTGGGTGGATGGGTCGCCGGATTCTTCGGGACGTTCCCGCTTCCCAAGCTCTTCGGCGCCGTATTCCTCACTACCGCCGCCGCCGGGCTGCTGATGCTGCTGGTCGCGAAGCCGGTGCACAAGCTGATGGGCGGGGTACACTAGCCGAGTCACGCCCCGGGCCGCGCGAACGTCAGTGGGGTCAGCGCGGGCCGGTGTGCATCGCGGCGACAGGCAGGTAGCGCGACGGTTCGTGCGTCGCACCGGCGTCGCGCTGCTGCTCCCAGGTCACCCCGGTGGGTGACTGCTTGATGCACGCCGCCAGGTGGCCGGGCGCCTTCTCCTCGAGAGGCGGCACGATGCGCGTGCACGCGAGGTCCTTGCCGGGGTGCTGGCAGCGCGGATGGAAGACGCACCCGTGCGGGCGGATGCACCGGCGACGGCACGTCACCCTGCAGGATGATGCGATTGCGCGTGGCACCGGGGTCGGGCACGGGCACGGCCGACAGGAGCGCCTGCGTATAGGGCATCAGCGGTTCGCGATACAGATCGCGCGCCGAGGCGAGCTCCACGATGTGGCCCAGGTACATCACGGCTACGCGGTCGGCGATGTGTTCCACCACGGCCAGGTCGTGCGCGATGAACAGGTACGCCAGGCCGCGGTCGCGCTGCAGATCGCGCAGCAGGTTGATCACCTGGGCCTGTACGGACACGTCCAGCGCGGACACGGGCTCGTCGCAGACGATGAACGACGGCTCCACCGACAGCGCCCGTGCGATGCCGACGCGCTGGCGCTGGCCACCCGAGAATTCGTGCGGATAGCGCGACGCGTATTCGGGACGGAGGCCCACTTCCTCGAGCAACTGCCGCACTCGTTGATCCGCTGCCGCCCCTTCGGCCAGCCGGTGGATGGTGAGCCCCTCGCGCACGATGGCGCCGATGGTCATGCGCGGATTGAGCGACGAGAAGGGGTCCTGGAACACGATCTGCATGCGGCGCCGCACGCGGCGCAGGGCGGAGGGACCCAGGGCCAGCACGTCCTGGCCGTCGAAGCGCACGCTCCCGCTCGTCGGCTCGATGAGGCGCAGCACGGCGCGACCCGTGGTCGTCTTGCCGCACCCCGACTCACCCACCAACCCCAGCGTCTCGCCCGGATGGATGTCGAACGAGACGCCGTCCACGGCTCGCAGCGGCTCCGGCGGGGGGCCGAACAGCGGCCGCCGCCGCGCGAAGTGCTTGCGCAGGTCGCGGACTTCGAGCAGCGGGCCGCGGGGCGGCGTTCCCGGCGCCGTCATCCCACCTCCACCGGCAGCGCGCCCTCGGGCGCGCGGCGTGCCGGTTCGCTGGCGAGGTGGCAGCGCGACGCGTGCCCGGTGCCCACCTGGGCGATGGCGGGGTGCTCGTGGGCGCACCGGTCCCAGGCCGACGCACACCGGTCGCGGAAGCGGCACCCCGACGGCCAGGCGGTGGGCGCGGGGACGGAGCCCGGGATCGTCTGCAGCCGGTCGCGCGACGTCCCCAGCCGCGGCATCGCCGCCAATAGCCCGCGGGTGTAGGGATGGTGCGCGTGGGCGAAGAGCTCGCGTACCGGCGCTTCCTCCACCGCCTCGCCGCCGTACATGACGATCACCCGCGACGCGGTCTCGGCGACGACGCCGAAATCGTGCGTGATCAGCAGCACCGACATCCCGAACTGCTGCTGCAGTTCGGCCAGCAGCTCGAGAATCTGGGCCTGGATCGTGACGTCGAGCGCGGTCGTGGGCTCGTCGGCGATGAGCAGCGCCGGTTGCATGACCAGCGCCATCGCGATCATCACCCGCTGCCGCATGCCGCCCGATAGCTGGTGCGGGTACTCGTGGGCACGCTCGTCGGGTGCCGGAATGCCGACGCGGTCGAGCATCTCGACGGCGCGCTTCCACGCCCCGCGGCGCGGCATCCCGGCGTGGATGCGGGCCACCTCGGCCACCTGATCGCCCACCGTGAACACCGGATTGAGCGCCGTCATCGGTTCCTGGAAGATCATCGCGATGCGGTTCCCGCGGATGGCGCGCATGCCGCGCTCGTCGAGCTGCAGCAGGTCGCGCCCCTCGAACCGCACCCGGCTGCCGGACTCGATGCGCCCGGGCGCCGCGACCAGCCGGAGGATCGAGAGGGCCGTCACCGACTTGCCGCACCCCGATTCGCCCACCAGCCCCACCGTTTCGCCGGGCGCGATCGCGAGCGAGAGCCCGTCCACGGCCCGCGCGATGCCGGCCGTCGTGTGGAAGTAGGTGCGCAGGTTCTCGATGGCGAGCAGCGGCTCACCCATGGGCAGGCTCCGGCAACTCGGGAGTGGGACGTCCGGGAAGCTGACGCGCGTCGAGGCGATCTCGCAAGGCATCGCCGAGCGTGTTGAACGCCAACACGGTGGACACGATGGCGACGCCGGGGAAGATCACCGCCCACCACGCGGAGACGAACGCGTTGGCCGCATCCTGGAACATCGTGCCCCAACTCGCCTGCGGCTCGTGCACGCCGATGCCGAGAAAGGAGAGCCCCGCCTCGAGGATGATCACGTTGCCGATGGCGAGGGTGCCGGCAACGATGACCGGCGCCAGCACGTTGGGAATGACGTGCCGCCAGACGATGCGCAACGGGCGGGCGCCGAGCGACCGCGCGGCGACGATGAATTCCCGATTGCGGAGCGCCAACGCCTGGCCGCGCACGATGCGCGCGATCTCGAACCATCCGGTGAGCCCGATGAGCAACACGAGCGCCGGCACGGGCACCGGCGACCACAGCGCGAGCACGGCGATCAGCATCAGCACGCGTGGGATCGAGAGCATGGCGTCGATGAACCGCATCATCACGGCGTCCACGATCCCACCGGCGTAGCCGGCCACGGCGCCGTACAGCGTGCCCACGGTGGACGAGACCAGCACGGCGAGCGCGGCGATCGAGAGCGACAGGCGCGCGCCGTAGAGAATGCGGGTGAGGACGTCGCGGCTGTACCGGTCGGTGCCGAAGGGGTGCGCCCACGAGGGCGGCAGGCTCTTGAGATGGACCACGTCCGGCTGCTGCCAGGGCTGGTACGACGTGAGCAGCGGCGCGAACACCGCCCCGGCGATGAACAGGACGATCACGGCCACCGCCACGCGCGCGCCGGGCGACAGGGGCGTGCGCGCCGGCCGGCGCGCACCGGGGGCTTCAGTCAACGCGGAGCCTCGGGTCGGCCAGAGCGTAGCCGAGGTCGGCGATGAGATTGCCCAGCGTCACCATGAGGGTGCCCACGAGCACGCCGCCGAGCACCAGCCAATAGTCGCGGAGGCTGATCGCATTCACCGTGAGCCAACCCATGCCGTGCCAGGCGAACACGGTCTCCACGAACACCGAGCCGCCGAGCAGCGCCGGCAGGGCGAGGCCGAACAGGGTGATCGTCGGAATGAGCGCGTTCCGCAGCACGTGCCGCCGGATCACCCGGCGTTCGGACACCCCCTTGGCGCGTGCCGTGCGCACGAAGTCGAGCGGGAGCACCTCCAGCAGCTCGTTCCGCTGGAACCGGGCGATGGCGGCGGTGGTGAGCAGCACGAGCGTGAGCGCGGGCAGGACGAGATGCCGCAGCCGGTCGCCGAGGGCGGCCATGGGGCCCAGGTAAGCGTGCCGCACCGGGTCCACCGCATTCCCGGCCGGGAGCACCGGCAGCCAGTACGCGAACGCCAGCATCAGCACCAGCGCCAGCCAGAAATCCGGAACCGAGTAGAAGAAGAGGGCGATGTTGCCGGCCCATCGGGCGCGTCGCGTGCCCCGGTGCTCCACCTGGAAGAGGGCCAACAGGATGCCGCAGGCGAACGAGAGCACGACGGCGACGCTCATCAGGAGCAGCGTGCGGGGCAGCGCGTCGGCCAGCGCCGTGCTCACGGGCTCGTGCATGGAGGTCGAATAGCCGAGGTCGCCCCGGGTCAGATTCCGCAGCCAGACCACGTACTGCGTCGTGAGCGGACGGTCGTAGCCGTACAGCGCGCGCCAGTGCGCGCGGACGGCCTCCGTGACGTTCGGCGCGTCGAACGAGAATGCATCGCCCGGCGCGGCGTGAATGAGCACGAAGCTGAGCGTCGCCACGAGCCAGGCAACGATCACGGCCTGCCCGAGCCGGGCGGCGACGCGACGGCCCACGCCTCAGGGGTTCGGAGCGGCGAGGCCGAGCCGGTCGCGATCGATCCGCTGCGCCGGCGGCACCGTCCAGTCGGCCAGGTGCTGCCACCAGCCGTCGGCGCGCATGGCGGGGACGTGGAATCGGGCGCTGATGGCGCCGTACGCCACGGCGTCGTACAACCACACGCCGGGGGCGTCGTCGACGATCACCTCATAGGCGCGCGAGGCGTACCGCTTCGCCTTTGCCGGATCGAACGACGCCGACGCACTGTCGAGGAGGGCGTCGAAGCGGGCGTTGGAATACGACAGATAATTGAGTCCGCCCGGCGGCAGCGCGCTCGAACCCCATGCCTGTTCGGCGCCTCCCGCGTTGGGGTCGGTGCCGTATCCCGCCATCACCATATCGAAGTCGCCGGCGCCCTGCTGGTTCAGGAACGCGGCGTACTGCTCGACGACCAGATTCACCGTGATGCCCACCTTGCGCAGCGCATCCTGAATGAGCACCGCGTACTGATTGCGGAAGGCGCTCGAGCTCGGGACGATGAGGCGCAGGGTCAGTGGCTGGCCGCCGCGCCGGCGCACGCCGCCCGGGCCCGCCGTCCATCCCGCCGAGTCGAGCAGCGCCGCGGCGTGCGTGGGGTCGTAGGGCGGGATATGAAGCGTGGTGTCCGAGGTGGCGATGACCCTCGGGAAGGGGCCGTAGCCGATCGCGCCGAGGCTGTCGAACACGTTCTGCAGCATGGCGTGCCGGTCGATGGCCATCGAGATGGCTCGCCGGACGCGGAGATCGGAGAGGATCGGATGGGGCCGGGCGCGGTGCGCCGGATCCCGGAAGTTCATGCCGAGAAACACGTACTGGAGGCTCGGCCAGGCGAAGGGCCGCAGGTTCGCGTGGCTGCCGACGGCTTTCAATTGGTCCGGCGTGACGCTCTCCAGCAGGTCGGCGTCGCCGCTCAGGATCTGCGTGAACGCGGCGTTGTTGTCGGGCACCACGGACCAGATTACGCGGTCGAGCTTCGCCCGGCCGCGATAGTTCCCGGTGTCGGCCACCAGCTCCAGCCGCGAGCCCGCCTGCCAGGCGACGAACCGGAACCGGCCGCTGCCCACCGGGTGGCGCGCCGCCTCCGACGTGGCCAGCCGCGCCGGCGGAATCGTATCGAGCACGTGGGCCGGCAGCACCCACAACTGGTACACGATGTTGAAGAACGACTCCGGCGTCTTCGCGTGGAACCATGCCACGGCGGTGAGCGAGTCGCGCACCGTCACCGAATCGACGTTCGACAGCAGCGGGGCGACGGGCGAGCCCAGCGCCGGGTTCTTGTAGAGCGCGAGGGAGAATCGGACGTCCGACGCGCGCACCGGGACGCCGTCGTGCCAGCGGGCGCGGGGATCGAGGTGAAACGCTACCGACATCGAATCCGGGGCCCAGGTCCAGCGGTCGGCCAACTGCGGCGTGAAGCCTTCGTCGCCCGTGGTCTGCAGACTGTCGCCGATCTCGGCCAGGTGGTCGTACACGAGGTCGACCACGGCGTGCCCGACGATGCTCGTCGTCATCGGCGGCAGCAGGTTGTCGGCGTCTCCGGGCTCGGCGATCACCAGCGTGCCGCCGTCGGGGCCGGCCGGCGCCGACGCGGACGGCTCGCCGCGCCCGCAGGCACCGGCCAGCACGAGGGGGAAGGTCAGGGCGCAGAAGGGGAGAAATCGCATGAGCGGCAGTCGGCGGCCAAGGGTGAGACAACGATTATGAGCGGCGGGAACCCCGTCAAGCGAATCTACCGTCTCCAGGTCCATTCCTCGCTCAGAAACTCGCGCGTCGCCCGTTCCACGTCACCGGCGAGCGTGGCATCGACGATGAGCGGGGTGGTGTCGGGCGCGAAGTGGCGCAGCGCATCCACCAGCGCGTCCGCCACACGTTGAAACGACGGAGGGCCGCCCAGAAGGTCACCGAGCGTTGCCGCAGGGGGCGGCGCCGAACCGCGCGGGGCCCGCAACAGGTCGTCGATCCAGTGCTGATCGTCCCCGAGCAGAATCGATCCGTGCTGGAGCAACGCGCCCTCGTGGCGCCACTGCGCGCTCCCCACGAGCTTGCGCCCGCCGGCGACGATCTCTCCCGCCGCCGGCTGATCGAAACAGGGCGAGAGGCCCGGCGCCGGGGTGCGCCCGATGCCGGCGGCCAACCCGGCGTCGACGCCGAGGGCGCACAGGGCGCGCAGGAGCACGGCGTTGATCCGCTCGTAGGCGCCGCGCAGGGTGGGGTCGAACGCGTCGGGGGCGGTGACGCTGTACGTGACCTCCCGGTGGTGGAGCAGGGCCCGCCCGCCGGTGGGCCGGCGTACGAAGCCGATCCCGAGCGTGGCGGCCCGGTGCAGATCGTAGGCCCCGCGGGCTGTCTGATTGCGGCCCAGCGACAGGGTGGGGGCCGTCCAGGCGTACACCCGCAGCACGGCCTCGCCGGTGCGGCGGGCTCTCGCCATGAGGGCCTGGTCCCAGGCCATGTTGGCGGCGCCATCCAGGGGCGTGGACAGGTGGTATCGCCAGGTCAGCGGCGGGTGGGCGGGCGCGGTGGTCACGGTCCCAGAATACTCGCCGCCGGCGGCGGCCGGGGGGAGGGGCGCGGACTGGTCCCCCCGGATAGCTTTATTGCCACGAACCTTCATCAAGCCGACCATGACCCCGACATCGAAATTGGCGCCGCCCGCGGCTGCCGACAGCTTCATACCACGCCACATCGGACCCAACGCCGCCGCGATCGCGGAGATGCTGTCCACGGTGGGCTACGAATCGCTCGACGCGTTCATCGACGCCGTCATCCCGCCCAACATCCGGTTGCGAAAGCCACTGGCCATTCACGGCGAGTGGAGCGAGCAGGAGGCGCTGGCCTCGATGCGGCGGATGGCCGATAAGAATCGCGTGCTGCGCTCGTGTATCGGCATGGGCTACTCCGATACGTTCACGCCGCCGGTGATCCAGCGGAACATCCTCGAGAACCCGGGTTGGTACACGGCCTATACGCCGTACCAGGCCGAGATCGCGCAGGGGCGTCTCGAGGCGCTGCTCAACTTCCAGACCATGGTCATGGACCTGACGGGCCTGGAGATCGCCAACGCCTCGCTCCTCGACGAAGCGACGGCGGCCGCCGAAGCGATGACGATGGCCAACGGCATCAAGGGCGCCGACGGCAAGCACCGCTTCTTCGTGTCCGACGAATGCCATCCCCAGACCATCGACGTCGTGAAGACCCGCGCCGCCGTGCGCGGCGTGGAGGTCGTGGTCGGCGACTTCCGGACCTTCGATCTCGACGGCTCGGTGTTCGGGGCGCTGGTCCAGTACCCAACCACCGAGGGCGCGATTCACGACTACCGCACGTTCTGCGAGCGGGCCCACGCGGTGGACGCGATGGTGACGGTGGCCACGGATCTGTTGAGCTTGGTGCTGCTGACGCCTCCGGGCGAGTGGGGAGCCGACATCGTGGTCGGCAACTCGCAGCGGTTCGGGGTCCCGCTGGGATACGGCGGTCCGCACGCGGCGTTCTTCGCCACCCGCGACGCCTACAAGCGGCAGATCCCGGGGCGCATCATCGGGGTGTCGCGCGACGCCGACGGGCGGCCGGCGCTGCGGATGGCGCTCCAGACCCGCGAGCAGCACATCCGCCGCGAGAAGGCGACGAGCAACGTCTGCACCGCGCAGGTGCTGCTGGCCGTGATCGCCGGCATGTACGCGGTGTGGCACGGCCCCGAGGGACTCACGACCATCGCCCGCCGCGTGCATCGCTACGCGGTGATGCTGGCGGCCGGTCTCGAGCAGCTGGGCTACAAGATCGCGCACGCCGAGTTCTTCGACACGATTCGCGTGGAAACGACGGACAGCTCACCACAGACCACGCAGAAACTGCTCGCCTCAGCGGTGGAGCAGGGATACAATCTGCGGCGCTTGGGAGATCGCTCGATCGGGATCGCGCTCGACGAGACGACGTCGGAGCGGGATCTCGCGGGCCTGCTGGCCGTGTTCGCCGCCGGCAAGCCGGCGCCGGACGTCGCCGCCCTGGGGGCGTCGGTGGATGACCGCTACGACGAGCGGTTCGCCCGCACCAGCGCGTTTCTGACGCATCCCGTGTTCCATGCGCACCGCAGCGAAACCGAGATGCTCCGCTACATGCGCGCCCTCGAGTCGCGCGACCTGTCGCTGACGCATTCGATGATCCCGCTCGGCTCGTGCACCATGAAGCTCAACGCCACGGCCGAAATGATGCCGATCACCTGGCCGGAGTTCGGCAAGCTGCACCCGTTCGTGCCGCGCGATCAGGCGGCGGGCTACACGGAACTGTTCGAGCGCCTGAACGCGGCGCTGTGCGAGATCACCGGATTCGCGGGCATGTCGCTGCAGCCCAACGCCGGCTCGCAGGGCGAGTACACCGGGCTGCTCGTGATCCACCGCTACCACGCGTCCCGTGGAGAGGGGCACCGCAACGTGTGCCTGATCCCCCAGTCCGCGCACGGCACCAACCCCGCCAGCGCGGTGATGGCGGGCATGCAGGTGGTGGTGGTCAAGACCGACGCCAACGGCAACATCGATGTCGCCGATCTCGAGGCGAAGGCCCGGGAGCATGCCGCCAATCTGGCCGCGCTGATGGTGACCTACCCGTCCACGCACGGCGTGTTCGAGACGGCGATCACCGACATCTGTCGTCTCGTGCACGAGCACGGCGGGCAGGTCTATCTGGACGGCGCCAACATGAACGCGATGGTCGGCCTGGCGCGCCCCGGAGACATCGGGGCCGACGTCTGCCATCTCAACCTCCACAAGACGTTCTGCATCCCGCACGGTGGCGGCGGGCCGGGGATGGGGCCGATCGGCGTGGCCGAACACCTGGTGCCCTTCCTGCCCGGCCACGTGGTGGTCGACGACGGGCACGCCGGCGGCGCGGTGTCGGCGGCGCCCTGGGGCAGCGCCAGCATCCTGCCGATCTCGATGATGTACATCGACATGATGGGGGGCGAGGGCCTGGCCGAGGCGACCAAGTTGGCGATCCTGAACGCGAACTACGTCGCCAAGCGTCTCGCCCCGCACTACCCCGTGCTCTACAAGGGCGCCAACGGATGCATCGCGCACGAATGCATCATCGACCCTCGCGGCCTCAAGGCCGCGAGCGGGGTGGAGGTGGAGGACATCGCCAAGCGGCTCATGGACTACGGCTTCCACGCGCCGACGGTCTCCTTTCCGGTGGCGGGCACGCTGATGATCGAGCCCACGGAGAGCGAGCCGAAGGGCGAGCTCGACCGCTTCTGCGACGCCCTGATCGCGATCCGCGAGGAGATCCGCGAGATCGAGACCGGGGTGGCCGACCGCACGGACAACCTGCTCAAGCACGCACCGCATCCCGCGCAGCGCGTGGTGGCCGACGCCTGGCCGCACGCGTACTCGCGGGAGCGCGCCGCGTATCCCGTGGCGTGGGTGCGGGAGCACAAGTTCTGGCCGGCGGTGGGGCGCGTGGAGAGCGCCTACGGCGACCGGAATCTCGTGTGTTCGTGCCCGCCGATGGAGGAGTACGAGATGCAGTTGGCGGCGGACGGCTGACGCCGTCCGCCGTCCGCGCCCCTACTCGCCGAGATGCGCCTTGTACGCCTCGGCGTTCAGCAGGCCGTCCTTCTCCGACGGATTGCTGAGGCGGATCTTCACCATCCAGCCGTCGGTGTACGGCGCCGTGTTCACCAGCGCCGGCTCACCGTCCAGGCGGTCGTTGACCTCGACCACCTCGCCGGCCACGGGGCTGAACAGTTCGGACACGGCCTTGACGGCTTCGATCGTTCCGAAGACGTCGTGCTTGCCGAACTTGGTGCCCGGTTTGGGCAGCTCGACGTAGACCACGTCGCCCAACTCACCCTGCGCGTAGTCGGTGACGCCGATCGCCACCACGTTCGGATCGTCGGTGGACTTCACGTACTCGTGGTCTTCTGTATAGAGCAGGTCCTGCTGGATGTCGGACACGGGGGCTCCCTGGAAGGGCTGATGGTGCGGGCAGTCTATCCGGCGGCGCGCGACGTTGTCAAGGAACGCCGGCGGCCTGCTGCGCGTCCGCCGCGGCGCGCAGCGACGTCCAGGCGGCGTCGACCTGGCGCGTCAGGTCCTCCATCGTTCCCCCGTTGTGGATGACGAGATCGGCCCGGGCCCGCTTCAGCTCCGAGGGCATCTGCGCGGCGATCATCGCCATCGCCTCGGCGGTCGGGATCCCGCGTTCGCCGACCACGCGCTCGAGCCGCAGCGGCCGCGGGGCGTCCACCAGCAGCACGAGGTCGAAATCGTCGACCATCTTCTTCTCGAACAGCAGCGGAATGTCGCAGATCACGATGCGGTCGCCGCGGGCCCGCGCCTCCGCAACCGCCGCCTCGCGGCGGCGCTCCACGTCGGGATGGACGATGCGATTCAGGGCGTCGAGTTGCTCGGGGTCGTTGAAGACGATGTTGCGCAGGGCCGCGCGATCCAGCGCGCCCGTGTCGGCGAGCACGCCGGCGCCCCATCGGGAGTGGATGGCGTCCAACGCCGGCGTGCCCGGTTCGACCGCCTGGCGCGCCAATTCGTCGGCATCCACGATCGTCGCCCCGCGCTCGGCGAGCATCCGGGCGACCGTGGATTTTCCGCTGGCAATGTTGCCGGTAAGTCCGACGAGAAGCATCTGCGCAGTGCACTCCGGTGGTTGGTCCGTGTTGCGGCCAAGGTAGGGGGGGCGGTGATGAGCGTCAACGAAATGCTGCGTCGGCGCCGCATGAGTACCGGGGCACGGCTCTCGTTCAGTTGTCGTATCGCTTTGTCCTGCAACGCTTTGCGTGAATAGACCGCGAGGCGTACGGTTCCCAGGATCCGTCGCCCGGCGGCGGCCGATCCTAAAGGGGGAGTCCCACCTGATCGGCGTCCCGGCGCGGAACGTCGTGGCAGGCGCGGCAGCGGGCCTCGTAGGTGTCCGCGCCGCCGACCATGATCGTGGGTGAGTTGTACAGCGCCGGCTTGCCGTCGATCAACCGCTGGTTGCGGCTGGCGGGGTGGCCGCAGCGCACGCAGATGGCGTGGAGCTTGTCCACGATCTCGGCCACCGCCATCAGCTGCGGCATGGCGCCGAACGGCTCGCCGCGGAAGTCGGTGTCGGTGCCGGCCACGATGACCCGCAGTCCACGCCCCGCCAGCTCCGTCACGAGGCCGACGATCGGCGCATCCAGGAACTGGGCCTCGTCGATGGCGACGACCTGCGTGTCGGCGTGCAGCCGTTCCGCGATCTGCGCGGCCGTGTCCACGGGGATCGCGTCCGTGGTTCGGCCGTCGTGGCTCGAGACCCTGAACACGCCGGCGTAGCGCTCGTCGAGGTGTGACTTGAACACCTGCACCCGCCGCCTGGCGATCGACGCGCGCCGGACGCGCCGCAGCAGCTCCTCGCTCTTCCCACTGAACATCACGCCGGCGATGACCTCCACCCAGCCGCTGCGTGCCGTGAAGTAGGTATCCGACGTCACCGCTTCCGGTCCTCCCAGCTGCGCGGTCCGCGCGGCGGCGCTCCACGGCCTCCGCGGTCGGGGCGCCCGCCCTTGCCGCCCCGGTCTCCCCGGTCGCCGCGGTCCGGGCGGTCGCGTCCGGAGCGCTCCGGACGCTCCTGGTCGATGCGCACGACGAGTTGCCGTCCGCGCAGGGTCACTCCGGTGAGCTTCTCCGCCACCGCGGCGGCCACGGATTCCGGGACCTCGACCAGGGCATGGCGGTCGCGCAGTTCGATGCGCCCGACGTCCTGACCGGTGAGCCCCGCGACGTTGGCGATGGCACCCACCAGATCCCCCGACCGGATGCCGTCGGTCTGACCGGCGTTGACGAACAGGCGCGTCATCTTCGGGGCGCCGAACGCCTTGGGCGCGGTGGCGCGCCGGCGTTCGGCTTCGAGCAGCCGGACCGCTGCCGCGGCGATCTCGATGCCGTCGAACTCGGCCAGCATCGGCTCCAGGGCCAGGAGCTCGCGGCTGTAGTTGCCGGCCGTCAACTCGGAACGCAGGGCGCTCCGGAGCTGCTCCTCGCGCGAGCGTGCCTGCGCCGCCGCCTCGGGAAGCACCAGCGGATTGATCACGCCACCGGCCATCTCCCGCAGCGCCGCAAGCTGGCGCGGTTGGGCGAGGGCCACCACCTGGCGGGCCGTGTGTCCGGCCAACACCGCATGGAGTTCGGTGCGGGTGGCCGGCAGGTCGTACAGCACGAGCAGCTCCACGTCGCCCGGCAGCGCGGCCCCGGCGCCGATGGGGCCGCCGTCCGGATAGCCCAGGGTGCGCAGCGTGGCGGTCGTCTGCGCCAGCGAGCGGGGATCGCGGGCGTGGACGAACCCGGCCGCGGGGTCCAGTTCGTCGAGCACACGCTGCAGGGCCACGGGCCGGGCCGATTCGTGGACCGCCACGTACTGAACCGGCATGCCGGCCAGACTCTCGTCGCCGGTGGGCGCCACGCGGCGGGCCCGTCGCGCATGGCGCTCGATCAACTCTTCCACTGCCGGCGAGATCTCGCGGGCGACCACCGTGCGCGCGGCCTCCTTGGGAACCTCGGCGAGCAGGGTTTCGAGCGCCGGCGCATGGCTCGCCAGGTCGTCGTCCAGCCAGGCGAGTACCAGGTGCCGGATGCCGGACAGCTTGAGGGCCGACCGCTGCAACAGGGCCACCAGGGTCGCGGGATCGCCGGCGACGACCAGCGGCGTTGCGCTGCGCACGATGCGCGCGGCGCGGGAGGCGGACGTGGCGGCCACCGCCGAGATCCCGCGCGGCTCGCCGAGGGTTCCGGCGGCCGCGGCAAGGGCCATCGCGCTCTCGCCGTCGGCGGTGACGATCAGAAGTTGGGGGCCCGCCGCGGCCGCATCGAGGCGATCCAGGGCCGGCGACAGGAACGACGCGGCGCGCGTCGAATCCGGGGGCAGCACGTATGCAGCATTCAGTCCGCGGGTCACGCCCACGGGCTCGGTCCCATCCTGTTCCACGAATCCTCACCGTCGTCGAGGCGGCGCGCGGCCGCGTTGTCAAAGTTCCGTCACGCGAAAGATACCCAGAATTCCGGGGGGCGGCGGATTCGGGCGTTACCGGCCGGCGCCGGCGGCGATAAGTTCCGGCGGTAGCCGAACGGCCGGGGTGCGATCACATGGACCCCTCGGGGCGATTTCGGATCGCCGGGCGCCGGATCCGGCCCGAAATTGGCGGCAGGCCATCCAGGGAGAGTCGACGTGAACATCGCCGTCCAACTCGGGCCCCGCGACGGGGCGCCATCGCGGGTCGTGTACCGGTGGGATTCGGACACCGACATTCTGTCGGCGCAGTTGCGGCCGTCGCCGCCCGCCAACGGGTCGAGCGGCTCGGTGGAGGTCGAGGGCGCCGACGGATCGTGGATCATTCTGGATCTGCGCGACGAGTGCATCTGCGGCATCGAGATCGCCGTCTGGCCGGACGTCACGAAGCGGGGCGCGCTCGCGGCGCCGGCCGCGGTTCACGAGGCCACGGTGCGGCTGCCGGGCGCCGATGCGGCCGGCGCCGTCACCTCGGTGGAGGTGGAAACGCCGATGGCGGCCGAGTCGGACCTCCAGGGGCGTATCTTTCACTTCCGGTTCGGCGGGCCGCGCGAGTGCCGGGCCGTCCGCGTGGCCCGCGACCTCTTGTTGGACGTGGACGGCACGGACCATGTTGCCGGTCTGTGGCTCCTCAACGTTCCACCCTTTCCCAAAGCGCCGTGATCACGACCATCGTACTGATTCGCGTGGATCCCACCCAGATCGTGAACGCCGCCAAGATGCTGGCCGGCGTGGACGGGGTGGCCGAGGTGTATTCCGTGTCGGGAGACTGGGACCTGGTGGCGGTGGTCCGCGTCCCGGAATACGACCAGATCGCTCGGGTGGTGACCGAGGTCTTCCCGACGGTTCCCGGGATTCAGCGGACGCAGACCCTGACCGCCTTCCGCGCCTACTCCAAGGGCGATCTGCAGCAGGCCTGGGACATCGGCGTCGAGTGACGGCCGCGGGCGCGTCCGGGTAAGTTTGGGGATGATCTCCCCGCCGCTCTCGATCGCCGAACCCTCCACCGCTCCGGCGCCCGGCCTGCCGGGCCTGGACGAGATCCGGCGGCGGCTGTCACGGCTGCTTCCGGCGGGCGTCATCAGCGACGGCGGCGGGCCGCTGGAGATGTCGACGGCCATCGAGCCGCCGTTCGTGGCCGCCGTCGAGGTGATCGAGGACGACACGATGCGGGTCCACCGTCCGCCGGCGGGTCGCGAGCCGCCCTTTCCCGCCTTCCTCGACGGCACCCAGCGAAGCGAGCTCGTGTGGCAGTCGCCGGACGGCGTCCCGGTGCTCAGCGGAACCGTGGCGGCGGCGATCCGCGAATGGACGGCCGGCCAGGCCGCCACCTGGAGACACGAGGTGCGCCACGCGCTGTACGCGCCGCGGAACGCGATGCCGGACGAGTGGGGGCCACTCGGTGCGGCCGGCATGACCCTCGTCGACGTATCGGCCGGAGCGCCCGAACTCGCCGATGCGCATCCCACCGCGCAGCGCGATGCGGCGCTCGACCGCGTCCGCCGCGACCGCGAGGCACTCGAGCTGCACCTCGCGCATGCGTGGTGCGCCGAACGGTCGGAGACCCTCTTTCTGGACGGCGGGCTGCGCGGATCGGAAGCGCTGGCCCGCTCGCCGCTCACGGTGGGCGTGATCAAGAGCCACCAGACGCTGTACGGCGACCGCGCCGCACGACGGGTGATCCACGATCTCGCGGAAGGGGAGCGGACGAGCGTGTTCGTGATCGCGTCGCGGGGCCGGGAGCCCGTGGCGAGCTGGTATCTGCGGCTGCGCGGCCGGGAACGGCGGAATCTGCTGTGGGGATTGGTGCGGGTGGAGGTGCGTCTCGAGCGCACGGCGCCGCCCGCGGCCCTCGCCGCGCGCGCCGACGGCGTCTCGCGGCGCATTCTCGCCGAACGAATGCCGACCGCCCATCCCGATGCGCGGTGGCACACCATGGTGTACGGCATTCGCGACTGCGAAGTCTTTCTCCGGGCCATCCAATGAGCACCGCGCCGGTGCTCGGACGCGTCGTTGCGACCGAGCGGAAACCCAACACGCCGCACGAATTCGGCTTCTGGACGGCCCTCGATTCGCCGGTCGGCATCGGCACGATCGTGCGGGTCCAGGGCACCCAGCCGGTGAACGGCACGATTCCGCACGTGTACGGGGTCGTGACCGAGGGATTCAGCTACACCGACCTGCAGACCCCGTTGCACGACGTGCTGGGACACGACGGGTCGCCCGCCGCCGAGTCGCTGTCCGCCACGCGGCGCACCGAGATCCGGTTGTACACTGCGGCCGTGCTGCGGCACGTGCCCGAGGAGCCGCTGCAGCCGGTGCCGATGGGCGAGGTGTTTCTGGCCACGCCCGACGACGTGGCGATCGCCCTTCGCATGGACGGCTACCTGCGCCCGGAGGCGAACACCGGCATTCCGGTGGGGCTCTACCGCGCCGGCGGCACGGAAGCCCCCGTGTATCTGGATGCCGACTTCCTCATCGGGCCGGAAGCGGCACACCTCAACATCACCGGCGTCTCGGGGCTCGCCACCAAGACCAGCGCCATCGAGTGGCTCCTGGCGTCGGTGTTCCGGCACTTTCCCGAGCAGAAGGGCTCGGTGGCCGCCGTCTGCTTCAACGTGAAGGGTCCCGACCTCTGCTTCCTCGACCAGCCCGGCGAACTCGATGACGCCGACCGCCGGCTGTACGAGGCGCTCGATGTGCCCGCCGAACCGTTCCGGCACGTGCACTACTACGCGCCGTACACCGCGAAGGGATTCACGCTCAACACGCTGCGTTCCAACGAGGCGCTGGGGCAGAACGTGTCGCCCCTCACCTGGGGGCTGCGCGAGGTGATGCAGTACGCCGAGGTGCTGCTCAACAAGGACGACGTGGATGCGAAGGCGGACGCGTTCATCGACTTCATCGGCGAGCGGGTGATCGACCGCGAGTTCACCGACGAGGGATTCTCGCAGACGCACAAGGTGCAGTCGTTCGCCGACCTCGAGGCGTGGTTCCGGGATCTGTTGCGCACCGTCGAGCAGCAGAACCGCGGTGAGTACTGGCGGACGCACCACGTGGCGACGATTCGCAAGGTGCGCAACCGCCTGTCCAACATCTCCACGCGCTGCGCGGGACTCGTCACCGACGAGGGGCTGGTGAGCGACCTGCCGTTCGGCGCATTCGAGGACCGCGCCGTGTACGTGGTCGACGTGGCGGGGCTGGAAGAGGACGCCCAGGATCTGGTGTTCGCCCGCGTCGTCAACCAGCTGCGCGAGCATCTGGAGCGTCGCGAGCTCGGCGTCAACCACGTGATGGTGTTCGTGGACGAGCTCAACAAGTACGCCCCGGCCGATGGCGCCGACACGTACGTGCGCAAGATGCTCCTCGACATCGCCGAACGCGGCCGCTACCTCGGGCTCGTGCTGTTCAGCGCGCAGCAGTTCCGGTCGCAGGTGCACCGGCGGGTGGTGGGCAACTCGGGCACGGCACTCTACGGCCGCATGGACGGCGACGAACTCGCGACGCCGGGGTACGCCGTGCTGAGCCCGGCCACGCGCACCAAGCTGGCGACGCTGGAGAAGGGGCAGCTCATGGTCCGGCACCCGCACTTCACGCAACCGATCTTCGTGCGCTTTCCGCGGCCGGCGGTGATGCGCGGGCGGGACGGCGCCGAACGGTATCCCCCGGCCCAGGAGATGCCGCTCGAGGCGGCGGTGGCCCGCGCCCTGCGCCGGCTCGATCCCGCGATCACCGTGGGGTGGGTGCAGGAGATCGTGGGGCCCTACGAGGAGTCCGCGATCCTGCGGGCGCGCGACGCCACGCTGCGTACGCGCCCCGACGACGTGAAGGCGTTCTTTCGTGCCCAGTTCAAGCGCATCGTGCCCCCCGAGGCGCCGCGCCCGCGACAAGCCCGCGGGCTCCGCGTCCCGCGCGGGAGCAATCCATACGGCGACGATGGGCCGCCGGAGGAACCCCCCTTCTGATCCCGCGGCCCGACACCCGGCGTCCCGGCCCGTGCGCACTATGGACAATGGCCCGGGCGGCGGTTAGCGATTAGGCACTTGCCGCCCTGCGGGCGGCCCTCAACCCTCGGCTCCGAATCGACTTGCGCGTCGTCCACCTCTCCGATCTGCACCTCGGCTACCGCCAGTACCAGCGGGTGACGTCGCTCGGCGCCAACCAGCGGGAAGCGGATGTGGCGCTCACGCTCACGCGAACGATCGATCGCGTGATCGCCATCCGCCCCGATCTCGTCGTCGTGGCCGGCGATGTGTTCCACGCCGTCCGGCCCACCAACCCGGCCATCCTGCACGCCTTCCACCAGTTCAACCGGCTGGTCACCGAACTGGAACACGTGCCGGTGGTGATCGTCGCCGGCAACCACGACCTCCCCCGGTCCAGCGAGACGGGTTGCATTCTGCGGCTGTTCGAACAGGAGAACCTGTACGTCGCGGACTTCGAACCGCGGCGGATCCCGTTCCCCGACCTCGGGGTGTCGGTGCTGGCCGTGCCCGACGTGCCGGGCGGCCGTCCCGAACTGGCGCCCGAACCGGGCGTCCGGCACAACGTGCTCGTGATCCACGGGGAGGTGGAGGGCGTGATCCCGAAGCGCGCCGCGATGCTCGACCGGGCGACGTACGAGATCACGGAAGAGGAGCTCGGCGCCCCCCGGTGGTCGTACGTCGCGCTCGGCCACTACCACGTGCACCGCGAGGTGGCTCCCAACGCGTACTACAGCGGCTCGATCGACTACACGAGCGCCAATGCGTGGGGGGAACTCGCCGAGGAACGCGAGGCCGGGCTCTCCGGCAAGGGGTTCATCGAATTCGACCTCGACACCGGCACGCACACCTTCCATCCCATTCCCCCGTCGCGCGTGCTCGTCGACCTGCCCCCGTTGAGTGCGCGCGGGATGACGGGAGGGGAACTGGACGCGGCCGTGCGCGACGCGGTGGACGGATGCCCGGGGGGCATCGATCAGAAGATCGTCCGGCTGGTGGTGCGTGACGTCGCGCGCCACATCAACAACGACCTCGACCACCAGGCGCTCCGCGAGTACAAGCGCCGGGCCTTTCACTTTCAGTTGGAGATGCTGCGGCCGAACGTGCGGCCGCTGCGCGGCGAGGCGGCGCCCGGCCACCCGCAGTCGCTGGCGGAATTCGTGCGTGAACGGCTCAACAGCCGGCAGGTACCGCCGGAGGTCGACCGCGAACAGCTGATCACCCGGGTGTTCGAGTATCTGGATCAGGCGACGGCGGCGGAACTCGCGGCGGCGGGGGAGGCCGACGGCTGATGCGCCTCAACGCCATCCACCTCACCAACTTCCGCCAGCACGTGGACACCCGGATGGAGTTCGACTCCGGGCTCACGGGGATCATCGGCCCCAACGGCGCCGGGAAATCGACGATCCTGGAGGCGATCAGTTGGGCGCTGTACGGGTCGCTGGCGCTGCGCACCGACAAGGAAGGCGTGCGCACGATCCGCGCCACCGGGCGCGCGCCGGTGAAGGTGGAACTCGACTTCGAATTGGCCGGACACCGCTACCGCGTGGAACGGGGACTGACGAGCGCCGAGTTGTTCCTCGACGGCGGCCTGGAGCCCGTGGCCAACTCCGTTACCGGCGTCACCGACTTCCTGCGCCGCCGGATGCGGATGACGCGGCAGGAGTTCTTCAACACCTACTTCACCGGCCAGAAGGACCTCAGCGTCATGAACGCGATGGGTCCCACCGAGCGCAAGCATTTCCTGTCGCGCGTGCTCGGCTACGACCGGTTGCGTGCGGCGCAGGAACTGGCGCGGGAGCGGCGCCGGCTGGTCACCGCCCAGCTCAACGGGCTGCGGAGCGCGATGCCCGATCCCGAGAGCGTGGGGCGGATGCTCGTGCAGGCGCAGGAGCGGCTGGCCGCGGCCACGACCCGTGCCGCGGCGGCAGCGGCGCGCACGCAGGCGGCGCGCCTCGTCGTCTCGGAACTGGAGCCCCGCTGGACGGCCATGCAGCAGACGCGCGATGCGTCGCAGCGGGCCACCGGCGAACTCCGCGTGCTGGAGAACGAGGCCGGAAACCTCACGCGCGATCTGGAGCGACTGGGACGCGAAACGGCCGAGATCGGCGCCGCCCGCGGCGAACTGGAGAAGTTGGCGGAGGAGCTCCGGCCCCTGGCCGAACTCGCCGAGCGGTTGAAGTCGATGGACGAGCTGTACCGCGCCGAGGGACGTCGCCAGACGCTGCTCGACAACGATCGCGTGCTGACCGAAGAGCTGGCCCGGTTGCGCGAACGGCTGGAGCGGGTGCTGACCGCGCCGGCCATGGAAGAGGAGGTCACGGTCGAGCTGGAGGGGAAGCGCAAGGAGCTGCGCAGCGTGGAGGGGACGCTCGAGGCCACGCGCACCGAATGGGTCCGCGACCGCCAGGAAGCGGAGACCAAGATCCAAGCCCTGCGCCAGCAGTACGCCGAACTCAAGCAGCAGCGCGAGACGCTGGTCAACCTCGGCGAGGACGGGATCTGCCCCACCTGCGCCCGCCCGCTGGGGGATCACTACCGCAACGTGCTCGACCTGCTCGACTCGCAGATGGAAACGGTGCAGGTGGACGGGAACTACTACCGGCAGCGCATCGGTCAGCTGGAAGAGATGCCCGAGGACGTGAAGGAACTCGACGACCAGCGCCGCCGGGTGTTCGAGGAAACGGGCAAACTCGAGCGCCGGTTGGCCAAGGTGCAGCTG
Organism: uncultured Gemmatimonadaceae bacterium; assembly: GCA_963728115.1. Lineage (GTDB taxonomy): Bacteria > Gemmatimonadota > Gemmatimonadetes > Gemmatimonadales > Gemmatimonadaceae > JAGWRI01. The sequence goes on from CAVSJE010000010.1 coordinate 772,255, forward strand.
GCCGTTCAGGAACTCGCGCAACTGCGCAAGGACATCGCCGCCAAGGAGCAGCGCCAGGCGACGCTGCAGCAGGATCTGGCCGCCGTGCCCAGCGGGTACGACGCCGAGGTCCACAAGCAGTTGCTCGACGAACGCGCCCGCCTGCAGCCGCTCGACGCCCAGGCCACGAAGCTCTCGGCGCTCATCGACCGGGAGGAGCCGGTCCGCCGGTCCATGGCCGAGGCGACGGCGCGGCTCGACGACGTGCGGTCGCGGATCGCGGCGCTCCAGACGGAACTGGACGGCCTCGGGTATTCCGAGGCCTCGTTCGCCGAGCTGCGTGCCCAGCACGAGAGCGCGACCGCCGAGTTCCGCGCCGCCGAACTGACCTCGGTGCAGGCCGAGGGCGAAGTGGCGGCGGCGGTGCTCGACGACGAGCGCGCCCGGACGGCCCAGCGCGACCTCGACGCCCAGCGGGCCAAGGCCGACGCGCTCACCGCGGAGCGGCGGCTGCACGACGAGCTGGATGACGCCTTCGAAGACCTCCGGTTCCGGCTCAACGAGCAGCTCCGCCCCGAGATCTCCGGCCTCGCGAGCACGCTGATCACGGAACTCACCGATGGCCGCTACACCGAACTCGAACTCGACGACGACTACGCCATCCGCGTGCTCGAGGACGGCATTCGCAAACCGGCGATTTCCGGCGGCGAGGAGGACGTCGCGAATCTGGTGCTCCGCCTCGCGATCTCGCAGATGATCGCCGACCGGGCGGGGCAGCCGTTCTCCCTCCTCGTGCTCGACGAGGTGTTCGGGTCGCTGGACGAGGGCCGGCGGCAGAACGTGGTGGAGCTGTTGCGCCGGCTGCACGACCGCTTCGAACAGGTCATCGTGATCACGCACATCGAGTCGGTGCGCGAAGGGCTCGACCGCGTGCTGGCGGTGCGGTACGACGAGGAAGCCGGCGAATCCCGGGTCCGCCTCGAGCGGCCGGGCGAACCCGAGGCGCCGCCGGTGGTGGAAGTCGGCGCCGGGGCGGAGGACTGATGGCGTCGTCGCGCTCGTGGAAGCCGAGTCCGGTGATCGAGGGGCCCTTTCCGGTCGAACTCGAAGACATCGCGGGGTTGAACCAGGTGTTCAGCGACGCCTTCACTGAACGCTACCGGCGCGACGGGATGGTGGGCGTGCGCGTTCCCTTTCTGAACCCCGCCGTCTGGCGGTATGCCATCGAGGACGCGGCCGACGGGGCGCTCTGCTGGCGCGCGTCCAACGGTGAGATCGCGGCATTCAACATGGTGCACCGCTCCGGCGTCGAGGGGTGGATGGGCCCGCTCGCCGTACGCCAGGACTATCAGGGCGCCGGGGTGGGGAAGGACGTCGTGCGTCGCGGCGTCGAATGGCTCCTCGACGCAGGGGCGGCGGTGATCGGTCTGGAGACGATGCCCCGCACGCTGGACAACATCGGCTTCTATTCCACCCAGGGATTCACCCCGGGCCGGCTCACGCTCACGACCACCCTCGAAGCCGAGCACGCCTCGCGTCCGCCGCGCCTGTACGGACGGTTGTCGGCCGAGGAGAAGGAACGGGCGCTCGACGACTGCCGGACGCTCCTCGACGGGCTGCTGCCAGGCTACGACCACACGCGCGAGATCGCCCTCACCGACGAGCTGTCGCTCGGCGACACGGTGCTGATGCACGAGCACGACGACCTCGTGGGGTTCGCCCTCTGCCACACGGTGCCGCTGGTGGAGGGGCGCGTGCGTGAAGAGCTACGCGTGCTCAAGCTGGCGCTGGCCGACCAGCGGTACTTCGACGGCATGGTGTCGACCCTGCGCGACTTCGCCCGCCGCAGCGGCACCCGCCGCGTGGCGATTCGGATGCAGGGCGAATACGCCGCGGCCTATCAACAACTGATCGCGCTCGGCGGGCGCGTGCGCTGGAGCGATCTCCGGATGTCACGCGTCGGGTACGAGGAGCGGGTGCCCGAGCGGGGGATGGTGCTCTCGAACTGGGAGATCTAGGGGCGAGGCAACGTGCTCCGGTGGCGGTTCAGGGCGTCTTCGGCTTCCCGCCGCGGGCCGCGACGCGCCAGATCAACGTCGCCACCCCGACAGTGAGCAACAGATGAATCCACCCCGGACCATTGAAACCGAGGGCGACCACGGCCCAGATGGCGATCAGCGCGAGTGCGGCCAGAATCCCGAGATCCATCAATTGCCCCTTTTCATGACGTGGGGTAAATTCTACCGCCAGAATACCGACGGGCGAAGAGCTCCGTTTTTGAGCCAACAAGTCCACCGAGTGGGTTCGATAATCTATACTGCCGTCATGCCCCCAGTGCGGGGGAAGGCGAAAGGTGTGGTGAGGACCTCATAAATTCGACTGGGCTTCACAAAACCCTCTTCGTTCCGTTCTCCTCGAGCCCCGCGGCCCCCCGCGGGGCTCGTCGTCTCCGCCGCCCGCCGCCCGGCTTCCCGAGGGGCGCGGGAACGCGGGGCGGAGGCGAGGTGTTGATACGCCACACGAGGGTCAGATGCCACAAGTGACGGTGACGCGACGGCTGCACTTCAATGCCGCCCACCGCGTCCACAACCCGGCGCTCTCCGATCGGGAGAACCAGGAACTGTTCGGCAAGTGCAACAACCCCAACTGGCACGGGCACAATTACGTGCTCGACGTGTCGGTGCGGGGCGAGGTGTCGGCACGCACCGGCTACGTCATGGACCTGGCGGTCCTCAAACGGATCGTCGAGACGGCGGTGATCGATCGCGTCGATCACAAGAACTTCAATCTCGACGTGGATTTCATGCGGGGCACGATCCCGACCAGCGAGAACATCGTGATCGCCTTCTGGCAGCTCATCGAGCCGCTGGTGGCGCCGGCGACGCTCGTTCGGCTCGTGCTCTGGGAGACGCCGAACCACTATGTCGAGTACGAAGGACGGTAAGCCGCGGGGCAGGGCCAGCGCGATGCCGGTGATCGAGCCGGCGGCGCGACCCAAACGCAACGTTTCGCACGAGACGGCGGATCCGGAATTCGCGCAGCTCGTGCGACGCGAACTGGAACTGCTGGGCGAGGATCCCGACCGCGAGGGACTGGCCCGCACGCCGGCGCGCGTCGCCAAATCGCTGGCCTGGCTGACGCGGGGATACGCCCAGCGCGTGGAGGACGTGGTGGGTGGGGCCCTGTTCGCGGCCGAGGGGCACCGCAACATGGTGATGGTGCGCGACATCGAGTTGTACTCGTTGTGCGAGCATCACCTGCTGCCGTTCTTCGGCAAGGTGCACATCGCCTACATCCCCAACGAGAAGATCGTCGGCCTCTCGAAGCTGCCGCGGCTGGTCGATATGTTCGCCCGGCGGCTGCAGGTCCAGGAGCGGCTCACCGAGGAGATCGCGCTGGCCGTGGAGCGCGTGCTCGAGCCGGTGGGGGTGGGCGTGGTGGTCGAGGCGTACCACCTCTGCATGATGATGCGGGGGGTGGAGAAGCAGAACTCGAAGACGATCACCAGCGCCCTGCGCGGCTCGTTCCGTGACAACCCCATGACCCGCGACGAGTTCCTGCGGCTGGCGCACACGCCATACGGAGCGCCCTGACCGGTGCCCGGACCGCTGGACGGACGAAGCGCCGTCGTCACCGGCGCGTCGCGCGGGATCGGCCTGCTCACCGCGCGCACGCTGGCCGGCGCCGGCGCCCGCGTCGCCCTCGTCGCCCGCTCGTCGGCCGAACTCGAACGCCACGCCGCGGAGCTAGGCGGCGGTGCGTTCGCGGTGACCTGCGACGTGGCCGAGGCCGGGTCGGTGGACGCGGCGGTCGAGGTGCTCGCCCGGCGGTTCGCCGCCGCCTGGCCAGACATCCTGGTGAACAACGCCGGATACTTCGCCGTGCAGCCGCTCGAGCAGACCACGCCCGAGACGTTCGCCCGCACGCTGGGCGTGAATCTGGCGGCGCCGTTCCTCTTCCTCCACGCCCTCGTGCCGGGGATGAAGGCGCGTCGTCGCGGCCATCTGGTGACCATCGGATCGGTAGCCGACCACACGCCGTTTCCCGGCAACAGTGCCTACGCCGCCAGCAAGTACGGCGTCCGCGGCCTGCACGAGGTGTTGCGCGTGGAGCTTCGCGGCACCGGCGTGCGGACGACGCTCGTGTCGCCGGCCTCGGTCGATACCGACCTCTGGTCCGAGGCCAACCTCGCCGCGCGGGATGACATTCCGCCGCGGGACCGGATGCTGCCGCCGCAGGCCGTGGCCGACGCCGTGCTCTACGCCCTCACCCAGCCGGCCACCGTGAACGTCGACGAGTTGCGCCTGTCGCGCAGCTGATGTTCATCGAGCTCGTCGATTCGCTGCGCTGCCCCCACGCGCACGAGGAGTCGTGGCTGGTGCTCGGCGCCGGCCGGATGGAGGGACGGGACGTGATGGAGGGCGTGCTCGGATGTCCCGTCTGCCGCGCGCAGTACGGCATCGCGGACGGGGTGGCGGATCTGCGCACCGGCGATCGTGCGACGGTCGCCCCGCCGGCCTCCGAGGGCCCGCCGGCCGGGGAGGCGGAACAGGCCATGCGGCTGGCCGCGTTCCTCAATCTCGCCGGCGGCGGTGGGTTCGCCGTGCTGGTGGGCGAATGGACGCGCCATGCCGCCGGGGTGCGGGCACTCACCGACACGCACCTGCTGCTGGCGAACCCGGTGCCGGGCGTCCGCATCGGGGGTGGGACGTCGGGCGTGCTCGTCGACCGTGTGCTGCCGGTGGCCGGGGGCAGTGCGCGCGGGCTGGCCATCGATGTCGGCGACGGGCGCAGCGGCGCCGTTCCTCGCCGCCGCCGTGGGGAGCGTGCAGGCGGGAGGCCGTGTGGTGGCGCCAGCCGCGGTGCCGCTGCCGGAGGGGCTCACCGAACTCGCGCGCGACGCCACGACCTGGGTGGCGGAGCGCGACGCGGCGCCGAGCGGTCTCGTCAGGCTGTCGCGCGGCGGCCGCTGACGGTCAGGGGCGTTCGGCGGCCGCCGGCTCCTCGCGATACAGTTCGTCGATGATCGCCTTGTAGGCCCGGTCGACCACGCGGCGCTTCACCTTGAGCGTCGGCGTCAGCTCCCCGCGCTCCACCGTGAATTCGTGTTCGAGCAGGGCCACCTTCTTCGGCTGCTCGAAATGGGCCAGGTGGGCCGTCTTCGCGAAGATCTCCTTCTCCATCTTCGCCTGCACCGTCGGCATCGTCAGCAGCTGCGCGCGATCGGTCCAGATCAGGTTCTTGTAGCGCGCCCACTTCTCGAGTTGCTCCCAGTTGGGCACCACGAGCACGCTCGGGAACTTGCGCTTGTCGCCGATCATCACGACCTGCGAGACGTACTTGTCGGTCTTGATCTCGTTCTCGATCGGCTGCGGGGCGATGTTCTTGCCGCCGGCGGTGACGATGATGTCCTTCTTGCGGTCGGTGATGCGCAGGTAGTCGTCCTCCAGCGTGCCGATGTCGCCGGTCAGGAACCATCCCTCCGCATCGACGGCCTCCGCGCTCGCTCCCGGATTTCCGTAGTAGCCCTTCATGACGTGCGGACCACGCGTGAGAATCTCGCCATCGGCCGCGATCCGGACCTCGACGCCCGGCACCGGCTGGCCCACGGTGCCGATGCGGAAGTGTTCGGGCGTGTTCACGCAGATCACCGGGGAGGTCTCGGTGAGGCCGTAGCCCTCGAGAATGACCAGTCCCGCCGCGTAGAAGAACTTGTTGATCTCGGCGGCCAGCGGCGCGCCCCCCGACACGAAGTAGCGCAGGCGTCCGCCCGTCCGTTCCTTCAGCTTCGAAAACACGAGCCGCTGGGCGATGCCGTACTGGAGGGCAAGCAGGCCCCCCGGCCGGTGCCCGGCCAGCGTCTGGTCCGCCCAGCGGTCGGCCACCCGGCGGGCCCAGAAGAAGATCTGCTTCTTCGCCGCGCTGCCGGCGAGGGCGTTCTCGAGCACCCGCGCGTACATCTTCTCATAGAGCCGCGGCACCGACAGCACGAGCGTGGGCCGCACCTCGGTGAGGTTGGTCGGTACGGTATCGATGGACTCGGCGTACGCGATCGACGTGCCCGTCTCCATCATCAGATAGTGGCCGGCCATGCGCTCGAACACGTGCGAGAGCGGCAGGAAGCTGAGACACACGTCGTGGCCGCCGAACGGGATCACGGCCTTCGAGGCCATGACGTTCGAATACAGGTTGTCGTGCGTGAGCATCACGCCCTTCGGCTTGCCGGTGGTGCCGGAGGTGTAGATGATCGTGGCCAGGTGGTCCGGCTGCACGGCCATCGCGGCGCGCTTGAACTCGTCCTCGCGCTCGGGCGTCAGCACGGCCGCCCCCCGTGCCTCGAGCTCGAAGAGGGTGTGGTCCACGCCGGGCGGCCGCACGTCGCTGAACGCGATCACGTGCTTGAGCGACGGGCACTCGGCGCGCACTTCGGCGATCTTGGCCGCCTGCTCGGCGGTGGACACGAAGGCGGCCACGGCCCCGGAATCCTGGATGATGAACCCGGCTGCTTCGGGGGTCTCGTTGGGGTAGATCGGAACGTCCGTGACCCCGCTCGCCAGGCACGCGTAGTCGGCAATCGCCCATTCCGGGCGGTTCTCCGAGAGGATCACCACCCGATCGCCATGGCGGACGCCGAGGTCGGCCAGACCGATGGCCGCGTGGCGCACCCGGCTGAACAGGGTGAGGTGCGAGATCGGCTCGTATCGCCCGCTCACCTTGACCTGTAACGCGTCGGGCTTCCGATACCGCTCGACGGCGTCGAAGAACAGCTGGTTCAGCGTGCCCGGCTTCGAGTTGCGCGGGCCTCCCGTGGCGATCATCCGACCCTCCGGCGTGGCGGCCAGGCGCGGCACGCGCCGCACCGGTGGGAAGTTACGCCACGGTCGCGAGTTGACGGAAGGACTCGCCTGTGGGGGAATCCCTCAGTGCGATACGTCGAGGACCGAGTGGATCGGGACCACGAGGCGCCAGCCGCTACCGCTGAGGGGAACGCCGGCGTATGCGGCGTGGATCGATACGACGAAGCTGTCGACGGCCGTGGGGGCCTCGGGCCGGACGAGGATGCGACGCGAGACCTGGCCGCTGGCATCGGTGGTGTCCACACTGCTCGCCCGTCCCGCGTCGTCCACCAGCAGGCCCGACAGGGCGCCGTTCACCCCCGCCGGCGCGTAGTCGATCGTGTAGTGCACGATCACGGCGCGGACCGGAACCGGCGGCGTTACGCTCGTGTCGAGCACGGTGGCGACCAGATTCACGGAATAGTTGGCGACGGCCGTCGAGTCCGTCGGGGTGAACCGCACCGTGTCGGTCAGCGAGGCCGTCGGGCTCGTGAGCGAATCGGGGCGCGCCGTGACGTAGACGTCCATCGGCGATGTCTGCAGCGCCCCGACCGACCCGATGACGCGCACCGGCGTGTCGCGCACGCTGTCGCCGATGAGGTAATCGTCGGGAGAGACGTGCGCCCCGCGGTCGAATACGATGAACGTGGGCACGGCGGAGGCGATCGTGTCCGAGCCGCCGCCCGTGCCGTAGGCCACCACGTGCACCGGCGCCGCGTTCCCGCTGCTGTCGCGCATCGTGTCGCCAGCCACGACGCCCGGCGACGGCAGCTGCACCGCCGACAGCGACAGCACGCCGTCGCTGGGGGCGGGAATGGGGCGGCAGGCGAACGCGACCAACCCAACCGCCGCGGCGAACGCGGCGAGGCGCCGGATCATTTCGAGAACCGCTCCGTGAGGACGTCGGTGAGGGCGCCGTAGGCCACGGACGCCGGATCGTCGGGCGTTCGCAACACCACGGGCTGGCCGGCCGCGAACGCTTCCACCGTGGCGGGAGTCCGGGGAATCCTCACGTCGAACACCAGATCGGGCGGCAGTTGCTGCAGGACATAGTCGGCGATACGCCGCGACAGGGCGTTCTGTTCCTCGTACATGGTGAGCACGATCCCCTCGAGCCTGAGCTGGGGGTGCTCGGCGACCGCCGTGCGGATACCCCGGAGGATCTGGGACGTGGTCTGCAGGGCCAGCGGCTCGCATTGCAGCGGCACCACCACGCGATCGGAGGCGGCGAGCACGCGGTGCACCACGGCGCCCATGCCGGGGGGCGTGTCGACCACCACCAGATATCCGCGGTCCCGCACGCGCGAGAGCAACTCGCCGAGGCGCGTCGAACTGGCCACCAGCGCCTGGTACGTGGCGTGGTCGCCGGTGTCGGCCACCGAACCGGCCAGCAGCACGCGGAGAAACGGGAGCACCGTGGGCCGCACGATGTCCTTGAGGTCGCGGGCGCCGGTCAGATAGTCGGCGATTCCCGGTCCGGCACTGGGGCCGGGCATCCCGACCCCGAATCGCACCGACCCCTGCGGATCCATGTCCACCAGCAGGGTCTTCACCCCGCGGGTCGCGAACGCCGCCGCGATGTTGATGGCGGTGGTCGTCTTCCCCACTCCTCCCTTCTGACTCACGACGGCCAGGATCTGGTTCACCTACGCCTCGGGGGTCGGAGGAGCCTCGGGCGGAGCCGGAGGCGGGGAGTCGGCGCCGGCCCGGAGCTCGGCCAGCGTCTGTTTGGCATGTTCCACCCACCGTGCCGTGTCTCCGCTGGCCGGCGCGGTGGCCAGGAACGCCTCCAGATGCTGCATGGCGCCCGGCCGGTCCTCCCGTTTGATCAGCAGGAAGGCGAGTCCGTAATGCGCGCCCGAGAGTTGCGGCGCCAACTCCAGGGCCCGGCGGTAGCAGCGGATCGCGTCCTCCTGCCGGTGCGTCCGGGAGTAGGCGATCGCCATGTTTTGGAGAATCTTCGGGTCGTTCGGGTGGTCGCGGAGCGCCAGCCGGTACGAGGTCAGCGCGGCGTCATAGTCGCCCTGACGCTCCAGTGCCAACGCCTCGTTCAGGTAGTCGAGTCGCTGCGGTTTGAGGTCGGATTTCGACTTGCCGCCCAACAAGCGGCTCCACCAGGACATTCGGCGATTGGGGAGCTGGAGAGGGATGCGAAACGTGCGCGCGCGTCCGCGCGCCGCCAGTGGGCAAAGCTACCGATTGTGTGGACCGGGAGCAACGGCAATTGCCGCCGGGGAGCGCTTCCAGCAGGGAGCGGCCGCGCGTACCTTCCGAGTCCGCCGCTCGCTCACCGCCCCAGGAGGCCCCCATGTCGCCGCGCCGCACCACGGTCGAACCCTCGCAGGGCGTGTTCAACGTCGAATGGCCCCTGTTCGGCGAGTTGTCGCGGAGCCTCGCCCTCAAGGTGGCCCGCGACTACGACCCCGACATCGTGATCGGCGTGGCCACGGCCGGCGTCGTGCCCGGCGCGGTCATCGCGGCCATTCTCGACGTCGAGTTCCACTCCCTGCTCGTGAGCCGCCGGTATCGGGCGGAACACGTCCGGCAGACGCCGGCGGTGTTCGGCCAGGTGCCGCCCGAGGTCCGCGGCCGGAAGGTGCTGCTCGTGGACGAGACCTGCGACTCCGGCGACACGATGCGGCTGGCCGTCTCGGCGCTGGTGAACGCCGGCGCCGGCGAGGTCCGGACGGCCGTGGCCTTCCGCACCGGCGAGTACGCGCCGGACTTCCACGCCATCGCCACCCAGAGCACGGTCATCCTGCCCTGGGACCGCGAGGTGCTGGTGGACGGCGAACTGCTGCCGAATCCGCGGTACGCCGAAGCGCTCGGCCAGCTGCCCTAGGCGGTCGTGGCGGCGGCCTCGGCGTACGGCACGCCGCGGCTCATCTCCTCGAACACGTGGTGCAGGGACTCCGCGTTCCCGAGCAGGAAGCGGCAGCGCTCGGAGCCGGCGGAGCGGCATTCGACTTCCATCACCGCCATCGGCGTGCCCGCCAGGCGGCCGAAGAAGTCGGCGAACATCCCGGTGGTCAGATGGCAGCTGGGAAGCTCCAGTCCCGTCTCGGGCGCGGCCTCTCCCCAGTCGTCGGAGTCGAGCGCGGCGACGGCATCGCTGAGCGCGGTCATGGTGATCGAGCCCCACCCCAGGTCGCCGAAGAAGCGGGTGGCCAACCGCGGAAAGTCGTCGGCGGGGATCGATTCCGGCGCTCCGTGCCCGTGCTGCGCCGACCAGGCGTGGAAGGCCTCGAACAGCGCCGCGCCGCCCGCGTAGCCGGCCTCCTGCAGATAGCCGGCGGCGGCTTCCCCTCCAAGGTCGCGGAACAGCGCGCCACGTAGCGCGGCCAGCGCGTCGCGCGTGATCGCGAGCATGCCGCTGTCGCCGAGCTGGATCGAATCGGTCATCGTTGGTCTCCGGGTTGTCCCACGCGTCGCATCAGTTCGGCCTCGTCGATCGTCTCCACCCCCAGCGACCGGGCCTTCTCCAGCTTGCTGCCGGCCTCCGCGCCGGCCACGAGGGCCGTCGTCTTCTTCGAAACGCTGTCCGTGACGCGCCCGCCGTTGGCCTCGATGAGGTCGCGGGCCTGCACACGCGAGAGCGTGGGCAGCGTTCCAGTGATGACGAACGTCTGGCCGCTGAGGGCACTGCCCGCCGCGGCCGCCTGCGGTTCCGTCTCATTCACGCCGGCGTCACGCAGCTTCGCCAACAATTGGGCCGCGGCCGGATCCCGGAAGTACGCCGCGACGGCATCGGCGATCGTCTGCCCGATGCCCCGGACGCGCACCACCTCCGCCGGACCGTCGTCGCGCAGGGCGGCCTCGCGCAGCGCGTCGAGCGATCCGAAGTGGCGGGCCAGCAATTCGGCGGCGCCGGATCCCACGTGCCGGATGCCGAGCCCGAACAGCAATCGCGACAGGGGCTGGGCCCGTGACGCATCGATCGCGGCCACCAGCGCCTCGGCGCTCTTCGCCGCGAACCGCTCCAGCGACTGCAGCGATTCGGCCCGGAGCGTGTAGAGGTCCGCGGCGTCGCCCACGAGGCCGGCATTCACCAACTGTTCGAGGCGGGCGTACGACAGGCCGCGCACGTCCATGGCCGACCGCGAGGCGAAGTGCACCAGCGCTTCGAGCCGCCGCCCCGGACAACCGACGTTCGGACAGTAGATCGCCACCTCCTCCTCGTCGCGCTGGACGGGGGTATCGCACACCGGGCAGCGGGCCGGCGGCCGATACTCCGCGGGCGGGTGGTCGGGATCGCGCTTTTCCGGAATCGGCCCGATCACCTGCGGGATCACGTCCCCCGCCCGCTTCACCTGCACGAGGTCCCCGACGCGGAGATCCTTGTCGCGGATCAGGTCGAAGTTGTGGAGGGTGGCCATCCGCACCGTCGTCCCGCCCAGTTCGACGGGCTCGAGCTCCGCGTACGGATTGAGCGATCCGGTGCGGCCCACGTTCACGCCGATGCGCACGAGGCGGGTCTCGGCGATGTCCGGCGCGAACTTGCGGGCGATGGCCCACCGCGGCTCGCGGCCGCCGATCACGCCCAGTTCCTTCTGCAGGCGCAGGGAATCGACCTTCACCACGCCGCCGTCGATCGCGAAGTCGAGCTCGGCGCGCACCTGGTGTTCCACGCGGCGCGCCCAGGCGTGCACGTCGTCGATCGTGGCGCACCGCTCGCGCCGAGGCGCGATGGGGAAGCCCCACGCCGCCAGCAGGTCGAGCAGCGCCCACTGCGTGGGCACGGGAGGGGGCACGTCGTCGGGCAGGGTGGCCGAATAGGCGAAGAAGCGGAGCGGCCGCCGTGCCGTGACCGCCGGGTCGAGTTGGCGGAGGGCGCCGGCGGCGGAATTCCGCGGGTTCGCGAACACCGGTTCGCCGGCGCGGACGCGCTCCTCGTTCATCCGCTCGAACCCGCTGAACGGCATGTAGACCTCGCCGCGCACCTCGACCAGCGGCGGGTGGTCGGCGCCGCCGAGCCGGAGCGGAATGTCGTGCACGGTGCGCAGGTTGGCGGTTACGTCCTCGCCCACCGTGCCGTTGCCCCGCGTCGCCCCGGTGGCCAGCACGCCGTCCCGATAGGTGAGCGAGACGGCCGCGCCGTCGATCTTGAGTTCGCAGGTGTAGCCGCCGGCCCGGGCATCGTCGGCCACCAGCCGGACGATGCGTTCCTCCCACGCGGCCAACTCGCCCTCGGTGAACGCGTTGCCCAGCGAGATCATCGGCACGAGGTGCGTGTGCTTCCGGAACTGGCTCTGTGGCTCCGCACCCACCCGCAGCGTCGGCGAGTCGGGCGTGCGCAATTCGGGATGCTCCGCCTCGATGGCCTGCAGCTCCCGGAACAGCGTATCGTACTCGCGGTCGGACAGCGACGGCCGGTCGAGCACGAAGTATTCGTGCCGCGCGCGTTCGAGGTGGTCGCGAAGGCTCGCGGCGCGGGCGGCGACCTGCGCCGGCGGTGCACTCACCCCTTGGATTCCTCGTCGAGCACCTGCAGGGCGACCGAGACCAGCCGGTCCAGCTCCTCGTCCGACGCGCGCGACAGGCCGCCGTCCGTGAAGCTCTCCGCTTCCATCGTTGCATGCCGGTCGAGCAGGCGCCGCATGAAGGCGAGGAGCACGACCCGCCGGACCTCGGCCTTGCGCTGCGCCTGCGACGTATCGTGCTGCGTGCGCATCGCGGCCTCGAACCGGTGCGCGTTGCGCAGCGCCTTGGCGGTCAGCGAGGCGACCACCTGGCAGAAGTGCACGTCGGCGTCGCTGAACGGCTGGGCATCGCGCTCCGTGCGCAGGAAGATGGCGCCGATCACCGACGCCTGCCAGCGAATCGGCACGACGATAATCGACCGCACGTTGCGGGTGTCCAACGCCGGCTTGATCGCCCGGAGCATCGGATCCGACATCGCGTCGGGAATGAACACCGTCTCCCCCGAGTCGAACGCGCGCTGCAGTTCCGGATAGCGGCGCAGGTCGACGACGAGGTTCCGGATGGCCGGGTCCTCGTAGCTCGCGACCAGCCGCACCTCGTCCTTGTTGCCGGACAGGAAGATGGCGCACCGGTCGAGCCCGAACGCCTCGCCCAGTTTCCGGGCGATGGCCTGCAGGATGTCCACGAAGTGCAGCGACGAGGAGATCTCCTGCAGGATGTCGACGACGGCAATCAGATGGTCGCGCTCGCGCTGCAGTTCCGTGATCTGCGCGCGCAGCCGCTCGAGCTCCGGCGCCGCGTGCTCGTCCTCCCCGGACAGCGCGAGGCCGTCGGGGTGCTCGATGTGTGATTCCATGATTTCAGGTCCTACTGGAGCTTCGCCAGGGCCCGTTCCGCCTCGTGCTTGTAGCTGGCGTCGTTGTATTCCGTGGCCGGTAGCGAGAGCACCAGGTCGTATTGCTCGCGTGCTTTGCCCTTGTCGCCGACGTCGGCGTACACCTGAGCCAGATCAAGATGATGGACGATCCGGGCCGGTTGTAAGGTCACGGCGTGTTCCAGATCACGTTGGGCATTGGCCCAGCTGGCCTCGCCCAGCACGCCCCCGCCGAGCAGGGTCTTGGCGAAAAAGCGGGTAAAGGTGTTCAGGCGCATGATCTCGGCGTTCCAGACGCCCATCACGTGCCACGCGCCGTCGTCGAGCGAGTCGAGTTTGAGCGCCTGCAGGGCCTCCTCGCGCACCCGCTTCGCGTACTTCACCCGCTCGCGGCTGCCGAGCGCGAGCGCGGCGCGGCCCAGTGCCTTGGCCAGCGTGAAGTGCGTGACCGCCGCGTCGGGGTTCGCTTGCACCGCACGCGTGGCATATTGTTCACCCAGCTTGTACAGACTGTCGCGCGTCTGATCCTGGTGTGCGAAGCCGGCGGCCTCACCGAGGTCCACGGCTTCGCGCGCGGCCTTCCAGAGGGCTTCGGCATTCGCGGAATCGAGACTGATGGCGGACTGATATTGGGAAAGCGCACTGCGTGCGTCGAGCGCCGCGGCGGCACTGTCGCCCAGGGCGACGTGCTCGGCGGCCGTCTGGGCGCGCGCCACGCCGCCGATGCTCAGCAGCACGGCGGTGGCTGCGAGTTGGAACCTCATTCGGACGACTCCTGATTGGGGGGCTGGCTCCCTTGGCACTGGCGCCCGCCCGAGCCAGTTCGAGCAGCGTCTTCCCGCATCCGTCAACGTTAGAAATACCCCGGTAACCGGTCAATGGACGCACGGCGAACGATCGAGAAGAAACGCGACGGTGGACGGCTCACGGCCGGCGAATGGGAGGCGTTCATCCGCGCCTACGCCGCGGGTGAGATCCCCGACTACCAGATGTCCGCTTTCCTGATGGCCTGTTTCATCCGCGGACTCGACGACGGCGAAACGTCGGCGCTCACCGACGCCATGCTCGACAGCGGAGGCCGGCTGGAGTTGGCCGATCTGGGCCGTCCCCGCATCGACAAGCACTCCACGGGGGGCGTCGGCGACAAGGTGTCGCTGATCCTCGCACCGCTCGTCTCCGCCCTCGGCGTCGCCGTGCCGATGATGTCGGGCCGCGGCCTCGGCCACACCGGCGGCACGCTCGACAAGCTCGAGTCCATTCCCGGATTCCGGACGCGAATTTCCCTGGCCGAAGCCCGGGCACAGTTGGAGCGCATCGGCTGCGTGCTCATGGGACAGACCGCGGAGATCGCTCCCGCGGACCGAAAGATGTACGCGCTGCGCGACGCCACCGCGACGGTGGAGGCGATCCCCCTGATCTCGGCGAGCATCATGAGCAAGAAGCTCGCCGAAGGTCTCACGGGGCTCGTGCTCGACGTCAAGCGGGGGTCGGGCGCTTTCCTGCCGGCGCTCGACGACGAGCTGGCGCTCGCTCGCACCATGGTCTCCCTCGGCGCCGATCATGGCTGTCCCGTCGTCGCGCTCCTGACGGCCATGGACCGCCCGCTGGGGCGCGCCTGCGGCAACGCGCTGGAACTGGAAGAGGCGATCCACGCCCTCAAGGGTGAGGGCCCGACCGATCTGATGGAGGTCACGCTCGCGCTCGGCGTCGAGATGCTGCTGCTGGCCCGGGTGGCGGACGACGCGCGCGACGCGCGCCGGCAACTCGAGGGGGCGATCGTCGACGGCGAGGCGGCCCGCCAGTTCCAGCGCATCATCGAGGCGCAGGGCGGGAACCCCGCCGTGGTGGACGACCCGGCGCTGCTTCCGCAGGCCGCCGAGTGCGAAATCCACGTCGCGCCACGGCGTGGGATCGTCGCCAGCGTGGCGCCGCGGGAAATCGGCTACGGCATCACCGAGCTTGGCGGCGGGCGCACCAGAGTCACCGACGCCGTCGATCCGACCGTCGGATTCGTGATCACGGCCCGGCCCGGCGACTGGGTGGAAGCCGGCGAGCCGCTGGCCACGGTGTTCGCGCGCGATGCCGCCGGCATCGCGGCCGGGGGGCGCTGCCTGGACCGGGCGATCGTGATCGCCGAGAGCGCCGAACCGCCCCTCCCCCTGATCTCCCACCGCGTGAGCGGGGCGGGGGTGGAGCGGTACTCGGGCGCATGACGGCGGCCGTCCGCGCGTGGTGGCGCAACGAGGACCTGCCGACGCGGCTGGCCCTGCTGGGAATCGTGCTCGCCGCCGCGGTGGTGCGGTTCTCCGCCCTCGGTCAGCCGATGCGCTACGACGAGTCGGTGAGCTATCTGTCCTTCATCGGCCGCTCGTGGGCCACCGCGATCACCGCCTACCCGTTTCCGAGCAACCATTTCCTGTATACGGTGATCGCCAAGCTCACCGCGCCCATGGGTCACGACGCGCCGTGGGCGATCCGCCTGCCGGCGTTCGTGGCGGGCCTGGCCATCGTACCGCTCACGTTCGCGGTGGGTCGGGTGCTGTTCACGCGATCGGCGGCGCTCATCGGGGCGGCGCTCACGGCGGCCGCCACGCCCCTCGTGCTCTATTCCGCCAACGCACGCGGGTATTCGCTCGTCGCCGCCGCCTATCTCGTGTTGCTGCTCATCGCGGCCGACGTCCGGAGCCGCGGTCAGTCCTGTTGCGCCTGGGTGGTGTTCACGGTGGTGGCCGCGGCCGGCGCGGCGACGATTCCGACCATGCTCTACCCCATTGGTGCGGTGGCGCTCTGGCTGGCGATCGTCCTGCCGGTGGAACGAGGGTGGAAGGCGTGGCGTCCGCTGGCTGGACTCACGGCGGCGCTGGCAGCCGCTGCCGCGCTCGCCTTTCTCGCCTACCTGCCGATCATCGCCACCAACGGGATCCGGGCGATCACGGCCAACGAGTTCGTGGCACCGTCCACCTGGCCGCAGTTCTTTGCCGAGTTCGCGTCGAGTCTGCATCGGCTGACGGGCGCGTGGGCGCAACCCTACCCGGCCGCGATCGCGGTCGTGCTCGGGCTCGTGGTGCTGGCGGGGGTGTGCTGGTCGACGCGGGTGTCGAACGAAGGGGTGTCGGTGGTGATGGCCGCGTACGTCTGGTGCGCCTTTCTGCTGCTCGTCATGCACCGCGCGCCGTTCGCGCGCACCTGGCTCTGGTCGCTGCCGGTGGTCGCGCTCGCCGCGGGCACGGTGGGCGACTTCCTCGTCTCGCTCCCCCGCGGGCGGATGCTGGCGCCCTATCTGCCGGCCGTCGCCGCCGTCGTGGCCGCGGCGGGCGTGGCCCTCGGCTTCTCGGTGGACGCGGTGGCCGGCCTGCATCCATCCGGGGTGTTCATCGGCGCCGAACAGATTGCCGCCGCGCTGGCCACGCAGTCGCAACCGGGAGACCGCGTGGTGGCGACCGCTCCATCCGTGGCTCCGCTCCGGTACTACATGCTGCGCGCCGGCGCCGATACGGCGCTCCTGGGGACGCCGGACAGCGTGGCCGAACGTGAGATCATCGTGCTGAATGCCGGGTACGGCCAGACGCTGGAGTGGGCGATCGCCGCCGGACTCGTGGACACGGCGCGATTCGGGCCGGTCGCTCCCGCCATGCACGCCGCCGACGGCAACGTGTTCGTGGCCGAACGACGGGGGCGCGCCCGATGACACGATGGGGCGGGTTCGACCGGCGGGTGTCGCCATTGGGCGTCGTCGCGGCGCTGGCGCTGATCGCGGTCGGCGTCTATCCGCTGCCGACGCTCACGGCGGATGGCGCCGGGGTCGGAGTCGGGAACCTCTACTTCTGGCTGGGCGCCGGCCTGCTCACCGTGGGACCCGTGTTGGCCGTGGCGGCGATGCCGTTGGGATGGCTGCGGGCGCTCCCCGCCCGCGCGGCGCGGCTGCTGCGGTGGCCGCCGCCCCTGGTCTACGCCCTGCTGGTGGGCGTGGCGTTCGGTGCCGCGAGTGTGCTCGTGGCTTCGTACGCGTTTCAGTTCGCGCCCACGCGAACCGACGAGATCGCGCAACTCTGGCACGCCCGGATGTTGCTGCACGGCCGGCTCGCCCTTCCGGCGGATCCCAACTTCGAGTTCTTCGCCGTCGATCACGTCATCGACCATGGCGCGTGGTATTCGGAATATCCGATCGGCGGCCCGCTGCTGCTCGCGCTCGGATACCTGACGCACCGGCCGTGGCTGCTCGGTCCCGTGCTCGGCGCGCTCTCGGCAATGGCGCTGTACCAGTTCGCGCGCCGCGCCTACGGGGAGACGCAGGGGCGGGCGGTGGCGGCGCTGTTCACACTGGCGCCCGTCACGCTGCTGATGTCGGCGAGCTACATGAATCACGTGCCCGTGCTCCTGCTGGCGGTGGCGACGCTGGCGATGCTCGCCGCATGGGAGCGGGCCGAGGCCACCTGGCAGCGACTGCTGCTCGCGGCGGGCATGGGACTGGCGCTCGGTCTCATGGCCACCATTCGTCCCCTCGACGCCGTCGTCGTCGCGGTGGCGGTCGGAGGATTCCAACTCACCGTCGTCGCCCGCCAGCGCCGCCGGTGGCGCGATCTCGCCCTGCAGGCGCTGTGCGTTGCCGTGGGGGTGGCGCCGCTGCTCTATGCCAACTGGGCAACGACGGGCGGCGTGCTCCACTTCGCGTACGACGTGTTGGGGGGACGCGGCCCAGCATCCCGGCTTCCACGTCGATCCGCGCGGCGTCGCGTACACCCCGATGTTGGCCCTGGCGCGCGCGGCCGAATATGCGAGCCAGCTGAACGGGGCCGTATTCGAGTGGCCGGCGCCGGCGCTGGTGATCGCCGCCATCGGCCTGCTGTCGCTGCGCCGGGCGTCGCGATGGGACGCCTTGCTCCTCTCCCTGTTCGGGCTCCAGCTCGTTGCGTACTCGCTCTACTGGCACGACGGCCAGTTCCTGGGCCCACGGTACCTGTACACGGTGGTGCCGGTGGTCGTCATCCTGCTGGCGCGGGCCCCGTTTCTCGTGGCGGAACGCTGGGGTGGATATTGGCGGCACGCGGCGCCGCTCGGAATCGTCGCCTGCATCGTCGTGGCCTGGTGTATGCCCATGGGACCCTACGGCGCCAACGGCCTCGTCCGCCGCCTGCGGGATTCCGACCCCACGTACAAGCTCGATCTGGCCGCCGCCACGCGCGCGGCCGGCGCGCACCATGCGCTGGTGTTCGTCCATGAACCGTTCAGCGCCCAGCTCCTGCGCCGCCTCTGGGGGGTCGGCTTCTCGCGGAGCCAGGCCGTCGACGTGTTCGCGCACGGCGACGCCTGTTCGGTGCTGGACGCCGTACGGATGGCCGAGGCGGACTCCGGCCGCCCACCCGCCGAACGAGCCCGCTTCGCCGCCGAGCGGATCGCGACGTATGCCCCCGGGGCCACGCCCGTGCATGCCGTGGACCCGGCCATCCACATCTCATCGGAGCGATCGCTGACGCCCGCGTGCATCGCGGCCCTCGACACCGACGCGCGGTTCGGACCGATGCCGCTCGGCCTCGGGCTGCTCCTCGAGCCGATCACCGCCGACGGACGGCTGAACGGCGACGTCATCTACGTCGCCGACCTGGGCGACCACAACGCATCGCTTCGCGCCCGCTTCGGCGATCGGAAGTGGTACCGGGCATGGGCCGAGCGACGTCCGGACGGGTCGCTCCGCGCCGTGGTGTCCCGCTATACACCGCCGCCACTCGACGCTGCATCGGCTCCGTGACAGATTACGGCCATCCCTTCACCGGAAATCGGGAGTTGTCGTCGATGCCAAAAACGATTGCGCGCCTGTTGGGAATCGGAGCCTACGTCGCCGCCTGCGGCCTCGCCGCGCTGTATGTCCTCGTAGCGTTCACCAGCCGGCGGACCGCCACCGGAGGGCTCGACGCAACCACGACGCACGTGACCTGGCTCGCCCTGGGGGGCGTGACCCTCGCCCTCATCGTGGCCCACCACGTGATCGGCAAGCAGCTGCTCCTCATCGCCCGCGAGGGGGACGCGCCGCAGCCGCTCGGCGCCCGCTGATCGCCGGGACGGACCTCGCCCGCCTCACCGCCCAGCCACCATCCCGTCGCGCGGGGGCGGTTGACAAATCAATTTCCGTTGATTTAACTTGGCGCCATGGCTACCGCGACAGCTCTCGACCTCGAACGTGCCGCGCAGTTGTTCCACGCGCTCTCCGACGCCACCCGACTCGGGATCCTGGAGATGCTCCGGGACGGCGAGCGTTGCGTGTGCGAGCTGCAGGATGAACTCGGTGCGGCGCAGTCGCGCCTCTCGTTCCATCTCCGCGTGCTGAAGGACGCCGGGCTGGTGGCCGACCGCCGCGAGGGCCGGTGGTCGTACTACGCGATCACGCCGGCCGCCGTCGCCGAAGTGCACGACCTGGCGGTCACGCTGGAACCCAGACGCGGCACACTGCCGATTCTCCGGCGGGGGCGCTGCTGTGGCTGACCAATGAGGGATTTCGCGGCGACGCCTGCGTCGCATACATCAACGGAACTTGATCAAGGGGACGGATATGCCTACTTCGCGTGAAGATCTCACCTCCACCGTTCGCGCCCGATACGGCGCCGCCGCGCTTCGCGTGCTGGACCGCGTCGATGGCGTGGCCGGCGAATCCGCGGACGCCGGCGGCTGCTGCGGGCCGGCCAACTCGTGCTGTGGCGCCGCCGCCGCCGACGGTACCGTCGATCCCATCACGTCCAACCTCTACGTCCGCGGTGAGACCGACGCGCTGCCGGAAGCGGCGGTGCTCGCCTCTCTCGGCTGCGGAAACCCGACCGCGCTCGCCGAGCTGTGCGCCGGCGAGGTGGTGCTCGACCTCGGGTCCGGCGGTGGAATCGACGTCCTGCTGTCGGCCCGGCGCGTGGGGCCCACCGGCAAGGCGTACGGCCTCGACATGACCGATGAAATGTTCGCGCTGGCGCGGCGCAATGCGGCCGAAGCCGGCGTGGCCAACGTCGAATTCCTCAAGGGCGAGATCGAGCAGATTCCACTCCCCGACGATTCGGTGGACGTCATCATCTCGAACTGCGTGATCAACCTGTCGGGTGACAAGGCCGCGGTGCTGCGCGAGGCGTTCCGCGTGCTCCGGCCCGGGGGGCGGTTCGCGGTGTCCGACATCGTGGTGCAGGGCGAACTGCCGGACGACGTGAAGCGCAGCATGGACCTGTGGGTGGGCTGCGTGGCGGGCGCACTGCAGGATACCGAGTTCCTGGCACTGCTGCGCGATGCCGGATTCGTGAACGGGCACGTGGAGATGACGCGCCTGTACGATGCGCAGGACGCCCGCGGATTCCTCGGCCAGACCGGGCTCGACGTGGACCGCGTGGCCGCGGAAGTCGCCGGACGAGTCGGTGCCGCGTTCGTACGGGCCACCAAGCCCGTCCCGTTCGCGTTGCGCGATGCCAAGCCGTCGGATACCGCGGCGGTCGAGCGCCTGCTGACCGAGGCGGAGTTGCCGACGGCCGGGGTACGCGAAGCGCTCGCGCGGCCGGCCTCGGGGTTCGTCGTCGCCGAGTCGGCCGGCGCGGTGATCGGCGTCGGGGGACTCGAGGAATGCCGCCCCGACGTCCTGCTCCGTTCCGTGGCGGTGACGCCGGAGTGGAAGCACCGCGGCGTGGGGCGCGCGCTCGTCGCACGACTGATCGCCGAAGCCGAGTCGCGCGGCCGGCAGGCGATGTATCTGCTCACGACCACGGCGGAACGCTACTTCCCGAGCTTTGGCTTCGTCGCCGTGCCGCGGGATCAGGTGCCGGCGGTGGTGCGGGCGACCGACGAATTCCGGGGCGGCTGTCCGGAAAGCGCCGTCGCCATGGTTCGTCCCCTGGGCGCCGGGGTCGATTGATGCACGGTCACCCGATGAGGTCCTGATGCCGGTCGCCGAACCCCAATCGGTAGGGGACGCCCATAGCGCCGGCGTCGATCGTCGGACGACTGTCGACGCTCGACCGGTTTCTGCCGGCCTGGATCTTCGCGGCGATGGCGGCGGGCATCCTGCTCGGCCGCTGGTTCCCCGATCTCGGGAGCGCGCTCGACCGCGTTCAGGTGGCCGGCGTGTCCGTGCCCATCGGCATCGGGCTGCTCTGGATGATGTACCCCGTGCTCGCCAGGGTGCGGTACGAAACCATCGGCCGGCACATCGCGAACCGGAAGCTCCTCGGGACGTCGCTGGTGTTCAATTGGGTGCTCGGTCCGGTCGTGATGTTCGCGTTGGCGTGGCTGCTGCTCCCCGACCTGCCGCATTACCGGAACGGGCTGATCATGATCGGCCTCGCCCGCTGCATCGCGATGGTCCTGATCTGGAACGCACTGGCCTGCGGGTCCGGGCGAACTGGCGGCCGTGCTCGTGGCGCTCAACTCCGTATTTCAGATCCTCACCTACTCGCTGCTCGGGTACTTCTTTCTGGCCGTGGTTCCCGGATGGATCGGGGCCGACACGGCGGCGCTCGACGTCTCGATGGGGGCGATCGCCCGCAGCGTGCTGATCTTCCTGGGCATTCCGCTGCTCGCGGGGTATCTCACCCGCCGCGTGTTGGTGGCGCGTCGCGGCGTGGCGTGGTACGACGGCACCTTCCTGCCGCGCATCGGGCCCACGGCCCTCATCGGGCTGCTCTACACCATCGTGCTGATGTTCGCCATGCAGGGCGACCGGATCGTTCAGCATCCGCTCGACGTTGCGCGGATCGCCGTTCCGTTGGTCGTGTATTTCGCCGTCATGTTCGGGCTGGCGTTCCTGCTGTCGGTGAAGCTGGGGTTCGGCTACGAGGACACGGCGGCGCTCTCGTTCACCGCCGCGGGAAACAACTTCGAACTCGCCATCGCGGTCGCGGTGGCGACGTTCGGCATCGGATCGGGGGAGGCGTTGGCGGCGGTCGTCGGACCGCTCATCGAGGTGCCGGCCCTCGTCGGACTGGTCTACGTCTCGCTCTGGGCACGGAACCGGTATTTCGTTCGGGAGGTGGATGCATGACGACATCGAAACCACTCGGCGTGTTGTTTCTCTGCACGGGAAATTCTGCGCGGAGCCAGATCGCCGAGGCCATTCTCACGGCCAAGGGCGCGGGGCGATTCCGCGCCGGGAGCGCGGGGACGAAACCGGCGGCGCGCGTGAATCCGGGGGCCATCGACGTTCTTCGCGACCACGGCATCGACTGGGCCGGGCACCGGCCGAAGACGATCGATGAGATCCAGCACGCGCCGTGGGACCTCGTAATCACCGTGTGCGACAACGCGAAGGAGACGTGCCCGGTGTTTCCGGGGCACCCGGCGTTCGCGCACTGGGGGATGCCCGACCCGGCGGACGTCGAGCCCGCCGAGGCGCGGGCCCGGGCCTTCCGCGAGACCTACCAGGTGTTGAGCCGGCGAATCGATCTGCTGCTCGCGCTGCCGCTGGAGAAGCTCGAGCAGCGAATGCTGGAGTTGCGAGTGGGGGCGATTGGCCGGGAGGAGACCGTCAACCGGTGAGGGGCGCTCGGCGGCGGAGCGGACGGCAGGCGTCCGCTCCGCCGTGCCTGCTCATGACTGGGTAGCCCGTTCGATGGAAGCGTGCGCGGCCACACCCCGCGCTTGCCGAGGACCCCCGTGGGTCTGCATGGTGTAGCACGACGCGCCGTCCGCACCGCGGGGCGGCCAGGGCACCCCGATCCACTCGTGATGAGGAACTCGGCATGGTGATCTCGTCCGATCAGGAACCCAGGTACCGCCCCTCCTACCTGGCCGCCACGATCGCCGGCGTGCTGGTCTTTCTGCTCTACCTCGTGACCCTGGCGCCGAGCACGGCGATGTGGGACACGAGCGAGTACATCGCCGCCGCCTACACGCTGGGCCTGCCCCACCCGCCCGGCAATCCGCTGTTCGTGCTGCTGGGCCGGGTGATGTCGCTGTTGCCGATCGCCGGCTCGGTGGCGATGCGGATCAACATCTTCGCCGCCGCCTGCAGTGCCGTGGCGGCGGCGATGTGGTTCCTGACCACGGAGCGGGTGCTGGTGAGCTGGTTCCCGGAGCGGTGGCGGCGGATCGTGGGGGCGAGCGTGGCGACGCTCATCGGGGCCACGGCGTTCACGGTGTGGAACCAGTCGGTGGTGAACGAGAAGGTGTACACGGTGTCGCTGGCGGGCATCGCGATCATCTCGTGGCTGATGATCCGCTGGTCGGACGACCCGGACGGGCCGAAGGCGGACAAGATCATCGTGCTCGTGGCGTATCTGCTGGGGCTGGGGTACGCGAACCACATGGCGGGGATGCTGGCGGCGCCGGCGGTGGGTCTGGCGATTCTCGTGCGGCGGCCGCGGTTTCTGCTCCGGTGGAAGTTGATCCTGGCCTCGGTGCTCGCGCTCGGGTTCGGGATCACGCCGTTCGCCATCCAGCCGATTCGGGCCGCGTACTACCCGGCGATGAACGAGGGCGAGCCCACGGCGTGCCGCGACGGGCTCCATCTGTCGTGCACGTTCAGCAAGGGCACGTACGACGCGTTCATGTACAACTTCAACCGCGGGCAGTACGGCAAGCCCGCGTTGAGCAACCGCCAGGCGCCGTTCGTGCAGGGCCAGGTGGGCATGTGGTGGTGGTACTTCAAGTGGCAGTGGATGCGCGACGCGCTGGACAAGAGCCCCGGGATGCAGAACATGCTCGCGGCGGTGTTCCTGGTGCTGGGATTGTTCGGCGGGTGGGTGCACTACAAACGCGACCGGCAGAGTTGGTGGTACTTCGCGGGGCTGATGTTCACGGTCACGTTGTGTCTGATCTTCTATCTGAATTTCAAGTACGGCGCCTCGCAATCGCCGCAACTCGGGAACAGCGTGGCGCGCGAGGTCCGCGACCGGGACTACTTCTTCATCTGGAGCTTCTCGCCGTGGGGGGTGTGGGCGTCGCTCGGCCTGATGTTCGTCTGGGAGTCGCTGGCGTCGCTGTCCGGGGCGCAGGCCGCGCCGGTCGGGCATCGGGGGATGGCGC
Source organism: uncultured Gemmatimonadaceae bacterium (assembly GCA_963728115.1). Taxonomy (GTDB): domain Bacteria; phylum Gemmatimonadota; class Gemmatimonadetes; order Gemmatimonadales; family Gemmatimonadaceae; genus JAGWRI01. The sequence goes on from CAVSJE010000010.1 coordinate 796,345, forward strand.
GGCCGGGGCGCCGCTCGTGGCTGGTGGCCTCGCCGGTACTGCTCGTGGCGCTGATTCCCCTGTTCGTCAACTGGCACTGGGCCTCGCGCGCCGGCCAGACGGATACCAGCGACTTCGCCATCGATCTGCTCAACTCCGTGGAGCCGTACGGGGTACTCGTCGTCGCCGGCGACAACGACACCTTCCCGCTCTGGTACGCCCAGGACGTGCTGCACATCCGCCAGGACGTGGTGGTGGCCAACACGTCGCTGCTCGGTACCACGTGGTATGCCCGCCAGCTCATCCGGCGGCCGATCTATCCCTACGATGCCGCCAAGGGGCCCGCCATTTATCGCGGAAAGCAGTGGCCGATGCCCACCACGCCGCCGCTGCACATGACCATGGATCAGGCCGACGCGGTGCCGGCCTTCGTCCCCGTGCCCAGGCGTCAGACGATCGCGCTCGGTCCCGTGGAGGCGACCATCGACCCGCAGCGCCTGCCCCAGGACACCGGAGGCACCGGCTACCTCGGCCGGGCCGACGTCTTCGTGCTCCGCATCATCGCCGACTCGTTCCGCCTGCGGCCCATCTACATCAGCCGTACCTCCAGCGCGCTGGCGGATACGCTGGGGCTGTCGAACAACCTGCTGACGCAGGGGCTCGCGTCCAGGGTCTTCGTGCCGCCGGCCAATCCCGGCCGCGACACGGTGCGCGTGCAGGGCGACGGCTACTTCGACGTCGACACCTCGAAGAAGCTCTGGGAGGACGTGTACCGCGCGCCGAAATCGCTCCAGCGGCGGCGGGGTTGGGTGGACCTGCCCTCGATCAACGTCCCATTCCTCTATGTCGCCACGGCGGCCGAGCTGGGGCAGATCGAACAGACGCTGGGCGACCGGGCGGGCGCCGTCGCGCGCGATCGGCGACGCCCGCGGCATCGCGGCAGCGCTCGACTTCGATCACGCATTCCCGAATCTGGCGATGCCGCCGATGCCCGTTGCGCCGCCAGCCGGCGATACGCCGCTCGTCGATTCCGGCGGTGCAGGGTCCGGGGCCCGGCCCCGATAGGCGACCCGCCGGTTCTCGACCCGCGAACGCAGAACGGGGCCCCCGATCGGGGGCCCCGTTCTGCATCGCGGCAACCGGCGGCGCGGTTCAGATATCCAGATTGTTCACGAACTTGGCGTTCGCCTCGATGAACAACCGCCGCGGTTCGACGACGTCGCCCATCAGCGTCTGGAACATGAGGTCGGCGGCCACCGCGTCCTCGATGTTCACCTTCAGCAAGGTGCGCTTCTCGGGGTCCATCGTCGTGTCGAACAACTGATCGGCGTTCATCTCGCCGAGTCCCTTGTAGCGCTGCACGTTCAACGACTTGCCGTCGCCGTTCCCCAGCCGCTTCATGAACTCGTCGCGCTCCTTCTCGTCGAAGGCGTAGTACGCTTCCTTCCCCTTGGCCACCCGGTAGAGCGGCGGCTGCGCGATGTACACGAAGCCGGCTTCGATCAATTCCGGCATCTGGCGGAAGAAGAACGTGAGCAGCAGCGTGCGGATGTGGGCGCCGTCCACGTCGGCGTCGGTCATGATGATGATCTTGTGGTAGCGGGCCGTCTCGAGCGTGAACTCTTCCTTGATGCCGGCGCCGACCGCCGTGATGATCGTGCGGATCTCCTCGTTGGAGAGCACCTTGTCGATGCGCGCCTTCTCGACGTTGATGATCTTGCCGCGGAGCGGCAGGATGGCCTGGAATTCGCGCTTGCGTCCCTGCTTGGCCGACCCGCCGGCGGAGTCGCCCTCCACCAGGTAGAGCTCGCAGAGCGCCGGATCGGTGAGCGAGCAGTCGGCCAGCTTGCCGGGCAGATTGCCGACGTCGAGCGCCGACTTGCGCCGCGTGAGGTCGCGCGCCTTGCGGGCGGCCTCGCGCGCCCGCGCCGCCGAGACGGCCTTCTCGATGATGATGTTGGCCGTGCGCGGATGCTCGTCCAGGTAGCTACCCAGCCATTCGCCGACCACCGTCTTGACGGCGCTCTCGACCTCCGAGTTGCCGAGCTTGGTCTTGGTCTGCCCCTCGAACTGCGGCTCGCGCACCTTCACCGACAGCACGGCCGTGAGACCCTCGCGCACGTCGTCGCCGGACAGCGTGAAGTCCGCCTTCTTGAGGAAATTCCCCTTCTGTGCGTACGAGTTGATGACACGCGTGAGCGCCGACTTGAAGCCGGTGAGGTGCGTGCCGCCTTCGTGCGTGTTGATGTTGTTCACGAACGAGAACGTCGTGTCGTTGTAGCCGTCGTTGTACTGCAACGCCAACTCGATCCCGATGTCGTCCTTCATCGTGTCGACGTAGAGCACTTCGGGGTGCAGATTCTTGCGCGACGCGTTCAGGTGGTGCACGAACTCCTTGAGGCCGCCCTTGGCGTGGTAGGTGTCCTCCCGTTCCTCGCCCGGACGCTCGTCCTTGATCGAGATCACCACGCCCTTGTTCAGGAACGACAGCTCGCGCAGCCGCTCGGCGAGGGTCTGATAGCGGTAGACGAGCACGGTGAAGATCTGGGGGTCGGGCTTGAACCAGATGACGGTGCCCGTCTCCTGCTTGGCCAGGTCGCGGAGCGCCTTGAGCTTGGTCTGCGTGATGCCGCGCTGGAAGTCCATGTAATACTCCTTCCCGTCGCGCTTCACCCACACCTTCAGCTCCTCGCTCAGCGCGTTCACCACCGACACGCCCACGCCGTGCAGACCGCCCGACACCTTGTACGAGCTCTTGTCGAACTTGCCGCCCGCGTGCAGCACGGTCATCGCCAGTTCGACGCCGGGAATCTTCTCGATCGGATGTACATCCACCGGAATACCGCGTCCGTTGTCGACCACGGTGATCGAATTGTCGGCGTGGATGGTGACGGAGATCGTGTCGGCGTAGCCGGCCAGTGCTTCGTCAATCGAGTTGTCGACGACCTCGTACACCAGGTGGTGGAGCCCGCGCTCCGACGTCGATCCGATGTACATGCCGGGGCGCTTCCGCACCGCTTCCAGCCCTTTGAGTACCTGAATCTGGCCGGCATCGTACTTCGATCCGTTGTGGTCCGCTGGTGTGCTCATGAACCCTCGATTGCGCGCTGAATTTCGCCCCGAAGAGAGGCCGAAAAAACGACTGGAAGCCAACCCTGGAAAACTAAGCGAATCGGCGGCGTTTAGCAACTGCCCCGCGAGCTTTTAAGTCCCGGTCAGACAACCGGTTAGCGCACCAGCCGCCACCGGATCCGGTCGACCTTCCGGGCCCCCGCTTTTTCGTTGATCGCGCGCAGCAAATCCAACTCCATCATCGACAGCTCCGTCATCCACGCGTTGTTCGTCACAGCCACCGTCAACACGCCCTTCCGATCGATCGAAATCGGCTGCGCGACCTTCGCGATCTCGCGGCCGACGATCGCCGGCCAGTGCACGATCACCGCCGCCTGCTCCAGCCGCTCCGACAGGCCGCCGGCGCCGAGCACCGCCGGCACGACGTCGCGCAGTGGCGTGGGCTTTCCGGGTTTCCGGTCCGTCATGCGGCCTGCCAGGCGCCCATCACGCCGGCCTCCACGCGCGAGCGCTCCAGACGCGTGAACTCCGGCGGGATGTCGGATTCACGCGGCACGGTGAGGATCGTCTGCCCGATGCCGGCGTCGGAGAGCAGGGAGAGGATGCGCGCCGAGCGGCGCGCGTCGAGCTCGGCGAAGGGATCGTCGAGCAGCAGCAGCGGGGCGGCACCGCACGCCTCGCGCAGCGTCTCCCACTCGAGCATCCGCAGGGCGATGGCCGCCGAGCGCTGCTGCCCCGCCGAGCCGAAGGTGCGCAGGTCGCGGCCGTCGAGTGTCAGCGCCAGGTCGTCGCGGTGCGGCCCCGACTGCGTCATGCCGCGCCGGACGTCGAGGACGAGTTTCGCCTCGAGCGCGGCGGCAATCGCCGCGGCCGGGTCGGCGGCGCCGTCGAGCGCGCTGGCATAGCGCATCGTCGCGGCACGGGATTCCCCGATCGTGGCGCAGAGCCGGCCGTAGCGGGCCGAGGCGCGCTCCACCCAGTCGCGGCGGTGCTGCCAGAGCACGCCGCCGGCCTCGGCCAGCGGGATGTCCCAGACGCTCACCCGTGCGTCGGCCCGGCCGGTGCGCGCCGCGTCGCGCAGCGCCGCGTTGCGGCGCGCCAGCGCCCCGCGATAGGTCTGGAGCGCCGCCAGGTAGGGGCGCGACGTGAGCGCCAGCAGAATGTCCAGGTACCGCCGCCGCGCCACCGGGGCGCCGCTCACGAGTTCGACGTCGGCCGGCGAGAACATCACCGCCGGCAGGGCGCCGATGCCGTCGCTCAGCCGCTGCATGTTCACGCCGTCCACCGTCACTCGCTTGCGACGTGACGCGCGTTCGAATCCCACGGCGATGCGCCGCCCGCCGCACAGCGTGCCGTCGACGTGGAATCCCGCCGCTCCGAACCGCACCAGATCCACATCGCGGGCGCCGCGCACGCTGCGGAGCAGCTGCAGATAGTACGCGGCCTCGAGCAGGTTCGTCTTGCCCTGGCCATTCTCGCCCACGACCACCAGCCCGTCGGGCGGCAGATCCAGATCCTGTCGCTCGAAGTTGCGAAAGTCGCGCAGGGCGAGGGTCGTCAACCGAACGGCCGCCGCCGTCACCGTCCCGTGAATTGGGCCGCCCGCTTCTCGAGAAATGCCATCGTGCCTTCCTTCATGTCCGCCGACGCGGCGAGCAGCCCGAACTTCGACGATTCCAGCGCCAGCGCCTCGTCCAGCGGGATGTCCGTGCCGCGACGAACGGCGTCGATGCAATGGGCGATGGCGAGCGGACCGTTCGCGACCATCTGCGCGACCATCGCCCGCGCCGCCGCCAGCAGTTCGCCGGCCGGCACCACGGCGTTCACCAGCCCGATGCGCAGCGCCTCGGCCGCGTCGATGGTCTCCCCGGTGAGCAGCAGCTGCAGCGCCCGGCCGGCCCCGATCAGCCGCGGCAGCCGCTGCGTGCCGCCGTAGCCGGGAATCGTGCCCAGCTTGACCTCGGGTTGCCCGAACTTGGCGTGCTCCGACGCGAGGCGCACGTGGCACGCCATGGCGAGTTCGCACCCGCCGCCGAGGGCGAAGCCGTTCACCGCGGCGATCACCGGTTTGGGGAGCAGCTCGATGTGGCGGAACAGCGCCTGACCCCGCTTCGACATCGCGTGGGCCTCGATGGGGCTCTTGCGCTGCAACTCGGCGATGTCGGCGCCGGCGACGAACGCGCGGCCCGCGCCGGTGAGCACGGCGCCCGCCACGTCGTCGCGGGCCCGCACCTGGTCGATCGCGGTGCCGAGCGCCCCCATCAGCGCGTCGTTGATCGCGTTGAGCTTGTCGGGCCGGGTGACGGTGATCGTCGCGATGCGGTCCGCGACGTCGAAGGTGAGCAGAGATTCGGACATGGCGGCGGAGGTTGGAATGTCCTCGAATCTAACTCCCGCCGGGGCCCCCGCATACATTCCGGCCATGCAATTGCCGGAGGCGGTGCGCTGGGGACCTGAGTGCCGCAGCGTGCGCATCATCGACCAGCGGGCGCTTCCCGAGCGCCACGTGGAACGCGACCTGCGCACGCTCGACGAGGCGTGCGACGCCATCCGGACGCTCGCCGTGCGAGGCGCCCCCGCCATCGGCATCGCCGCGGCGATGGCGTTCGCCGTGATCGTGAACGACGAGGACGCGGCGGCGGCCGGCACCGATTCGCGGCGGGCCGCCGACGTGGCCGCCGCCCTGCGGGCGACCCGCCCCACGGCGGTGAACCTCGCCTGGGCCCTGGACCGCATGCTCGCCGTCGCCCACCGGACGGCCGACGGGCCGGCCCGGCGCGACGCCCTGATCGCCGAAGCCACGGCGATTCTCGACGAGGACCGGGCGATGTGCCGCCGCATCGGGGACCATGCCCTGTCCCTCTTTCCAGCCGACGCCCGCGTGGTGACGCACTGCAACGCCGGCGCCCTCGCCACCGGTGGCATGGGCACGGCGCTGGCCGCGATCTACCTGGCAGCCGAACGGGGCGACCGCGTCCGGGTGTTCGTGGACGAGACGCGCCCGCTGCTGCAGGGCAGCCGCCTCACCGCGTGGGAGCTGCGGCGCGCCGGTATCGACGTCGTCCTGATCGGTGACGCGATGGCCCCGTCGCTGATGCTCCGCGGCGAGATCGACCTGTGCATCGTGGGCGCCGACCGGATCGCCACCAACGGCGACGTGGCCAACAAGATCGGGACGTACGCGCTCGCCGTGGCCGCGCATCACCACGGGATCCCCTTCTACGTGGCCGCCCCAACGTCGACGTTCGATGCGGACGCCGCCTCCGGCGCCGACATCGTGATCGAGCAGCGGGCCGCCGACGAGTTGCGGCGCGGCTTCGGCGTGCTCACCGCGCCGCCGGACGTTCCGGTGTACAATCCGGCGTTCGACGTCACCCCCGCGGCGCTGATCTCGGCGATCGTGAGCGATCGCGGGGTCCACCGCCCACCCTTTCACTTCGCCGCGCCATGAAACACGTCCTCGCCATCGATGAGGGGACCACGGGCGTGACCTGCCTCGTGATTGCCGCCGACGGACACATCGCGGGACGCGGGTATCACGAGATCACGCAGCACTTTCCGCGGCCCGGGTGGGTGGAACACGACGCCGACGAACTGTTCACGACCACCCTCGCCGCCGGCCGCGACGCGATCCGCGAGGCGGGCGTGACGCCCGATGCCATCGGCATCACCAACCAACGCGAGACGGTGGTGATTTGGGAACGCGCCACCGGGCGGCCGGTGCATCGGGCCGTGGTGTGGCAGGACCGGCGCACCGCCGCACGCTGCGCCGAGCTGGCGCCGCACGCCGATCGCATCCGCGCCCGCACCGGGTTGGTGATCGATCCGTACTTCTCGGCCACCAAGCTGGAGTGGCTGCTGCGCGAGGAGCGGCTGCTCGACCGGTATCGGCCGGACGAACTGGCCGCCGGCACCGTGGACACGTGGCTGATCTGGAAGCTGACCGGCGGCGCCGACTTCGCCACCGATCATTCGAACGCGTCACGGACGATGCTGTACGACATCGACCGGCGCGCTTGGAGCGAGGAGCTGTGCGCGCTGTTCGGCGTTCCTGCCGCGATGCTGCCAGAAGTCCGGCGTTCGAGCGGCGATTTCGGCACCGCGCGGCCGGAGTGGTTCGGGAGCGCGATCCCGATCTGCGGGGTGGCCGGCGATCAGCAGGCGGCGCTGTTCGGCCAGGGGTGCTGGACGCCGGGAATGGGCAAGAATACGTACGGCACGGGAGCCTTCGTGCTCCTGTTCGCCGGCGACACGCGGCCCGACGCGCCGCCGGGCATTCTCACCACCATCGGTTGCGACGCCACCGGCGCCCCCGCCTACGCGCTCGAAGCAGCCATCTTCATCGCCGGCGCGGCCGTGCAGTGGCTCCGCGACGGGTTGGGCATCGTCGCCCATGCATCGGAAACCGAAGCGCTCGCGGAATCGCTGGCGTCGAACGAGGGCGTGTACTTCGTGCCGGCGCTGGTGGGGCTCGGCGCACCGGCATGGGAACCGCACGCACGCGGTACGATCGTCGGGCTCACGCGCGGCGCCGGACGGGCCCACGTGGCCCGCGCGGCACTCGAGGCGATGGCCTATGGCACCGCCGACGTCGTCGACAGCATGGTCGCCGTGTCGGGCACGGCGTTCGACCGGCTCCGCGTGGACGGTGGCGCGACGCAGAACGGCTGGCTCATGCAGTTCCAGGCGGACGTGCTCGGCGTGCCGGTGGAACGGCCGCGCAACGTGGAGACGACGGCGTTCGGCGCCGCCGGCCTGGCCGGCATCGCCGCCGGCGTGTGGGCCGACGCGGCGGAGTTCTACGCCGTCCAGGACGTGACCACCTTCGAGCCCGCGCGCGAGCGGGCCACGATGGACGAATGGCGACGCGGCTGGGCGCGGGCCATGCGCGCGGCCGTGGCGTGGGCGCGCGACGGGGACACGGCGTGATGCGTGGCTTCCTGCTGGTGTTCACCCTGTGGGTGGGGCCCGGCGACCATCGGGGCGGCGAGTTCTCGCTGAAGGATCTCACATGGGACGCGGTGGGCGGCGCGACCACCGGTTTCGCGCTCGGGCACGGCCCGTAACGCCGTGATTCTGATCGGGCAGCTCTGCCTGTGGATCGCGCTCCTGATGGCGGCGTGGGCCAGCATCGTGCCCCTCGCCGCCGGCGCCATGCAGCGGTCGGATCTGGCGGCGAGCGGGCGCCGCGCCATCTACGTCGCCGCCGCGTCGCTGGCGTGCGCCAACGCGGGCGTCCTCACCGCGCTCCTGACCCGTGACTTCTCGTTCGCGTACGTGGCCCGGCACACGAGTCTCGATCTGCCGGCGCCCTACGTGGCATCGGCGCTGTGGAGCGGCACCGCCGGCTCGCTCCTGGTGTGGGCGTTGGCGGTGGCCGTGCTTGGGGGCGCCGCCGTTCTCACCGGACACCGCCGCCGGGCCGGGGGCAACGCCTGGGTGGCCGGGGTGGTCGGGCTGCTGCTCCTCAGCGCACTGCTGACGGTGTGCTTTGCGCACGACCCCTACGCGCGGCTCGGCTGGTTGGCCGGCGACGGCTTGGGGCTGGACCCGGTGCTGCGGCATGCCGAAATGGTGCTCGCCCGTCCGGCAGCGCTCGTCGGGCTCGCCACGGTCGCGGTGGGGGCCGCCGTGATCGCCGGGGACCGCGTCTCGCGCGCCGGCGCCGCGCTGCCCGTTGGGCGCGTCCGCGCCTGGCTGCTCCCGGGGTGGACGCTGCTCTCGCTCGGACTCGGACTGTCGCTCCGCGGCTGGTACGCGTACTCACCGGCCGGCGGCATCTGGCGTTGGACGCCGTTCGCGACGGTTACACTGGGCGCGTGGGTCGCCACGAGCGCCGTACTGCACCTGCACGGTGTGCGCGGCGGACGGCGGCTGGCCGCGCATACGGCGCACCTCGGCATCGTCGTGCTGGTCGTGGGGCTCGTGGGCGGCGCGTTCGCGACGTCGCAGCGCCGGCAACTCCGCACCGGTCAGGAACTTCGCGCGATCGACCCCATGGGACACCAGTGGCGATTCGTCAGCCAGGGGGTGTCGCGCTACGGGACCCCCGACCACGACGTGACGGCGGTGACGCTGGAGAGCTGGCGAGACGATCTGTCGCGCGGACTGATCGTGAGTCAGCGGCTCGACTATCACACGGCGCAGGGCGACCGCATGCCGGTGCCGCAGCCGGCGCTTCGAACGGCCGGCCTCGTGGACCTGAGGGTGGCCATCGATTCGACGGCGGACGATCTGGCCGGCGTGCAGCTGACGTTCGTGCCGGTGGCCGGACTCCGTTGGTGGGGGGCCGCGCTGCTCGTGCTCGGCGGCCTCCTCGGAATGCTTCCGGCCCGCGCTCGCGCCGCCGCGAACCAGGGGCGGGGGCGGGGGCAGTCATGAGCGCCGCACTTGCGATCGGCACGGTGCTCGCCCTGGGCGCGCTGGCCGTGGTGCTGTATCCACTGTTCTTTCCACCGGCCGAACCGGAGGAGTCCGTCGGGCGCCCCGCCGCCACGTCCGGCGACGACGCCGTGGAGGCAGCGCTGCGGGCGTTTCGTGCCGCACGTCCGGAGTGTCCGCGGTGCGGTCCGCGCCCCGAGCGCGACGCCGTCTACTGCTCCAACTGCGGGCAGCCAGTAGCACGCGGCACGGGCGCCGACGGCTGACGCTTTACCCCGACCCCTGACGCCTGAGGTCGGTGCGCCGGGGTTTGAACGGCGAAAACCCGGAACGCCCCGGGCCGCGAAACCCGGCCCGGGGCAGTTGTGCGGGTGCGGGCGGGATCAGCCCTTCTTCTTCGTCGTCGTGTCGGGCTTGGCTTTCGGCTTGACGCTCTTGCGGGCCCGGTGCGTGGCCGGCTTGGTGGCGGCCTTGGCCGCCGGCTTCGTGCTGTCGGTGCCGGCGTGGGTGCTCTTGCTCGCCATCGTGCCGGTGGCTGCGCGCTTCTGCGCCATCGCGGCGCCCTTCGTCGATGCCGTGTGTGTACGGGCCTTGGACACGCCGGGCTTCGTGACTGTCGTCTTCGCCTTGGTCGTGTCCTGGGTGCTCTGCGCGTGGACCGTCGTCGCCATGGAGCAGGCGAGCGCCAGCGCGAGCCAACGCATGCGAACCATTCGAACCTCCTCGATCAGTGACCGTTGCAACGCCCGTCCGCGTCGGGCGAAGCGTTGGCCGTCCCGGGGTGCGGGATGCACCGGCGGGGTCGGGCGTCGTCATTGACCCGGCCGCCGGTCCCGGCGTCACTCCCGGGGTCGGAACCACGCCGGGAGGTCCCGGAAGCGAGGTTCTACCGCTCGACGGCGGACAGGCGGCTGAGCGCCACGCGAATGGGAACCAATGTGCAGAGGATGCAGAGCAGCCCCGCGGCGCCGAAGCCGATCCACATCGCCAGCGGGTCGGGATCGGCGTGATAGAGGCGCGCGGCGAGATACCCGTACACGGGCCGCGCCTCGAGAATCACCACCCCGCCGATCATCGCCACCGACGCCATCATGAACAGCAGGCCCCCGAACGAGGTGGGGATCTGCGCCGCGTTCTCGGTTTCGAACTGTGGAAACAGGGTCCCGAACCCGAGCGCGAGACCGGCCACGGCGAACGTCATGAGGGCGATCGTGAGCACCGAGACCACGAACATGAACGGGCTCACCTCGAGCAGGTAGTCGGTCACCGCCACGATGGCCAGCGCGAGCACGAGCAGCGGCAGGGTGCCCACCCAGAACTTGGCCCAGAGCAGATCGCGCACCTGCATCGGACTCGACCGCAGGAGCCAGAGCGTGCGTCCCTCCAGACTGACGGCGGGGAAGATGAAGCGCGCCGCGATCGACGCCAGCACGAAGCCGGCCAGCACGAGATTCAGAAAGGGGACGATGTTGATGAGGAAGAACGTCATGCCGTCGCCGTGCAGCGGCAGGTACTTGATGTTGAACACGTAGACCACGACGAGCACGCCGAGCAGGATGAGCTGCGACCATTGCGTGGTGTCGCGGAAGAACAGGCGCAGTTCCTTGAACACGAGTTCCCGCTTGAGCACCGACAACGGGCGAAAGACGAACGTCCCGACCCGTCGCCAGAAGCCCCCCCGCGCCCACTGCGCGCCGCTCTCCTGCGCCTTGCTGAAGCCCTTCAGATAGAGGGCCCGGTGGAAGAGCGCGCCGACGACGATCGCCGCCGCCGCCGAGGTCCACAGCAGATAGAACGGCAGGTAGTCGAGGCGGTACTGGAGCCAACTCATGACCCCGCGCGCCGCCCATTCGCTGGGCAGCATCGGTGAGGTCGGGGTGCGGAGCAGGGTCACGAAGTCCACGAGCGACCGGAACCCTTCGGGGCGCGCCAGCCGCTCCGGGCGGACGAGGCGGAACAGGAGCACGATGCCGCCCGCCGCCAGCACGGCGATCACGCTCAGGATGTCGCGCGTCCGCCGGGCCGGAAAGACGTTGACCAGGAGGAGCGTGATCGCCGAACCGAGGACGGCCGGAATGACGAGAAAGGGCAGGAACACGGCGAGGCTCACCACCGGGAACCACCATCCTCCCTCGTAGACCCGTCCATACGCGGCGAACATCGGAATCGCCAGCAGGGTCACCATCCAACTCGAGTGCACGGTGGTCTCGAGCAGCTTGGCCAGGTAGAGCTTCAGCCAGTCGACGGGTCCCGAGACGAGGAGATCGAGATCGCGGGCGAGAAAGAAACTCGACAGCGCCGTGATGATGTTCGAGAGCACGAGGATCGAGAAGAACCCGAGCAGAATCAGGCCCAGCAGCTTGCCGGCGATCAGGGGACCGATCTCCTCGACGCCGCGGAAGTAGTGCAGCAGGCGGTTGAGCACCAGATACACGAACGCCCAGAACAGGGCGCCGAAAACGGCGAGTACGGCGAAGCGCGCGCCCCGGCCCTTCTCGCCGGCCAGCATCCGCGCTCGCGCCGTGAGCCACTTGGGGGCCAGCAGGTGGAGTAGCGACGGATCGGCGACCGGCGCCGGTCGAGGGCGCGCCGGCGCAGGGTCAGGCATTCAGCACCTCGATCAACTCGCGGGCCGCGTTCTCGCCGGTGAGCTTGAGGAAGATCTCCTCCAGCCCCTCGGCGCCGCCCTCGGCGCTCTGCCGGAGATCCGCCATCGTTCCGCAGGCGCGGATCTTCCCGGCCTGGATGATCGCGATGCGGTCGCACATCGCCTCGGCGACTTCCAGCGTGTGCGTGGACATCATGATGGTGTTGCCCCGGGTCACGTACTCCCGGAACAGGTCCTTGAGGATGCGGGCCGCCTTGGGATCGAGGCCGACCATCGGTTCGTCCACCACGATCACCTCCGCCCGGTGAACGAAGGCGCTGGAGATGATCAGCTTCTGGCGCATGCCGTGGCTGTAGCTCTCCACGAGTTCGTCGCGCCACTCCTCGAGGTCGAACAACGCCAGCAACTCGCGTGACCGGTGCTCCACCTCGGGCCCTTCCTGGTCGTACAGACCGGCCACGAACCGCATGAACTCGGCGCCCGTCAGCTTCTCGTAGATGAAGGGACGGTCGGGAATGAACCCCAATTTCATCTTGGCGGCGATCGGGTTGGCCGAGATGTCCACGCCGCCGATTTCGATCGTGCCACCGGTGGGGCGCAGGATGCCGGCGATCATGCGGAGCGTGGTCGTCTTGCCGGCCCCGTTCGGCCCCAGGAATCCGAACAGTTCGCCCCGCGGCACGTCGAGATCGATGGCGTTCACCGCGGTGAAGCTGCCGTAGCGTTTGGTGAGGTTCTGCAGTCGGATCATGGCGGAAAGCGTATGAGGAACGGACCGAAGTCCGGCGCCGTCACTGCGCCGGGGCCAACGGCGCCGACGACACGACGTCGATCTGAAGGGCGCCGATGAGCGACATCAGCGAGGTCTGTCGCGCCAGCCCACCGACCACGAACCGCAGGTGCGCGGCGTCGGCCGGGAATTCGCCGAACGTCGGGTCCACGGCCACCCATCTCCCCAGATAGACCTCCGGCCACGCGTGGTAGTAAAATTTCCCGTTCACGTAGGCCAATCCGGCCGCCGCCCGGGCCGGAAGGCCGGCCGCCCGCGCCAGCGCGAGGTACAGCTGCGTGTGCTCGTTGCAGTCGCCGCTTCGCGTGTGGAGCACCTGCAGCGCGTCGGGGATGCCGAACGTGATCCGCTTGCTGAGCGAGTCGTGCACCCAGCGGTTGATGCGCTCGGCCACCACGCGCGGGTCGCGGGCCTGGCCGCGGAGGCGCGCCGCCAGGGCGCGGATCTCGCGATTGCGCGACTCCACCAGCGGCTCCGGCTCCAGCGCCTGCAACACCTCGGGCGGGCGCGGCACGCCCATGAAGAACCGCGGCGCGAGACTTTCGCGCTGTTCACGGGTCACGGTGAGCGTGTCGCCGTGCAGCGATTGGCGCCCCCCCTCCAGATCGAAGCCGCCGAGGTCCGCGTGGCGCAGCACCACCCGCAACCGGGCCAACTGCCGCGTCACGTGGAGGTTCGCCGCGATCGCGGTCGTTTCGAGAATGTCATCGGTGGCCGTGGCGGCGTCGCCGTCGCCGCTCATGCGCCAGTTCTCGTACGCCACTTCGTACGGCCGCCGCTCCAGACGCAGTCCCATCTGCGTGGTGGCCACGATGCGGCCCTGGTGGTCGATCCAGCCGCCGATGCTGCTCTCGCCCTGGGTCTGGAGTCGCCAGGCGTGCAGGGTATCGGGCTGCACGCCGCGCCACCGCCTGGTCGTGGGGTCGAGCACCGAGCTGTCGTTGACGACGAACGTCGTCTCGGCGGCCACGGCGATCCGGGCGTCGCGCGGCGCCAGCGTGCGCGGATCGAACACCGGCAGCACGTACGACTTCCCCACCTTCGGTTCCTCGCCGAGCGCGATCGCCAGCGGCACCAGGGTGGGCAGCAGCACCGGCCCGCCGATGGACACGCGCTGGGAGTCCGCCGAGGCTCCGGCACCCATCGAGACGGCGTAGATCACCACCGAGTCACCATCCACCCGCCCCCCGGCGTGGAAGGGCGCCGAGTCCGACTCGACGTCGACCTCGAAGCGCCGGACCCGCAGCGTGCGCGAAACTTCGACGGTGGTGCGTGCCTGCAGGCGGTGCGTCGAACCGCCGGCGTTCAGATTGGCCACCAGGTAGTCGGTGGACGTGATGCCGCCGGTCACCGTGTCGATCGTCGACGAGGCGAATCCGATCTGCCGGTCCCCCTGCAGCACCGCGTAGAACACGGCGCCCGGCGTGACCCGCGTGCCGGCCTCGGCCAGCCGTTCCACGTTCGGCTGGAAGTACTCCCGGCGAATCAGCGCCGCCATGCCGCCCGCCCACAACACGAGGATCACCGCCGCCGTCCACCCGCGCCGGGTCATCGCCCCGCCCGGGTCAGCGCGGCCGTCCACACCGTGTGTTCCATCTCGTTCTCCACGACCACGACGATCGTCTGCGGATGCGCGCTGCGGGAGCGATGCTGGCGGATCACGTCGAGCATCACCTCGGCGCTCTCCTCCACGTCGAGGTTCCCGGCGCCGATGCCGAACGGCACCACCGCCAACTCGCCGATCCGGAAGTCGGTGGCACGCTGCAGCGCGCTGGTGAGGGCGCGCCGCACCCCATCGCGCGACGTTCGCTCCTCCTGACTGACGATGACGGCGTGAATGAGCAATTCCACGCCCAGGTCACCGGCTCCGGTCACCACGGCCGCGCCCACCGGGAGGGGCTCGTGCAGCGGCGGGCGACCGGCCAGCGTCGGACCGGCGGCCTGCTCGACGCGGCGGAGGAGCGGGGTCGTGGCCCCGAGCAGGGCGTCGACGGGCCAGGCGATGGCCTCCCCGCGGTAGAAGGCCAGATCGTCGACGCGGACCTCGATCACGACTCAGGCCAGGGCCAGGGTCGTCTCGCCGCTGATCCAGTCCAGATACTTCGGCAGGCCGGCGGACACCGGCAGAGCCAGAAGTTCCGGAACCTTGTAGGGATGCAATTCGCCGAACGCCGCCTGGAGGGTTTCCAGCCGCGCCGACCGCGTCTTGAGGATCAGCACGACCTCGCGCTCGTCGGCGATCTTGCCCTGCCAGCGGTACAGCGAGCGGGCACCCGGCACCAGCGTGCCGCAGGCGATCAGGCGCCGGTCGAGCAGCGCGCGCACCAGGCGGACCCCCTCCTCGTCGGAGGCGACCGTGGTCAGGACAACGATGGCGTCGGTATGGGGCATGGCGGGGTATCGAAAGGTTCCCATAACATAACGTCGCAACCCCCCGGCTTGTCTCCCCCCGCCCGATCGGCCAGCTTTCGCAGGTTATGGCTGAAGACGCTCTGATCATCCGCGGCGCGCGGGAACACAATCTCAAGAATCTCGACGTCTCCATTCCCCGCGACCGGCTCACCGTGATCACGGGCCTCTCGGGATCCGGCAAGTCGTCCCTCGCGTTCGACACCATCTACGCCGAGGGCCAGCGCCGGTACGTGGAGTCGCTGTCCGCCTACGCGCGGCAGTTCCTGGGCCTGATGGAGAAGCCCGACGTCGATTCCATCGAGGGCCTCTCGCCGGCCATCTCGATCGAGCAGAAGAGTGCCGGTCACAACCCGCGCTCCACGGTCGGCACCGTGACCGAGATCTACGACTACCTGCGCCTGCTCTACGCGCGCGCCGGCACGCCCCACTGTCCGAACTGTGGGCGCGCCGTCCAGCGGCAGAGCGCGGCCCAGATCACCGACGTCGTCCTCACCTGGCCGGCGGATTCGCGCATCGAGGTGCGTGCCCCCCTGGTGCAGGGCCGCAAGGGCGAGTTCCGCGAACTCTTCGAGTCGGTGCGGAAGCAGGGGTTCATCCGCGCCTACGTGGATGGCGCGTTGATCGAGGTCGCGGCGCCGCCGAAGCTCAACCGGCGCCAGAACCACACGGTGTCCGTGGTCGTCGACCGGACCGCCGTGCGGGCCGACGACCGCGCCCGCATCACCGATTCGATCGAGACCGCGCTCAAGCTGGCCGATGGCCTGGTGGAGATTCACGACGCCGACCGCAAGACGACGGAGATCTTCTCGGAGCGCTATGGGTGCCCCACCTGCGGCATCTCGCTTCCCGACCTCGAGCCGCGGCAGTTCTCGTTCAACTCGCCCTTCGGCGCCTGCCCGGCGTGCGGCGGGCTGGGGACCCGCCGCCGCGTGGCCGAGGGGCTCGTGCTCGGCGATCCGCAGATCTCGATCCTCGAGGGCGTGGTGCTCCCGTGGGGCGAACCGTCCGGCCAACTGCGCCGCGTGGTGCTGCCGGCGCTCGCCCGCCAGTACAAGTTCGACCTCAACACGCCGTGGGGCGACCTGCCCGAAGACGTGCGCACCGTCATTCTCCACGGCGACGGCCGCGCCCGTGGCAGCCGCAAGGGCGGACCGGCCTGGGAAGGCGTGATCGCGAACGTCGAGCACCGGTACGAGGACACGGGGTCGGACGCCGTCCGGCTCGATCTGCAGGAGTACATGCTCGAGGTGCCGTGCGAGACCTGCCACGGCCACCGGCTGAAGCCCGAATCGCTGGCCGTGACGATCGACGACCGGAACATCGGCGAGATCGCCGACCTGCCGATCGCGGCGGCGCGCGACTTCGTCGCTGGCCTCCGGTTGCGCACCCGCGGGCGGCCCGGCCTCGATCCCGACATCGCCGGCCCGATCCTGAAGGAGGTCCGCGAGCGGCTGCGCTTTCTGGTCGATGTCGGCCTCGACTACCTGACCCTCAGTCGGTCGGCCGAGTCGCTCTCGGGCGGCGAGGCGCAGCGCATCCGGCTGGCCACGCAGATCGGCTCGCGCCTGGTCGGGGTGCTCTACATTCTCGACGAACCGAGCATCGGGTTGCACCAGCGGGACAACGCGCGCCTGCTCGCCACGCTCGAGCAGCTCCGCGACCTGGGCAATACGGTGATCGTGGTCGAGCACGACGAGGAGACGATGCGCGCGGCCGATCACGTGATCGATCTCGGGCCGGGCGCCGGGCGCCACGGCGGCCGCGTGATCGCCGAGGGGACGGTGGACGAACTGATCCGGAATCCGGGATCGCTCACCGGTCGCTACCTCTCGGGTGCGCTGCGTATTCCCGTGCCCGAGCAGCGCCGTCCCTTCGATCCCGATCGCGCCATCCGCATCGAGGACGCCGAGGAGCACAACCTGCGGCGCGTGACGGTGGAACTGCCCCTCGGCCTGTTCGTCGCCGTGACCGGCGTTTCCGGTTCGGGCAAATCGACGCTCGTCGAGGACATCCTCCATCGCGCCCTGGCCCGCCACTTCTACCGGGCGCGTACGATTCCCGGCAAACATGGCCGGATCACGGGGCTCGAGCACATCGACAAGGTGATCGACATCGATCAGAGTCCGATCGGCCGCACCCCCCGCTCGAACCCGGCCACATACACGGGCCTGTTCACCCCGATCCGCGAACTGTTCGCCGAGATGCCGGAGGCGAAGATCCGCGGCTACGGCCCCGGCCGGTTCTCGTTCAACGTGAAGGGCGGGCGGTGCGAGGCGTGCCAGGGTGACGGGCTGGTGAAGATCGAGATGCACTTTCTGCCCGACGTCTACGTGCCCTGCGAGGTGTGCAAGGGACGGCGGTACAACCGCGAGACACTCGAGGTCCGGTTCCGCGGCAAGAGCATCGCCGATGTGCTCGAGCTGACCGTCGAGGACGCACTGGCGTTCTTCGAGAACCAGCCCCGCATTCATCAGAAGCTGCAGACGCTGCACGACGTCGGCCTCGGCTACGTCCATCTGGGGCAGAGCGCGACGACGCTCTCCGGGGGCGAGGCCCAACGGGTCAAGCTCGCCACCGAACTCTCCAAGCGCGACACGGGGCGCACGCTCTACATTCTGGACGAGCCCACCACGGGGCTGCACTTCGAGGACGTACGCCTGCTGCTCGAGGTGCTCCATCGGCTGGTGGACCGCGGCAACACGGTGCTCGTCATCGAGCACAACCTGGACGTCATCAAGACGGCGGACTGGGTAGTGGACCTCGGCCCGGAAGGCGGCACGCGGGGCGGGGAAATCGTCGCTGCCGGGACGCCCGAAGACGTGGCGGGCGTGAAGGCGTCGTACACGGGCCAGGTGCTGCGCCCCCTGGTGGCCGACCCCCGGCCGCCGGCGCGAAAGCGGAAAGCGGGCTGACCCGCCATTTCACCGGCCCAACCCCACATGGTTTCTCTTCTCGACATCATCGGCCCCGTCATGGTCGGCCCGTCGTCCTCACATACCGCCGGCGCCTGCAAGCTCGGGCTCATCGCCCGCTGTCTGGTGGGCGGCACGCCCGATCGCGCGCGCATCGAACTGCACGGGTCGTTCGCGCGCACGGGCGAGGGGCACGGCACCGACAAGGCGATCGCCGGCGGCCTGCTCGGCTTCCGCCCGGACGACGAGCGCCTCCGGCAGGCGCTCGAGATCGCGGATCGGGAGGGGGTCGCGTATCAGTTCGAGAAGACCACGCTGTCCGCCGACGCCCACCCGAACTCGGCGCGCCTGACCGTCGAGCGCGGGGAACGCCGCCACGTGATGCTCGGGGCGTCCCTCGGCGCCGGGCGCATCCACGTCAGCGAGATCGACGGCTTCCCGGTGGAGGTGCTGGGCAATCACTACACGATCGTCCTCGTGGCCGAGGACGTGAAGGGGTCGGTGGCGCGCATCACCGCCCGCCTGGCCGACGACGGGCTCAACATCGCCACACTCAAGCTCAGCCGAAAGCACCGCGGCGGCGATGCGCTGATGGTGATCGAAGTCGACGAGCCGCCCGACGTCGCCGTCCGCGACCATCTCCGGGCGTTTCCGTGGGTTCGCTGGGCGCACCGCCTCGAAAAGGTGAGCGGCTGACGTGTATCGCTCGCTGATGGACGCCATCCGCGACGCCGGCACGCGCGGGATCTCGCTGGGGCGCCTCGCGCTGGAGACCGAGGCCCTGGACCAGGGGCGACCGGTGGAGGAGATCCGGGACGCCCTCCGCCGGGCGCTCACGGTCATGCGGCAGGCCGCCGACCGGGGGTTGGCGGGAGATCTGCGCTCCGTGTCCGGCCTGGTAGGTGGGGATGCCGCCAAGCTGCGCGACGGCCCCCCGGGCCCGCTCGCCGGCACCGCGTTTCGCGACGTGCTCGCCCGGGCACTCGCGGTGCAGGAGGTCAACGCGGCGATGGGGGTGATCGTCGCCGCCCCGACCGCGGGCGGGGCGGGGGTGCTCCCGGCCGTCCTCACCGGCCTCGCGGCCGCCCAGCATGTGGACGACGAGCGACTGGTCGACGCGCTGGCGACCGCGGGGCTGATCGGTGCCGTGGTCGCGGAGCGCGCCTCCCTGTCGGGGGCGGAAGGCGGGTGTCAGGCCGAGACCGGTGCGGCCGCGGGGATGGCGGCCGGGGCCGCCACCGAAATGCTCGGCGGCACCCCGGCCCAGGTGGGTCATGCAGTGGGGCTGGCCCAGCAGGCGACCCTGGGGCTGATCTGCGATCCGCTCGGCGGGCTCGTCGAACTGCCCTGCGTATTTCGCAACGCCACCGGCGCGGCCATCGCCCTCGCGGCGGTCGAGATGGCACTCGCCGGCATCGAGTTCGCGATTCCCTGCGACGAGGTGATCGACGTGATGGGGGAGATCGGCCGTGAGATGGACGTGCGGTATCGGGAGACCGCCGGCGGCGGACTGGCGGCCACGCCCACCGGACGCCGGCTGGCGCGCGAACGCCTGGTGCAACTGAAGCGGGCCGGCGGCTGACCGGGGCCGCCGGCTCCGGTTGCCGCTACATATATAGAGGGGACGGTGCGCGGCCCGTTGCCCGCCCCCGGGAGCGGCGGTAGCTTGCCCGCAGGCGGTTGAAACGCCGGTGCGTCCCATCCGTAGGTTCTTCCAGTCGAGTCACCGGGATAACGGCCATGGTAACCAAGGAAGAAATCGAAGGCTTTTTGGATCGGCTGAACGTGGATGGGGCCTCCCATTCCGAGGTCGAGCCTGGGCTCTGGGTGGTGAAGCCCGGTGGGGCACAGGATTTCGACGTGGTGGTGCACTACTCGCCGCCCGTCGTCCTCCTCCGCGTCAAGGTCATGATGCTGCCCAAGCAGAACGGTGCGCTCGCCACGTTGAGCCGGCGTCTGCTCGAGCTCAACGCGAGCGACCTGCTGCACGGATCGTACGGCATTCAGGGCGACTCCGTCGTGCTCACGGAGGCGCTCGAACTGGAACACCTTGACTACGACGAGTTCCTGGCGAGTTATGAGAGCATGACCCTGGCCCTGGCGTCGCATATGCGCGAGTTGGGCTTGTTCCGCGAGGCTCACTGACCCATGGGGATTTTCGATCGACTGTCCCAGATGCTGCGTTCGAACATCAACGACCTGATCTCGCGGGCTGAAGATCCGGAGAAGATGCTCACGCAGATTCTCGCCGACATGCGCTCGCAGTTGGCCAAGGCCAAGCAGCAGGTGGCGAGCGCGATTGCGGACGAGAAGCGGCTGCGGGATCAGGCCGACACGGAATTCAAGCAGGCGCAGGACTGGGAGCGCCGGGCGATGTTGGCGGTGCAGGAGAACCGCGACGATCTCGCGAAGCAGGCGCTCGTCCGGCAGAGCGAGCACGTCGCGCACGCCCAGCAGCTGCAGCAGACCTGGGAAGCCCACCGCCTCGAGACCGAGAAGCTCAAGAATTCGCTGCGCGACCTCAACGACAAGATCGAGGAGGCCAAGCGCAAGAAGAACCTCCTCGTGGCCCGTCAGCGCCGCGCCCAGGCGCAGCAGCGCATCGCCGAGACGATGTCGTCGCTCTCCGAGAAGTCAGCGTTCGAAGCGTTCAGCCGCATGGAAGAGCGCATCGAGACCAACGAGCGCCAGCTCAAGGCTGCCAGCGAGATCGACGAGGAGTTCACCGGCGACACGCTGCAGCGCGAGTTCAAGCAGTTGGAACACGGGGCGGCCACCGGGGGCGTCGATCAGCGGCTGCTGGCCCTCAAGCAGAAGATGGGCGTCCTGCCGTCCGGATCCTCGGAACCGGCCAAGCAACTCCGGAGTGGTGACGACGAGACGGTGGCCGCCGAGATCGAGGATGCGCCGGACGAGAACAAGCCGAATTGAGCGCTGACCCACCCCGTTTCAAATACGCGCCGGCGCTCACGGCGACGGTCCTGGTTGTCCTTCTTCTCTGGCTGATCGGGTCCGTCGCCGACGTGTTGATGCTGCTGTTCCTGGGCATCCTCATCGCGGTCTACCTCAATGCCCTCGCCGCCTCGCTCCGGCGGCGGCTGCACGTTCCCCCGCGGTTCGCGTTCCCCGCCGCCCTGCTCGTGAGCATCGGCGCGCTCGCCCTCGTCGTCGCGATCCTCGTGCCGCCCCTCGTCACGCAGACGCGAGAGCTGGTCAAGGTGCTCCCCCAGTACCTCGACCTCTGGCAGCACACCCTGCAGACGACGATGGCCCGCATTCCGGCCCTGGCCGACGTCATGCCGCCGGGGCAGAACAGCATCGTCGTCGCGATCTACGACCAGCTCACGAGCACCGTCCACAACGTGGTGCCCAAGCTGTTCGCCGGCGTGCACGCGATGATCAACGTGTTCTCCGTGGGCGTGATGGCGATCTACCTCTCGCTCCACCCGGCCACGTATACCGACATCGTCGAGTCGCTCTTCCCGCCGCCGCGCCGCCCCTTCGTGCGCCACCTGCTCCGTGAACTGGGCGACACCCTCCGCGCGTTCGTCGTCGGCCAGCTGTTCACGATGACGGTGCTCGGACTCCTCACCGCGATCGGGCTCTACGTACTCGGCGTGCCGTACGCGCTCACCTTCGGGGTCGTCTCCGGCATCGCCGCCATCGTGCCCTTCTTCGGCACCCTCGTCTCGACCACCCTGCCGGCGCTGTTCGTGCTCAACACGCCCGACGGCGGCACGCGCGCCCTGTTCGTCCTCGGGCTCGGCGTCGTCATCCACCTGATCGAGGGCAACCTCGTCGCGCCGCTGGTCATGTCGGAAAAGGTCGACCTGCCGCCGGTCCTCAGCATCCTCGGCGTTCTCGTCATCGGCGAGCTGCTCGGACCGTTGGGGCTGCTCATCGCCGTGCCGACGCTGGCCATCATCATGGTGCTCGTGCGGCGCATCCTCGTGCACGGCATCTACGACGGCGGCATCACCGTCGAACCGGGCGGTGTGCGTCCCGCACCGGCCGACGACGAGCTCACGCCCGACGTCCCCCCGCCCGTCACCTGATCCGCCGCTCCCCGCCATGAGTCGCGCGCCGCGTTTCCTCGTCCTGGCTGAGGGATCGTTCAACCCCGTTCGCTCGAAGACCGCGAACGCCTGTCTGCGCTATTCGCCCGGCCGCGTGGCGGCGGTGCTCGATTCCACCCAGCGCGGCAAGACGGCCGCACAGGTGCTGGGGTTCGGCGGCCGCGTCCCCGTCGTCGGCTCGGTGGACGAGGGCCTCGCCCATCGTCCCAACGCGCTCCTGATCGGGATCGCCCCGCAGGGCGGGCGCCTGCCCGACGAGTGGCGGGCGATCATCCTCCGCGTGCTCGACGACGGGCTGGATGTCTGGAGCGGGCTGCACACGCTGCTCGGCGACGATCCCGAATTCGCGGAACACGCCGCGGCGACCAACGCCCGGATCCACGATCTGCGCCGGCCGCCGGCCGACCTGGACGTGGCGCGGGGACTCGTGCGCGACGTCGCGGCGACGGTGGTGCTCACCGTGGGCACCGACTGCAACATCGGCAAGATGACGGCGGCGTTGCAGTTGCTCGACGGCCTCCGGGCGCGGGGACACCGGGTCGCCTTTGCCGGCACCGGGCAGACCGGCATCCTCGTCGACGGCAAGGGGATTGCCGTGGATGCCGTGGTCGGGGACTTCATTGCCGGCGCCGCAGAGCGATTGGTGCTCGAGGCTGCCCGCGACGCCGACATCGTGCTCGTCGAGGGACAGGGGTCCATCATCCACCCCAGCTACTCCGGCGTCACCTATGGGCTCCTGCACGGGTCGCTGCCCCACGCCCAGGTGATGTGCGCGCAGCCTTCGCGGACCGCCATCCGCCACAACGAGTGGGTGGCGATTCCGCCCCTGCCCGAGTTCATCGCGCTGCACGAGCGGGTCCCGTTGCGGCCCGCCCCGGTGATCGCGGTGGCGCTCAACACGCTCGACATGACGGAGGACGCCGCCAGGGCTGCAGTCGCGCGCGTCCAGCGGGACACCGGGCTGCCGGCCACCGATCCGGTGCGCTTCGACGCAGCACCGGTAGTGGACGCCATCGACCGCTTTCACCGCGCTCGGGCCCGCTAGGTAGGCCACGGGGGGAGCGGCGGACGGGAAATTGCCGCCGCCGAAATTCGTCCCGGTGCGCGCCATTCCGATGGTGGTGCCCGCCGCGTCCGGCCCCAGACTGCGGGCGTCCCCCCATCGCCCGCGATTCCCGAATTCGGAGCCGGCCATGTTGTTTACCGCGCACCACGTCTCAAAATCCTACCGCGCGGGCACGCTCGGCTGCGCCGCCAGGGCTCGCGTGCTCTCGCGGGTCAGTCTCGATCTCGACGCCGGGGACGTGGTCGGCGTGATCGGGGCGCGCGGGTGCGGCAAGACCACCTTGATCCGCGCCGTGGCCGGGCTCGCCCGGGCCGACACGGGCGCGCTCTGCTGGGCCCCGGGCGCCGATCGTCCCCGCGTCGTGGCGTTGGCCCCGGCCGCCCTCCCTTTCGAAACCGTCCGCGACGTGCTCAGCCGCGCCTGCGCCGATCCCCGCGTATCGCCGGACCGGCTCACCGCCGCGCTCGACGCGCTCGCCCTCGGCGGGCTGGTGGCCAATTCGCAGATGGCCCTCACGACCGACGAGCGGGCGCGGCTGGCGCTGGCCATCGGACTCGCCACGCTCCACCCCCTGTTGCTCCTCGACGGTACCGTGGACGCCATCGCCGCCCGCGCCCGCGACGTCGTCCGCGATTGTGTCCGGCACCACGCCGCCAACGGGCACGCCGTGCTCCTCACCGGCGGCGATCCCGCGGCCGTTACCCAGGTGGCCGCCGTCACCATGCGACTCCACGATGGCCGGTTGGTCCCGTACGTCGCCGCCCAGTACGACGGACAGCCGGCGCGGGTGGCCGAACGGACCACGGAGCGTATCGAACCGCCCCCAGCCGTCCGTTGACCGTCCCGGCGGGCGGCGCCTAGCTTCCGCGAATGCTCCAGATCCCGCCGCTCGCCCTGCAGGTCCCGACGCACGTTCCCTACACGCTTCCGGAACTCGTGCGGTCGTTGAAGGAATTCGTGCCCGTGCTCGTCGCATCGGTCGTCGCGTGGATGGCCGTGCGATCGCTCGCGGCCCGCATCGAGCGGCTGGCGCGTCGCGCGCCCGGAGAGGAGTGGGAGCCCGCCCGCGAGCAGCGCGCCCGCACGCTGGCGCTGCTGCTGCGGAATTCGGGGCAGGTGGTGATCATCGTCGTCGGCGGCATCATGTCGCTCCGCGCCTTCGGCGTCGATACGAATCCGCTGCTGGCCGTGTCGGGCGTGGTCGGCCTCGCCATCTCGTTCGGATCGCAGAGCCTCGTCCGCGACTACGTCACGGGGTTTCTTCTGCAGTTCGAGCACCAGTTCGGTCTCGGCGATGCCGTGCGCATCGGGCTCGTCGAGGGGACGGTGGAGGATCTCACGCTCCGCCTCGTCTACGTGCGGGCGAGTACGGGCGCGCTGCACATCATTCCCAACGGGCAGATCGCGCAGGTCACCAACCTCTCCCGCACCTGGCGCCGGGCGGCGGTGAGCGTCGAGGTCCCGTGGCGCGCGGCCGAGGCGGCCGCCAAGTCGTTGGCCTCGGTCGCCGACGCGCTCGGCGCCGCGGACGGCTGGACGCACCGCTTTCTCGAGGCGCCGAAGGTCACCGGCATCGAGAAGTTCGGACCGGGCACCGTGACCCTCGGCGTGGCGGCTCGCACGAAGCCCGCCGACCTCGACGCCGCCAACGGCGAACTGCGCCGCCGCGTGCAGGCGGCGTTCCAGCAGGACGAGGTGCCGCTGATCCCGATCCCCGTGGTCGGGTCCGCTACATTGTGAACAGGCTCATGGCGACCCCCGACTTCCGACTCTACAACACGCTCACCCGCCGGGTGGAGCCGTTCGCACCGGCGGACGGCGAGACGGTCCGCTTCTACAGTTGCGGGCCCACGGTGTACAACCCCGCACATCTCGGAAACTTCCGGACCTTCCTGTTCAACGACCTGCTGCGCCGCGCGCTACGGCTGCGGGGCTGGAAGGTGCGCCAGGTGATGAACCTGACGGACGTCGACGACAAGATCATCAAGCGGGCCGTCGAGCAGGGCAAACAGATCGGCGAGATCACCGAGCCGGTGACGGCGATCTTCGACGCCGATCGCGCATACCTGCGCATCGAACCGGCGGAGGCGTATCCGAGAGCCACCCGGTACATCCCGCAGATGATCGCCCTCGTGGAGCGGCTGGTGATGGCGGGGGTGGCGTACCAGGCGGACGACGGCTCGGTGTACTTCGCCATCGCCCGCTTTCCGCAGTACGGACGCCTGTCGCGGCTCGATACCCGCGAGATCAAGTCGGGGGCGCGGGTGGCGCAGGACGACTACGCCAAGGAGAACGCGCAGGACTTCGCGCTCTGGAAGGCGGCCAAGCCCGAGGACGAGCAGGTGGGCGCGGCCTGGGATTCGCCGTGGGGGCGCGGACGGCCGGGGTGGCACCTCGAGTGCTCGGCGATGGCCATGGATCTGTTGGGGGAGACGCTCGACCTGCACACCGGCGGTATCGATCTCGTGTTTCCACACCACGAGGACGAGATCGCGCAGTCGGAGGCGGCCACCGGGGTCCCGTTCGCCCGTTGCTGGTGCCACGGGGCGTTCCTGCTCACCGACGGGACGAAGATGGCCAAGCGCGTGGGCAACGTGAGCACGGTGCAGGGGCTGCGCGAGGCGCACGTCTCGGCGGCGGCGATCCGGCATTTCGTGTTCAGCGCGCACTACCGCAAGGAACTCAACCTGTCCGAGGCGGCGCTCGAGGCGAGCGCCGAAGCGGTGCGCCGCGTGGGCGACTTCGCCGAGCGGCTGTCCCGGGCCGGGGGCGGCACGCCGGCCCTGGCAGCGGTATCGCGGGAGGCCGAGGCCGAATTCGAGGCGGCCCTGTTCGACGACCTCAATGCCCCCCGGGCGATGGCGGCGCTGTTCACGTTCATCACGGCGGCCAACGCGGAACTGGATCGGCGGGGGGAAGACGCGGCGGGCCTGGCGGCGGCACGGGCGGCCTTTGCGCGGATGAACGGGGTGCTCGACCTGATTCCGGACCGGACGGTAGAGGATCCGGAGCTCGTGAAGTGGGTGGAGGAGCGGTTGGCGGCCCGGCGGGCGGCCCGGGAGCGGCGGGATTTTGCGGAAGCCGACCGGATCAGGGGGGAGCTGACGGGTCGCGGGATCGCGATCGAGGATACGGCGGAGGGGACGAAGTGGAAGCGGGTGGGCTAGGGCGGAAACGTTCGTTTTCCACAGATTGCGGATTTGTGGTGTCGGGAAAATTGGGGGCGGGGGGCGTGCTCTCGTAAGTCGGCTTCGGAGCGCGGCTTGACACTTGAAATGCGGCTTGGTATTCTACGAGTCTCGCGCAAAACTGCCCGGTTGCTGACGTAGCTCAATTGGCAGAGCACCTGATTTGTAATCAGGCGGTTGCGAGTTCGATTCTCGCCGTCAGCTCTGTGAGTCGAACGTGCGCGTGAGGTCAGGCGCGCGGGCGAGTGTGGGCGCGTGAGACGGTGGGGTACCCAAGCGGCCAACGGGAGCAGACTGTAAATCTGCCGGCTTATGCCTTCGAAGGTTCGAATCCTTCCCCCACCATCGGTGTGTGCGGTGTGCATTCATCGAGTCGGGGGCAGGGCAACGCGGGAGTAGCTCAGCTGGTAGAGCGCAAGCCTTCCAAGCTTGATGTCGCGGGTTCGAGCCCCGTCTCCCGCTCTGGAGCAGGGCCGCAGGGGACAATGGACGGACGCAGGCGATTGGCTGGGCGGGCCGCCGCAGCACGCGTGGCGGCTCGTGGTTTCGGTGGGACCCGCGCAGGCGGGGCAACGCACTTCGTTGCTCGCGTAGCTCAGTTGGTAGAGCACACCCTTGGTAAGGGTGAGGTCATCGGTTCAATCCCGATCGCGAGCTCTGGACGATCGACAGCAGGAAGCGGCACCCGCGCCGGACCGGGCGTGGTCAACACGAGAACTTGAGATGCCTCGCGAAAAAATCATTCTCGCTTGCAGCGAGTGCAAGAACCGGAACTACTTCACCATGAAGAACCGCCGTCTCCATCCGGAGCGCGTGGAGTGGAAGAAGTACTGTCCGCGTTGCAACAAGCATCAGGTGCACAAGGAAACCAAGTAATCATGGCCGACGTGACCGCCCCTGGGGGGGAGCCGAAGGTCGGGCTCGTCCGTGGCAGCATCGCGTACTACCACTCGGTCATGGCCGAGATGCGGAAGGTGACGTGGCCCGATTTCCCGCAGGTGCGCTCGGCGACCGTCGCGATCATCATCTTCGTGCTGCTGATCGGCATGGCGATCTCGATCATGGATTTCGTTCTGCAGGGGGTGCTCGTGAATCTCCTGCCGCGCCTGTTCGGGTAGGCGGCATGGAGCATCGCTGGTACGCCATTCAGACGACGTCCGGGCATGAGAACAAGGTCCGGTCGCTCGTCCAGCGGAAGATCGATCAGGATCCCCGCGAGTCGACGGTGCGTCCGATCCGGCAGGCGCTGGTGCCGACGCAGGAAGTGGTGGAGATCAAGAACGGCAAGAAGGTGAATGTGGAGCGGAAGCTGTTCCCGGGGTACGTGTTGGTCGAGATGGACATGAATCAGGAGACCCTGCATGTCATCAACTCGATCCAGGGCGTGATCAAGTTCGTGGGACAGGATCGGCTCCCGCAGCCGTTGCGGCCGGACGAGGTCAACCGGCTGCTCGGGATCACCGAGGAAGTCGAGACGCAGGAGCCGGTGGAGGAGATTCCCTTCCTGGTCGGTCAGGCGGTGGCGATCACCGAGGGGCCGTTCACCGACTTCAACGGGACGGTGGAAGAGGTGATGCCGGACAAGGGAAAGGTGCGGGTCTCGGTGTCGCTGTTCGGGCGGCCGACGTCGGTGGAACTCGACTATCTCCAGTTGAAGGCCTACTGATCGCAGCAGGCAGCAGGCAGCAGGCAGCAGGCAGCAGGCAGCAGGCAGCAGGCAGTTCGTGAAGTGGAAGTCCCGTCGGCCACCACTCCGACGTCGGAAACAACTGTGGGAGTTCGCCGCGCGCTGAGTCGCGGCCAACGCGCATAAGGAGTGCTATGGCCAAGAAAGTCACCGGGTTCGTCAAGCTGCAGATCCCGGCCGGGCGCGCCAACCCCGCGCCGCCGGTCGGTACGGCGCTCGGTCCGCAGGGCATCAACATCATGGCCTTCTGCAAGGAGTTCAACTCCCGCACGCAGAGCCAGGATGGGATCATCCTGCCGGTCGAGGTCACGATCTACGCCGACAAGTCGTTCACCTTCATTCTGAAGACGCCGCCGGCGGCGGTGCTCCTCAAGAAGGAGGTGGGGATCGAGAAGGGCTCTGGTCAGCCCAATCGGAACAAAGTGGGAAGCGTGACCCGGGCGCAGCTGCGCAAGATTGCCGAAATCAAGATGCCCGACCTGAACTGCGATTCGATCGAATCGGCCATGGCCATGGTGGCCGGCGCCGCGCGTTCGATGGGGCTCGAGGTGGCGGACTGATGCGCACCCACGGCAAGAAGTACGACGTCGCGGCCAAGCGACGCGAGTTGAAGACCGCCTATCAGGCCCGGCAGGCGCTGGATCTGGTGAAGTCGGGCGCCTTCGCGAAGTTCGACGAAACGGTCGAGGTGGCGGTTCGCCTCGGCGTGGATCCGCGGCACGCCGACCAGGTGGTGCGCGGGACCGTCGTGCTTCCCGCCGGCACCGGCAAGACCGTGCGCGTGCTCGTGATCGCGGTCGGCGACAAACTGAAGGAAGCCCAGGATGCGGGCGCGGACTACGCAGGGGTCGAGTTCATCCAGAAGATCAAGGATGGCTGGCTCGACTTCGACGTGCTCATCGCCACCCCGGACCAGATGGGCCAGTTGGGCCAACTGGGACGGATCCTCGGGCCCCGCGGGCTGATGCCGAACCCGAAGGCGGGGACGGTCACGTTCAACGTCGGCTCGGCGGTGAAGGAAACGAAAGCGGGCAAGATCGAATTCCGCGTCGACAAGGCGGGCAATCTGCACGCCGCGATCGGCAAGGTCTCGTTCGGGCTCGATGCGTTGGAACAGAACTTCACGGCGTTCATGGATCAGGTGGTGCGCGCCAAGCCGACGGCGGCCAAGGGGGTCTACGTCCGCAACGTCGCGGTCTCGAGCACGATGGGCCCCGGCGTCATGGTTGATACCACCCCCTACCGGTAACGAGCGATGAAACGAGCCGACAAGGAACAGCTCGTCACCGAGCTGCGCGAGAAGATGACGGGGGCGAGCACCCTGTACTACACGGACTTCACGGGGCTGAACGTGAAGCGCATGACGGAGCTCCGGCGCCGGCTGCGCAAGGCCAAGGTGGAGTACGTGGTCATCAAGAACACGCTGGCGTTGCGGGCGGTCCAGGAAGCGGGCCTGCTCAGCCAGCCGCTGCGGGGTCCGACGGGCCTCGTGGTGTCGAACGACCCGCTGACGGCGGCGAAGGTGCTCGCCGACTTCGCGAAGGAAAACGACCAGAAGCCGGTGGTGAAGGGCGGGCTGATGGACGGCCGCGCGCTCGACCCGGCGCAGGTGCAGAAGTTGGCGGCCATGCCGTCGCGCGAGCAGATGCTCGCCGACCTTGGCGCCGGACTGCAGTCCCCGATGGCCGCCTTCCTGGGCGCCATGAACGGCCTGCTCTACATGTTCGCTGGATCGCTCGACGCGCTGAAGTCACAGCGCGAGGGCGCCTGATAATTCCCAGGCGTATCGCCTGACCAACGCCCCAGGAGACCCTGGGAACGACGAGGAGAGAACGACAATGGCAAATGCGACGATGGGCAAGGACGAAATTCTCGACGCCATCGGGAACATGTCGGTGTTCGAGTTGTCCGAGCTGATTGAGGCTTTCAAGGAGAAGTTCAACGTCACGATCGCGGCGGCGCCGGTGGGTGGCGCGGCGGCGGGCGCCGGCGCGGGTGCCGGCGCGGCGCCGGCGGCCGAGGAGCAGACGGAGTTCGACGTCATCCTCAAGGAAGCCGGCAGCAAGAAGATCCAGGTCATCAAGGTGGTCCGGGAACTCACCGGCCTCGGCCTCAAGGAGGCCAAGGACATGGTCGACGGCGCGCCGCAGGCCGTGAAGTCCGGCGTCTCGAAGGACGAGGCGGCCACCGTGAAGGCCAAGCTGGAAGAGCAGGGCGCAGTCGTCGAAGTGAAGTGAGCCGGTTCCGGTGGGGCCGCGGCCGACGCCGCGGTCCCACCCCGTCTCCCTTTCCCTTCGCCGGTCTGCCATTAGTGATTTCGCATCCCAGCACGACAATCGTTGGTTTCGTGGCAACACGGCCAGCCCCGCGCGCCCTTTCGCGCGACGGGGTCCAGGGTCGTTTTTTCGCTTGCGCGGGTGAGCCATGCCTGAATTGATCAAGCAGATCTCCTTTGGAAAACTCGAGCAGGGGATGGATATGCCCCATCTCCTCGACATCCAGACCCGGGCGTTCGACGCCCTGCTGCAACTGGATGCCGCCTCGCACGATCGCGAGGACATCGGCCTCGAACGGGTCTTCAAGGACCTGTTCCCGATCTCCGATGTGCACGAGAACTTCTCCCTCGACTTCGTGCGGTATAACCTCGGCGAGCCCAAGTACTCGGTCGAGGAATGCATCGAACGCGACATGACCTACTCGGCGCCGCTCAAGGCGACGCTGCAGCTGGTCATCAACGAAACGCTCCCCGACAACACGAAGCGGCCGCGCAACATCATCGAGAAGGAAGTCTATCTCGGTGAACTGCCGCTGCTCACGCCCCTCGGCACCTTCGTCATCAACGGCGCCGAACGCGTGATCGTCAGCCAGCTCCACCGGTCGCCGGGCGTCGTGTTCGAAGAGGCCACGCACCCCAACGGCCAGCGCCTGATCTCGGCCCGCATCATCCCGTTCCGCGGGTCGTGGGTCGAGTTCACCGTCGATATCCACGACGTCATCTACGTCCACATCGACAAGAAGAAGAAGTTCCCGGCCACGGCGTTGCTGCGCGCGTTCGGGTACGGCTCGAACTCCGACATCCTGCGGCTCTTCTTCGCGATCCGCGATCTCGACCTGACCAAGCGGCGCGAGAGCCGGACGGACGTGCGCGAGGTCATCGGCGCCATCATCGCCGAGGACATCGAGCTCCCGGGCGAAGCGACGGCCGAAGACGCCCCCAAGGCCCGCACCAAGAAGGCGCGGGCCGAGCGCGAGCGTGCCGAGAACGTCCTGCTCGTGAACGAGGGCGATGAGTTGACCGAGGAGGTCTACAACCGTCTGCGCCGCCAGAACATCAAGAAGGTGAAGGTGTTCGCGTCGTACATGGCGATCGATCTGCGCGACGAGCAGGAAGCCATCGAGCGGGGCGAGCGGCCGGTGCGCCGCACCGTCGCCGTGGACGTCGTGGACGCCGACGGCGAGGTGATCGCCGAGAGCGGCCAGTCGCTCAGCGACACGATGATCAAGAAGATCCGCCGCGCCGGAATCAACAAGGTGCACGTGTTCGTCGCCTCCGGCCGCGCCGAGTCGACGCTGATCAAGAACACGCTGGCCAAGGATCCGACGGCGCGCGTGACCGACAAGGAGAAGGGCGAGCGGGCCGTGACCCGCGAGGAAGGCGAGCGGATCGCGCTGTCGCAGATCTACTCGCTGCTCCGTCCCGGCGATGCGCCGGACCAGGAGACCGCCAAGCAGGCGCTGGAGCGGCTCTTCTTCTCGCCCAAGCGCTACGACCTCGGTCGGGTGGGCCGCTACAAGATCAATCAGCGGCTCGGCCTCAACACGCCGGCCAACCACACGGTGCTCACGACCGAGGACTTCGTCGCGATCGCCCGCTACCTCGTGGAACTGCACGAGGGGCGCGGGCACGTGGACGACATCGATCACCTGGGCAACCGGCGGATCCGCTCCGTGGGCGAGCTGATCGC
Organism: uncultured Gemmatimonadaceae bacterium; assembly: GCA_963728115.1. Classification (GTDB taxonomy): domain Bacteria; phylum Gemmatimonadota; class Gemmatimonadetes; order Gemmatimonadales; family Gemmatimonadaceae; genus JAGWRI01. The sequence goes on from CAVSJE010000010.1 coordinate 828,481, forward strand.
CAATCAGTTCTCCGTCGGCCTGTCGCGCATGGCGCGCCTGGTCAAGGAGCGCATGTCGATCAACACCGATCCCGAGAAGATCTCGCTGGACGATCTGGTCAACGCGCGGACGGTGTCGGCGGTGATCCAGGCGTTCTTCGGGTCGTCGCAGCTGTCGCAGTTCATGGACCAGACCAATCCGCTGGCCGAACTGACGCACAAGCGCCGCCTGTCGGCGCTCGGACCGGGCGGCCTGACGCGCGAGCGCGCCGGGTTCGAGGTCCGCGACGTGCACTACTCGCAGTACGGGCGGATGTGCCCCATCGAGACGCCGGAAGGTCCGAACATCGGACTCATCACGTCGCTCGCCTGCTACGCCCGGGTCAACGACCTCGGCTTCGTCGAGACCCCGTACCTCGTGGTCAAGAACGGCAAGGTCACCGGCGACATCGAGTGGCTGGACGCCAACAAGGAAGAGGATGCGATCATCGCCCAGGCGAATGCGCGCCTCAACCCCGACGGCACCTTCGTCGACGCGTTCGTGCTCTGCCGGTTGCAGGCCGACGTGCCGCTCACCCCGCCGGACCGCATCGAGTACATGGATGTGGCCCCCGAGCAGGTCGTGTCCATCGCCGCCGCGCTGATTCCGTTCCTCGAGCACGACGACGCCAACCGCGCCCTGATGGGCTCGAACATGCAGCGGCAGGCGGTGCCGCTCCTCAACCCGCGGACGCCGTTCGTCGGCACGGGCCTCGAGGAGAAGGTGGCCGTCGATTCCGGCGCCGTGGTCATCGCCAAGCGTGCCGGCATCGTGACCCGCGTGACGGCCGACGAGATCATCGTCGACGCCGGCTCCAGCGAACGCCGCAAGGCGGACGACGAGGGGCGGCCGCTGGCCCGGCTCACGCAGCACGACCGCTACCGGATCAAGAAGTACTGGCGCACCAACCAGGACACGGCCATCAACCAGCGCCCCCTCGTGAAGCTGGGGCAGAAGGTGAAGGTGGGCGACGTCATGGCCGACGGCGCCGGCACGGAAAAGGGACAGCTCGCGCTCGGGTCGAACGTGACCGTCGCGTTCATGCCCTTCTACGGGCACAACTTCGAGGACGCCATCGTGCTCTCCGAGCGCGTGGTGAAGGACGACGTCTACTCGTCGATCCACATCTCGGAGCTGGAACTGCACGTCCGCGACACCAAGCGCGGGCAGGAAGAGATCACGCGGGAAATCCCGAACGTGGCCGAGGAGGCGCTCACCGATCTCGATGAGCGCGGCATCGTCCGCATCGGCGCCCACGTGCTGCCGGGCGACATCCTGGTCGGCAAGATCACGCCCAAGGGCGAGACCGAGCTGTCGCCGGAAGAGAAGCTGCTGACGGCGATCTTCGGCGAGAAGGCGAAGGATGTGAAGGATTCGTCGCTCAAGGTGCCGCCGGGCATGGAAGGCGTGGTCATCGACGTCAAGATCTTCTCGCGCATCGAGGACCAGGTGGTCGAGAAGGATCGCGGCGAACGGATCGGTGACGTCCGCCGGCTGGAGGCCGAGGAAAAGCTCCGGGTCAACGAGGTCCGCGACGCCGAACTCCTCGAACTGCTGGATGGGCAGACGGTCGCCCTCGCGCTCAGCGCGGGGACGGTCGAAGAGGCGATTCCGGCCGGCACCAAGCTGACCGCCGACCAGATTCGCGAGTACAAGCTCTCGTCGCTCGATCTCAAGACCTTCCGGGTGGAGAACAAGAAGATCAACGAGCGGGTGCGCGCCGTGATCGACCTTTCGAACGACGAGAAGGCGAAGATCGAGGAGCGGGCCGAGGAGCGCATCGATCGCATTCTGCAGCCGGACGAACTGCCCCCGGGCGTCATCCAGCTGGTGAAGGTCTATCTCGCCGAGAAGCGCAAGGTCTCGGTGGGCGACAAGATGGCGGGACGCCACGGCAACAAGGGTATCGTGGCGCGCATCGTGCCCGAGGAGGACATGCCGTTCCTCCCCGACGGCCGGCCCGTGGATATCGTGCTCAACCCGCTCGGCGTGCCGAGCCGCATGAACGTGGGACAGATCCTGGAGACGCACCTCGGCTGGGCGGCCCGCATCCTGGGCTTCTACGCCAAGACGCCGGTGTTCCAGGGGGCCAACGAGCGCGAGATCGGCCTGCTGCTGAAGATGGCGGGGGTGATCTGGGCGCGCGATGCGCTGTCGCTGCAGGCGCCGGCGCCGGAAGTCACCGACGGCGACGTGAAGACGATCCTGTCCGACATCAAGCCCGACCGGACGCAGGCCGAAGAGCACTTCGAACTGCTCCAGGAGGCGTCGATCAACGACCTCGGCGGACGGACGATGTCGCAGGGCACGCGCGACGTCTTCCACCGGGTGCGCGATTTCCTCGCCGCGGCGGCGGCCGAGTTGGCGCAGCGCGACGCGACGGAACTGGACCATCAGATCGCGTTCCACAAGGACGATGAAGAGGAGTTGACGCCGCAGGCGAAGACGGCCTACAAGGCGGCGCTCAAGGATCTGGAGAAGCGGAAGGGCCTCGAGGCGGCGGCGCTGCTCGCCGAGCAGGAACTGCCGGCGCTGGCCTCGATGCTCGGCAAGAAGTCCGAAGCCGACGTCGACGCCGCGGCCGTGGAGTTGATGCGGCTGGCCGGGCTGACGCCGTTCGGGAAGGTGCGCCTGCGCGATGGCCGGAGCGGCGAGACCTTCGCCTCGCCGGTGACGGTGGGCGAGATCTACATGCTGAAGCTGTCGCACCTGGTGGACGACAAGATCCACGCGCGGAGCATCGGCCCCTACTCGCTGGTCACGCAGCAGCCGCTCGCCGGCAAGGCGCAGTTCGGCGGCCAGCGGTTCGGCGAGATGGAAGTGTGGGCCCTGGAGGCGTATGGGGCCGCGCACGTGCTGCAGGAAATTCTGACCGTGAAGTCGGACGACGTGAACGGACGCAGCCGGGTGTACGAGGCGATCGTGAAGGGGCAGAACCTGCCCGAGCCCGGCACGCCCGAATCGTTCAACGTGCTGGTGAAGGAATTGCAGGCCCTCGGGATCAAGGTGACGATGGGCCAGAGCGTGGATGCCTTCGCCGAGAACGGCGACGGGTCCAACGACGGGAACGAGGAGTAAGCGATGATTGATTTCCGGAGCGTGCGCGAGACCCGCGCATCGGCGTTCGATTTCATCCACGTGCGGATTGCCTCGCCCGAGGAGATCCGTGGGCCCAAGGATCCGAAGGAGCGCGAGCGCCTGGAGATGCAGGGGCTGCGCACGTGGTGGTCGTGGGGCGAGGTGACCAAGCCCGAGACGATCAACTACCGGTCGTTCAAGCCCGAGAAGGACGGCCTGTTCTGCGAGCGCATCTTCGGTCCCGTCAAGGACTGGGAATGCCATTGCGGCAAGTACAAGCGGATCCGGTACCGCGGCGTCATCTGCGACCGCTGCGGCGTCGAGGTCACGCTCAGCAAGGTGCGGCGCGAGCGCATGGGCCACATCGAGCTGGCCGTGCCCGTGGCGCACATCTGGTTCTTCAAGACGCTGCCGAGTCCGATGGGCAATCTGCTCGACATCACGCTGCGTGATCTCGAGAAGATCATCTATTACTCCAACTACGTGGTCATCGAGCCCGGTGACCAGGAAGTGCAGGTCAACCAGCTGCTGGACGAGGAGGAGTACCTGACCCTCCGGCAGAAGGCGAAGGAGGAGAAGGACTCGGCGTTCCTGGCCGACATCGGCGCGCCGGCGGTGCGCGAACTGCTCCGCCGCCTCGACGTCGACAAGCTGGCCGAGACGCTGCGCGCGCAGGTGCTCGAGGAGTCGTCGCAGCACCGCAAGAAGATGCTGCTCAAGCGGCTGAAGATCGTCGATGCATTCCGCAATTCGGGCGACGCCGGGGATACCCGGAACAAGCCGGAGTGGATGATCCTCGACGTCGTGCCGGTGATCCCGCCCGACCTGCGGCCGCTGGTGCCGCTCGACGGCGGGCGCTTCGCCACGTCCGACCTCAACGATCTCTACCGCCGCGTCATCAACCGCAACAACCGCCTGCAGAAGCTGATCTCGCACCGGGCGCCGGAAGTCATCCTGCGCAACGAGAAGCGCATGCTGCAGGAGGCCGTGGACGCGCTGTTCGACAACGGGCGCCGGTCCAAGGCCATCCGTGGCCGCGGCAAGCGGCCGCTGAAGTCGCTGTCCGACATGCTCAAGGGCAAGCAGGGCCGGTTCCGCCAGAACCTGCTCGGCAAGCGCGTGGACTATTCGGGCCGGTCGGTGATCGTCGTCGGACCGGAACTGAAGCTGCACCAGTGCGGCCTGCCGAAGCTGATGGCGCTGGAGCTGTTCAAGCCGTTCATCATTCACAAGCTCGTCGAGAAGGGCATCGCCGAGACCGTGAAGCGGGCCAAGAAGATCGTCGAGCGCGAGAGCCCCGAGGTGTACGAGATCCTCGAGGAGATCATCCGCGACCACCCGGTGCTGCTCAACCGCGCGCCGACGCTCCATCGTCTGGGCATCCAGGCGTTCGAGCCGGTGCTCGTGGAGGGCAAGGCGATCCGCATTCACCCGCTGGTCTGCGCGGCGTTCAACGCCGACTTCGACGGCGACCAGATGGCCGTGCACGTGCCGCTCTCGTTCGAGGCGCAGCTCGAGGCGCGGTTGCTCATGCTGTCGAGCAACAACATCCTCAAGCCGTCCGACGGGCGGCCGGTGGCGGAACCCAGCCAGGACATCGTGCTGGGCTGCTACTTCGCCACCAAGGCCCCGGTGGGCTTCGACAAGGCGGAGCAGCTCCGCCACGTCACGTCGGTGGGCGAGGTGGAGACCGAAATCGCCACCCACCGCATGGACATGCACACGCCCGTGCTGTACTGGGTGACCGACGCATCGGGCAGCCGGTGGGAGAAGACGACGGCCGGCCGCGTGCTGTTCAACGCGATCGTGCCCGAGGAACTCGGGTTCCGCAACTACGACATGAAGAAGAAGGCCCTCTCGGAGCTCGTCTTCCAGAGCTACCGGAAGGCCGGGCTCGCGGCCACGGTTTCGTTCCTCGACCGGCTCAAGGAGTTCGGGTTCTTCAACGCCACCCGCGGCGGCGTTTCCATCGGCATCGAGGATCTCCAGATCCCGGTGGCCAAGAAGGAACTTCTCGGCGAGGCGGAGGAGCGCGTCGAGCGGTTCCAGCGCGCCTACCAGACCGGAAACATCACCAACGGCGAGCGCTACAATAAGGTGATCGACACCTGGACCCACGCCAACTCCGACGTGGCCGAGGCCATGGTGCGCGCCATGCGCGAGTCGAAGGAAGGCTTCAATCCCGTGTACATGATGTTCGACTCGGGATCCCGCGGTTCGCGCGACCAGATCCGCCAGCTGGCGGGCATGCGCGGCCTGATGGCGAAGCCGCAGAAGAAGCTCACCGGTGGTATCGGTGAGATCATCGAGAGCCCGATCAAGTCGAATTTCCGCGAGGGGCTGTCGGTGCTCGAGTACTTCATCTCGACGCACGGCGCGCGGAAGGGTCTGGCCGATACGGCGCTCAAGACGGCCGACGCCGGCTACCTCACGCGCCGTCTGGTGGACGTCGCGCAGGACGTGACGATCACCGAGGAGGACTGCGGCACCATCCAGGGCCTCGAGATCTCGGCGCTGAAGGAAGGCGAGGACATCATCGAGCCGCTGTCGGAGCGCATCGTCGGCAACGTGGCCGCCGACGACGTGGAGGATCCGCACGAGATCGACGAGACCGGCCGCCGCACGCTGCTCGTGGAAGCCGGCACGCTGATCGACGAGGAAACGGCGATGAGCATCGAGGAGGCGGGGATCGAGATGATCCGCATCCGTTCGGTGCTCACCTGCGAAGCCAAGCGCGGGCTCTGCCGGATGTGCTACGGACGCAACCTGGCCACCATGCAGATGGTGGATCTCGGTGAGGCCGTGGGCATCATCGCCGCGCAGTCGATCGGCGAACCCGGCACGCAGCTCACCCTCCGCACCTTCCACATCGGTGGCGCCGCGTCGCGCATCGCCGAGCAGACCGCCCGCAAGTCGAAGGTGGCCGGCATCGTGGAATACAGCGACCGGTTGACCGCGGTCACCGACCCCGAAGGCCAGAACATCGTCACGGCCTACGAGGGCGAGATCATCATCCGGCCGGCGGGCGAGAAGAGCACCGGCATCGGCGCGCGGCTGCAGGTGCCGCTCGGCGCCATCCTGATGGTCAAGGACGGCGACGAGGTGAAGCGCGACCAGGTGATCTTCACCTGGGATCCGTACACGAACCCCATCATCGCCGACTGCGAGGGCACCGTGAAGTTCGTCGACATCATCGACGACGAATCGGTGGCCGAGGAGCTCGACGAGCTGACCGGACTGCGGCAGCGCGTGATCATCGAGGACCGCGAGAAGAAGCTGCACCCGCACATCGAGATCGTGCAGTCGAAGAGCGGCAAGGAAAAGCGCATTCGCGACTACGTGATTCCGGTGGGCGCGCAGCTCACCGTCGAGGACGGCCAGAAGATCTTCGCCGGTACCAACCTGGCCAAGGTCGGCCGTGAGGCGTACAAGACCCGCGACATCACCGGCGGTCTGCCGCGGGTGGCGGAACTGTTCGAAGCGCGGCGCCCCAAGGATCCGGCGACGATCTCCGAGGTGGACGGCATCGTCCGGTTCGGCGAGATCAAGCGCGGCAAGCGCGAGATCTACGTGCAGCCGGTCCGCGCCGACGGGCACGCCTGGGTAGTGGACGATACGCAGGACGCCCACCTGTACGAGGTTCCCGCCGGCAAGCACCTCCGGGTGCACGAGGGCGATCGCGTGCGGGCCGGTGACCGGCTGTCCGAAGGTCCCGTGAACCCGCACGACATTCTGCGGATCAAGGGCCCGCGCGCCGTGCAGGAGTACCTGCTCAACGAGGTGCAGGAGGTGTACCGCCTGCAGGGCGTGAAGATCAACGACAAGCACATCGGCGTGATCGTACGCCAGATGCTGCAGAAGGTGCGCATCCTGGGACCGGGCGACACGCAGTTCCTGGAAGGCGAGCACGTGGACAAGCAGGTGTTCCGCACCGAGAACGACCGTGCGAAGAAGAAGAAGGACGAGCCGTCGATGGCCGAGCCGCTGCTGCTGGGCATCACCAAGGCGAGTCTCACCACGCAGTCGTTCATCTCGGCGGCGAGCTTCCAGGAAACCACCCGGGTGCTCACCGACGCGGCCATCCGCGGGGCCAAGGACGACCTTCTGGGCCTCAAGGAGAACATCATCATCGGGCACCTGATCCCGGCCGGCACCGGCATGTACCGGTACCAGTCCGTGGAGATGGACGTGGAGCAGCCGGAAGGCTTCGGCGTGCTCCCGACGATGGCGGAGACGCTGCCCGGGGTGTTCGCGGTGAGCACGGAGGAGGAGGCGCTCCCGGTGGGACGCCCCGGCGTGCCGGACGAACTGTAGGCGGCCGCGCGACCCTTTCGATGACAGACGGCCCGCCCGGGATGCTCCGGGCGGGCCGTTCGTCGTGTGGGGCCCCGCGTTTGGCGCCGCAGCCACGCCGCCACCCGATCCCGAGCTAACATTCGAGATGAAGCGGGCTTACACGGCTTGACCGCCTCGTCGGCGAGGGCTACCTTTCTCGTTCTGTTCCGTGCCGCCCATCTGGGGCGATCCACGTAGAAGCAGATCCACGAACAGCACAGGGTCATGCCGACAATCAACCAGCTCGTCCGGCGCGCGCGCCGCGACGTGGGGAAGAAGGAAAAGTCCCCGGCACTCAAGTCGAATCCGTTCCGGCGCGGTGTGTGCACCCGCGTTTACACGACGACGCCGAAGAAGCCGAACTCCGCCCTCCGGAAAGTGGCGAAGGTGCGCCTCACCAACGGCTTCGAAATCATTGCCTACATTCCCGGCGAGGGCCACAACCTGCAGGAGCACTCGATCGTGCTCGTGCGCGGTGGCCGTGTGAAGGACCTGCCGGGTGTGCGCTACCACATCGTGCGCGGCTCGCTCGACGCGTCGGGCGTGAACGGCCGCAACAAGAGCCGTTCCAAGTACGGCACCAAGAAGCCAAAGGCGGGGAAATAAACCATGAGCCGTCGCAAGAGTGCCGTGAAGCGCAGCGTCCTGCCCGACGCCCGCTACGACAGCCAGACCGTTTCGAAGTTCATCAACGCCATGATGCTCGCCGGCAAGAAGTCCACGGCCGAGCGCATCTTCTATGGCGCCATGGACATCGTGGAAGAGAAGACCAGCCAGCCCGGCGTGAACGTGTTCAAGCAGGCGCTGTCGAACGTGAAGCCGGTGGTCGAGGTGAAGAGCCGCCGCGTGGGTGGCGCCACCTACCAGGTGCCGGTGGAAGTGCGCCCCGAGCGCCGCACCGCGCTCGCCATGCGCTGGCTGATCGCGTACTCCCGCGAACGCGGCGAGAAGTCGATGGCCGAGAAGCTGGCCGCCGAGGTGATTGCCGCGTCCAAGGGCGAGGGCAACTCGGTCAAGAAGAAGGAAGACACGCACCGCATGGCCGACGCGAACAAGGCGTTCGCACACTATCGCTGGTAGGCGCGCTTCCGCCCGCCGTACTCAGAACGCCCCGCCCGGTGTGAGCACCGGGCGGGGCGTTTGTAGTGTGGGCCCTTCGGGGCCGCGCGTGTGGCGCCGGGCCTTCATCCCGGTCATCGGGGCGGACCCGACGCGGCGGCGAGGCTGGGCTTCCAGGGAAGGCGGCGGATGAAGGCCCGGAAGCGGGGATCGGACCGCAGGAAATCCAGCGCCGGGTCGAACGGCACGACGTGCAGGTGCATCGACCGCTCCACCCACATGGAGTCGAGCCAGATGAGGGTGGAGTCCGAGTTGCCGAGGTCGGCGTAGTCGAACACGGCCGTCTCCGATGGAAGCCAGCGTTTCCGCCGCGCCGCCAGATAGCGCGTCAGCCGCGCGTGGGCCACTGCGTGGAACGCCGCCTCGCGCTGCGCCGAATCGAGGGGCGGCTCGAGCAGCCCGGCCAGCACCGAATCTCCCATCCGGAGCAACGAGGCGCGCAGGGCCGTGGCCGCGTCGTCGAGTCGTCCCATGCACTTGTACGTGTGGAAGATCCGAAGGTCCGGATCGATCATCATGCGCCCTTCATTCGCCAACTGCTCGTAGACCTTTGCCGCCTCGGCGCAGCGGTGCGAGAGATACAGATTCCACGCCACCTGCTCGTTCAGCCAGCGCGAGAGCGGTTGGAGCGACGCCGCTCGCTGCTTCACGGCGACCGCGTCGGCGAGGTCGCCCCGCCACCGATACCAGGCCGCGAAAACGTTGTTCAGCGCCGGGTCGTCGGGGGCCCGGGCCAACGCCGCATCCAACTTCGCTTTCGCTGCGTCGAGATCCCAGCGGCCGAACATATCGTATGCAATCAGCACCACGGCGCCCTCGAGGAGCGTGCTGTCGAGGGCGAGCCCCCGTTCGACGGCGGCGAGCGACTGGGGGAGCGCCTGGCGCGGCGGGATGTCCTCAAACCCCGACAGGCTCAGCGCCGATGCATAACCGGTCCAGGCAGGCGCGTAGAACGGCGCATCCTCGGTGAGCCGGCGCATGCTGTCGCGTGCCTCGGGCACGTATCCGCGATCCAGAATCTCTTCCGCCCGGAAGTAGCGTCGAAAGTGCACCGTGTCGGTCCGGTAGCGATCCGGGAGCGTTGCCCCGAGTGCGGTGGCCTGTTGGCGTGCCTCGCGGGCGGTCGGGTCAGCAAGCTCCGTGTCGGTGGGCGGCCGGCGACCGTTCGCCATCAGCCCTCCGATGATGACGGCCAGGGCGACAACCGCCGCGGCCACGGCGCCGTGGGGCCGGGAAACGACCGGTGGCGGCGCGTCGGGGGCCGGGGCTCCCGGCGTGGAAGCCGCCTGCGGTGCCGGTGTTCGATCGGCAGTCGAAGGCGGACGCCGGAAGGGTGGCGCCGGGGGGGACCCCGCTCCCGGCGCCGTCGGCGCGGGCCCGGAGGCCCGGATGGCCCGGGCGCGGGCCACCGTCTCGGGCGAGGGGTGCATGTCGTACTCTTCGGAGAGGCGGGCCGCAAATTCGTCGTACAGCTGCAGGGCCGCGGTTCGGTCGCCGGCCGCCACCAGCACATCCATCAACCGGCCCAGCCCCTGTTCGTCCTCCGGTGCCAGCGCATAGGCCCGGCGCGCCGTCCCCGCCGCACCGGCCGGATCGCCCCCCTCCAACTGCCGGGTGGCGCGGGCCCACGCCGCGCTCCGAAGTGCATCGCGGATGTGTTGCCGCTCCTCGTCGAGCCAGCGTTCGAACCCCGGGGCACCGGCCACGAAGAATCCCTGCAGCAGCTCGCCCTCGTAGCAGTGGAGGGCTTCGGCCAGGCGGCCGGCGGCGAGGTCCCGCTCGAGTTCCGCCGCGTCGCAGCGAACGTGTGCAGGATCCAACCCCACCAGCCCGTCGCCGGCGGTGACCACCGCGTCGTCGCCCAGGGCGTACCGGATGGTGTGGAGCGCGTTGCGAAGGGCGTGGCGCCCGCTGGCCTGCGTTGCCTCCGGCCAGAGGAGGGCGAGCAGGGTGTCGCGCGAGTGCAGCCCGCGCGGACGGGCGAGCGCCAGGTAGGCCAGGACGGCGAGCGGACGGGGCTGTGTGAGCGGCCGGGGCAGCGGGCTGCCGTCCGGCCGGCGCAGGTAGACCGGTCCGAGAAGCTGGAGGAGGGTCGGCTCGCTTGGTGTTGAAGGCACGTCGGGGCCCGCCGTCGGGGGGTGGACCCAATGTATTCCCAATCGGGAATCCCGGTAGATCGCGTCCCGGTGCGGGCCGGCGCCCCGGCAGGACGGATTCCGGACGACCGGTGGACGCCCGGCGCCTAAGCTGTCGGCCTCCCGAACTTCCCGGGATCCCGAACCACCAGTCATGGAGGTCGTATGCTTTATCGTCGTGCCGCGGTCTTCCCTGCCGTGCTGGCCCTGCTCGCCGCCTGCGAGTCCGGCACCGCACCGAAAGCCGCAAGCGCCCCCGACGCCGGTGCCGCGCTCAACCGGAGGCCGGCGCCGACCCTTCCACTCACCCCCGAAGTCTTCGCCAGCGGGCTGGAGTTCCCCCGCGGGATGGCCTGGGCTCCGAACGGTGACATGTATGTGGCCGAAGCCGGGACCGGTGGCCCGAACGCCACCACCCCCGAGCAGTGCACCCAGGTGCCGGCACCCGTCGGTCCGTACACCGGAGGCCCCACCTCACGGATCTCGCGCATCGACCGGCACGGAACCGTGAGCGTGTTCGCCGACGGGTTCCCCTCGGCGGCCAATCAGCTGGGACTCGTGACCGGCGTGGCCGACATCGCCTTCGTGGGCAACAGGATGTACGCGATGATGTCGGGAGGTGGGTGCGACCATGGATCGCCGGACGTGCCGCAGGGAATCGCGCGCGTGAGTCCGTCGGGCCAATGGCACATCTTCAGTGATCTGGGGGCATTCGAGATGGCGCACGCCACCGCCGTGATCGAACCCGAGGACTTCGAACCGACGGGTACCTGGTTCAGCATGATCCGCTCGGGCGGTTCGCTGATTGCCGTCGAACCGAATCACGGGGACTTCGTCCGCGTCGATCCGCGCACCGGAAGGATCCGGCGACTGGCCGACATCTCCGCGGTGGAGGGACACTGGGTGCCGACGGTGGTCGCCGAGCGGCACGGCGCATTCTACGTCGGCAATCTCGGGACGTTTCCCGTAATTCCCGGAACACAGAAGATCATCCGGATCTCGAAGACGGGACACATCACCGACGTCGCGGGCGGATTCACCACGATCCTCGGGCTCGACTTCGACCATAGCGGCCGGCTCTACGTGCTCGAGAATACGACGGTAGCCGGCGACAGCCCGACGCCGCTGAACGGGCGGGTGGTTCGGATCGACCGGATGGGCCACCGCGATGTCATCGTGGACGGCCTCTTCCTGCCGACGGCCATGCGATTCGGCCCCGATGGGAAGCTCTACATCTCGAACATCGGGTTCGGGCCGCCGATTCCGGGTGAAATTCTGCGGGTCACCGTACCCGGCGCCAACGAGCGACACCCCGAGTTCGACATGGAAGGCCATTAGGCCGCGGGGCCGGTGGGAACGGCGGGAGGGCGGCCGCGCTCTCCCGTCGGGCCTCCGCCCCGATCCATCGGACGGCGACTCCGGCGCTACTCCGGGGCAGCCGCGGGCGCGTCGTCTTTCGGGATCGGAGCCTTCCGCCCGAATCCGGCCACGGTCCAGACGAACACCGGGCAATGCGCCGACAGGATGACGCCCTCGGCCACGTTCCCGACCTCGATGCCGATCTCTTCCGGTGCGCCGCGCCCACGCGTGGCCATCATGATGAGGTCGCACCCCTCGGCGTCCGCCACGCGGGTGATCGTGCGCGCGGCGCCGGACCCGGTGACGTGCGTTTCGACCGCGATGCCGCCCGAGCGGAGCGCGCCGGCGACGGACTCGAGATACTGCTCGAGCCGCGGGACCTCGTTCTCCGCCTCCGGCACGGCGAGGAGGACGATCGTGCTCGAGAACGCCTGGGCGAGGATCCGCGCCGACGGGAGCACTTCCTCCGCGTCTCCCGATCCGTCGAGCGATACCAGCAGCCGCCGGAACGCCGTGTGGCGGCTGGTCCAGGCGTCGGTCGGCCGGACGACGAGCACCGGGAGCTCGGTCTGGCGCACCACCGCGGTCGCGATATTCCGGCCGAGGATGCGGTCCACGCGCGAGAGGCCGTGCGTGGCCATGACGATCAGGTCGGCGTCGCTCTCGATGCCGTGCCGCCCAATCTCCTCGGGCACGCTTCCGCTCCGCAGGCTGATGCCCGCCCGGACGCCGCGCTGTCGGAGCGTTTCCGCCATCCGATTCAGGTACGCCGCCGTCGCCGCGCCGGACGATTCCGGCTCGTCGGTTCGCTGGTGCCGGGGCGACGCGACCGACATCAGGTCGATCCGCCCATCGACGGTGCGGGCGAGCACCTCGGCCACGGGGAGTGCCTGCTCGGCCAGCGCCGAGCCGTCGAGCGGAACCATGATGCGCTCGATGCGAAAGTCGTCCTCGGGCAGCTCGTTCCGCTGGACGGGGAGCAGGTACTGCCCGGCGAAGAAGCGACCGAGGTGCTCGTCCAGCGGTTTGGGGGCGCCCAGGCGCATCCGGAACCGGCTGAAGACGAGATACAGGGCCGGGAGGAAGAGCAGGTACGTCCATGCGCCGTCGAGGAACCGCTCGTCGAAGATGACCAGCGTCGCTCCGGTGGTGAGCAGCGCGGCGACGATCGTCCCGATGAGGGTGATCACGGCCCCCGGTGACGACTCCACGCGCATCTCTCGCCGGAGGCGCTTGGCGGCCGCCCAGCCGGTCATGCTGAGGAGGATGAAGACGCCGGCGGCATAGATGGCGAGGTAGGTCTCCTCATGCGTGCCGAATGCGACGAAGCAGAGGGCGACGATGCCGACCTCCACCCAGACCGGTTTGTCGGCGACGTCGAACATGTTCCGGGTGCCGAGCCAGGCCGGGATGTAGTGCCGGTAGCGGAGCCCGAGGGCCAGGTTCTGGATTCCCTGCGCGCTGGCGGCCGCGGCCGAGGCCAGCACGAGCACCCCGATGAGCGTGCCCACCCAGGGCAGGGGCGCCGGCAGCAGGTGGTCCATGGCCTGGGTGAAGACCGACACGTTCAGGTTGCCGGGGTCCGCGTCCGCGAGGATGGCCGGGCCCACGATCAGCATCGTGAGGCAGGTGGTGCCCATGATGATCATCAGGCTGCCGAAGGCCTTCCGGCTCCGCTCGGCGTTCGTGCCGTCGTAGGCCGCGACGAGGTTGGCGAAGATCTCGATGCCGGTCATCAGCGCGAGGATGCGCGCGAAGCCCGCCAGGGTGTAGTGGACGTACGTGGGATGGAACGCGCGCACGTTGAACGACGGCAGGTGCAACCCGCGCTGCCAGATCGTGGCGCCGATCATGGTCCAGAGCAGCAGCAGCACGGCGGCGGTGGCGGGTCCGAATGCGCGCGCGGCCGTCTTGGGACCACGATTGACCATCCACCCGATGCCGACGCTGAACACGATGGCGACGAGCGTCCGGTACGGCAGTCCGGCGACGGCCCCGTCGAGCGCCGGCGCGCGGTCGGCGAGGAAGGTGACCAGCGCCGCCATGCTCACCAGGAAGGTGAGGGTGTACTCCACGAAGGTGATGCCGGCGTTCACCTTTACGGCCCAGGAGCCGAACTCCTCCTCGGTCAGTCCGCTACCGCCGGTCCCGTCCACCACCCAGCGCATGACCAACCGGTACATCGCCGACACGGTGATCACCGTGAACACGACGAGCCAGATGCTGGCCCCGAAGGTCACGTCGGCGACGCCGGCGAAGACGATCAGCTTGAGGAACGGGCCGAAGACGTACAGCGGCGAGGTGGCGGGATCGCCGCCGCCGGCGAGGGCACCCTGGAACGCGTTGGACAACCGGTGGGAGACGTGCGCCATGCGGGCCCTCGATCAGGGATGGGGCCGCCGGAGTACCGGCGGCGGGAGATCGGCCGATGGCGGAACCCCCGCCGATCGGGCGGGAAGCCAGCCGTGTAGCTGCGCCGGGCTGCCTAGAAGCCGAAGCCGAAGTCCAGCGTCCAGATCCAGGGATGGTCGCCCGTTGCCCCGCTCACGCGGCGCAGCAGGCCGACGCGCGGGCCGGTGGCGATGATGGGCAGCACGGCGAGGTCGAGGCCCACATAGGTGGCGTTGGCCGGGGCGTTCCACGGGTGGTCGATGGTCCGCACCACCGACGCACCGCCGGCGATGCCGCCGCCGAAGCGCCCGGGGGAGTAGACGAAGGTCAGCGACCCCCGCTCGGCGCCGAGTCCCGGGGCGAGGGCGAGGAGTATCTCGCGGGACGGTTGGTTGGCGTCGACGGCGGGATCGAGATTGACGCCGATGCCCCCGCTCACGGAGAACCGGGCCGGGGTGCCGAACCGGGCGCCGAGGAAGGGGAAGACGCTGGCCGCGGGCACGGGGACGCCGCCGGCCTGGACCGCCGATTGGGCGGGCAGGAGGGTGGGGGCGAGTGACAGGGCAAGGGCAAGGCACAGGGCCGGGGTCGTAGGCGGTCGGCGGGCGCCGGCGCGGGCGGGCGGGCGGCAGGTGCGAGGTCGGACGGCGGGTGGTTGGGAGGCCATGAGGGGCATCGGGTCGAAGTCGGGGAGTGGTGTCCTGAATGTACGAGTTGGAACGCCCGGGGTTTACCGGGCGGAGGGCGTTGACAATCCTCCAACTGCCAATAAATTCAAGGGGCTACGGGAATTCTGGGTTCCGGAACCCGTGGTATCTGGACCGTCGGCGGACTGCGCGCCGACCCTTATGGGCTCGCCGATTGGAGCGAGGGGACTACAGACCGGCTGGAGCGCCGTCGGCGCCGAGGCTCCCGAAAAGCAACGCAGGACAATTTGACGTCGAGCGCGGTCAGCTCGGCGCGCCATGGGTCCCGGCTCGCGCTGCAGTGGCGGGCACACCCGGCGGCAGCGGATGGATACCGGCTCCTCTGGAGCGTCCCGGTCCACCCGCGTTTTCGTTGGTGACGGTTTGACACGCACGATTGGCAATGACCCGGCGCATCTCGACGCGCCGCTTGATGGATGGGACTTCAGAACACTTATGGCACGCACCACTCCGCTCGACCACTATCGCAACATCGGCATCATGGCCCACATCGATGCCGGGAAGACGACCACGACCGAGCGCATCCTGTATTACACCGGCAAGGCGTACAAGATCGGCGAGGTGCACGAAGGCACCGCGACGATGGACTGGATGGAGCAGGAGCAGGAGCGCGGGATCACGATCACGTCGGCGGCGACGACGGCGTTCTGGCCGCGCAACGACGTGATGTACCGCATCAACATCATCGATACGCCGGGGCACGTCGATTTCACCGTCGAGGTGGAGCGTTCGCTCCGCGTGCTCGACGGCGCGGTGACGCTGCTCGATTCGGTGGCCGGCGTGGAGCCGCAGACCGAAACGGTGTGGCGCCAGGCCGACCGGTACAACGTGCCGCGCCTGATCTTCGCCAACAAGATGGATCGGGTGGGGGCGGATTTCGACCGCTGTCTGACGATGGTGCGCAACCGGCTGTCGCGATATGCGCATCCACTGCAACTGCCGGTGGGCTCGGGTGAATTGTTCACGGGCCACATCGACGTGCTGGAGCGCAAGCAGTACATCTTCGATGACGCCTCGCTCGGCAAGACGTTCAACGTGGTCGAGGTGCCCCCCGAGTTCCGGGAGCGGGTGGAAGCGGCGCGCCACGAGTTGATCGAGGCCGCGGTGGCCCACGACGACGAGCTGCTGGAGAAGTATCTCGGCGGTGCCGAGCTGACGGTGCCCGAGATCCGGCAGGCGATTCGCAAGGCCACCTGCGCGCTGCAGTTCGTGCCGGTGCTGTGCGGTGCATCGTTCAAGAACAAGGGCGTGCAGGCGCTGCTCGATGCGGTGATCGACTATCTGCCGTCGCCGGAGGATGTGCCGCCGATTCAGGGGCACGTGCCCTACCACGACGAGCATTTCGAGACGCGGCCGACCACGGATGACGCGCCGTTCGCGGCGCTGGCGTTCAAGATCGCGACCGATCCCTTCGTCGGAAAGTTGACGTTCTTCCGCGTGTACTCGGGCGTGCTCGAGTCGGGGTCGTACGTCTACAACTCGACCAAGGACAAGCGGGAACGCGTGGGGCGGCTGCTGCAGATGCACGCCAACAAGCGCGAGGAGATCGAGGAAGTGCGGGCGGGGGACATCGCGGCGGCGATCGGACTCAAGGACACGCGCACGGGCGACACGATGTGCGACGACGACCATCCGATCATTCTCGAAGCGATGAAGTTCCCGAATCCCGTGATCGACGTCGCGATCGAGCCGAAGACGAAGGCCGACCAGGACAAGCTGGCGATCGCGCTGCAGAAGCTGGCCGAGGAGGATCCGACGTTCCGCGTGCACTCCGATCCGGAGACGGGGCAGACGATCATCTCCGGGATGGGCGAGTTGCACCTCGAGATCATCGTCGACCGGATGATGCGGGAGTTCAAGGTGGACGCGAACATCGGGCGCCCGCAGGTGGCGTACCGGGAGACGATCCGCCGGCGCGTCGAGAAGGTCGAGGGGAAGTTCATCCGGCAGTCGGGCGGCAAGGGCCAGTACGGCCACGTGGTGGTCAACATGGAGCCGTCGGAGGCCGGGGCGGGCTTCGTGTTCGAGGACAAGATCGTGGGCGGGGTGATCCCGCGCGAATACATCGGTCCCGTGGAGCAGGGCATCAAGGAGGCGCTGGAGAACGGCGTCCTCGCCGGCTACCCGATGGTCGATGTGAAGGTGGAGTTGGTGTACGGCTCGTACCACGACGTCGATTCGAGCGAAATGGCGTTCAAGATCGCCGGCTCGATGGCGTTCAAGGAAGCGGCGAAGCGGGCTCAGCCGGTGATTCTGGAGCCCATGATGAACGTCGAGGTCGTCAGCCCCGAAGCGTACATGGGCGACGTGCTCGGCGACCTGTCATCGCGCCGTGGCAAGATCGGAGGGATGACTCAGCGCGGCGAAGCCCAGGTGATCGCCGCGACGGTGCCGCTCTCCGAAATGTTCGGGTATTCCACGAAGCTGCGGTCGATGTCGCAGGGCCGCGCGGTGTATTCGATGGAATTCGCCCACTACGAGGAAGTACCGAAGTCGAAGGCGGAAGAGATTGTCAGCAAGGTGAAGGGGTAACTCGCGGAGAGCGGGAGGGAGCGGCGCATCGGCCGTTCGTCCTTCCATTGTCAAGGACGCAGCAGATCAACTCATCGGGAACAGTACCATGGCTAAGGCAAAGTTTGAGCGTACCAAGCCGCACGTGAACGTCGGCACCATCGGCCACGTGGACCACGGCAAGACGACCCTTACCGCGGCGCTCACCAAGATTTCGGCGGACAAGGGCTACGGCACGAAGTACGTGGCATACGACGAAGTCGCGAAGGCGTCGGAGTCGCAGGGCCGCCGCGACGCGACGAAGATCCTCACGATCGCGACCTCCCACGTGGAGTACGAGACCGAGAAGCGGCACTACGCGCACGTGGACTGCCCGGGACACGCCGACTACGTGAAGAACATGATCACGGGGGCGGCGCAGATGGACGGCGCGATCCTCGTCGTCAGCGCGGTCGACGGCCCGATGCCGCAGACCCGCGAGCACATCCTCCTGGCCCGCCAGGTGAACGTGCCCTCGATCGTCGTGTTCCTCAACAAGTGCGACCTCGTGGACGACCCCGAACTGCTCGACCTCGTCGAGCTCGAGGTCCGCGAGCTGCTCAGCAAGTACGACTACCCCGGCGACGACGCGCCCGTGATCCGCGGCTCCGCGATCAAGGCGATCGAAGGGGACAAGGCGTGGGTGGAGAAGATCGAGGAGCTGTACACGGCCCTCGACACCTTCATCCCCGAGCCGGTCCGTGAAATCGACAAGCCGTTCCTGATGCCGGTCGAAGACGTGTTCTCGATCACCGGCCGCGGCACGGTGGCCACGGGTCGTATCGAGCGCGGCAAGATCAAGGTCGGCGAGGAAGTCGAGATGGTCGGCTTCGGGACCGACAAGAAGACGGTCGTCACGGGCGTCGAGATGTTCCGCAAGCTCCTCGACGACGGCCAGGCGGGCGACAACGTCGGCCTCTTGCTCCGCGGCGTCGACAAGAAGGAGATCGAGCGCGGCATGGTGCTCGCCAAGGGCGGGTCGATCACGCCGCACACGAAGTTCGAGGCCGAGGTGTACGTCCTCACCAAGGAAGAGGGCGGCCGCCACACCCCGTTCTTCAAGGGCTACCGCCCGCAGTTCTACCTCCGCACGACCGACGTGACGGGCGCGATCGAGTTGCCGGCCGGCACCGAGATGGTGATGCCGGGCGACAACATCCAGATGACGATCGAGCTGATCACGCCGATCGCCCTCGAAGACCAGCTCCGCTTCGCGATCCGCGAGGGCGGCCGCACGGTCGGCGCGGGTGTCGTCACGAAGATTTTGCAGTGAAGCCCGACGGCCGTGAGGCGGGGCGGCGGTCACGCCGCGCCGCCTCGCGGCCCCACGGTTTCATCCCGTAGTCGGCAGGTTCATCGTTTCGAGTTTCTCACGACGAGCAATCAATGACAGGTCGCATTCGTATCCGTCTCAAGGCGTTCGACCACGCGGTGATCGATCAGGCGTCGGCGGACATCGTGCGGACGGCGGAGAAGACGGGCGCGCAGGTGTCGGGCCCGATTCCCCTGCCCACCAAGACGCAATTGTGGACCGTGCTGCGGTCGCCGCACGTCGACAAGAAGTCGCGGGAGCAGTTCCAGCTGAAGACCCACAAGCGGGTGATCGACATCCTCGATTCCCGTGCCCAGACGGTGGACGCGCTCACGAAGCTCGACCTGCCGGCCGGGGTGGACGTCGAAATCAAGGTCCAGTAACGCAGGAAGGGTGGCCGGGAGGCGGACAGCCCAGCGCTGACCGCTCGCCGCCGCCGTTTCACAGTCCGCCTGGCGCCCGCCGCCAGTGACTCCGCAGAGGAACTCATGATCGGAATGATTGGGAAGAAGCTGGGGATGACCCAGATCTTCAATGAAGAGGGCCAGCAGATCCCGGTGACGGTGATCGAGGCCGAACCGAATCCGGTGGTCGCGGTGACCGATCCGGCGCGGGTGGGCTATGCGGCCGTGCAACTCGGTCTGGGGCAGCAGCGCGTGGCGCGCGCCTCGGGCAAGGGCGAACGCACGCCGCGCGGCCGCCGTGCCCATCAGTCGGCCATCGGGCACGCCAAGAAGGCGGGGCTGGAGACGCCCCCGGCGGTGCTGCGCAGCTTTCGACTGGACGACGCGCGCAAGCCGGGGGCCGAGGTGCCGTCGTATGCGGTGGGCGACATGATCACGGTGGCGGTGTTCGCACCCGGCGAGACCGTCAAGGTCACGGGCACGAGCAAGGGACGCGGCTTCCAGGGCGTGGTGAAGCGCCACGGCTTCGGCGGCGGCCCCAACACCCACGGCAACACGAAGCACCGGCGGCCCGGGTCGATCGGACCCGGCACCGATCCGTCGCGCGTCATCAAGGGGAAGCGGATGCCGGGACACTACGGCGCCGCGCGGCACACGCAAACGCATCTCCGCGTGGAGAAGATCGACGCGGATCGCAATCTGATCTACATCCGTGGCTCGGTGGCCGGTCCCAGGAACGGCCTCGTGCTCGTGCGGAAGCAGGGGTAAGTCATGGCTGACCAGACGACGTTGCAGGCGGCCGCGTACACGGCGAAGGGAACGGCACGCGACAAGGTGACGCTCCCCGAGACGCTGTTCGACGGAACCGTCAACATGCCGGTGATGCACCAGGCGGTGAAGGCGTACCTCGCCAACCAGCGCCAGGGCAACGCGGCGACCAAGATTCGCAAGTACGTGATCGGCGGCAACCAGAAGCCGTGGCGGCAGAAGGGCACCGGGCGCGCGCGCCAGGGCTCGACGCGCGCCCCGAACTGGGTGGGCGGCGGCACGGTCTTCGGCCCGATCCCGCGCAGCTACGCGCAGTACGTGCCGCGGCAGGTGCGCGCGCTGGCCCGCAAGAGCGCGTTCAACGCACGGGCGCGGGAAGACGCGCTGCTGGTCATCGACCGGTTCGACTACGACGCGCCGAAGACGAGCCGTCTGATGGCGCTGATCGACCGCCTCGATCTCAATGACCGCAAGGTGCTGATCCTCACCGACGGCGTGAAGCCGAACGTGTTCCTGAGCGGCCGCAACCTGCCCACGGTCCACGTGCTCCCGTACGCCGACGTCTCCACCTACCATCTGCTGTGGTCGGACGTCGTGCTCGTGGAAGCCGGCGCACTGGGTCAGACGCTGGAGCCAATCGCCGAGACCGAGGCGGCGCCGAAGGCGAAGCGGGCCAAGCCGGCCAAGGCCGCGAAGCCGAAGGCGGAGCCCAAGGCCAAGGCCGCGCCCCGCAAGAAGGCGGCGGCCACGAAGCCCGCCGCCAAGAAGCGGGCCGCCCCGAAGTCGGCGGCGAAGAAGACGGCGGGCAAGAAGCCGGCCGCCAAGAAGACCGCCGCCAAGAAGTCGTCGGCGACCAAGAAGAAGGGGAAGTAACCGATGCCGACACCGCATGAGACCATCGTTCGCCCCGTGATCACGGAGCAGACGTCGTCCGCGTTCCAGGATCGCGGCGAGTACACCTTCCAGGTGCACCCGAAGGCGACGAAGCCCCAGATCCGGCAGGCGGTCGAACAGTTGTTCGGAGTGAAAGTGACCGGCGTGTGGACGTCCAACCAGCGCGGCAAGGAACGCCGCGTGGGGCAGACGGCCGGGCGCCGCCCGAACTGGAAAAAGGCGATCGTGACGCTCCGCGAGGGCGATTCGATCGAGATCTTCGAGGGCTGATCCGATGCCGATTCGTCAGTTCAAGCCCGTGACCAAGGGCACCCGGTTCCGCTCGGTCTCGGATTTCGCCGAGATCACGCGGAGCACGCCGGAGAAGTCCCTGGTCGAGCCGCTCAAGAAGTCGGGCGGGCGGGACAACCACGGGCACATCGCGATGCGCCGCCGCGGCGGCGGGCACAAGCGGATGTACCGGCGCATCGATTTCAAGCGCAACAAGGCCGGCGTGGCCGGCGTGGTGCGGGAGATCGAGTACGATCCGAACCGCTCGGCGCGCATCGCCCTCGTGGAGTACGCGGACGGCGAGAAGCGCTACATGCTGCACCCCAAGGGGCTGGCGGTGGGCGACTCGGTGGTGGCGGGGCCGGGCTCGGACATCCGGGTGGGCAACGCGATGCCGCTGTCGGAAGTCCCGCTCGGCACGGCGGTGCACAACGTGGAGTTGAAGATCGGCAAGGGCGGGCAGATCTGCCGCTCGGCCGGGACCTCGGCGCAGGTCGTGGCCAAGGAAGGCGACTACGTGACGCTCCGGCTCTCGTCCAGCGAGATGCGGCTGGTGCACGCGCGGTGCATGGCGACGATCGGCGAAGTCGGCAATGCCGAGCACGAGTTGGTGTCGTGGGGCAAGGCCGGCAAGACGCGGTGGAAGGGACGCCGCCCGAAGGTGCGCGGAGAAGTGATGAACCCCGTGGACCATCCGCACGGCGGCCGCACGCGCGGCGGCCGGAACGTGGTGAGTCCGTGGGGCAAGCCGGAGGGCGTGAAGACGCGCAACAAGAAGAAGGCATCGCAGCGGCTGATCGTTCGCGGTCGGAAGCGCGGCAAGGCGACGAAGTAACTCGGGGCCGAGACTATGGGACGAAGCGTCAAGAAGGGACCGTTCGTACAGGAAGCGCTGGCCAAGAAGGTGAGCCTCCTGAACGCCAACAACGAGAAGCGCGTGATCAAGACCTGGTCGCGCGCCAGCACCGTGCTTCCCGAGTTCGTGGGGCACACGTTCGCGGTACACAACGGCAACAAGTTCGTGCCGGTGTACGTGACCGAGAACATGGTGGGGCACCGGTTGGGCGAGTTCTCGCCGACCCGGCTGTTCCGCGGCCACACGGGGGCGAAGGCGGCCGACAAGAAGGCGCCGGCCGCCGCGGCGCCGAGCGCACCACCGCGAGGAGGCAAGTAAGATGGCCACCGAAGCGCGGGCGATTCAGCGCACGGCGCGACAGTCGCCCTACAAGATGCGGCTGGTCATCGACCAGATCCGCGGCAAGAGCGTGAACGAGGCGCTGGCGCTGCTGGCGTTCTCGAAGAAGCACGCGGCGCACCAGATCGAGAAGGTCGTGCGTTCGGCCGTGGCCAACGCCGAGCAGGCGGCCCGCTCGGCCGGCACGTCGCTCGACGTCGACACGCTGATGATCACGCATGCCGTGATCAACGAGGGGCCGAAGCTGAAGCGATTCACGCCGGCCGCGATGGGGCGGGCGACACCAATTCAGAAGCGCACCAGCCACGTGGAAATCGTGGTGGGCGAGAGGGAAGGTCGCTAATGGGACAGAAAACACATCCGGTGGGCTTCCGGCTCGGGGTGTCGAGGCAGTGGCGGTCGCGGTACTACGCGGGCCGCGAGCTGCCGGCGCTGCTGCGCGAGGACGAACTGCTCCGCAAGTATCTGAAGGCGCGCCTCGGGCACGCGGCGATCGCCGACATCGTGATCGAGCGCAAGCCCGGCAAGGTGGTGGTGACGCTCCATACGGGCCGTCCCGGCGTGGTCATCGGCAAGAAGGGCGCCGAAGTGGACAAGCTGCGCGACGAGCTGGCGCACCTGACCGGCAAGGAAGTCGGGATCAACGTCGAGGAGATCAAGCGGCCGGAGCTGGAAGCGCAGCTCGTGGCCGACAACATCGCGAGCCAGCTGGCGCAGCGCATCTCGTTCCGGCGGGCCATGAAGCGCGCCGTGCAGAGCGCGATGCGGATGGGCGCGCTGGGGATCAAGATCAAGTGCGGCGGGCGCCTGGGCGGGGCCGAGATCGCGCGCGTGGAAGGCTACCACGAGGGCCGGGTGCCCCTGCACACGCTGCGGGCGGACATCGACTACGCGACGTCGACCGCGAAGACCACCTTCGGGACCATCGGGGTCAAGGTGTGGATCTTCAAGGGCGAGATCGTGGAAGACCGTCGTGGCACCACCTACTCCTCCGGCATGTAAGGGAGGCGACGACCAATGCTCAGTCCAAAGCGGGTAAAGTTCCGCAAGATGTTCAAGGGCCGCACGAAGGGGCTGGCCCATCGGGGCAGCACGGTGGCGTTCGGGACCTACGGGCTCCAGGCGCTCGAGCCGGGCTGGATCACCAACCGCCAGATCGAGGCGGCCCGTGTGGCGCTCACCCGCCACATCAAGCGCGGCGGCAAGGTCTGGATCCGGATCTTCCCCGACAAGCCGATCACGAAGAAGCCGGCCGAGACGCGGATGGGGAAGGGCAAGGGCTCCCCGGAGTCCTGGGTGGCGGTGGTGAAGCCGGGCCGCGTGATGTTCGAACTCGAAGGGATCAGCAAGGACATCGCGCAGAAGGCGATGGCGCTGGCCGCGGCCAAGATGCCCATCCGCACGAAGTTCGTGGTCCGTGAGGAGGCGCATACCGATGCAAGCTAAGGAAATTCGCGAATTGACGCCGGACGACATCACGGCGCGGATCGCGGCGCTCGAGGAGGAACGGTTCCGCCTCAAGTTCCGGAGCGCGTCGGAGCCGCTGGAAGAGCCGTTGCGGCTGCGGGCGATTCGGCGCGACATCGCGCGCCTCAAGACCATCCTGCGTGAACGGCAGCAGCCCTCGGCTGCGCGCTAGCGGGGAGCGACCAACGAAATGGCAGACATGACGAACTCCGAGACCGCCGCCGCCCGGGCCGCACGCAAGACGCGCGTGGGCCTGGTGGTGAGCGACAAGATGCAAAAGACGGTCGTGGTCGCACTCGAGCGCCGGGTGCCCCACCCCATTTACGGCAAGATGGTGAAGCGCACGCGGAACGTGAAAGCCCACGACGAGGAGAACTCGGCGAAGACGGGCGACAAGGTGCGCATCATGGAGACCCGGCCGCTGTCGAAGGACAAGCGGTGGCGTGTGGTCGAGATCGTTGATCGCGCACGCTAAGAGGAACGGCCGATGATTCAACAGGAATCCATGGTCCGGGTGGCGGACAATTCGGGGGCCAAGAAGGCGCTCGTGATCCGCGTCCTGGGGGGCACGCGCCGGCGCTACGCCGGCCTGGGCGACGTCGTGATCGTCGCCGTGAAGGACGCGTTGCCGAACGGAACGGTGAAGAAGGCGGAAGTGGCGCGGGCGGTGGTGGTCCGGACGGCCAAGGAAACGCGGCGCAAGGACGGCAGCTACATCCGCTTCGACGAGAATGCGGTCGTGATCATCAACGACCAGGGTGAACCGCGGGCCACCCGTATCTTCGGGCCCGTGGCGCGCGAACTGCGTGAGAAGCGCTACATGAAGATCGTGTCGCTGGCGCCGGAGGTCCTCTAAGATGCGTAAGAACGAATATCGGAAGACCGACCGGTCGCGCGCCGTGAACCGGCGGCGCCACCAGATCAACGCGGCGCGCCTGCCGATCCATGTGGTCAAGGGCGACACCGTGCGCGTGGTCCGGGGCGACGACAAGGGCAAGGAGGGCAAGGTCCTCCGCGTCTACGCCAAGACCGGCCGGGTGCTGGTCGAGGGCATCAACATCGTGAAGAAGCACCGGCGCGCGCAGAACGCCGACGAGCAGAGCGGGATCGTGGAGATGCCGGCCCCCGTGCATGCGTCGAACGTGATGCTGATCGATCCGAAGTCGGGCAATCCGACCCGGGTGCGCGTGCGGTTGGACGAAGACGGGACCAAGGAGCGCATCGGCGTGAAGAGCGGGGATGCGATTCCCCACCCCAAGCGCTGAGCGAGGACGATAGACCATGGCAACCAAGGAAAAGCAGGCCAAGGCCGGCAAGGGCAAGGGCGGCAAGGCGGGCGAGGGCAAGGCGCGCGGGGCACACGCCGGCGCCGGGCTGCCCGTGCCGCCGCCGCGCCTTCGCGACCACTACCAGCGCGTCGTGCGGCCGAAGCTGATGACGCAGTTCGGGTTCACGAACCCGCACCAGGTGCCGACGCTCGCCAAGATCGTCCTCAATGTCGGGATGGGCGAGGCGATCAAGCAGCCGAAGGTGCTCGATACCGTCGTCGAGGAGCTGGCGACGATCACCGGGCAGCAACCGGTCCGCAAGAAGGCGAAGAAGTCGATCGCCAACTTCGGACTGCGGCAGGGGCAGGACGTGGGGGCGGCGGTGACGCTGCGCGGGGCGCGGATGTGGGAGTTCCTGGACCGGTTCATCTCGGTCTCGATCCCGCGGGTGCGCGATTTCCGCGGGCTGTCCACGCGGTCGTTCGACGGCCGGGGCAACTATTCGCTCGGCATCAAGGAGCAGATGATCTTCCCCGAGATCAACTACGACACCGTCGAACAGATCCACGGCCTCGACATCACGTTCGTGACCACGGCGACACGCGACGACCACGCCCTGGGCCTGCTGAAGGAACTGGGCATGCCCTTCAAGGGCGAAGACAAGAAGGGCGGGCGTCTTCAGTAGGCGCCGTTCACACCTGGAGAGAATGCTATGGCTCGAAAGGCCATGATCGAGAAGGCGAACCGGAAGCCGAAGTTCCCCGTGCGACAGCACAATCGCTGTGGCCGCTGCGGGCGCTCACGCGCCTATCTCCGGCGGTTCGGGCTGTGCCGCATCTGCTTCCGTGAACTGGCGTTGAACGGAATGATCCCGGGCGTCAGAAAGGCGAGTTGGTAGCAGAACTTTCACTTTGCATTCCCGCACGTCCGGCCACGGATACGGCGGGAAAGGAACGACACCATGAGCATGACCGATCCGATTGCCGACATGCTGACGCGCATCCGCAACGCCTGCGGATCGAAGCACCGCCGCGTCGACGTGCCGGTATCGAAAATGAAGACCGAGATCGCGCGGATCCTGAAGCAGGAGAACTTCATTCGGGACTACCAGACGATCGAGACCGAGGACGGCCGGAAGGTGCTGCGGGTGCGGCTGAAGTACGCGGGCGACGTGCCCGTGATCCGCAACCTCCAGCGCGTGTCGACGCCCGGGCTGCGCCGCTACGTCGGAGCGCGGGAGATCCCGCGGGTCCGCAACGGGCTGGGCGTGGCCATCCTCTCCACCTCGCAGGGGCTGATGTCGGACCGGGAGGCGCGGCAGAAGCGCACCGGCGGCGAGCTCCTCGCGTTCGTCTGGTAGGGGGACGTCATGTCGCGAATCGGAAAGCTGCCGATCCCGGTGCCCAAGGGCGTCACGGTGACGGTGAACGGACAGACGGTGCAGGTGAAGGGGCCGCGCGGCGAGTTGGCGCGCACGCTCCACCGCGAGGTGGGGATCGTGATCGACGGCGACGTGGTCAAGATCACCCGTCCCTCGGATGAGGACCGTCACAAGGCGCTGCACGGGCTGTCGCGCACCCTGGTGGCGAACATGGTGGAAGGGGTGACCAAGGGCTATCAGAAGCAGCTCGAGATCACGGGCGTGGGGTACAAGGCGGAGGCGCGGCCGTACGGGCTGCAGCTCGCCCTGGGCTTCTCGCACCAGATCGAATACAAGGCGCCCAAGGGCGTGAAGCTGTCGGCGCCTCAGCCGACGCAGATCGTGATCGAGGGCGCCGACAAGGAGATGGTGGGCCAGGTGGCGGCGGAGCTGCGCAACCTGCGGCCCCCCGAGCCGTACAAGGGCAAGGGCATCAAGTACGCGGGCGAGCAGATCCGGCGGAAGGCCGGCAAGGCGGGAGGCAAGTAATGGCGATCATTCCCAAGACGCGCGAGCAGAAGCGCGTCCGCCGGCACCTTCGGGTCCGCCGTCGGATCACGGGCACGGCGGAGCGGCCTCGGCTCGTCGTGTTCCGTTCGTTGAAGCACATCTACGCCCAGTTGGTGGACGACGTGGCCGGGCGCACGCTGATGACGGTCTCCAGCTCGGCGGTGGCCGAGGGGAAGAAGTCGGAGCGGAGCGTGCAGGTGGGCAAGTCGATCGCCGAGAAGGCGAAAGCCGCTGGGATCACTCGCGTGGTGTTCGACCGCGCCGGTTACCAGTACCACGGCCGCGTGAAAGCGGTGGCCGAAGGCGCCCGCGAGGGCGGTCTGGAGTTTTGACCATGGAAGAGAACCAGAAGCAGGAGACGACCGCACCGTCCAGTTCCGCACCGGCGCCCCGTCGGGGTGGTGGGGGCGGCGGTGGCGGCGGCGGTGGGCGTGGGCGCGGCGGCCCGGGTGGCGGGCGTGGGCGCGGTGGCCCCGGGGGAGGACGCGGACGTGGCGGTCCGGGCGGCGGGCGTGGGCCCGGCGGACGTGACGGCGGCGGGCGCGGTGGTCCTGGTGGCGGCCGCGGCGATTCGCGCGGCGATCGGGGGGAAGGGAGCGATCTGATCGAGAACGTGATCGCGATCAATCGCGTGGCGAAGGTCGTGAAGGGCGGCCGGCGCTTCTCCTTCAACGCGCTCGTGGCGGTGGGCGACGGCCAGGGCAAGGTCGGCTTCGCCGCGGGCAAGGCCAACGAGGTATCGGAAGCGGTGCGCAAGGCGGTGGAAGCGGCGCGCCGGCACATGGTGCAGGTGCCGCTGACCGGCGCCACGATTCCGCACGCCATCACCGGCCACTACGGCGCGGGCCGCGTGCTGATGAAGCCGGCGGCCCCCGGTGCCGGCGTGATTGCGGGCGGCGCCGTGCGCGCCGTGCTCGAATGCGCCGGGATCGCCGACATCCTGACCAAGAGCCTGGGATCGACCAATCCGCACAACATGGTGCGGGCGACGATGAACGGGCTGCAGTCGTTGACCACGGTGGAGCAGGTGGCGCGTGAGCGCGGGGTGGAGCCGGCCTCGCTCGGCTACCGGTCGCGCGCGCACGTGAAGGAGGCGGTCTGATGGCACGCACGTTCGTGTGGCACCCCGGCAAGGGGCCCAAGCAGACGGCGAAGAACGAACTGACCGACGGCAAGGTGGAAATCCGCCAGGTCCGGAGCAAGATCGGTCATTCCTGGCGCATGCGGCGGACGCTCGAATCCCTCGGGCTGAAGCACCACCAGGACGCGGTGGTCCATCAGGACTCGCCGGCGCTCCGTGGACAAATCAAGAAGGTGCGTCATCTGGTCGAAGTGACGCCGGTGAAGGAGTGACATCGTGAGTAATTCGGAAAAGATCGGCCTGCACAATCTCTCGGCGGCGCCGGCCTCGCACCGGGATCGCAAGCGGCTCGGCCGCGGCCCGGGCTCGGGCACCGGCAAGACGTCGGGAAAGGGCCACAAGGGCATCAAGGCGCGCTCGGGGCACCATGGACCGGGCGGCGGCAAGCCGCAGTTCGAGGGCGGCCAGATGCCGCTCACGCGGCGGCTGCCCAAGCGTGGGTTCACCAATCCGTTCCGGGTGGAGTCGCAGATCGTGCGACTCGACGATCTGGCCGACTGGCCGGCGGGCACGGAGGTGACCACCGAGGCCTTGGTCGAGGCGGGGTTGATCCGGGCGAACAAGGGTCCGGGCAAGGTGCTGGCCAACGGCGAAATCACGCAGGCGGTGACGGTGCGGGGCCTCAAGGTCAGCGCCGGCGCCCGCGAAAAGATTCTCGCGGCCGGGGGCCGCGTCGAGGAGTAACATGGCTCAGTCAAACCCGATGGCGGCGGTCCAGGGGCTGTTCAAGACCCCGGAGCTGAAGGAGAAGATTCTCTTCACGCTGCTGTGCCTGCTGATCTACCGGATCGGTGCGCACGTCACGGCGCCCGGCGTCAATCCGCTGGGGCTGGCGGACTTCTTCAAGCAGCAGTCGGGCGGACTCCTCGGGCTCTACGACCTGTTCACGGGCGGCGGCCTCTCCAAGGCCACGGTGTTCGCGCTCGGGATCATGCCGTACATCTCCTCCAGCATCTTCTTCCAGATCGCGGCGGCCGTGGTGCCCCAGGTCGAGAAGATGCAGAAGGAGGAAGAGGGGCGGAAAAAGGTCGAGCAGTGGACGCGGTACGGCACCGTGGCGCTGGCCGCGGTGCAGGGCTGGGGATTCGCGCTGTTCGCCGAGGGCATGCCCAACGTGGTGATGCACCCCGGCATGGGCTTCCGGCTGCAGTTCACGTTCTTCCTGACCGTCGGCGCGGTGTTCGTGATGTGGCTGGGCGAGCAGATCACGGAGAACGGGATCGGCAACGGCGCCAGCCTGATGATCTTCTTCTCGATCGTCCAGCGCATCTGGCCGAGCATCGGCCAGGCCTACACCTACGTGACCACGGGGGCGCTCGGCGCCTTCTCGCTGGTCGTCGTCCTCGCCATCCTCATCGCCGTGGTCGCGGCGACGGTCTACATCACGGTCGGCGCCCGCAAGGTGCTGATCCAGATTCCGCAGCGCACGATGGCGCGCGGGCGCATGCGCGAGGCATCGCGCAGCTACATCCCGCTCCGCATCAACGCGGCGGGCGTGATGCCGATCGTCTTCGCCCAGTCGGTGATCGTGGTGCCGGCGGCGATCGCCCAGTTCATGGGCAACCAGCGGTTGCGCGACATCTCGGACCTGTTCAATCCCGGCACCGGTTGGTACTACTTCACGTTCGCGCTGCTCAACATCTTCTTCACGTACTTCTACACGTCGATCATCTTCAACCCGGTCGATCTGGCGGAGAACCTGAAGAAGCAGGGCGGGTTCATTCCCGGCGTGAAGCCGGGAGCGCGGACGGCCGAGTACATCGACAACGTGGTCTCACGGATCACCCTGCCGGGGGCGCTGTTCCTCACCGCCATCGCCCTCTTCCCGACCTGGCTCACCAGCCTCGTGAATGCGCCGTTCGTGTTCGGCGGCACGTCGCTGCTGATCGTCGTCGGCGTGGCGCTGGACACGCTGCAGCAGATGCAGCAACACCTGCTGCTCCGGAAGTACGACGGCTTCATGAAGAAGGGCCGGGTGAAGTTCCGCGGCGGCACGACGAATCTCGGCGGCGGCTTCTGACGTCGTCGGGGCCGGTGACCACCGCGTTCGCGAATCCCCCGGTCCACGCCTCGTGGCACCGGGGGTTTTCATTCCATTCCCCTCGCCCGGTTTCTGTGGCATCCTTCGTACCATGAACATCGTTCTCTTCGGAAAGCCCGGGGCGGGCAAGGGCACGCAGGCGCCGCGGCTCGCGGACGCGCTGCAGGTGCCGACGCTCGCCACTGGCGACGTGCTCCGGGCGGCCGCGCAGGCGGGCACGCCCCTGGGCCTCGAGGCCAAGGGCTACATGGACCGTGGGGCCCTGGTGCCCGATGCGGTGATTCTCGGCATCGTCCGCGATGCCCTGTCGGCGCCGGCGTTCGCCGGGGGCGTGATCCTCGACGGCGTGGTCCGGACGGTGCCGCAGGCCGAGGGGCTGCGCGACGCGTTGAAGAGCCTCGGCCGCCGGGTGGACGCAGTGCTGAACTTCGACGTCGCCAACGACGAGATCGTGCGCCGCCTCAGCAGCCGGCTGGTGTGCGCCGACTGCCAGACGCCCTACATGTCGGGGGCCGTGGGCGACGAATGCGCCAAGTGCGGCGGCCGGCTGGTGCGGCGCAAGGACGACGAACCCGAGGCCATCCGGCACCGGCTCGAGGTGTTCGAGGCGCAGACGGCGCCGGTGTTCGATTGGTACCGGGCGAGCGGCACGCGGCTGGCGACGGTGGATGCGACGGGGAGCGTGGACGAGGTGACGCAACGGGCGCTGCAGGCACTGGGGCGGGGCCGGGGGCCCGGGCGGTGATCAAGCTGAAGTCGCCCCGCGAGATCGAGCTGATGGTGCACGGCGGGAAGATCCTCGCCGCCACGCTCGACCTCCTCCGGGACGCGGTGCGCCCCGGCATTTCGACGCTCGACCTCGATCTGGCCGCCGAGGAGTTCATCAGGAGCCATGAGGGCGCGACGCCGGCGTTCAAGGGGCTCTACGGCTTTCCAGGAAGCATCTGCTCGTCGATCAACGAGGAGATCGTGCACGGCATCCCGGCCAGGAAGCGGGTGCTCGAGGAGGGCGATATCGTCTCCCTCGACGTGGGCGTGGGGTACCGGGGGCTGTTCACCGACTCGGCGATCACGGTCCCGGTGGGGGTGGTGGATGCCGAGACGCAGCGGCTGCTGGACGTCACCCAGGAATCGCTGGAGGCCGGGATCGCGGCCGCCCGGCCGGGCAATCAGGTGGGGGACATCGGGGCGGCGGTGCAGGCCGTGGCCGAGGGGGCGGGGTTCGGCGTGGTCCGCGAGTTGGTCGGGCACGGGGTGGGCACGGCGATGCACGAGGAGCCGCAGGTGCCGAACTTCGGCAAGCCGCACCGGGGCACGAAGTTGATGCCCGGGCTGACGATCGCCATCGAGCCGATGATCAACCTGGGCGGGCACGCAGTGAAGACGCTCGCCGACGGCTGGACGATCGTCACCGCGGACGGGTCGCGGTCGGCCCATTTCGAGCACACGGTGGCGGTGACGGAGAGCGGGCCGATGGTGCTGACGCGCGGGTCCCGCGGCGCGCCAGCGATCGAAGCGTCCGCGCCGTAGTTTTCCAGTGGTTCCCCTTCCGGCCTGCGGCGCGCCCCGGTGGCGCGGCGCCGGCATCGTCTCATCCTGGAGGTCCCTCCATGCGGTCACGCCGCTCCCGCCTGTACCGCGCCCTCGTGCTCCCGCTGCTCCTCACGGCCAGCGTCGCGCAGGCACAGGGCCACGTCACCACGCCCAAACAGCACTTCGGCCATGACATCGGCGACGACTACTGGCTGCCGAACTACGACCAGTACGTCGCGTATCTGAAGACGGTCGCGCGCGAATCGAACCGTGCCCGGCTCGTCGACATCGGCAAGACGGCGGAGGGGCGGACGCAGTACACCCTCATCATCTCGGCGCCCGAGAACATCAAGAACCTCGAACACTACCGGCAGATCTCGCAGCGGCTGGCGCTGGCACAGGGGCTCACCGACGCCCAGGCGCACCAGCTGGCGAGCGAGGGCAAGGCGGTGGTCTGGATCGACGGCGGACTGCACGCCACGGAAGTGCTCGGGGCCAATCAGCTCATCCAAACGGAGTACGACCTGCTGTCGCGCACCGATCCGGAGACGATGCGGATTCTGCACGACGACATCGTGTTGCTCACCAACATCAATCCCGACGGGATGCAGATGGTGGCCAACTGGTACATGCAGGAGCCCGATTCGCTGAAGCGGAACATGAGCATCCCGCGGCTCTACGAGAAGTACGCGGGGCACGACGACAACCGCGACTTCTACATGGCGAATCTGCCGGAGACGCAGAACGACGAGAAGATGATGTTCTGGGAGTGGTTTCCGCAGATTGTGTACGATCACCATCAGACGGGCCCCGCCGGCACGGTGATGTTCTCGCCGCCGTTCCGCGATCCGTTCGCGTACACCTTCGATCCCCTGGTCGTGATGGGCATCGACATGCTCGGCGCCGCGATCCACAGCCGGCTCACGGTGCAGCACATGCCGGGCTTCACGATGCGCTCGGGATCCGGCTATTCGACGTGGTGGAACGGCGGCATGCGCACGGAGCCGTACTTCCACAACATGATCGGCCTGCTCACCGAAACGATCGGGAATCCGACGCCGATGCGGATTCCGTTCGTACCGGCGACGCAGCTGCCGCACAACGATCTGCCCTATCCGGTGGCGCCGCAGGAATGGCACTTCCGGCAGTCGATCGCCTACGGCGTGAACGCCAACTACGCAGTGCTCGACATCGCGTCGCGCCGGCGGGACGAGTTCCTGTACGGCATCTACGACATGGGCCGCAATTCCATCGAGAAGGGGAGCCGGGACAACTGGACGGTGACGCCGCCGATGATCGCGGCCGTCGACTCGGCGGTTGAGCGTGAGCGCGCGTCGAGCGCGGGGCGCGGTGGCCGGGGCAACGGCGGGGGCTTCGGGGGGCGGGGCGGTGGCGCCAGCGACGCGATGTATCAGCAGTATCTCCGCAACCCGGCGGATCGCGATCCCCGCGTCTACGTGATGTCGGCCGACCAGCCGGACTTCCCGACCGTCACCAAGTTCGTCAACACGCTGCGCTACAATGGGGTCGACGTGCTCCAGGCGACGGCGGCGTTCACGGCGGGCGGCAAGTCGTACCCCAAGGGATCGTACGTCGTGAAGACGGCGCAGGCGTTCCGTCCCCACATCCTCGACATGTTCGAACCGCAGCACTACCCGAACGACTTCGCGTATCCCGGCGGGCCGCCGATCCGTCCGTACGACAACACCGGCTGGACGCTGGCCTTCCAGATGGGGGTGCACTTCGACCGCTACTTCGACGACGTGAAGGGACCGTTCACCAAGATCGACGGTCTGGCGAAGCCGGTGGGCGGTACGGTGGCCAACGCCACGGGGGCCGCGGGCTTCGTGTTCAGCCACGCCGAGAACGACGCGTTCACGGTGATCAACCGGCTGCTGGGAGCGCACGCCGACGTGTACTGGCTCAAGCACCCGCTCTCGGCGGGCGGCACGACGTACCCGGCGGGCACGTTCTATGTGGCGGCGTCTTCGGCGGCGCTCCCCGTGCTCCAGACGGCGGCGGTGCGGCTCGGGGTGGATTTCACGGGGGTGACGGCCGCGCCCGGCGCCGATGCGGTGAAGCTGCATCCACAGCGCGTCGCGCTCTATGACCAGTACGGCGGGTCGATGCCGTCCGGCTGGACGCGCTTCGAACTCGAGCAGTTCGAGTTTCCCTACACGCTCATCTATCCCAAGGAACTCGACGCCGGGAACCTCAACGCGAAGTACGACGTGATCATCTTCGTGGACGCCGGGTTCCAGGGTGGCGCCGGCGGCCGGGGCGGCCGTGGCTTCGGCGGCCGGGGCGCGGCGAACGTGCCGGCCGAGTACCAGTTCATGCTCGGCAGCCTGACAGCGGACGAGACGGTGCCCAAGCTGCGCGCGTTCATGGAGAACGGCGGCACGGTGCTCGCGGTCGGCAGTTCCACCGGCATCGCGTACGATCTGTCGCTGCCGGTGGAGAACCACCTGACCGAACGCACACCGTCGGGCGACGTCCACCCGCTGTCGGGTGAACAGTTCTACGTCCCCGGTTCGGTGCTGTCCACGGCGGTCGACACGACGAGCGTGCTTGGCACCGGCATGCCGGGGCATCTGGACGTGTTCTTCGACAACTCACCGGTGTTCCGGCTCGAACCGGACGCGGCGATGGCGGGGGTGCATCCGGTGGCGTGGTTCGATTCGGACACGCCGCTCCGCAGCGGATGGGCGTGGGGGCAGGGCTACCTGAAGGGTGGGGTCGCCGTTGCCTCAGCGTCCATCGGAAGCGGCAACCTGTTCCTGTTCGGTCCCGAGATTCTGTTCCGCGGGCAACCGCATACGGACTTCAAGTTCCTGTTCAACGGGATCTACGGTTCCGAGCACTAGGGGTGGGAGGTGGATCGGCGGCGCTCAGGCGCCGCCGATCGCCTTCTCCACCGTCGCCACGGCCTGCGCGGCGAACGCGCTGGCTGCGCGCACCAGCTCCGCGGCCTCGTCGGCGCGCGATTTCCCCAGCGATGGGTCGTCCAGCGACGACACGTTGATCCGCACGTTGTAGGCGGCGCCTTTGCAGGCGGCCTCGGCGAGCAGGGCGGCCACGCCGGCGTCCGAGACGGCGTTCGCATTTCCCTTCGTGGCGACGGTGGCCGCCAGTTCGCACACCCGCACGCAGGCGCGGGCGGTCTCCAGCGGCACATCGGCCGCGCCCAGCAGGGCGGCGGTGATGGCCTCGCCCCGGTGCCTGGTGTCGGCGTCGGTCTCGTGGGGCAGCTTGTACGCGGCGCTCACCGCGGCGTACGACTCGGCGTCGCGGTCGACCAGCGTCGAGAGATCGCGGACGAGGGCGGCCGCCTGGAGCCCCACCTCACGCATCTCGGCGTCCACGGCGGCGTACTTCTTCCGGCCGGCGGTCAACCCGGCCACCATCTGGGCCAGCGCAGCCCCGAGCGCGCCGGCGTGGGCCGCCACGCTGCCTCCCCCGGGGACGGGGGCGGAAGAGGCCACCGACCGGACGAATCCGGAGAGCGAGACACCGCCGGCAACGGCGGAGCGCACCTGGCGCTCCAGCACCATGTCGGGCGTGAAGCCGCGCAGCCGGAGATGGTGGGCGGCGGTGTCGAACAGCGCCCGCTCGGGCACCAGTCCGATGAGTTCGCTCCAGGTCGGGGTCACGCCTTCGGCCTCGGCCTCCATCTTCACCATGTCGAAGGCACGGTGAATGGGCGTCTTCTCGGTGTCCACGAGGTTCATCGACACCTGGGCCTGGCCGTCCACTTCGAGCCCCAGCCCCTTCACGTAGCGAAGCCCGCCGGACGAACCGCGCACGGCTTTGGCCACGCGTTTGGCGACGGGGAGGTTCTCCGCCGGCCCGAGATACACGTTGTAGGCCACCAGAAATGGGCGGGCGCCCACGGCGGTGGCGCCGGCGGTGGGGTGCACGTGGCTGGGACCGAAGTCGGGCTTGCGGGCCGGTACGCTGCCGATCTCATCGCGGATGCCTTCGAATTGTCCGCGGCGCACGTCGGCGAGGTTCTCGCGTTCCGGGCGGGTGGCGGCCCGCTCGTAGAGATAGACCGGGATCTCGAGTTCGGCTGCGGCGCGGGTGCCGAGTTCGCGGGCGAGCGCGATGCAGTCCTCCATCGTCGTGCCCTCCAGCGGGATGAAGGGCACGACGTCGGTGGCGCCCATGCGTGGGTGCTCGCCGGTGTGCTTCGTGAGATCGATATGGTCACGGGCGGCGCGCATGCCGGCGAACGCGGCTTCGACGGCGTGTTCGACGGGGGCGACGAAGGTGATCACGCTCCGGTTGTGGGAATCGTCCGACGAGACGTCCAGAATCGTCGCCCCTTCCACGGCGGCGATGGCGTCACGAATGGCGGCGACGACGTCGGGGCGACGGCCTTCGGAGAAATTGGGGACACATTCGACAAGGCGCATGGCGGGATACGGGATCGGCGGTTTCGGTAATCGGGGCTTCGCAGCGCTGGTCCGACATGACGTGGTGATTGGGACGGCAACTGCAACTGCAACTGCAATAATACAACTACAACTACAACTGCAACTGCTTGGAACTACGACAACAACGGATGGAGCGGATTATACGGATTGAACTGCAACTGCAGAAGCAGGGGAACAGCAACTGCAACTGCAACTGCAACTGCAACTGCAAGTGCAACAGCAGCTACAACAGGAATGGAAACCGTGCGCGCACGGTGTGGAGGTCGGTGTGGGTCACTCGCGCCCCAACTGTGCCAGTAGCCAGGCATGCATGGCCGGACTGCCGGCGACGATGGGGCCGAAGCCGACGGGGGCCGGACGGCCCTGGAGGTCGGTGGCGCGTCCCCCGGCCTCGCGCACGATGAGAAGGCCGGCGGCCACGTCCCACGGCGCAAGTACCAGCTCCCAGAATGCGTCGAAGCGCCCGCAGGCGACGTCGGCCAGGTCGAGGGCGGCGGCGCCGGCGCGGCGGATGCCGGCGGTGCGACGGGTGATCTCCGCGAACGGCCCCAGGTAGCGGTCCACCAGTTCGGGGTTCTTGAACGGGAATCCGGTGCCGATGAGGGCCCGCAGCGGATCGTCGACCGTCGAGACGGCGATCGGCTGTCCGGCCCGCCGGGCCCCGCCCCCGGCCGTGGCCGTGAACAGTTCGCCGGTGGGCACGTTGAGTATCGCACCGGCCACGGGCGCGCCGTCGACCACGGCGGCAATCGACACGGCGTACCAGGGGTACCCGTGCAGGAAGTTCGTCGTGCCGTCCAGCGGGTCGGCCACGAAGGCGAGTCCGGAGAGGTCGGCGGCGGCGTCGGGAGACATCTCCTCGCCGACCATCCGGGCGTCGGGATGGCGGCTGCGGACGACGTCGGCGATGGCACGCTCGGAGTCGCGGTCGACGTCGCTGACGAAGTCGGCGGGCGACTTCACGTCCCAGGTGAGGCGGGAGAGATCGGCGGCGCCCGCCCGCACGATCTCGCCCCCGCGGACGGCCGCGGCCACGCAGGTGGCGAGCAGCGCGCGGGCGTCGACCGCCGACGCGTGGGCCGCGGTTCCGGTTGCTTGCGACGGCTCTGGTGCACTCATAGCTTCACGAAATGTCTCGGATCTTCAGCGGAATCCAGCCTTCGGGCGAACTGCATCTCGGCAATTATCTGGGGGCCGTGAAGAACTGGGTGCAGCTCCAGCACGAGCACCCGACGATCGTCTGCATCGTCGATTATCACGCCATCACGGTGGCGTACGATCCCGAGTTGCTCCGCATGCGGCGCCGCGACATGGCCGTGTCGCTCCTGGCCGCCGGCGTGGATCCCGACGTGGCGACGGTGTTCGTGCAGTCGGCCGTTCCGGAACATACCGAACTGCAGTGGATCTTCAACACCATCACCCCGCTGGGCGAGTTGGAACGGCAGACGCAGTTCAAGGACAAGTCGAGCCGCCAGGAAAGCGTGAACGCCGGGATCCTGATGTATCCGGTGCTGCAGGCGGCGGACATCCTGCTGTACCGCGCCGATCTGGTGCCGGTGGGCGAGGACCAGGTGCAGCACCTGGAACTCTCGCGGGTGATCGCCCGCCGGTGGAACGCCGCTTTCGCGCGGGACGAGCCCTACTTCCCGGAGCCGCAGGCCGTGCTCACGCCGGCGCGCCGGATCATGGGCCTCGACGGCCAGGCGAAGATGTCGAAGTCGATGGGCAATACGATCGCCCTCCTCGAGTCGCGGGACGAGATCTGGGCCAAGCTGCGACCGGCGGTGACCGATCCCGCCCGCGTGCGGCGCACCGACCCCGGACATCCCGACGTCTGCAACATCTACCATCTGCACCGGGCCTTCAGTCCCGCCGACACCGTCACCAACGTGTACGAGCAGTGCACGACGGCCGGCTGGGGGTGCGTCGACTGCAAGCAGGTGCTGCTCGGGACCATGGATGACGAGCTGGTACCGATCCGTCGGCGCGCCGAGGAGCTGCGGGCCGACCCGGCGCGGGTGGACGACGTGCTCGCCGCCGGCGCGGCGGCGTGCCGGACGATCGCCCGGCAGACGATGGGAGACGTGCGGGAGCGCATGGGTCTCGATTGATGTCGGCACTCTACGATTCGCTCCAACTGACGCTGCTGATGAAGCTGGCGATGGCCGCCCTCCTGGGCGGTGCCATCGGGTTGGAGCGGGAGATCTCGGGTAAGCCGGCCGGCCTGCGGACCAACATCCTCATCTGCATGGGCGCGGCGCTGTTCATGCACCTGTCGATCGCGGTCGGGGAGATCGGATTCGCCCACGACGGGCATCCCTACGGCGACGTGACGCGCATTGCCGCCCAGATCGTGACCGGCGTCGGATTCCTCGGCGCGGGCACGATCATGCAGGCCCGAGGCACGATCATCGGGCTGACTTCGGCGGCGACGATCTGGGTGGTGGCGGCGATCGGCTCGGCGGTCGGCGCCGGCTACTACGTGGAGGGGCTCGGGGCCGGGGCGATGGTGATGGTGGTGCTGGGCGGCATGGGGTGGATCGAGCAGCGGCTGCGCCGCGTGCACCGCACCGTGCACGCGACGATTCGCGTGCGGCCGGACACGCCGGTGGAGGAGATCGAGGCCGTGCTGCGCGGCGTGGGGATCCGGGTCCGGTCGTACGTCGCCTTCGACCATCCGCGCGATCGCACCTTCGAGATGCGGCTCACGGGACCGGCGCGGCAGTTTCAGGAAGCGCGTGAGCAACTGACCAGACGCGATGACGTCCACCTCTTCGAACTCGACTAGCGCCGGTCGGCTGTTGGTGGTGGACCTCGCCTCCACGTCGCGCAACTGGGCGTTGAAGGCCGACGGCGAGGCGACGATCCGGCAGGCGGCCCCCGCCGGCTGGCGGGTGTACTTCGTGCAAGCGGCCACGGTGTCGGACGGCGACGGATCGCCGACGCCGAGCGCCGAGGCGCTGGATGCGATCGCGAGGGCCGAGGCGTACTTCGGGTTCGGCATCTCGCGCCCGCTGTTCCTGGCCGCGCCGGAGCTGCGCTGGGTGCACTCCGCCACGGCAGGAATGGGGAGCCTGCTCTTCCCCGAGATGGTGGCGAGCGACGTGCTGCTCACCAATTCGGCGGGTGTGCACGGCCCGCCGATCGCGGAGTCGGTCCTCGCCGGCGTGATGCACTTTCTGCGCGGCCTCGACGTGGCCGTGGATCAACAGCGCGAGGGCCGGTGGAGCAAATCGTTCTTCGTGGCCGGCGATTCGCCGCTGCGCGAGGTGGCGGATTGCCGGGTGCTGGTGATCGGCGCCGGCGGAATCGGATCGGAGGTCGCGACGCGGTTCCAGGCGTTGGGGGCGGAGTGCATCGGGATCCGGCGACGCCCGGAGCGTGGGGTACCGCCGGGCTTCGCCCGCGTGGCCGGCCCCGGGGCCGTGGACGGCGAACTGCCACTGGCCGACGTGGTCGTCGTCGCGGCGCCGATGACGGCCGACACGGGGGACCTGCTCGACGGACGGCGCCTCGATCTGTTGCCGGCGCACGCCATCGTCGTCAATGTGGCGCGCGGGCCGCTGTTGGACGAGGCCGCGCTCGCCGATCGTTTGCGTCGTGGACGGTTGCGCGGCGCCGTCCTCGACGTCTTCACCGAGGAACCACTGGCGCCGTCGAGCCCGCTGTGGCAGCTTCGATCGGCACTGCTTACTCCGCACGTCTCGGCAGTGTCTCCGCTCCGATTCTGGCCGCGCCAGCTCTCGTTGTTCGTGGACAATTGGGCGCGCTACGCCCGCGGCGAGCCGCTGCACAATCTCGTAGACAAGGACGCTGGATATTGAGCATGGAACGGATCATCAAGGCGGGCGTGGATCGCGGCGCGTCGGACCTGCACATCAAGGCCGGCGACGTGTTTCGGGCCCGGATTCACGGCAAGCTCGTCGGACTCACCAAGCAGGCGCTCACGGCCGAGCAGACGCGCGCGATCGCGCTGCACCTCATGAACAACGAGGAAGACAAGGCCAACATCGACAAACTTACCGACTACGACTGCTCGTGGGAGGCGCCGGGCATCGGCCGCTTCCGCGTGAACATCATGCGGCAGCGGGGCACGCTGATGATCGTGATGCGCGTGATTCCGCTCGAGGTGCCGACCTTCGAGTCGCTGCACCTGCCGCCGGTACTCGCCCGGATCGCCCAGGCCGAACGCGGCATGGTGCTCGTCACCGGCGTCACCGGGTCGGGCAAGTCGAGCACGATGGCGGCGCTGATCAACTACATCAATCAGCACGAGAACCGGCACATTCTCACGCTCGAGAACCCGATCGAGTTCCTGCACCGGGACATCAACTCCGCGGTCACGCAGCGCGAGATCGGGACCGACACGCTCGGCTTCAAGATGGGACTGCGGGCGGCGCTGCGGCAGGACCCCGACGTGATCATGATCGGGGAGCTGCGCGACGCGGAGACGATCGACACGGCGATGAAGGCCGCCGAGACCGGCCACCTGCTGATCTCCACGCTGCACACGCCCGATGCGCAGAGCACGATCCTCCGCATCATGGCCATGTTCCCGCCGGAAGAGCAGGAGGTCGTGCGCATCCGCCTGGCCGAGTCGCTGCACGCGGTGGTGTCGCAGCGGTTGTTGAAGCGCCGCGAGGGCGAGGGGCGCGCGGTGGCCGCCGAAGTGCTGATCGTGACGCCGGCGGTGCGTGACATGATCGCCGACGGCCGGCGGATCGGCGAGATTCGCGACTACATCGAGGGCGGACGCGAACAGTACGGCATGCAGACCTTCGACCAGCACCTGGCGGATCTCGTGCGCACGCACGAGGTGACCTTCGACACGGCGATGGCGGCGGCCACCAATCCCTCCGACTTCGAGCTCAAGCTGCGAATGTTCGGCCGCCTGTCGCAGCCCGTCGCGGCACCCGACCTGCCCCCGGAGCACGCGGGCGAGCGCAAGGCCACCCCGGAACCGCCGACGCTCGAGGGGATCCAGCCCGGCGGCTTCGACTTCCTGAGCCAATGACGGTCGACCTGCACGGCGTGTTCGGTCCCGTCGTCACGCCCTTCGATGCCGGTTCGGGGGAGCTGGACCTCGGCGCGTTCGAGGCCAACCTCCGCGCCCACCTCGCGGCCGGCCTGCACGGCGTCGTCGTGGCCGGGTCGACGGGCGAGGCGGCCCTGCTCGACGAATCGGAGCGCGAGCGCCTGGTGGAGACCGCTCGCGCCGTCGTGCCCGGCGACCGGCTGTTGATCGTCGGCGCGGGCGCCGAGGCGACCCGCACCGTCGTCCGCCGGGCCAGGCACGCGGCATCGGCGGGCGCCGACGCGGTGCTCGTGGTGTCGCCGCACTACTACCACTCGGCGATGACGGCCGACGTACTGCGGGAGCACTTTCGTCGCGTGGCCGACGCGAGTCCGGTTCCGGTGATGCTCTACAACATCCCGAAATACGTCGGGTTCTCGATCTCGCCGGCGGTGGTGAGCGACCTGGCCGCGCACCCCAACATCGTCGGCCTCAAGGACAGCTCGGGCGATCGGGAGTTGCTGTCGGCGTACGTCTCGGCCCAGCGCGAGGATTTCTCGGTGCTCACGGGAAGCGGATCGGCCTACCAGTCGGCGCTGGCCGCGGGTGCGCGCGGCGGGATCCTGGCGATGGCGTTGTTCGCGCCCGAACTCTCGCTGGCGCTGCTCGGCGCGATGGCGCGCGGCGACACGGCCGCGGCCGGCGCCGCACAGGCGCGCCTGACCCCGCTGGCGGCGACGATCGTGGGCACGATGGGTGTGGCCGGGGTCAAGGCGGCGCTCGACGCGATCGGCCTCCACGGGGGACCGGTGCGGCCGCCCCTGCCCCCACTCCCGGACGACGATCGCCGCAAGGTGCGCGCCCTGCTCGCCGAGGGAGCGTTGGTCGCGGCTACCTGACGGTGACGGCCGGTGATCCGCAGGCGCTGATTCGTGCGCTCGCGTCCGCCGGCCGGTTCACCGGCACCGCTGCTCTCGACCGGGCCCGCGAAGTGTGCGCGGCGCGCCTGGCGGATCTCGGCTTCCGTGTGGAACCCTTGCCGTTCAGGTACTCCACGCTGCCGGCGCGCTTCGGCATGCCGGTACTCGGGGCGGGTTCGGCCGTGCTGCTTGCGCTCACGGCGTGGGCCGAGAGCCGGCACGCGTCAGGTATTGCAGGGGCCGCGGCGATCGCCGGGCTGGCGCTCCTGGCGCTGCTCGCCCGCTGGCTGACATCGGCGTCGGCCCTGGGGCTGCGGTGGGCGACGGCTACGGGGACGAACCTCGAAGCCACCCGCGGAGGCACGCCGCAGGTCTGGCTCGTGGCGCACCTGGACTCCAAGTCGCAGCGGTACCCGCTGGCGTGGCGGGCCGCGGGGGCCGCGCTCTCGTTGGCGGCCTGGCTGCTGGCCCTGCTCTCGGTGGCTGTGCACGCCGGGGCGTGGGCGTGGTGGCACCCCTGGTACCTGTGGGTGCCGGGTGGGGTGGGCGCGGGACTGTTGATGTTCGCGTCGGCGGGAAACGAGTCGCCGGGCGCCGTGGACAACGCTTCGGGGGTGGCGAGCGTGCTCGGCGCTGTGGCGTTGCTCCCCGCCGATGTGCCGGTGGGCGTGCTGATCACCGACGCCGAGGAGC
Source organism: uncultured Gemmatimonadaceae bacterium (assembly GCA_963728115.1). Classification (GTDB taxonomy): domain Bacteria; phylum Gemmatimonadota; class Gemmatimonadetes; order Gemmatimonadales; family Gemmatimonadaceae; genus JAGWRI01. The sequence goes on from CAVSJE010000010.1 coordinate 871,463, forward strand.
GCGGCCTGGCCGGCGCCCATGCGTGGGCGGCGCGACGGCCGCCCGCGGTGGCGCTGAACTGCGACACCGTAGATGACCTGGGGGAGCTGATGCTCCTGACCTCGGGGCGGCGGCCCAGAACGCTGGCGGCGGCGGTCGCGCGGGCGGCCGGTGGGACCGGGTTGACGTGCCGCGTGCGGGCAACGCCGGCGGGCGTGCTCACGGACGGGGTGGCGCTGGCCCGGGCCGGTTGGGAGTGCGGAACGGTGGCCCGGGCCGCGATGGCGACGCTGCGGCGAATCCATACCCGGCGCGATTCCGTAGAGTATCTGGCGGGGAGTGGAGCCACACTGGCGGCGTCACTCCTCGCCGCCACCGTTCAGGAGTTGCTCTGATGGCCGTCGTGATCCTCGTCGTCGTGCTCGTGGGTGCGCTGCTGCTGATTCCCCTCGGATTGCCCGGCACATGGGTGATGGTGGGGGCGGCTCTGGTGTACAACGCCGTGGTCCGCGGCAGCATCGGGACGCTGACGCTGGTGGGAACGCTGGTGCTGGCGCTGGTGGGCGAGTTGCTCGAATTCTCGCTGGCCGCCCGCTACACGCGGCGCTACGGCGGCTCGCGGCGCGCGGGATGGGGCGCGATTCTGGGCGGCTTCGCGGGGGCGTTCGTGGGCGTGCCGGTGCCGGTGATCGGCCCCGTGATCGGTGCGTTTCTGGGCGCGTTCGTGGGCGCGCTGATCGCCGAGTTGACGGTGCGCGGGGATCACCGGGCGGCCACGCGCGTGGCCACCGGCGCGCTGCTCGGTCGCGTGAGCGCCGCGGCCATGAAGATCGCGCTGGGGATGGTGATGGCGGTGTGGATCGTGCTGGCGGCGGTGATGGCCTGAGTGGGAGTCGCCGCACGTCGGCGCGGGCGGTGGGCTCTCTCGTCGATCGTGCATGGCCACCAACTCGTGTTGACAGGTCGGGTTGGGTCGGTAAATTGATTCAACGCCTCGGGCAACCCGGGGCGTTTTTTCTTGCGCACGGTTTTCTTCGCCAGGGGCCGCATGTTCGCAGACGACCGCCGGACCATCGTCGTGGTGGGGGCACAGTGGGGTGACGAGGGCAAGGGGAAGCTCGTGGATGTGCTCGCCGAGCGCGCGCAGTGGGTCGTGCGCTACCAGGGCGGCGCCAACGCCGGGCACACGGTGGACCTTGGCGACTCGCACTTCGTGCTCCACCAGATTCCGAGCGGCATCCTGCACCCCGGCGTCCGTTGTGCGATCGGAAACGGCGTCGTGCTCGACCCCGACACGTTGTTCACGGAGATCGACGGCCTGGTCCGCGACGGCGTGGACGTGGAGGGTCGGCTGTACGTGAGCGACCGGGCCCACCTGGTGCTCCCCTATCACAAGCTCGTGGACGCGGAGAGCCACGCCAGCCAGGCCATCGGCACGACGGGGCGCGGCATCGGACCCGCCTACGAGGACAAGATCGCGCGGCGCGGGGTGCGGGTGGTGGATCTGCGGCACCGCGACCGCCTGCAGGTGCTGGTGGAGCAGGGGGTGGGGCACGCCAACGCACAGCTGCAGCGCTTCGGGAGCGACAAGCGCGTCACCTGCGACGAGACGATGACGCTGCTCGACCGCCTGGGCGAGCGGCTGCTGCCGCTGGCGGAAGACGTGGGGCTGATGATCCATCGCGCCAGCCAGACCGGGGCCGCCGTGCTGCTGGAGGGCGCGCAGGGGTCGCTGCTCGACGTCGATCACGGCACGTATCCGTTCGTGACGTCGAGCAACACCACCTCCGGGGGCGCCGCCGTGGGGGCGGGCATCTCGCCGATGGCGATCGATGCGGTGGTTGGCGTGGTGAAGGCATACACGACCCGGGTCGGCAACGGGCCGTTGCCCACGGAACTCGAGGGCGACGAGGCCGAACGCATGCGGCGGCTCGGGAACGAGTTCGGCGCCACCACCGGACGCCCACGCCGGTGCGGCTGGTTCGACGCCGTCGTCGTACGGTATGCGTCGCGGATCAACGGACTGACCGATCTGGCCGTGACCAAGCTCGACGTGCTCGACAGCTACGACCGGGTCGCGATCTGCACCGGGTACGAGTTCGAGGGCGAGGTGCACACCGAGTTTCCGGCCGACCTCGCGGCGCTGGAGGGCATCACGCCGCGCTACGAATGGCTCGATGGGTGGCAGGCGTCGACCGCCGAGGCGCGCCGGCTGGAGGACTTGCCGCCCGCCGCCCGCCACTATCTCGATCGTCTGCAGGAGTCGGTGGGAACGGCCGTCACCTTCGTGAGCGTCGGCACGCGCCGCGACCAGATCATCGGCCTGCAATGAGCGGCGTCCGGCGCGGTCACCATGGCTGAGGGCGTGGATGTCGACGTCCTGGTGATCGGCGGCGGCCCGTGCGGGCTCGCGGCGGCCATATCGGCGCAGCGGGCGGGACTGCGCGCGGTCGTGGTGGAGAGCCGCGTGGTGGCGAGCACGATCAGCCAGTATCCCACGTACGTGCGCTTCTTCTCGACCGCCGAGAAGCTGTCGTTGGGCGGGATGCCGTTCGTGGTCGCGGACGACAAGCCCAGCCGGCGCGATGCCCTGGCCTACTACCGGGCCGCGGTCCGCCACTTCGACCTCGCGGTGCGGCAGTACGAGCAGGTTCTGCGGATCACGGGCGAGTTCGGGGCGTTCGAAGTGCACACCAGGACCCGTGCCGGGGAGGACCGTGTGATCCGGGCCGGCGCCGTGGTGGTGGCCACCGGCTACTTCGGTTCACCCAACAAGCTGGGCGTGCCCGGCGAGGACCTTCCCCACGTGGCGCACGTCTACCATGAGGGGCACGAGGCCTTCCAGCAGGACGTGGTGGTGGTCGGGGGCGGGAATTCGGCTGCCGAGGCGGCGCTGGACCTCTGGCGCTCGGGCGCCCGGGTGACCCTGGTGCACTTCGGCCCGACCTTCGACAAGCGCATCAAGCCCTGGGTGGGGCCCGACTTCGAGAACCGGGTGAAGGAGGGGAGCATCACGGCGGCGTGGAACGCCCGGGTGGCGGCCATCGAGCCGGGGGCCGTGGTGGTGACCACCCCGGACGGGGAGCGCCGGATTCCGGCGTCGCTGGTGTACGTGATGACCGGTTTCGCGCCCAACCTGACGCTGCTGCGGGACGTCGGGGTGCCGATCGACCCGGCGACGGGAGTTCCGGCCCACGATCCCGAGACGCTGGAGACCACGACCCCCGGCGTCTTCATTGCCGGCGTGGTGGTGGCCGGGTACGACGCCAACAAGGTGTTCATCGAGAACGGCCGGTATCACGGGGACCGGATCGTGGCCCGACTCCAGGGGCGCGCCGCTCCACCCCCGCCCAGGTTGAGCGCCGAGCTGGATTCGTGACGGATCGCCGAATCCGGGTTTAAGTTAGAGGACCGCGGTCGGCAGCCGGCCGCGTACGGCCCGCTGCCACCGGGCGACCCCGATCTGCGAGATGCGAACGACCAATTGGTGACCGCCGCCGATCGGCGGCGGCCCTTCTCCCGACCTCGAATTCTCTATGCCTGCCAGCAGCCATCCCGACGTCATGGAAAAACTCGTGTCGCTGTGCAAGCGGCGCGGATTCGTCTTCCAGTCTTCCGAGATCTACGGGGGCACGGGGTCGGTGTGGGACTACGGGCCGCTGGGGGTGGAGCTGAAGCGGAACATCAAGGACCGCTGGTGGAACGCAATGGTCCGTTCGCGCGACGACATCGAGGGGCTGGACGCCGCGATCCTGATGCACCCGAAGGTGTGGGAGGCGAGCGGGCACGTGGCGGGGTTCACCGACCCGCTGATCGACTGCCGCAACTGCAAGAAGCGCTTTCGGGCGGACGATCCCAGGATCAAGGGCACGCCGGGCACGGCCGACGGCCAGTGTCCGGCCTGCGGGATGAAGGGCACGCTCTCGGAGCCGCGCCTGTTCAACCTCATGTTCAAGACCTTCATGGGGCCGGTGGAGGACAGCGCGGCCGTGGTCTACCTGCGCCCGGAGACGGCGCAGGGCATCTATGTGAACTTCCTCAACGTGCAGCAGTCCACACGGCAGAAGGTGCCGTTCGGGATCGCGCAGATCGGCAAGGCGTTCCGCAACGAGATCACGCCCGGAAACTTCATCTTCCGCACCCGCGAGTTCGAGCAGATGGAGATGCAGTTCTTCGTGGATCCGGCGGGCGACCACATGCAGTGGTTCGAGTACTGGAAGTCCCAGCGCATGGAGTGGCACCGTGCCCTGGGGCTCGACGAGTCGCGGCTCCTCTTCCACCAGCACACGCCGGAGGAGCTGGCGCACTACGCGCGGGCGGCGTTCGACATCCAGTTCGACTTCGGCGGCACGCTCGCCTTCCAGGAGATCGAGGGCGTGCACCACCGCGGCGACTTCGACCTCGGCCGCCACCAGGAGTATTCGGGCAAGAAGCTCGAGTACTTCGACCAGCCCAACAACCGGCGGTACGTGCCGTTCGTGATCGAGACGTCGGTGGGCGCCGACCGCACGGCCCTCGCCGTGCTCGTGAACGCTTACCGCGAGGAAGCGGTGGAGGGCGAGTCGGAGGGGCGGACGGTGCTCGGGCTCCACCCGTCGCTGGCGCCGATCAAGGCCGGCGTGTTCCCCCTGGTCAAGAAGGATGGCATGCCGGAGTTCGCCACCAAGCTGGCCGGCGAGCTGCGGCAGTCGTTCCCCGTCTTCTACGACGAGTCGGGAGCCATCGGTCGTCGCTACCGCCGCCAGGACGAGGTCGGGACGCCGTTCTGCCTCACGGTGGACGGCCAGACCATGGAAGACGGCACGGTGACGCTGCGGGACCGGGATACCCTGGTGCAGGAGCGGGTGGCGGCCGATCGGGTGGCGGCAGTGATCGCGGAGCGCATCTCCGCGTGAGTGCGCTCTCCCTGGACCGCCTGCGCCGCGACGGGCAGGCGTTCACCGAAGCGATATCGCGCGAGTTCTACCTCGCGCACTCGGGCCACAAGGCGACGGCCGAGCTGCAACCGCTGTATGAGCGGTTCGCGAACGTGATGAGCGAGGAGTCACTGGCGCTGGTGGTGGACGCCTTCCGCGCCGCCGGCCCGGACAGCGAGGAGTACCGCGGGCTGCGCCAGCTGCTCGACTGGCAGGTCGAGTCGCAGGTGGGCCGGGAGCTGGCCGCGCTCGACGAGCGCGAGATCGCGTGGGAGGGCGAGGCGCTGATCACGGTGCCGGACGGGCCGACCGTCCCCTTCCAGCAGGCCGCCATCGACATCGCCAACAGCACCGACCGAAGCGCGCGGTTGGCCCTCGATCAGGCCCGGGCCCGGCTCGTGCGCGACGAGTTGGCGCCGATGCGCCTGGAGCATTTCCAGCGCGAGCGGGAGATCACCGAAGGGTTGAAGCTCGCCGGCGGATACAACGCCACCTTCGACCTGCTGGCCGGGTTCTCCCTGTTCGAGCTCCGGGCGGCGTGCGAGCAGTTCCTGCGCGATACGCGGGGCATCTGGGACGACGTCTTTCCGGAGTTCGTGAAGCGCGAGCTGGGCATCCCGCCCACCGACGCCACCCGGGCCGACGCGCTGGCGCTGCTGCGTGCCCGGTCATTCGACGCCGGCTTCCCCTGGGAGACCATGGAGGAGCGGATCCTCGGCCAGGTGCGCGAGATGGGCATCGTACCCGACGCCGAGGGGCGCGTCGTGTTCGACACCGGCGACCGTCCCGGCAAACGTTCGCGCGCCTTCTGCGCGCCGGTGCGCGTGCCGGAGGAGGTCTATCTGGTCCTCCGCCCGCACGGCGGCCAGAACGACTGGAACACCTTCCTGCACGAACTCGGACACGCGCTGCACTTTGCCTACATGCGTCCCGAACTCGAATTCGAGTACCGGTGGCTGGGAGACAACTCGATCACCGAAGGGTACGCGATGCTCTTCGATCACCGCATGCAGGACGCGCGGTGGTTGCAGCGCTATTCCGCGCTGCCGAAGGCGGAGATCCCGCGCTTCCTGCGGAGCGCCGGGTTCGAGGAGCTGCAGTTCCTGCGTCGCTACTGCGCCAAGCTGATCTACGAGACCCACCTCTACGGCGGGGACGTCTCGTGGGAGGCGCTGCCCGACCTGTACGTGCAACTGCTGACCGACGCCACGAAGTTTCGCTACGACCCGGCCGACGCGTTCGTGGACGTCGATCCGCGCTACTACGCCGCGCGATATCTGCGGGCCTGGCAGCTCCAGGCGTTGCTCAACGAGACCCTCACCGAGCGGTTCGACGACGACTGGTGGCGCAATCCGGCCGCCGGGCCGTGGATCGTGCGCGAACTCTTCGGCCATGGCCAGCGCGAACTCGCCCACGAGCAGGCGGCCCGGGTGTCGGGCAAGTCGCTGAGCTTTGCCCCGCTGGTGCGGAGCGTGGAGCGCCTCCTGGGGTGAGCCGCAACGCGCCCGCTCGTGTGGGCGAGGAGGACGAGATGCCAGGACCAACCGCCATCGTCACCGGGGCTTCGCGCGGCATCGGACGCGCCATCGCCCTGCGTCTGGCCCCGGAGTTCGACATCGTGGCCGCGGCCCGGTCCGAGCCCGAACTCGAGTCGCTCGCCGGCGAGATCCGCGCGGCCGGGGGCCGGTGCACCCCGGTGCCGGTGGACCTCACCCGGCCCGACGCCGTGGCCGCCGCGTTCGGTGGTCTCACGGCCGACGTGCTGGTGAACAACGCCGGGGTGGGCATCATCAAGCCGCTGCTCGAAACGACGCCCGACGAGTGGCAGCGCCAGGTGGACGTGAACCTGAACGCCCTCTATCACGTGACGCGCGCCGTGCTGCCTGGCATGGTCGGGCGGGGGCGCGGCCACGTGGTGATCATCGGCTCGATTGCCGGCCGGAGCGCCTTTGCCGGCGGGGCGGCCTACACGGGCACCAAGCACGCCGTGATGGCGTTTGCCGAGTGCCTGCTGCTGGAGGTCCGCGACCAGGGGGTGAAGGTGTCGGTGGTCAGTCCGGGCGGTGTTGCCACGGAGTTCGGCGGCGGCGATCCGGCCGCCAAGGCGTGGGCGCTCCGGCCGGCCGACGTGGCCGAGGCCGTGGCGAACGTGATATCGACGCCGCCGAACGTGCTCGTTCACCGCGTGGAGATCAGGGCGCTGTCGAAGAAGCAGTAGGTGGGGCGGACAGGGGAGGGCGGCGGCTTTCCGGGCGGGAGCACTACAAACACCCGAACAAACATCCGTCTGGACCGGCAACCCCCGGGTTCGTACATTCAACTCACGTGACCCAGGCATCCGCGACGGCAGGCGACCATCGCCTACGCACGCCCGCCGAGGGCGTCGATTTCGGACTTCGCGAGCTGATGGCGGTCCGCGAGATCGTCCACGCCTTCCTCACCGCCGACCGGCCCGAGGAGGTGTTCCAGTTCGCCCTGGACCGGGTGAGCCCGGTGGTCGGCGCCACCTTCGCCTGCGTGTACCTCGTGGACGGAGCGTCGGAGTTGATGCGTCTGGCGGCGGCGCACAACTGGCCCGAGCGCTACACGCAGTTCCTGGGCGAGATGCGGGTGCGGTTGGGCTTCGGCCCCAGCGGCGAGGCGGCGAGCGAGCGCCGCGCCATCGAAGTGCCCGACATCTTCTCCGACCCGTCGCTGGAAGACTGGCAGGAGGTGGCCAACGAACTCGGCTTCCGGTCGCTGGCGGCGCTCCCGTTGCAGACCGGGGCGGGGGTGTTGGGGACGGTCACCTTCTACTTCGCGACCGCCGGCGGGTTGAGCGTCGAGACGCGCAGCCTGCTGCGCATGGTGGCCGACCAGATGGCCGCCACGGCGCAGAAGGCGCGGCTGATCGAGGACCTGCGCCGGGCCAACTCGGCGCTCACCGACACGAACAGCGAGCTGGAGCGACAGTACGCGGCGCTGCTCGAGGCGCGCCGGTTGCAGGACGAATTCCTGGCCAACCTGTCCACGGAGCTGCGCGCGCCCCTGGCCGAGTTGGTCGGTTACATTTCCAGAATCCAGACGGGCGCGGCGGGGCCGCTCACCGAGGCCGAGAGCGACGCACTGCTCGAGGTGAAGGAATCGGGGGAGGGACTGCTGGCGCGGATCGCCGACCTGCTGGAGATCTCGGAGCTGAAGCGGGGTGGGGTGGAGCCGGCGGTGAACGCGTTCGATCCCCGGGAGCCGATGCGGGAAGCGCTGACGCTCACCACGGGGCGGCGCGACGGGGTGGCGCTGGAGAGTACGGAGCCCGAGTCGGCGCCGCCGATGGCCAGCGATCGCCGCCGGATCGTGCGGTTGCTCTCGGGATTGATCGCCAACGCGTACGCGTTCACGGAAACGGGAACGGTGCGGACGGCGGTGGAGGTGCACGACGAGCGCGTGGTGTATCGGGTGGAGGACACGGGTATCGGCATCCCCGTCCCCGCCCAGCGCTACGTGTTCGAGGAGTTCCGGCGGGCCGACGCGGTGTCGGCGTCGGAGGGGCGCGCCGGGCTCGGGTTGGCGCTGGCGCGCCGCACGGCCCGGCTGCTGGGCGGGGACATCGTCCTCGTGAGCGTGCCCGGGGAAGGGACGACGCTGCGCGTCGAATTGCCGCTGGTGTACGAGGGGCCCGCCGAGCGGGCAGCGGGGGCGCGGGTCGCGCCCCCGGCAACGCGAACGCAACCGGAATGACCGTCATGAAGCCCTCAACCGAGACGATGCAGGAATACTTCACCACGCGTACGCCGGCCGACGTGCTGGCGGAGGCGCGTCGGTTCTTCGCCACGCGGAATCCGCTGTACGCCGCGTTCATCGACAAGGAAGGGCCCGGGTGGGCCAGCTTCCGCGGCCAGGGCGGCGAGGAGATCGTGGTGGCCGCCGAGGCCGTGGAGGGGGGCAGCCGCGTGACCGGATCGTCGTACATGTTCACGATGCAGCTGCGCCGGTTCTTCACCACGCTTCCGGCGCTCGACCGGCCGGCGGAGGTCGCATGAGCGCCGCGGCACCGTTCGTCACCAACCTCCGCACGCGCCGTGAGACGCTCCGACTGGGTGCCGAGGGCGAGGCGACGATCACGATCCGGGTGGAGATGCAGGCCGTGTGGGACGCGATCCGCATCGAAGCCCCGCCGACGATGACCGTCGAGGAGCTGAAGATCCGCGCGCTCGCGGTGCTCTTTCCCCAGGCCGCGTTCCACGAGGATTTCGTGGCCAAGCTACACGGCTGGGAGATTCTCAACGAGCACGAGTCGCTGGCGTCGGCGGGGATGAAGGACGGCTCGATTCTGCTGCTCATGCACCGGCACCGCCGGCCGCTCCGCTAGCAGCCGCCGGGCGGGCCGCCGATGGCCATCGCCTACATCTCGCACTCCGACTGCGGCCGCCACGACACCGGGTGGGGACATCCGGAGCACGTCGGGCGGCTGCGAGCCATCCCGCGCGCGCTGCGCGACGATCCCGAGCTCTTCCACGACCTCGAGCATCTGGAGGGCCGGCACGCCACCGAGGCGGAGCTGGCCCTGGCCCACGCGCCGGCCTACGTGGCCGAGGTTCGCGATCTCGCGGCCGCCGGCGGCGGCCAACTCGACGCCGACACGGTGGTGAGCGAGGGATCGTGGGCGGCCGCCCGGGCCGCCGCCGGCTGTGTGCTCGACGGCATCGATCTGGCCTTCGCGGGTCGCACCCGGCGATCGTTCGCCGCCGTCCGGCCTCCGGGCCACCATGCGCTGCGCGACCGCGCGATGGGCTTCTGCCTGTTCGGCAACGTCGCCATCGGCGCGCACTACGCGCGGCAGCGGCACGGGGCGGAGCGGGTGCTGATCGTCGACTGGGACGTGCACCACGGCAACGGCACGCAGGCACTGGTGGAGGAGACGCCGGACATTCGCTTCGTCTCGATGCACCAGTGGCCGTGGTACCCGGGCACGGGCGCGGCCGACGATCGCGGGCCGCACGGCTCGATCTGGAACGTGCCGATGGCCGCCGGACTGGCGCCGGCGCGGTACGTCGATGCCTTCGTGCAGGCCGTGGATGCTGCGGCGCGTGGCTTCACGCCCGATCTCGTGCTGATTTCCTCGGGATTCGATTCCCTGGCCGGCGATCCGCTGGGCGGCTTCACCCTGGAACTGGAGCACGTGACCACGTTGACGCGGGAGATGGTGGCGCGTGCCGAGACGTGGTGTGGCGGCCGGTTGGTGAGCGCCCTCGAGGGCGGCTACGTGCCCGAGCGTGTGGGCGCGGCGTGCGTGACGCATCTGCGCGCGCTTCGCTGATGCAGGAGTGACGCTCCGGTGCTAAGTTGTGACCTGACCACGATGTCCCCGCCACGGCGACCGACCAAGCGGAGCGCCTAGCATGTTCTGCCCCGAGTGCGGCACCTGGAATCGCACGTCCGCCGACAGCTGCACGCGTTGCAACGTGACGCTGCCGGAGCTGGAGCGCGCCCCATCCGAGAAGCCGAACGAGACGATCTCGGCGCTCCGGCAGGCGACGGGCAGCCGCTATCGCGTGCTCCAGCGGCTCGGCGGCGGCGGCATGGCGGACGTGTTTCTGGCCGACCACGCGCAACTCGAGCGGCCGGTCGTGATCAAGGTGCTGCACGCGCATCTCGCCAAGGACGCCGAGATGATGGAGCGCTTCCGCCGCGAAGCGCAGGCCGCGGCCCGGCTGGTCCATCCCCATATCTGTCCGGTAATGGACGCCGGGCAGCACGGGACGACGGTGTACACGGTGATGCCGTACCTGTCCGGGGGCTCGCTGTCGGACCGCATCACGCGGTCGAAGGTGGTGGATCCGGTGGAGGCGGCGATGGCGATCGCGCAGGTGTCGGTGGCGCTCGACTACGCCCATCGCCGCGGCATCGTGCACCGCGACATCAAGCCCGACAACGTGCTGTTCGACGAGGACGGCAACGCGATCATCACCGATTTCGGCATCGCCGAGGCGCGGAATCAGGGGCGGCTCACGGCGTCGGGACGGGCGATGGGCACCCCGCACTACATGTCGCCGGAACAGGCGATGGGGAAGCTCGTCGACGGGCGGAGCGACGTGTACGCGCTCGGCATCGTGCTGTACGAAGCGGCGGTGGGCTTCCCGCCATTCGACGGGCCCGACGCCTTCTCGGTGGGCTACAAGCAGGTGCACGAACAGCCGGTGGCGCCCGACACGATCGACTCGCGCGTGCCCCCGGACTTCGCGGCGATCATCATGCGCTGCCTGTCCAAGGCGCCGGGCGCGCGGTACGCCCGGGCCAACGATCTGGCCGACGCGCTGATCGGCTTCATCAAGGGGATGCCGGGACGGGCCGACGCCCTGCGGGCGGCGCACGTGTCCCGGCACGCCGTGCGGACGCCGCCGGCGTCATGAAGCTGTCGTACGAGCGGGTGGTGGTGCACACCGCGAATCCATTCGTGATCGCGCGCGGTGGGGCCAGCGAGTACACGCGCGTACGGGTGCGGCTCGTGGACGCCGACGGCGTGGAGGGGATGGGCGAGGCCGCGCCGAGCACGTTCTACGGCGAGACGGCCGACACGGTGGTGGCGGCGCTCGAAGCGTTGCGGGCGACGATCGAGGCCGCCGGGGCCGGGGCGCTCGAAGATCTGGAGGCGTCGATGCTGCGCGCCCTGCGTGGCAACGCCGCGGCCCGGGTGGCGGTGAGCGCCGCGGCGCACGACATCGTGGGCAAGCGGCTGGGCGTTCCGCTGTACCGGCTCTGGGGGTTGCGGCCGGACGCCGCGCCGCCCTCCAGCTTCACGATCGCCATCGCGCCCACCGAGGCCGAGCTGGTGGAGCGCGTGGAACGGGCGGCGGCGTACCCGATCCTGAAGGTCAAGCTCGGCACCGACCACGATGACGAGATCGTGCGCGCGGTGCGTGGCGCGGCGCCGAACAAGACGCTCCGCGTGGACGCCAACGCGGCGTGGACGCCGAAGCACGCTCTGGCGATGATCGAGCGCCTGGCGCGCCACGGCGTGGAGTTCGTGGAACAGCCGGTGGCGGCCGACGACATCGAGGGGCTGCGGTTCGTGCGCGAACGGTCGGCGCTGCCGATCGTGGCCGACGAGTCGTGCGTGACCGCGGCGGACATTCCGCGGCTGGCCGGCGCCGTGGACGGCATCAACATCAAGCTCGCCAAGTGCGGTGGGCTGCTCGAGGCGAGGCGGATGGTCGCCACCGCCCGCGCCCACGGACTGCGCGTGATGATGGGCTGCATGATCGAGACCAGTCTCGGGATCACCGCCGCGGCCCACCTGGCGCCCCTGCTCGACTACGCGGACCTCGACGGCGCCGCGCTGTTGGCCGACGATCCGCACGAGGGAGCGACGCTCATGGCCGGTGCCATCGCCATCCCCGAGGCGCCGGGGCTGGGAGTGCGGCTCCGCGGCCACTGACCCGCCGCGCCCTGGTGCGCCGCCCATGTTGATCTCGGTCGCTCTCCCCCTTCCGCTCTTCCGCGAGTTCACTTACTCGGTGCCGGAGCCGCTGGCCGTGCGGGCCGGCGTCGGCTCGCGCGTGGTCGTGCCGGTGCGGGGCCGGCGCATGATCGGGATCGTGGCCGGCGTCGCCGAACCGCGCGCCGACGTGACGCCGAAGGACATCCTCGACGCGCCCGATCCGGCGCCGGTGGTGAGCGCGCACCTGCTCGACCTGGCGCGCTGGATGTCGCAGTACTACGTGGCGCCGCTGGGGATGGTGCTGCGCACGATGCTCCCCGCGGCGCTCTCGGCGGTGCAGGTGCCGACGCCGGTGCGAAAGGAGCGGCGGGTGGCGCGGCTCGTCCGCGACCTACCCTCGCTGCTCGAACGCGAGCAGATCTTCAAACGGGCGCCCAAGCAGCGCGCCGCGTACGAGATGCTGGAGTCGCTGGGCGGGCGCGCTCCGGTGGAGCATCTCGTTGACCAGCTCGGCGCGTCCACCTCGGCCCTGGCCGCGCTCGGCAAGCGCGGCCTGCTGGCATTCGAACGGGAGGTCGTGGTGCGCGATCCGTTCCTGACGCGGCCGGCCCCGCCCCCGGTGCCGCACGAGCCGACCCCCGATCAGGCGCACGCGGTGCAGGCGCTGGCCCGCGCCGGTGGCGGCGAATCCTTCCTGCTGTTCGGTATCACCGGCAGCGGCAAGACGCTCGTCTACGTGGAATTTCTGCGGAAGGTGGTGGACGAGTGGGGAAAGACGGCGATCGTTCTCGTGCCCGAGATCGCGCTCACCCCGCAGACCGTGGACCGGTTCCGGGCGGTGTTCGGCGACCGGATCGCCGTGCTGCACAGCGGGCTGAGCGACGGGGAGCGCTACGACGCGTGGCTGGCGCTGGCGCGCGGCGAGAAGCGGATCGCGGTCGGCGCGCGGTCGGCGGTGTTCGCCCCGCTGGAGAACCTCGGCGCCATCATCGTCGACGAGGAGCACGAGGCGACCTACAAGCAGGGGGAGACGCCGCGCTATCACGCGCGCGAGGTGGCGTTGATGCGCGCCCGCCGCGAGGACGCGGTCGTCGTGCTCGGCAGCGCCACGCCCAGTCTCGAGAGCTGGTTCAACGCCGAGCGGGGCCGGCACCACCTGCTGCGGCTCCCCGACCGCGTGGGCGGCGGGGTGCTCCCGGTGGTCGAGGTCGTGGACATGCGGCGTCCCGATCCGATGACCCATCCCCGGCGCCTGTCGCCCGAGGAGTACGCGCTGCGGTACGTGCTCAGTGAGCCGCTGGAGCAGGGGCTCGCCGACCGGCTGGCCCGCGAGGAACAGAGCATCCTGCTGCTCAACCGCCGGGGGTACGCGTCGTTCGTGCAGTGCGACGCCTGCGGTGAGGTGGCGGCGTGTCCCAACTGCAACGTGAGCCTCACCTACCACCGGGTTCCCGAGCGGCTGGTGTGCCACTACTGCCAGTACGCGGAACCGATGCGCCAGGCCTGCCCCCGCTGCGGCGGCCCCGTGATGCGCGGGCGGGGGCTCGGCACCCAGCAGGTGGAGCGGATGCTCGGGGAACGCTTCCCGGCCGCCCGGATCGCGCGCATGGACATGGACACGACGAGCGGCAAGTGGGCGCACGCGAACATTCTCGACCGTGTGGGGCACCACGAGATCGACATCCTGCTCGGCACCCAGATGATCGCCAAGGGGCTGGACTTCCCGAACGTCACCCTGGTGGGCGTGGTGGACGCCGACATCGGAATCAACATGCCCGACTTCCGGGCGTCGGAGCGGTGCTTCCAACTGGTGAGCCAGGTGGCGGGCCGGTCCGGACGGGGAGCGAAGCGGGGGGCGGTGATCGTCCAGACGCGCGTTCCAGAACACCACGCCATCCGGTTCGCGGCGACGCATGACTATGTGGGATTCGCGGCCCGCGAACTCGAGGGGCGCCGGAGCCCGCCGTACCCGCCCTATTCGCGGCTCGCCAACGTGATCGTGAGCGGCTTTTCCGAGAATGCCACGATGGAACTGGCGCAGTCGGCGGGGGCCTGGCTGCACGCGCTGGTGGCACGGCGGGAACCGGGAGCGGTCTCGGTGATCGGCCCCGCCCCCTGCCCGGTGGACCGGGTCAAGAAGCGGTGGCGCTGGCACTTGCTGCTCAAGGCCGGGGAAGCGGGGCCGCTGACCCGGGTAAGCCGGTACTTCGCGAGCCGCTTTCCCGTGCCGGCCAATTTCGGCCTCCGGATCATCGTCGACCGCGATCCGGTGTCCCTGCTGTGACGCGCCGCACCGGGGTCGCCTTGTTCCCCATCCGGCGCCCGGTCATCTTTCACGGGTGATCACCATCCCTCCTCCGAATCTGGCGGCGCCGGGGCTCGACAACGCGCCCGACGCGCGATTCGTGGCGGCGCCTGCCGACGGCGTGGTGCCGGAAGGATTCTTCTCCACGACGAATCTTCCCACCTACGTTCGCGTGGCCGGTGCCTGGCGCACGCCGCGCGAACCGCGGATGGACGCCGCGCTGGTGCTCGACGCCGGCGGCGAGGTGTGGGCCCGCGAGATGCGGCGCGTGAAGCGCGGCGAGATGGTGGCCGTGGGCGCGGCGGAGGACGGCAGCGAGGGGATCTTCGTCTACGAGCGCGCGCTCGACGCCGGCGGCGAGGACGAATTCCAGTTCATGGCCAGCGAGGTGTCGCGCGAGAAGCCGATCGACTACGCGCAGATGGCGCGGCTGCTGCTCGACGAGCGCGACCGCGGCGGGTATCCCATCTGGGTGGCCGGCCCGGCGCTGGTGCACGCGCGCGCCCGCGCCGATCTGGTGTGGTTCATCGAGCACGGCTTCGTGAAGGCGCTGTTGGCCGGCAACGCGGTGGCGGCGCACGATATCGAGGCGGCGATGTTCGGGACCACGCTCGGCATGACCGGGAGCGGCATCCCGACGCAGGGCGGGCACGGCAAGCACATGCGGGCCATCAACCGGGTGCGCGCCGCGGGCTCCATCAAGGCCGCGGTGGAGCAGGGGCTGATCACCGAAGGCATCATGCGCGCCTGCGTGCTGCACGACGTGCCGTTCGTGCTCGCCGCCTCGATTCGCGACGACGGTCCGCTTCCCGAAGTGATCACCGACATGCTGCAGGCGCAGGACGCGATGCGGCGGCATACGATCCGGGCGACGATGGCGATCATGATCGCGAGCGCGCTCCACGGCATCGCCACCGGCAACATGCTGCCCGCGTTCGTCACCGACGCCGACGGCTCGATGCGCGAGTTGATCACGATCTGCGTGGACTCCTCCGAGTTCGTGGTGAGCAAACTGAAGGACCGCGGCACGCATCAGGCGTTCGGCGTCGTCACCAATGCCCAGGATTTCATGCACATCATGCGATTGTACGTGGAACGCGAACTCGATGCGCGGCGCGCCGAAGCGGCAGCGGAGACCGTAGGCGTATGATGATCCAGACCGAGACGCGCGAGCGATTCGTGGTCGACCTCGTCGAGCAGATGGGCGGCGCCGAGATCTTCGAGGCGCACTTCTTCGCGCCGCGGCGGGTGAGCGGGGTGGAGCGCGGCGTGGCCGTGATCGCGGCGCGGCAGCACGACGCCGAACCCGCGTCCGCGGACGGGGACGCCGGGGGCGCGGGGCTCGAAGCGCTTGGCGAACTGGCGGCCGATGTCGCGGCTGCCGGTCCCGAGGCGCGGGAAGCGGCTCCCGACGATGCCCCCGCCGAGTCGATCGATCTGGAGGCGCTCGGCGACTCGCCGTACGCTCCGGAGTCCGGCGACGAGCCGGCGGCGCCCGACCGTTACACCGTGTTCACGGCCACCTACCGCCACACGCTCAAGGGGCCCGACCGGGGTAAATGGGAGGTGTCGGTGAAGGCGGAGGCCGACGCGCCGCTGGTGACCGTGGACCAGGTGGTGCGCGGCGTCCAGCGCCGCGCCGAGGACACCGCGGAGGTGGACCGGCTCACCGGGGATGACATCCGGGCGATCGTCGATGCACACCAGCCGGCGGCCGGGTAGCCCAGTGCGCCGCCGAGCCCGCGCATGAACTCGGGAGGCGAGATCGGGCTGTTCGTGGCCTTCGTAGCCGGACTGGTGAGCTTCGTCTCACCGTGCGTGCTGCCGCTCGTGCCCAGCTACCTCACCTTCATCACGGGCATCTCGCTGGAGGACGTCGGGGCGTCGCGGCGGTTCGCGCTGCTGCACGCGTTCCTGTTCGTCATCGGCTTCTCCATCGTGTTCGTGACCATGGGCGTGGCGGCCAGTGCGGTGGGCCGCGTGCTGCTGGTCCACCGGGTGTGGGTGGCGCGCGTGGGCGGGGTGCTCATCATCCTGTTCGGGCTCTACCTGGCCGGCGCGTTCAACCTGTCCATCCTGGGCCGCGACACCCGGCCGCACCTGCGCGACAAACCGCTGGGATACTTCGGCACGGTGATCGTGGGAATGGCGTTCGGTGCCGGGTGGTCGCCCTGCCTGGGCCCGATCCTCGGATCGATTCTGACCTTCGCCGCCACGGCGGGAGACGCCGGACGGGGCGCGGTGCTGTTGAGCGCCTACTCGGCGGGGCTTGCCGTGCCCTTCCTCATCTCGGCCGTGGCGCTCGAGGAGTTGATCGGATTCGCGCAGCGCAACCGCGCGCGGCTCGCCTGGCTCACCCGGGCGTCCGGGGTGTTGCTCGTGCTCGTCGGCGTGCTGTTGGTGAGCGGGTACCTCACGGTGCTCACGGGCATGCTGCAGAAGATGACGCCGGCCTGGATCCTGAATCGGATGTAGCCGCCGGGTTCTGCGCCTCTGGTTGGTGTGGCGGGTTCTGCGCGCCTGATAGGCGGGGTGGGTTCTGCGCGCCTGGTTGGTGCGGCGGGTTCTCCACCATCAACCGATGGAACTACAATTTCGCGGAATTCGCGGATTACGCGGAATGAACCGCGAAGGCATTGACGGCAGGAGCTGGACGCTGCGCCGGCGGAGCCGTGAGGCTCGTGGATTCCATGCGTCCAGCGCAGCCTCCATCATGGCCCTTGCCGTTTCCGCGCCATCCGCGTTCTCCGCGGCATTGTCGTTCTCCTGTTGGCGCCCGTTTCGCAGCGGCGCCGACGCGGCGCGCTGGAGGCTATCCCGACTCGACGGGCGCCTCGAGCGACTCCTCGAGCTGCTGGCGGTTCAGCAGCGACCAGTACCGGCCGCCGGCGGCGATGAGCTCCGCGTGCGGCCCCTGTTCCACCACACGTCCCTCGTCGAGCACGATGGCGAAGGTGGCATCGCGAATGGCAGACACGCGGTGCGACGCGATCAGCGCCGTGCGCCCGGCGAGCGCGGTGCGCAGCGCGTTCAGAATCTCCGCCTCGGTGTGCGTGTCCACGGCGCTCAACGCGTCGTCGAGCAGCACCACCGTGGGGCGGCGGGCCAGCGCGCGGGCGATCGCGGCGCGCTGTTTCTGTCCCCCCGACAGGTTGATCCCGCGCTCGCCGAGCATGGTGTCGTACCGCTCGGGGAGGGCGTCGATGGTCGTCGTCAACTGGGCGACGGCGGCCGCCCAGTCGCGCGCCGAATCGTCCGGGGCGCCGTAGTCGAGGTTGGCGCCGATGCTCTCGCTGAACAGGAAGCTCTCCTGCGGCACGTAGCCGACCTCGCGGCGCCAGGCGTCGAGGTCGAGTTCGCGAAGCGGGATCCCGTCGATCAGGATCTCGCCCTCCTGCGGGTCGAACACGCGGGGAACGAGATCCAGCAGTGCGCTCTTCCCGCTGCCCGTGGCCCCGACCACACCTACCGTGGAGCCGGCGGGCACCGTGAAGCTCACGTCGCGCAGCACCCAGCGGGGCGTAGCGCCCGGCTCCGGCGGATAGTGGAAGCCCACACGCCGGAACTCGATGGTGCGCCCGACGGCGTTGGCGCGGAGTTCGCGGGGCGACGCGGCGGCCACCACCGTCGGCCGGGCGTCGAGAATGTCGAGCAGCCGTCCCATCGAGGCGGCGCCGCGCTGGAACAGGTTGATCACGAAGCCGAGCGCGATCAGCGGCCAGGTGAGCATGCCGAGGAAGAGGCCGAAGGCCACGAACGACCCCACCGTGATCGTGCCGCGGACGGCGAGGGCGCCGCCGAGGCCCAGCACCACCACGCTGCCCAGGCCGGCGAGCATCTGGAACGAGGGGTGCATCATGCCGTAGAGCATGGCGAGCCGCATCTGCTTGACGAGATACTGCTGGCCGAGCTCGGCGAACCGATCGGCCTCGGGCTGCTCCTGCCGGTAGGCGCGCACCACGCGCACGCCGGAGATGTTCTCCTGGGCCATCGTCGTCATGCGCCCGAAGTGCTCCTGCACCGCTTCGAACCGCTGATGGATGGCGCGGCCCAGCCAGATCATCGAGATCGGCAGCAGCAGCATGGGCAGCAGCGCGATCAGCGTGAGGCGCACGTCGATGTGCAGCATGAAGAGCAACGCGAACGTGCCGCCGGCAATCGTGTTGGTCAGGTACATCACGGCCGGGCCGGCCGCCATGCGGACGGCCGAGAGGTCGTTGGTGAGCCGCGCCATCAGGTCGCCGGTGCGGGTGCGGGCGAAATACTCCGCGTCCAGCGACTCGAGGCGCGCGAACAGGTCGTTGCGGAGGTCGTATTCGATCCAGCGGCTGACCTTGTTCAGGGTCTCCCGCATCATGAACCGGAGGAATCCACCGACGAGGGCCACCCCGAGCATGGCGGCGACGAGCAGCCAGATGCTCGACATCGGGGCCTTCGTCATGAGGTCGTCCACGGCGAGCCGGAGGAACCAGGGCCCGGCGGTCGAGAAGGCGTACGACAGGACGGTCAGGGAGAGCCCCAGCACCATCTTGCTCCGGTAGGGGCGATAGTACGGGAGCAGGCGTCGAAGTGTGCGGCGTTCACTCATGGGGCACTAAGCGCGGTCAGGCGGCGGTTCCGGTCGGTTCGTGGGACAATTCGGCCTGTTTCTGGTATAATCCATCCGTCGGGAACGGCTTATATTTGGGGAGCCGATCCGTAGAGAATATACCGCTGGACGGGTAGCCGGCGCCGACGCCGGCTCTATCGGATGGTGGGGGCATGCGGCGGCCACTGGGCCACCGCCCAGCCTGGAGCGGGCACGACGCCGCCGAACCGCCGGACGCAGGTGGAACTCATGGCCCCGATCGTATTGCGGTCACCATTCCAGCCGCCGGTCGCAGCCACAACAGCACGGGAGGAAGGATGAGCAGGTATTCCAGCCGAATCGCGGGTGCGGTGGCGCTCATGGTGGCGGTCGCCGCCTGCGGCGGCAACAAGAACTCGGCGATGGGTGACAGCGCGATGAGTTCGGATTTGCAGATGGCCGGGGCGTCGACGGCAGCCCAGCCGGGTCTCGGCGACACCGCCGCGGCCGCCAATACGCCGGCGCCGGCCGAAACGAAGCCCACGCCGAAGCCGGTAGCGAAGCAGCCCGCGCCGAAGCCGGCCGCTCCCAAACCGGCGGCGCCGACCACCGGCGAGGTGGCCGAGGGAACGTCGCTCGTGCTGCACCCGAGCGAGAAGGTCTGCACCAACACCCACAAGGTGGGAGACACGCTGACGGCGACCCTGGCCGATGCGGTTCCGGCCACGAATGGCAAGAGCATTCCCGCCGGCGCCACGGTGACGCTCAAGATCACGGCGCTGAAGCGCAGCGAGAACACGAAGGACCCCATCGACATGGGTTTCGACCCCGTCTCGGTGACCTTCGGCGGCCAGACCTACGCCATGAGCGCCACGGTAACCGATGAGAAGATCGACCGCGTGCGCAACGAGCCCAAGTCGAAGGACGTCCAGAAGGTGGCAACCGGCGCCGTCATCGGCGCGATTGCCGGGAAGTTGATCGGCAAGAGCACCAAGGGTGCGGTGGTCGGCGCGGCCGCCGGTGCGGCGGCAGGGGCCGGTGTCGCGGCCACGACCGCCAACTACGAAGGCTGCATCGCGCAGGGCAGCGATATGACCATCAAGCTCAACTCGGCGATCACGATTCACTAGACCGCCGCGACACACGGAAGGCGCGGGCCGGGCGAGCTGATCGTCCGGCCCGCGTTCCGTTTCCCCGCTTGCCGCCTCTGCCGCGGGGGGTAGACTTAGCCGTCGGCCCGGGGGCGGCGCGCGTTCCCGAGCCGGCCGTCGCGCTCCAGCCTCTGCCCTCGCTCCCGATCCCGTGGCCGCCAACACGCCCGACCCCCGCATCACCGAACAGCGCAATCCGCGAACGGCGGACATCGACCTCGCGACGCCGCTCGAGATCGTCGAGCTGATGTCCGCCGAGGACCGGCTGGTGCCCGAGGCCGTATTCGGCGAGCGCGAGCGGATCGCGGCGGCGATCGCCGAGGCGGAGCGCACCTTCCGGCGCGATGGCCGGCTGTTCTACGTCGGCGCCGGTACGTCGGGCCGGCTCGGCGTGCTCGACGCATCGGAATGCCCGCCCACGTTCGGCAGCGATCCGGAGCTGGTGCAGGGGATCATCGCCGGCGGCCCGCCGGCGCTGACCCGCTCGCAGGAGGGCGCCGAGGACCGCGTGGAGGACGCCGTGCGCGATCTCGCGGCGGCCGGTGTCCGGAGCGGCGACTTCGTGATCGGCATCGCCGCCTCGGGCACCACACCGTACGTCCACCGGGCGCTGGCGCACGCCAGGAGCGTCGGCGCGTCCACGGCGCTCGTGGCCTGTTCGCCGCCGCCCGCCGGCGCGGCCCCGGCGGCCGACATCGTCATCCTGCCGGTGACCGGTCCCGAAGCGGTGACGGGATCCACGCGTCTCAAGGCGGGGACCGCGACCAAGATGGTGCTCAACATGATCACCACCGGCGCCATGATCCGGCTGGGCAAGACCTACGGCAACCTGATGGTCGACCTGCAGGCCACCAACGCCAAGCTCGCCGATCGCAGCCGGCGGATCGTGGGCGAGGTGTGCGGGATGACGCCGGACGCGGCCGGGGTGCTGCTCGATGCGGCCGGGGGAAGCGTGAAGACGGCCATCGTCATGCACTTCCTGGGGGCTGATCGCGCGGCGGCCGGGGCCGCGCTGGCGCGGGAGGGCGGGGTGATTCGGCGGGTCATCCAGCGTCAGCCGCCGCCGGTTCGATGACCGGCGATCCGGGGCCGGGCGCCCGCCCACCGGTGTACGTCGGGCTGATGTCGGGCACGTCGCTCGATGGCATCTCGGCCGTGGCCGTCCGCTTCCACGAACGCGGCGCCGGGTTCGAGCCCGAGATGCTGGCGTTCGTGGTCCGCGAGTACACCCCGCGGCAGCGGGAGGCCCTCCACGCCGCGATGTCGGCGGGCACGGCCCGCGACTATTGCCGCCTGCAGTTCGAGCTCGGCGGCTGGCTGGCCGACGCGGCGGTGGCGGTGCTCGCCGAGGCCGGCGTGGAGCGCAGCGCGGTGCGCGCCGTCGGGTCGCACGGCCAGACGGTCTGGCACGAACCGCCGCATTCCTCGTGGCAGATCGGCGAGCCGGCGGTGATCGCCGAACGGACGGGGCTCGACGTGGTGAGCGACTTCCGGGCGCGCGACGTGGCGGCCGGGGGACAGGGCGCCCCCCTCGTTCCGATGGCCGATGCCCTGCTGTTCGCGACGGACCGATGGCGGGCGCTCCAGAACCTCGGGGGCATCGGGAACGTGACGATCGTGCCCCCCGGCGGCGCGTTGAGCGGGGTGCGCGCCTTCGATACCGGGCCCGGCGTGGCCGTGATCGACGGCGTGGTGCGGGCGCTGTATCCGGGGGAGCGGTACGACGACGGCGGTGCCCACGCGCAGCAGGGCACGGCCGACGAACGCGTGCTCGACGACCTGCTCGGCGATGCCTACTTCGCGGCGGAACCCCCCAAGTCGACGGGGCGCGAACTGTTCGGCGCGGCCTACGTGGATCGGCTCATCACGCTGTGCCGGCGCGAGCGCGCCGCAGCGTCGCCGGCGGACATCGTGGCGACGGCCACCGCGCTCACCGCGCGCAGCGTGGCGGCGGCGTACCGGCGGTTCATGCCGGAGCCGGTGGAGGAGGTGCTGCTGTCGGGCGGCGGCGCCAGGAACACGACGCTGGCGGCGCTCATCGCCGGGGCGGTGGCGCCGGTGGCGGTGCGGCGATTCAGTGAGGCGTACTTCGACGACGAGGCGAAGGAAGCGGTGGCGTTCGCGCTGCTCGCCCACCTGTTCTTCGAGCGGCGGGCGGGCAACGTGCCGCGGGCAACGGGCGCCGCCGGCCCGCGTGTGCTCGGCAAGCTCACGCCGGCCGCTACCGGATGAGGCCTCGCGCTCGCGGCGGCAGGAAGTCCGCGAGCTTCGAAGCGGGCACGGCGTAGACGATGTGTCCGCCGCCCTCCGACGGCCCGCCGTAGACCACGCCGACGACGTTACCGCGGGCGTTGAACACGGGGCTCCCGCTCGAGCCGTGCGAGGCATAGGCGTCGATCTGGAGGATGGACGGCACGCGCTTGCTCACCGTGCCCGGATCGAGCGTCGACTTGGCGAACGTCTCGGGACCGTTGCCGCCCATCACGAGGTCGTTGATGAGGGGAAATCCGATCGTGACCACGGGCGCGCCTTCGGGCGCCGCATCGGCGCCGCCGCTGATGCCGTGCACCACCGGAAAGGGTCCCGGGCGGTCCACCTGGACGAGCGCCAGATCCACCGCCGAATCGGCGCTCACCCGGACCACGTGGGCGGGCAGTACGTCCCTGGTGTCGCGGAAGGTCACGGCGAGCCGCGTGGCCGGTGTGCCGTCGGCGTCCACCACGTTGTGACGGTTGGTCACGAGCAGCCCGTCGGCGGTGACGGCGAATGCCGTGGCACCGTATGCCGTCCCCCTGATCTCCGAATAGAGAATCGCCACCGCCGGGGCGTTGCGGGTGTTGATCGTCGGCACGTCCATCGTGAGCAGCTGGTACTGCGCTTCCAGTGCGGCACGGATGGAGTCGATGGTGCCGGCCGAGGCGGCGGGCGTGCGGGCGACGCGGGCGCGCAGCGAGTCGCTCTGCAGTTCGAGGGCCCGGGCGAAGTTGGTGTCGGCCATCGCCTGCAGGCGGGCTTCGAGGGTGGAGGCCGCCTGCGCGTTCTGGGCGAGCAGCTGCCGGAGCTCGTTCACCTGGGCTTCGGACGAACGGTGCCCGAGCCAGAAGGCGATGCCGATGCCGGCGGTGAGCACGACCACGGCCGCCGCGAGCAGTTTGGCGAGCCACGAGGTGCGTTCGCGCACGGCGATCGCCACGCGCTCCGTGGTGGACGAGCGCGGGGGCGGAGGTGGCGGTGGGGGCGGCGGCGCGGGCGACGGAGGCGTGGCGGCGGCGTCGCGCGGTGGCGTTTCGCGGGTCACCGGCGGAGCGCGTTCCACGGAGGGGCGCGCGGCCACGAACCGCACCATCACCTGCGGGCCGCGGTCGCCGAAGGCGATGCGATCGCCGTCGTGCAACTCGCGGTCGGGCAGGATCCGCTGGCCGTTGACGAAGGTGCCGTTGGTGCTCGTGTTGTCGTGGATCACGTAGCGGCCGTCCAGGCCGCGGATCTCGGCGTGGCGGGTGGAAACGTCGAGATCCGCCTCGGGGTCGAAACGCAGATCGCTCAGCGGATGGCGCCCCACCGCGATCACCGACTTCTCGAACAGCTCGCGTTGGCCGGCCCGGGCGCCGCTGAGAATGCGGATCTCCAGGGCCACGTCAGTTGCCGAAGGCGAGGTGGCCGATCCACCAGAAGGCGGCGAGGCCGATGGCGACGACGAGCGTGACGAGCAGCAGCCGCTGAATGGCGCGGCCCCGGGCGCGGCGTTCCTCGCTCACCATCGGCGTCTCGTCGGGCATCAGCGGCAGGGCATCGCGCGTCACGGCGTGGACGGGGGTCGTGATGCGCCGGCTGGGCTCGTCGTCCACGCGCTCGCTGCCCCGGACCGGCGTGGTGGCGCCGTCGCCGAGGGGAAAGACGCGATGCCCCACCTCGTCGTCCCCGGCCGCGGACTCCAGGCCCGCGCCGTCGAAGCGCGCCGCGATGACGGTGATGTTGTCGGGCCCGCCGGCGCTGTTGGCCATGTCGATGAGCCGCTTGCACACGGCCATCAGGTCGGGCTCCTCGCGCACCACCTGGGCGATCTCGTCGCGCGAGACCTGGCCGGAGAGTCCGTCGCTGCACAGCACGAGCGTGTCGCCGCGGCGCAGCTTCTGGTGCGTGAGGTCGATCTTGACGGTGGATTCCGGCCCCAATGCCTGGAGAATGATGTTGCGCCGCTCGCTGTGCTCGGCTTCCTCTTCGGTGATCTCCCCGGCCTCCACCAGCTTCTGCATCAGCGACTGGTCCTTGGTGATCTGGCGGGCGACGCCGTCGCGGACGAGGTAGGCGCGGCTGTCGCCGACCTGGGCCAGGTACAGCGTGTCGCCGAGCAGGCCGGCGATCGTCGCCGTCGTGCCCATGCCCCGGTATTCGGCGTGATGGCTCGCGAAGGTGTTGATCTCGCGGTTGGCAACGGCCGCCGCGTGAAGGATCGCCCGGGCGAACGCGGCGCCGGTGACGTCGGCCTGGGAGGCCCAGTCGCGGCGCAGTTCGCGCAGGACGATGGACGTCGCCATCTCGCTGGCCACCTCGCCGGCCGCGGCCCCGCCCATGCCGTCGGCCACCATGAACAGAGACCCGCGTTCGCCCGCCGTGTGCGAGCGCACCGAGGGCTGCAACGAGGCGTCGTCGGCCGTGAGATCGGCGACCACGAAGGCATCCTCGTTGTGCTCGCGCGTGCGTCCGACGTCCGTGCGTCCGAAGACGTGGACGACAATCGGGCCGGGGGCGCCGCCGCTTGTAGGCATGGGGGAGGTCAGTGGGTGGTCAGTTGCAGTTGGCCGCGATCGGATCCAGTCGATCCTTGAGGTCCTTCGATTTCACGATGCCGAGTCCACGCCGGGCCCAATCGCACGCTCCCTGCATGTCGTTCTGCAGGAATTTGGCGTACGAGCGCAGCAGGTCCACATGGGCGATCTCGTCCGGAGTTCTGGCCAGGGAGGCCACGGAGTCCAGCGCCAGCCAGGCTCGCGCACCGGTGCTCGCGGTCCCGGTGGATGGATCGGCCAGCTTCTCGATGCGGCGCAGTTCGTCGTCGAGCGTGTTTCCCGGCGGATTCGGTGCCGTGGTGGAGTTCCCCGCCCCGGTCGGGTTCGGCGGTTCCGACGTTTTGGGCACCCGCTGCTCTTGACCGCCGCCGTTGCCGCCGCCGGGCGGCTGCGCGGGGGTGGATCCGCTGCGGAGCGATGCGCTGTCCGGCGGCTGGGCGCCGGTGGGGGCGGGCGCCGCGTGCCCCTTCATCAGCATCACCGCGGTGCCGCCACCCCCCAGCACCACCACCGTCGCGATCGCGGCGATCAACGGTGCCCGGCTCTTGCCGGCCGGCGTGGCGGCGGGAATGCCGCCGCCAGCCGGGAGCGCCGTGGTGCTCGACACGCGCGTGGACGGCAGGGCGCGGGCCGTCGCTGCGTGTGCCTGATCCAGCACCTGGGTGCCGGCGGCCGCGGCGGCGCTCTGCGGCATCGCGGCCACGGCCTGCACCAGGTCGCGCCCGAAGTCGCCGGCCGACTGGTACCGCTGGCTCGCGTCCCGCGCCAGCGCCCGGTCCATGACCGCCTGGACTTCCGGCGTCCAGCTGGTCTCCGGCTTCATCTCCGACAGCCGCTTCGGCTGGTCGGTGAGACGCATGATCATCGTCTCCTGGGCCGATTCGCTGGGAAACGGGAGCGTTCCGGTGAGCATGGTGAACGTCACCAGTCCCAGCGAATAGATGTCGCTGCGTCCGTCCAGCTTGTCCCCCGCCAACTGCTCGGGGCTCATGTATTCCGGCGTCCCGACCACGAGGCCGGTTCGGGTCACCTTCTGGGCGTCGTTGTTCGCGGCCTTGGCGATGCCGAAATCCACGACCTTCACGAGGTCGGTGCCGTCGCGGTTGCGGGCGACCATGATGTTGTCCGGCTTGAGGTCGCGGTGCACGATGCCCATGTCGTGCGCCACCGCGAGCGCGTCGGCCACCTGGCGCGCGATCTCCGCGGCGCGCAGCGGCGGCAGCGACCCCTGCTGGGCAATGAGTTGGGTGAGCGGCGGGCCCTCGACGAATTCCATGGCCAGGTAGATCAGCCCCTCGCCCGTCTCGCCGAAGTCGTACACGGCGGCGACGTTGGGATGGCTGATGCGGCTGGCGTTCGCGGCCTCCCGGTTGAACCGGCTGATCGCGTCGGCGTCGTGCACCATGCCGGGATTCATCACCTTCACGGCGCTCTTGCGGCCCATCTTCACGTGCTCGGCGAGGTAGACCTGCCCCATGCCGCCCTCGCCCAGCTTGCGCAGCACGTGGTACCGATCGGCGACGATCGACCCGACGAGGTCGTGCTCTCCCCCCTGGCTGCGCAGCGTCGATCCGTCCCTGGGGCAGAAGCGCTGGTCGAGCTCGTACTCCGTGCCGCACTGGGGGCAGATCTTCTGCTGACTCACACGTTCTCCACGCGGAGGATCTGATCGCCCAGCAGCAACCGTTGTCCTCGCTTGAGCGCCTGCTCGCCGCGGACGGCCAGGGCGACCCCGTTGCGGCTGCCGGCGTCGTACACGAAGAAGTCGGAATCCTCGGATCGGATCTCGGCGTGCCGTCCGCTCATGGTCTGATCGTACGGGAAGGTCCAGTCGCCCGTTTCGCGTCCGAGCAGCACGCCGCGCCCCGGCGACAGATGGAAGGTGTCGCGCACGCTGCCGTCGGCGCGGAGCTGTTCGAACACGGCGACGTCGAGCGCCGGGGTGAGCGACCCCATTCGTCGGGTCGAGTCGGCCTCCGGCGGGTGCGGACCCGGATACCCGAGGCGCCGGAACCGCAGCACCTGGGATCCCACGAGCAGCCGGTCGCCGTCGACGAGCTTCGCGGCGCCGTCGAGAAAGGCCCAACTCGCATTGCGCGATCCCAGGTCGCGCAGCCAGAGCACCCCGTCGCGCAGGTCGAGCCGGGCGTGGAGCGGCGACATGTACACGTCGTCGGGGAACTTGATGTCGGCCTCGCCGCGGCCCACCACCGCCTCGCCGCGGTCGAGCGTGAAGATCTTGGCCACGTCGCCCGAGTCGTTGAGCAGGGCGAGCTTCGGGCCCCCGGCGCGCCGCGACGAGCCGAGCACCTGGGTGCCGGCGGCCACCGGCTGTTCCATGACCGAGACCCGTTCGCCCACCCGTGCCCCGCAGCGGGCGCAGAACACGTCCACTCCGTGCTGGAAGGGCGCGCCGCACGCACGGCAGGCGCCCTCGGTGGCCGAGGCGGTGACCCGGTTGCCGCAGTGCGCGCAGAACGGCAGCGACGCGTCCACGGTGCGTCCGCACCGCGTGCAAACGGCCTGGGAGGGCGCGGCCGCACTGGAGACGCGCGTGTTGGGGACGCCGGCGGGGTTGGAGTTGCTGGGCACCGGAACTCGGTCGGCAGGGTGGGGACGCGGGGGATCGGACGGATCGGGCACGTGCGCCGGCGCCACGCGGGCGTCGGTTGGGTTCAGCGGCTTGCCACAGTCGATGCAGAAACGCGCGGCGGCGTCGTTCGGACGTCCGCAGAAGGTGCAGGCCGTCACGGGACCGGCTCCGGGTGAAACAGCGCCATGGAGCGCGAATATAGGACCCGTGAAAAGGGGGGTCAATGAACCGGGAACATCGCGCAAGTGCCCGATTCGCCGTCGCTTCCCTCTCTCGACCGCGGTTCGTAGCTTGAGACGATGCCGCGCTCCGTTCCGCCATTCGCGCTGGCCGCCGTCGCCGCTCTTGCGGCATGCGCGCGCCCGGCCACGCCCGCCCCGACGCCGGCGCCCCGAACGGCGCCCCACACCAACGATTCCACCGGCGCGGCCGCGCCTCCGTCCGCGACGGGCCAGGCGCTCGCGCCATCGGCCGGGCGTCCCGTCGGGTTGCCACCGATTCCCTTCGTGGCGGGCTCGCTGGCCGTGCGCGTGGTCTATCCATCCACCGGCCAGTTGATCACGTCCGCCGACTCGACGTTCGTGCTCGGATCGGTGGGCAACGGCAATGCGACGCTCACCATCGACGGGCAGCCGGCGCGGGTCTATCCCAACGGCGCGTTCATGGCGTACGTCGCCAACCCGCCGGCCTCGGCGCCGCAGTACACGCTGGTGGCGACACTCGGCGCCGACACCGTTCGGGCCACGCACGCCGTGGGGGTGCGCACGCCGCCACCGGCCACCGCCGATACCACGCCGCCGCCGGAGCCCGACACCACCGGCGCATGGGTGCGCCTGGACGATCCGAGCGCGGCGCGGCTGCCCGACACGGATGCCACCGTGGTCGCGCGGCCGCGGCCCGGCGACACCTACCGCTGGTTCTTCCTCCCCGGCACCGTCGTCTGGCGCGACCTGAGCGACGGCGGCTACACCCGCCTGCGCGTGGACAGCGGGTTGCACGTCTGGGTGCCCGACTCGGTGGCCCACCCGCTGGAGCCCGACGCGCCGGCACCGCGGCGAGTGGCGGGCAACGGCGACGTGCGGTCGGCCTCCGGGTGGGAGGACTTCGTGCTGCCGGTGGGCAGCCGCCCGGCGTACTTCGTGGAGGAGGGCGACCGCTCGATCGAACTCACGCTCTACGACACGCGCGGCAACACCGACGTGATCCACTATCCCACCGACGACTCGCTGATTCGGCGCGTCGAGTGGGCGCAGGTAGCGAGTGACCGCGTCCGCTACACGCTGCATCTGTCGCGGGCGCCGTTCGGCTACCTGGTGCTGTGGGAGAATGGACGGTTCGTGCTCCGCGTGCGGCGCCCCCCGCCGGTGGATCGCGCGCACCCGCTGCGGGGCCAGATCGTCGCCATCGACGCCGGGCATCCCCCGGCCGGCGCCACCGGCCCCACCGGGCTGTTCGAGGGAGACGCGGTGCTGCTCGTGGCCGAGCGGCTGAAGACGATGCTGGAGGCGGAGGGCGCCGACGTGGTGATGACGCGCAACACGGGCGCCGCCGTGGGGCTGGAAGACCGCCCGGTGATCGCGCGCCGCGAGGACGCCGACGTGTTCGTCTCGATCCATCTGAACGCCCTGCCCGACGGCGTGAATCCGTTCGCGGTCACCGAGGGCAGCGCCACGTTCTTCTACCGGGGACAGTCGGAACCGTTGGCCCGCGCCGTACAGCGTGGGCTGGTGGCCCGGATGGGACTGCCCGACCAGGGGGTCGTGTTCCGCAGCCTGGCCGTGGTGCGGCAGACGTGGATGCCATCGATTCTGTGCGAGGGGGCGTTCGTGATCATACCGGAGCAGGAGGCGGCGTTGCGCACCGCGCAGTTCCAGCAGGCGTACGCGCGCGGCATCGCCGACGGACTGCGCGACTACTTTCTGGGGCTCGGAGCGGGCCAATGAGGCGCTGGTGGCTGGCCGGCGCCGTGGCCGGGTGCCTGCTGGCGCCGGCGGCGCGGGCGCAACTCGCGCCCAACGCCGACTGGCACACCATTCGCACGGCGCACTTCCTGGTGCACTTCACGCCGGCGCTCGAGCCGGCCGCCCGCCGCGCGGCCGCCGCTGCCGAGACGGCGTTCGCCCAGCTGTCGAAGGAACTCACGCCGCCGCGGGTGCCCATCGACCTCGTGCTCGCCGACAACATCGACGTCACCAACGGCTACGCGACGCCGTTCCCCACCAATCGCATCGTCGTCTACGCCAACCCGCCGGTGAACGATCCGGCGTTGCGGTTCACGGACGATCCCGACGCGATGGTGGTGACGCACGAGCTGGCGCACATCTTCCAACTCGATCGCACGCGCGGCATCTGGAGTCTGGGGCAGCACATCTTCGGGCGGGCGCCCTACCTGTTTCCGAACTCGTATACCCCGGCCTGGCTCACCGAAGGGGTGGCCGTGTACTACGAGTCCAAGCTCACCGGCGCGGGGCGGGTGCTGGGCTCGGACCATCGCATGATCGCCCGCGCCTACGGCAGCGAGGACCGCTTCCCGTCCATCGACCGCATCAGCCGCGGCGACGCGTTCTTTCCGTACGGCCAGGCGCCCTACGTGTTCGGGTCGCTGTTCGTGGACTACCTGGCCCGGACGCACGGCGATCACCTGCGCGCCTTCGTCGAGTCGCAGGCGTCGCAGCTCATTCCGTTGTGGCTCAACCGGCCGGCCCGGAAGGCGTTCGGGATCTCGTTCTCGCAGGCGTGGCGCGACTGGAGCGATTCGGTCACCCGGACGGCGGGCGATCCGATGCTGCCGATGCCGGGCTGGCGCTACCTGACGGCCGGCGGCGGGATCGCGACCTATCCCCGGTGGGCGGACGACACGGCGATCACGTACACCGGCACCACCGGCCGCGAGACGCTGGGCGCGTACAGCGTCACGCTGGACGGCACCACCGATCGCATCAGCCGGCGCAACAGCGAGTCGCCGACGCTGGTCACCCCCGACGGGACGCGCCTGTTCACCCAGCTCGAATTCACCGACCCCTACCACATCCGCTCGGATCTGTTCGTGCAGCGCGGCCGCCATCGCACGCAGCTCACGCACGACGCGCGGCTCACGACGCCCGACCGGCGCGCCGACGGCCGCCTGGTGGCGGTGCAGACGCTGCCGGCGGCCACGCGGCTCGTGACGCTGTCGTCCGACGGCACCGATCTCGTGCCGCTGACCAGTGGGAGCATCGACGTGCAGTGGGCGGAGCCGCGGTGGTCACCGGACGGGTCACTCGTGGCCGCGGTGCGGTGGCAGCGCGGCGGCACGTCGGAGATCGTGGTGCTCGATACCACGGGGCGCATCCTGCAGCGCATCTCGCCGGCGCACGCCATCCAGGCGGCGCCCAGTTGGTCGCCCGACGGACAGCGTCTGTACTTCACCTCCGACCGCACGGGCGTGACCAACGTCTACTCGGCCCGCGTGGGCGACGGACGCACCGACAGTCTGTCCGTGCTCACGGGGGCCACCACCGGCATCTTCTATCCCGTGCTCTCGCCCGACGGGCGGTGGCTGGTGGGATCGGTGGTGCTCGGCGACGGCTACCACCTGGGGGTCGGCCCCACGGCGCGTCTGGCGCCGGTGGCCGCGGAGTCGTTGGCCACCGCCGACCAGCCCCACGCGCCGCCGCCGGCCGACAGCGTGGCCACGCCGGCCACCGCCTATTCGGCGCTGCGCACGCTCTGGCCGCGCTACTGGATGCCGGTCGAGGAGCCTTCGATCGCCGGCGGGGTGCGGCTGGGCGCCTTCACCAGCGGCAGCGACGTGATCGGGCGGCACGCATACGACGCGCAGGTCATGCTGCCCACCGACCAGAGCGGGGCGACCGGGTTCTTCGACTACGCATATGCCGGGCTGGGCATGCCGCTGCTCGTGGCCAACGGCGAGCAGCAGTGGGAGAAGGCAGGCACGATTCACGATACGCTGGGCAACGCGGTAGGGGGTGCTGCGCAAGCGCACCCGCGTGGCGACCGTCGGTGCCACCTGGCTCCGCCCCCGGTTTCGCAGCTCGGCGTCGTTCTCGCTGCAGGCCGGACTCGAGGTGCACGACTACGCCACCGATCCCACGCCGCTGCTTCCGCTGCTCGATCCCGCGTACGGCAAGAACTACTACTACCCGATGGTCACCGCGTCCGGTTCGTGGAGCAACGCGCAGTATCCGGTGCGCGCCATCTCGCTGGAAGACGGGCTGAGCAGCGCGTTCACGGTGCGCGAGCGCTTCCTGAGTGGGAACGCCTCACGCCGCACCTTCAGCGCCGTGGCCAGGACGAGTGTCTACAAGTCCATCGACCTGCCGGGGTTCTCCCGCCACGTGCTGGCCCTCACCGGGTCGGGCGGGTACCGGGACGCGCAGTCGACGGACTACTTCGAGGTCGGCGGCACCAGCGGCTCGATTCTCGAGCTGGCGCCCGGCGTGCTGCTCGGCGAGGGCCGGCGCAGCTTCCCGGTGCGCGGGTTCGACGCGGCGTCGCTGGTGGGCATTCGCGCCTACGCGGCGTCGGCCGAGTACCGCATGCCGCTGGCGCTCACCGACGCCGGCTGGGGGCTGCTCCCGCTGTTCCTCGATCGCAGTTCGTTCTCGCTGTTCTACGACATGGGGAGCGCCTGGTGTCCGGGCACGGTGTCCGGCAGCGCGGTCTGCACCGATTCGACGCTCACCCATCGCTACACCATCGCCTCGGCGGGCGCCGAGCTGAACGTGACGGCCGCCGTGCTGCAGTGGGACGCGCCGTACCGGTTCCGGTTCGGCGTCGCCTTCCCGGCGGAGGGACGCGCGCGGCTGGGCGTCCCCGCGGCCACCACCTACTTCTCACTCGGACTCTCGTTCTGATGCCACCAATCGCTCCGCGTGTGGCCCCCTCCGCCTTCGTGCACCCGCGCGCGTTCGTGTGCGGCGACGCGACGCTCGGGCCGCGCGTCTCGGTCTGGCCGTTCGCCGTCGTGCGCGGCGACACGGCCGCCATCGTCATCGGCGCCGACACCAACGTGCAGGACGGCGCGGTGATTCACGTGGACCACGGGGTGCCGTGCGAGATCGGCGCCCGGGTGGGGATCGGGCATCGCGCCATCGTGCACGGCGCGGTGGTGGCCGACGACTGCCTGATCGCCATGGGGGCCGTGCTGCTCAACGGCGTGCGCGTGGGATCGGGATCGATCGTCGGCGCCGGGGCGGTGTGCCCCGAAGGGTTCGAGATCCCGCCCAATTCGCTGGTGCTCGGCGTTCCGGGGCGGGTCGTCCGCCGGACCACCGACGAGGAGCGTTCGCGCATCAGGGCGACGGTGGAGAGCTATCTTTCGCTCCAGGAGGAGCACCGCCGGGGGGCGTTCCCCGAGCGGTAGCCGCTGGTCCCATGCGGCGGCCGGCGCGCCCGGTACCCAACCCGGTCAATGGGTGGTTCCGGCCGTGTGAGAGCGAGCAAAACGCCTGAGCAGTTTTGTGATGGGTCTCCTGCGGCTTCGGTTCCTGACCGGGGTTGCCGGCGTCTTGAGCAATTCTTTGGAAGTGTTTGTATTTGGTTAACTTAGGGGGGGATCCGGGGGGCAATACGCCCCGTTTTAGCCGGTTCTTGTTTGTTCTCATTGTGTCACGATTTCTTTTCAACTTCGGTCGTCATCGGCCCGCACGTTCGTGATGTTGATATTGCAAAGCGTTGACACACATGAACTTGCGTAGGGACTGGCGTGGTTTCACGATCCCGGGTACGTTGCGCGCCCACCCCAGAAATACGGGGAGCATCGCCGTTCCCCGACGGGGTCCTGCCTCCGCCCAGATTTGGCTTCAGCACTAGGGAGTATTTCCGACATGTCCGTCTCGAAGAATCCGCCTGCCGGCCTGGCCTCGCTGACTCAAAATGCGCGGACGGTGCTGGCGAAGCGCTATCTGATCAAGAACGAAAAGGGAGAGCCGGCCGAGCAGCCGGAGGACCTTTTCTGGCGCGTGGCCACGGTGGTGGCCGAGGCGGATCGTCGGTACGGGAGTACCGATGAGCAGGTGCAGGCACAGGCCGAGGCGTTCTATGCGTTGATGATGCAGCGCCGGTTCGAGCCGAACTCGCCGACGCTCATGAATGCGGGCCGCCCGCTGGGGCAGCTCTCGGCGTGCTTCGTGTTGCCGGTGGCCGACGCGCTGTCGAACCACAAGGACGGGATCTACGACACGCTGTCGAGCATGGCGCTCATCCATCAGTCGGGCGGCGGGACGGGGTTCTCGTTCTCGCGGCTTCGCCCCAAGGGATCGATGGTGCGCAGCACGACGGGGGTGGCGTCGGGTCCGGTGTCGTTCATGAAGCTGTACGACGCGAGCACCGACGCGGTGAAGCAGGGGGGAACCCGGCGCGGCGCCAACATGGGCATCCTGCGCGTGGACCATCCGGACATCATGGAGTTCATCACCTGCAAGGAAGACCTGACGCAGGTGACCAACTTCAACATCTCGGTCGGGGTCACCGCGAAGTTCATGGATGCGGTGAAGCAGCGCACGAGCTACGACCTCATCGACCCGTCGAACGGACAGGTGGTGGGGCAGCTCGACGCGAACATGGTCTGGGACAAGATGATCCTGGGCGCGTGGCGCACGGGCGAGCCGGGGTGCTTCTTCATCGACGAGGCCAACCGCTACAACCCGGTGCCGCACCTCGGGGACTACGAGGCCACGAATCCGTGCGGCGAGCAGCCGCTGCTGGCGTACGACGTCTGCAACCTGGGGTCGATCAACGTCGGCTACTATGTGAAGAACGGCGAGATGGATTGGGACGCGCTCCGCGCGGACATCCATCTGAGCACGCACTTCCTGGACAACATCATCGACGTCAACAAGTACCCGCTGCCGGAGATCGACGCGCTGTCCAAGCGCATCCGCCGCATCGGCCTGGGGTTGATGGGCTTTGCCGACATGCTGGTGCGGCTGGGCATTGCCTACGACAGCCCCGAGGGCGTGGAGATGGGGCGGAAGGTGATGGAGTTCCTGGACGTCGAGGGGAAGAAGGAGAGCCAGCGGCTGGCCGAGGAGCGCGGACCGTTCGCCGAGTGGGCGCGGTCGATCTGGGGACCGGACGAGACCTGCGCGCGCGACGCCGACGGCCGGCGCATCCGGCCCATGCAGCTGCTCCGCAACTGCAACGTGACCACGGTGGCGCCCACCGGCACGATCTCGATCATCGCCGGCTGCTCGTCGGGGCTGGAGCCGCTGTTCGCCGTTGCGTTCATGCGGAACCAGGCCGGCGTGATGATGCCCGACGTGAACGAGGACTTCGTGCGCATCGCGAAGGCGGAAGGGTGGCACAGCGACGATCTGATGGCGCGCATCGCGAAGGAGGGGCACATCAACTTCCCCGAGGTGCCCGAGCGGTGGCAGCGGGTGTTCGTGACGGCCAACCAGATCACGCCGGACATGCACATCCGCATGCAGGCGGCGTTCCAGGAGCACTGCGACTCGGCGATTTCGAAGACCACCAACTTCGCGCACACCGCGACGGTGGAAGACGTGCGGGCGATCTACGAGCAGGCGTACGCGATGAAGTGCAAGGGCGTCACCGTGTATCGCGACGGTTCGCGCGACAACCAGGTGCTCTCCACCGGCGCCACGGAAAAGGCCGCGGCCGAGCGCGACGGGAAGCCGGTGTCGCGCGAGGAGCAGGCGGATCTGCACGGGACGATCGCCGAGCTGGAAGCCGAACTGGAGTCGATCCGGAAGAAGCTGGTGGACGTGGAGACCGAGAACCTCCAGCGGCGGGCCAAGCGTTCGCGTCCCGAGAAGTTGCGCGGCACGACGATCCGCAAGGAAACGCCGCTCGGTGTGATGTTCGTGAGCATCAACGAGGACGAGAAGGGTCAGCCCTTTGAAGTGTTCATCAACCTGGGCAAGGCCGGCGGCAGCGCGATGGCGGACGCCGAGGCGATGGGGCGGATGATCAGTCTGGCGCTGCGCTCGGGCATTCCGCTCACCGAAGTGCACCGGCAGCTCCGCGGCATCTCGTCGGACCGTGTGGTGGGGCTCGGCCCCAACAAGGTGATGAGCGTGCCCGACGCGATCGGCCTCGCTCTCGAGGAGTGGATGCGCGACAAGCAGGGCGTGCAGCAGGAGCTGATGGCCGGCGGGTCGCAGGCCTATCCTGGCATGGACCAGCAGGTGGTGCGGACCGTGGGCAAGGCCTCGCCGGCGCCGACCGGTGGGCAGCCGGAGTTCGAGTTGGCGTCCTTTGACGGCGGTGAGGGGTTCATGGGGACGTGCCCCGACTGCGGGTCACAGCTCGAGTATGCCGAGGGTTGCGTGAAGTGTCATGTGTGCGGGTTCAGTGAGTGTGGATGACGCGGTGAGGCTGTAGGGGCGGCACTGCAACCACAGAGCACACAGAAGACACAGAAACAGCGAACGGCGCCTGAAGGGGCGCCGTTTTGTTTGGGGGGTGGGGGTTGGATGGGTATGTGGCGATGCTCGGCCGTCCAGCGAGAGATCGACGGTCTTATCATGCGGTGTGTAGCGACATAAGAACCGATGGGGGGGCCTGTGCCCGGTCGGTAAACAGTTCTCTAATGGCGGCTTGGATTGACAGTCGCCGATTTGGCGAGCACCATATGGAGCGTAGCGGCGCAAGGATTGCGTGGGCTAGGCGTGATATTTCGGACAGATAAGTGCTCCTTAGGTGCACGACCAACCATCGCCATGGAAGCATTCTTCCTGCTGCATCCGGGCCTTGGGCCTGCTGTCGGCCGCGGCGCAACGAGCGCTGCGCCGAAATAGCCACGCGCTGCTGCCGCCGGGCCAGGGAAGCATCCGGTCGCTGCGCTCGGCCAATCATCGAGCCGCGCGGGGGAATGCGTTCCACCGGGAATGGCATCGGTGTCAGTTCGCGGAGAACTCCGTCGGGAAGTTCACCTTGGCCCGCCCGGCTACGGCGAGACTCCCAGAAGGACGCACGGGATACGATCGTCGTGCTGGTGCTCCGGCGCCGCTGGCGGTCTGCGTGGACGCGCAGTCAGGGGCAGATTCGGCGACGATCTATCGAGCCACGGACCTTCAGCTACGTGGGGGCGAGTCGTACGGTGCTCGTTCATCTCGGCAGCACGTCACCGCGTTTGGGAGCCTCTCGGAAGCTAGTCTGGGGCTGGGAGTATAGGCGGCTTGTGTTGCGCACAGCCAGCCTTCCAGAACTCCGGGAAACGCTCCCGGGGACGAGAACTAGCGCGCCGGCTAACGAGGCGCTGCTGCTGTCGGCGGGGGTAGGGTGGCGGCCGGCTCGCTGCGCTCGCGTCCGCAAATTACGAAACCACCGCAGCGGCGAGCCACGGCATTAGCGGATGCGGTTGTCATGGAAAAGAGAGCCAGCAGCCAGGTTCGGAGTCCTGCTCCGCCTGCTGGCGGGGAAGACGCTCAATGGAGTCGCCATGAAACCTCGCCTGAACGTCGTCACGCTCGCGGTCCGCGACCTGGACGCCTCGCTCTCGTTCTATCGGGACGGACTCGGCCTGTCGGGGAAGATCATCGGCACCGAATACACCGACGAGGTGAGCGGCGCGTCCGGCGCCGTCGGGTTCATCGAGCTGCAGGGCGGGCTGATCCTCGCCCTCTACCCGCGCGTCGATCTGGTCAAGGACGCCGCCGTGCCCGACTCGCCGCCCAGTCAGACGGAATTCAGTCTGGGATACCTGACGAAGACCGAGGCGGACGTGGACGAGATCCTGCGACACGCCGCAGCGGCGGGCGCCCGGGTCACCGAAGCGCCGCGGAAGCGGGGGTGGGGGATCTATTCCGGGTACTTCGCCGATCCCGACGGGCACCTCTGGGAGATCATCTTCAACCCCGCCATGCCCGCGGATGACTAGCGACGTCCGGCTCCCGACGTAGCCTGCGACTCCCCTCTTCTACACACCACGCCCCGAGCCCCCATGGCGGCCTTCCCTCCCCCCCCCCTCCCCCACCCCGCCCGCGTAACCCCTCCCAGTAGCGCCGCGCCGAAATCCGGTGCACAATCTTCCGCTATGACCGAACAACCCGCTTCCTGGGAATCCACCAGCGTCGCCGCCGTCCTTGCCCGGCGCAGCCGCGAGGACCTCACCGAGCTGCTCGGCGAACTCGTGAGTCTCCTGTCGGACGTCGTGCCCGGCGCCGAGGTGCAACGCTCTCTCCTCCGGCGCCAGATCACCGAAGTGCGAATCCCGCTCACGGGCGCCGTGTACGTGCTCCGCCGCGGGGCGGGCGGCCGGTACGACGCCAGCCGCCAGCATGCGGTGCGCGGCGTCGTCATCCGGAACGACCCGCTGGAAATCGACGCCTTTCTCGCCGAGCTGGGGCCCGCCATCGACGCCGAACTCAAACGCAGCGAGCGCGGGCGCCAGGCGCTGAACAGCTGGCTCGCCTCGATGGATGGGTCCTAGCCTGCCCATCCTGTGAAACGCATCGCCATCTCAGGGCTGATCACGCTCGCCCTGATCCTCTGGGCGCACCAACTCGCCACGATCGGCGGCCGCGTCCCCATGGTCTTCGTCGCCCTCTGGTTCGGTTCGGCCACAACGGTGGCGCTGGTGTTCACGATGGACGACGCCCGGCTCCCCGAACACCCATTGCGACCGCCGGCCCGGGCTGGCGCCGAACTGTGGCGCCACAAGATGCGATTTGCCGCGTACGCGTTGTTGCCCTTTGCCGTCGTCCCGCTCCTCGAGCGGCGTGGCGTGGGCAATGACCCGGCGGTCTGGCTTCTCGACGCGGCACTCTTCATTTCACTCGCCACCGTCCCGTATTTCACGTTGGTCGCACGCACGGCCCTGGGGGGCGTCGTTCTGAGCATCGGCGCATTTCAGGCGCTCTGGATCTGCGGCGCCTCGGTAGCGTTCCGGATCATGGAGCGAGCCGTTCGGGCCCGGGGCGGACAGATCGCCAGCGGCGCTGCCTTTGAAGAGTTCTTCCGGCGCCCGGAATTTCGATACCTGTTCTTCCGCCTGTCCGCCGTCATGCTTCTCGGGTACTGTCCCGCGATCCTGGCGCTCGGGTACCGCCGTTTCGTGCGCCTTCAACCGGAGGCGTGAACCGACCCGAAGTCGACTGAATCAGTGATTGCCAGGGTGGGCATCCAATCCCGATAATTGGAGCCCCCCGCACGACACCGGTGGGCGATTGGAAGCCGGCCGGCAGCACGAGGTACGCGGCGTCGTCATCAGGGACGACCCGATCGCCATTGCCCTTGCCAGGAGTCCTGATGCCGAACGATTACACACCCGGGTCCACCGCCAACCTCCCCGCGGGCGCAGCCGAACGCCTGCGCCGCATGCGCGGCACGGGAGAGTCGCCCACGTTCTTCACGAGCGACCTCTCCATCGACGAATTCCTGCTCGTGGAACAGGCCGGCTTCGAAGCACTGGGCCTCGTGCTCGGCTCCTCCATCTACCACGTCGGATTCCAGTGGCAGCGGTGGAGCGTGAGCCAGGAACTCCCCGTGCTCACGCACGCCATGTACCACGCGCGCGAACTGGCGATGACGCGCATGGAAGAGGAGGCGGACCTGCTGGGTGCCGACGGCGTGGTGGGCGTGCGCCTGATCTTCAAGCAGTACGCCATGGACGAGGGGGTGCTGGAGTTCCAGGCCATCGGCACGGCCATCCGGCACCGCGAACGCGGCGGCTCGCTGCGGACGAAAGACAACCGCCCGTTCACGTCGGACCTGAGCGGCCAGGATCTGTGGAAGCTGCTGCAGGGCGGCTATCGCCCGGTGAGCCTCGCCATGGGTGCCTGCGTCTATCACATCGCGCACCTGAGCTTCATGCAGGCGCTCAAGCAGGTGGGCCGCAATCAGGAAATGGTGGTCTATACCGAGGCGACCTACGCGGCCCGCGAGCTCGCCCTGGAGCGGATGCAGGCCGAGGCGGTGGAGCGGGGCGGGGTGGGCATCGTGGGGGCCCGCGTGGAGGAGTCGAATTGGGGGTGGGGCGCCAACGCGATCGAGTTCTTCGCCGTCGGCACCGCCGTCGCCCCCACGAGCGCGGAGGTGCCGCGGACGCCGCTCGAGAATCTGCAGAAGGTGGTGACCTTCGACGGGATCGCGTAACCCGAGCCGTCCCGGCTCGCATACTGCGTCCGCCTACAGCATGTTCCGTAAGCGCGCCTTTGAGATCGTATTACGCGGTCGCCTCTCGTGCGGGACGGAGAAACTCAAATGGATTGGCCATACCTTCACACCGTGATCAATCACTTCCCGATCATTCTCAGCGTGGTCGGGTTGGCCGTGCTGGTGTTCGCGTTCTTCAACAAGAGCCGCGGCGTGTGGCTGTACGCCGTCGCCACGCTGACGCTCGCCGGGCTCAGCGCCTATCCGGCGTTCTTCACCGGTGACCAGGCGTCCGATGCCCTGCGGGGCACCTGGTACATCGTGCGCTCGGCGGTCAACGCCCACGACGAGTCGGCCGGGTACGCGCTGACCACGCTCCTCATCACCGGCGTGGTCAGCGCCTACGCCTGGTGGTACATGCTGCGGCGTGATCGCGAGGGGCTGCCGCCCAAGTGGCTGCGTACCACGCTCGTCGTCGCCGCGGCGATCACCTTGGCGGTGGTCACGCGCACGGCCTATCTGGGCGGCAAGATCGTGGTCGACTCGCCGATGCTGAACAACCCGCCGGCCGGCGTGGTGCCCGATACCCAGACGACGCGGTAGCAGGGGGGCCCGGCGGGCGTCGTTTCAAAACCCGCGACGCGCCGGCCGCCCGCCGTCGCGGGCCCGAACTCCCTCACCGTTCCAGCCAATGCTTCGTGGACTGCGCCGTCTCCCCGCCATCGTGCTGTCGCTGCTGCCGGTGGTTCTGCCGGCGCAGCAGCCGGCGGCACCGCCGAACGGCCCCGCCACCGTCGAATTCCAGAATTCCCGATTGACCCTGGCCTATGGGGGCCGGGTGATTCTGTCGGCGACGCTGACGAGCAGCGGCGAGGTTCCCGAGGTCCGCACACTGGTCGAGACGAGCGGCGACGTGGTGACCCAGGTGATCAAGTGGACGGCGACCCGCGGGGCAGGGCTCACCCTCACGGGCGCGGTGCACGCCGGCGCCGAGGCGTTCGCGGCCACCACGGAGCGGCGTACGGATGCGCCGCCGATGGTGCGCAACAGCGTGGGGCCGAGCGGCAGCCGCCTCAACCGGGCCGTGTACGACCGGCGATCGGACTGGGTGCTGTCGTTCGACGAGCCGACGGCGGTGACGGTCGACGCCCGGCCCCCTGCCGGAGCCGGCACGACGTTCGCGCTGCAGGCCACAGGGTCGGAAATCATCCTGCGCTTCCGGCCGCGCTTCTATCAGCAGCACCGCGGTCTCGGCGAGTACCGCCCCTGGACCTACGACGTCTGGCGGCCCTCGGTGGCGGGCTGGACGTCCTGGTACGCCTTTCTCGACACGGTGACCGAACAGAACGTCCGGGACGCCGCCGACGTGATGCACGATGTGCTCGCGCCCTTCGGCTACGACTACCTGCAGATCGACGACGGATACGAACGGTCGCCGATCGGCGTGCCCGCCCACTGGCTGCACCCGAACGCCAAATTCCCTTCCGGCCTCCCCGCGCTCGAGCGCTACATCGCCGGCCGCGGCCTGCGTCCCGGCATCTGGACGAATGTGAGCTTCGCCGACAGCGCGTATGCCTTCGCCCACCGGTCGGAATTCGTGGCCAACGCCAACGGGACGCCGGCATCCGGCAACTGGATCGGGTACGTGATGGACGGGTCGAATCCGGCGACGATGCGCGATCTGGTCCGCCCCGTGTACGACTCGCTGGCGGGGATGGGCTGGCAGTACTTCAAGCTCGATGCGCTGCGGCATCTTCGCTACGAGGGCTACAACAGCCACGCCGGCTACTTTGCGGCGCGCGGCCTGGACCGCGAGCGCGTGTACCGCGGATTCGTGCAGGCCGTGCGCGACGCGATCGGGGACGATGCGTTCCTGCTCGCCTGCTGGGGAATCCGTCCCGAACTCGTGGGACTGGTGGACGCGGTGCGGGTGGGTACCGACGGCTTCGGCTACGGCGGGTTCTCCGAGTACAACTCCTTCAACAACGTCGTCTGGCGAAACGATCCGGACCACATCCAGCTCACAGCCCCCGACGCCTATCGTGCCGCGACGCTCGCGTCGCTCACCGGATCGCTGCTGATGCTCACCGACCAGCCGGCGGTCTACCGCACGGCGCGCGCCGAGATCGCCAGGCGTACGGCGCCGGTGCTGTTCACGCAGCCGGAACAGGTCTACGACGTGGATCCGTCGCGATCGGCCCTCATCGCTCGCGCGGCGACGGCCGTGAGTGGATCCGGGCCGCGGGCCTTCGACGCCGACAAGCGGCTCGTCGTCCCGCTGTATCTGCTGGACGTGAACCGCCCCTTCGAGCGATGGACGGTGCTGGCGCGCACCGGGGGACCCGATACGGCGCGCATCCGCTTCGCCGATCTCGGGCTCGATCCGGCCCGGCCGCGGCTCGTGTTCGAGTTCTGGTCCAAGCGGCTGCTCGGCACGTTCCGCGACGGGTTCGTCCCCGGGCCCATCGACTCGACGTTCAAGGTGCAGGTGTGGTGCATTCGGTCGCAGGCGGCGCATCCGCAGGTGATCGCGACCAATCGCCACGTGAGTTGCGGCGGGCCGGACCTGCAGCGCGTGTCGTGGAGCGCAAGCGACGCGACCCTCTCGGGGGTGAGCCGGCTGGTGGGGAACGACGACTACGTGCTCTACCTGACCGAGCCGCCGGGCTACCGGTTTGCGGGCGTAACGGCGGGCGGCGCGGCCTACGGCGGAACGTCGATGCGACGGCGGGATGCGGCTCGTCCATCTACGCGCCGCGAGCAGCGGTACGGTCACGTGGACCGTGCGCTACGCAGCCCACTGAACGCAAACGGCGCCCCATCGTCGGGGCGCCGTCGGCGTGGTGGATCCGGGCAGGAACCCGGGCGGCCGGCGCCTGGCGCCGGCCGCCTGCGCGATCAGAAGCGCAGCCCGGCCACGAACTGGAGATTGCGATTCTTGGCGTTGCTGCCGCTCGTGATCTCGGCGAGGCCGTAGTTGTACCGCACGCCGAGGGAGAGGGCGTGCCCGGCCATCGGGAACTCGTATCCGGCCCCGACCATGGCGCCGAAGTCGAGGGAC
Organism: uncultured Gemmatimonadaceae bacterium; assembly: GCA_963728115.1. Taxonomy (GTDB): domain Bacteria; phylum Gemmatimonadota; class Gemmatimonadetes; order Gemmatimonadales; family Gemmatimonadaceae; genus JAGWRI01. Next base: position 914,305 of record CAVSJE010000010.1, read on the forward strand.
TTGATGTCGAGGCCGAAGTTGGAGCACGACGTGGAGGCCGACACGCCGCCCGAAGTCGCGGACAGCGAGCAGTCGACCTTGACGGCGACGGCCGGTCCGAACTCGCCGAAGAGCTGCCCGGCCGGTGTGCTCGGGGCCGACACGCGGAACAGGAGCGGCATCTCGACGTAGCTCAGGTCGATCGTCGCCGTGCTCGGCGTGCCGCCTGAGTTATCACTTTCCTTGACGCCCTTGGCGGCGTACTCCAGCTCGGGCTGGAACGACCACATCGGCGACATCGGAATGCGGACGAATCCGCCGATCGAGAAGCCGACGCGATTCTGGGCGCCCGAGACGTCGCTGCCGGCGGCCGTCGACAGGTTGAGGGCACCCACGAGACCGAACGAGGGGTGCGGTAACGGCATCTGCGCGTGGGCCGACGCCGGCAGGGCCAACGCGACCATCGTGAGCAACGACGCAACTCGTGTGCGCATGGCATCACTCCCGTAGTTGGGGGGACTGGGGCCCGGCGGGTATGCCGGGACTCATATTACGGACGGCAGTGCGGCGCCTGGGCAACAACTTGGGAGCCCGTGATCCCAGGGCCCCGGCCGGCCCACCGGTTGACAGGGGAAGCCGGGTCAGGCATCATAATGAATGATCGTTCAGTAATAAGCCCCCCAGGTCCAGTGCGGCGATCCGCCGCCGGGAGATCCCGATGCTCATCTCCACCGCGTTCGCCGTCGCCTCCGCGTTCGTCCTCCAGTCGCCGATGGCGTCGCGCCATGCCGCCCAGCAGCCCACGCTCGAGTTCCATCCGATCACCTTCGAGACCCGATCGGGGAAGAAGCGGCAGGTGGCGGTGGAGGAGCGTACCTCACCGTTCCCGCGAGCCATGCGAACCCCGACGACGGGCGGACGATGACCCTCCACCTCGTGCGCTTTCGTTCCACCTCGCCGCGTCCCGGGCCGCCGATCGTGTATCTGGCGGGCGGCCCCGGCGGTCGGGAACGCTCGCCGCGGCCGGCGCCCGCTTCGACTGGTTCATGGCGCTCCGGGCGGCCGGCGACGTGATCGCGCTCGACCAGCGCGGCACGTATTCGACCACGCCGTACCCGGTGTGCCCGGGCAGTTGGAGCTACCCGCTCGACCAGCCGCTGGTGGCCGATTCGCTGGTCGCGGTCATGCGGCGGTTCGCGCCGGGGTGCGTGGCCTACTGGCGGGAGCGCGGGGTCGATCTCCGCGACTTCAATACGGAGGAGAGCGCCGACGACATCGACTGGCTTCGGCGGGCGCTGGGCGTCCCGAAGGTGAGCCTCGTGGGCATCAGCTACGGCACGCACCTCGGCCTGGCGGTGCTGCGCCGGCATCCGGAGGGGGTCGCCCGCGCCGTCCTGGCTGGGCTGGAGGGGCCGGACGAAACGCTCAAGCTGCCCAGTCAACTCGACCAGGCCATGTACCACGTGGACAGTCTGATGAAGGCCGACTCGGCGCTCGCCGGCGCGCCGGGGTTGGTGGAAACCTTCACCGCCGCCCTGGCCCGGCTGCGCGCCGCCCCGCTGCCGGTCACGATCAGCGACGGCCAGGGTCACTCGGCGTCGGTGACGATCGGGCCGGCCGATCTCCAGTTGGCGCTCGCCGAGAACCTGGGCGAGCGTCACACGATCGCCTTGATTCCGGCCGCACTCGCGCAGATTGCCGGCGGCGACTTCTCGAGCGTCGCCCGGGCGTCGTATCAGCGTCGCACCGGGCAGCGAACGCTCGCCATGTCGGTGGCCACCGACTGCGCCTCCGGCGTATCGCCGGCGCGCCTGGCGCGGATCGCGCGTGAGGCGGCCATCAGCGTGCTCGGGGACGTGATCGATGCGCCGTTCCCCGCGATCTGCGACAGCTGGCCGCACCGCGATCTCGGGCCGGCCTTCCGCGCACCGGTGCGGAGCGCCGTCCCGACGCTGTTCGTGAGCGGAACGCTGGACGCCCGGACGCCACCGTCGAACGCCGCCGCGATCGCCGCCGGCTTCACCGACGCCCGCCAACTCGTGATCGAGAATGGGGGCCACGACGACGACCTGTTGATCGCGTCGCCGGAAATCGGAGCGGCGATGGTCGCCTTCCTGCGCGGCGGGGAGCCGGCGAGCTTGCGGGTGACGCTACCGCCGGTGACGTTCGTTCACTGATTCATCCCGAGGCTTCGACTCCGTGTCACGCACCAGATCTCCCGACCGCGTTCTTCAGATCGTCGAGGCGTCAACGCGCATCTTCATCCGCCAGGGCTACCGGGCGACGTCGATCGACGAGATTGCGGCCGCCGCCGGCGTGGCGCCGGGCACGGTGTACCTGTATGCGCGCAACAAGGAGGCGCTGTTCGACCTCGTCATGCAGCGCGCGTTCGGCGACGCGAAGCTCGACGACGTCGCACTCCCGCACGCGCTGAGCGCCGAGGGGGGCCGGGGCCTCCTGGAGACGGTGTGGCAGCGCCTGCAGCAGGCGGCGGCGTTTCCGAAGCTCGAGGCGGCGGTGGCCGGCCGGGCCCCGCGCGACGTAGCCGCCGAGTTCGAGGGCATCGTGCGCGAGCTGTACGGTTGGATCTTCCATCACCGCCGCGCGATCAAGCTCATCGAACGGTGCGCGCAGGACTGGCCCGAGCTGCACGCGCTGTTCTTCCGTCAATTCCGGAGCCAGGGGCTCGACCGGCTGACGCGCTACCTCACGGCGCGGTCGGGGCGCGGCCGGCGGATGCGGCCGCTCCCCGATCCGGCAACGGCGGCGCGGGGGCTGCTCGAACTGATCGCCTGGTTCGCGATGCACCGGTTCAATCCGGCCGACGAGAGCGGCTACGACGACCGGGTCGCCGAGGAGACGCTCGTGTGGATGGCGACCGGCGGGTTTCTGGGCGCGGCCCGCTAGCGTCGCGGCGCGCCGTCCCGCGCGACCGGAGCCCGGCCGCGCGAGACCGTCCGGTCAGCGGTGCGCGTCGGCCACGTGCTCGGCCAGGAACCACACCTGCATCTCGTTGGTCCGGATGACGTCGCTCACGATCAGATCGTTCGTGCCGTCATCGCCCACCTTCGCGGCGTCGCGGGCCATGGCGCGGGCCTCTTCGAGCACCGCTTCATGCGCCTGGAGCAGGCGGTCGATCTGCGCCTCGGCCGTTTCGCGGCCGCGGGGCGGGCGGGGAATGATGGACGTTTCCGCCACATCCTGCGCCATCGCGATGCTGACGCCGCCGAGCATCATCACGCGCTCGGCGATTCCGTCCACGAGTTCCACCTGTTCGCCGAAGTGCTTGTCGAAGAGCAGGTGCAGGGGGTAGAACGTGGGCCCCGACACCTGCCAGTGATGCTTCTTGTACATGTCGCGCAGGGTCATCGTGTCGGCGAGGAGCTGGTTGAGATTCTCCACCGATTTCTTGCAAGCGCTCGCCGAGAGAGCCAGGGGGAGCTTGCGCTCCTGTCCGAAGGCCTGAATGACGTGGTGGTCGCCGCGGGCGCCGTTCTTGCCGCGCGTGGCGGTGGGCCTGGTGGCTGTGGTCATGGTCGGTTCCTCCTCTGTTGATCTGAATTCGTTCGCGTGCCGGGCACAAGTCGTCGCGGGCCCGATGTTGGCGCGGGGGTTCCCCGACGCCACCGGTGGACGGTCCGGTCAGTACTCGGCGAAGGCGTCGTCCGGGTAGCAGTAGAGCCACCGCTCGCCGGGTTCCGCCGACGCGATCACCGGGTGTCCGGTGGCGTGTGCATGCTTGGTGGCGTGCCGGTTCGGGGAGTCGTCGCAGCAGAGCGTGACGCCGCATTCCTGGCAGGTACGCAAATGCACCCACCGGGCGCCGATCTTGACGCATTCGGCGCAGACGCGCTCCCGGGCCACCTTCAAACTAACCAGGGCGTCCATGTGGGCGCACCCGCCGTCGGTCTTCATTGGACTGCTCCTTACTCTGCGAGTACCTGGTGAACGGAGGAAATCGAGACGGAGCCTTCGCCCACGGCCGATGCGACGCGCTTGATGCTCCCCGAGCGGACGTCGCCCACGGCAAAGATGCCCGGGAGGCTCGTCTCGAGCGGATGCGGCCGCCGGCGCGACGTCCATCGGGCCGCGGTGAGGTCGTCGCGCGAGAGATCGGCCCCCGTCTTGATGAACCCGAGCTCGTCGAGCACCACGCAGCCGTTCAGCCATGCGGTTTTCGGAATGGCGCCGGTCATCGAGAACACGTGGCGGATGGGGCGAGTTTCCAGCGCCCCGGTGTTGTTGTCGCGCAGCGTGACGCGCTCCAGTCGCCCGTTTCCCTCGAGTCCCACGACTTCGGTGCAGGTGCTCAGTTCGATGCCGGGGTGTTCCTCGATCCGCCGGATGAGGTAGCGCGACATGCTGGCGGCGAGCCCACGCGCCCGCACGAGGACGTGCACCCTGCGGGCCGTCTGGGCGAGGAACACGGCGGCCTGGCCGGCTGAATTGCCCCCGCCCACCACGATCGCCTCCTCGCCGGCACAGAGCTGCGACTCGATGAAGCTGGCGGCGTAGTACACGCCGTTGCCCTCGAAGCGCGGCAGGTCGGGGATCGCCAGACGCCGGTACTCGGCCCCGCTCGCGATGATGAGGGCGTGGGCCTCGACGCGCTGGCCGTCGTCGATCTCGACGCGGTACGGCGTCCGCTCGCAGTCGAGGCGCACGGCGCGGCGGGCGATGAGCACCTCGGCGCCGAACTTCTGCGCCTGCGTGTGAGCCCGGGCGGCGAGTTCCTCGCCCGAAATTCCGGACGGGAATCCGAGGTAGTTCTCGATGCGTGAACTCGACCCGGCCTGGCCCCCCGGCGCCATGCTCTCAATGACGAGGACGTCGAGTCCCTCGGACGCGGCGTAGACGGCCGCGGCCAGCCCCGCAGGGCCCGCGCCCACCACCACGAGGTCGCGCAGCTTCGTGCGGTCGATGGCGTCGTTGTACCCGAGGCAGTCGGCGATCGCCTGGTTGGTGGGGTTGCGGAGGACCAACTCGCCGCGGCAGATCACCACCGGAATGTCGTCGGCGCTCACGTGGAATCGGTCGAGCAGATCCTGGGCGCCCGCGTCGCGCTCAAGGTCGATGGAGACGTACGGGTGTCCGTTTCGCGTGAGGAACTCGCGGACGCGGAGGGTGCCCGCCGAGTGGCGCGAACCGAGCACCACCACGTCGCCGACGCCCTGGCGGACCATCTCGACACGGCGCAGGATGAAGGCGCGCATGAGCAGTTCGCTCAGTTCGCCGTCGGTCTGGATGATGCCGAGCAGGCGTTCGCGATCTACTTCGAGCACCTCGCCGTCGTCGATCACGCGCACGCCCGTGAACCCCGGGAGGCCGGAGAGGATCCCCACCTCGCCGTTGAACTGGCCGGGTCCGAAGCGGACGATGAGCTGGTCGCCGGCGTCCGTCTGCCGGAAGACCTCGATGCGCCCGCTGACGACGACGAAGAAGGCGTTGGTGCGAACGCCGGGCCGGGACAGCAATTCGCCCCGCGTGGTGGTCCGGGAATGGCCGTGCGGAGACATCCGCGCGACCTGGATGGCGCTGAGCGTCGGGAAGACCTGATCTTCGCGCGACGCGAGCGAGAACGGGAGAGGCTGCAACGGCGCGGTCATCCTGGTGCTGGGCCCCTCACGGTTGAGCGTCGGATGCCGCCGCCGGCGGCGGGCCCGCCGCGCGGGCGTGCATCCGCCCACCCGGCATCATACTCCCGATGTCAAGGTCGGGACAATACACCCTTTGGGTGATGGACGCCGGACGCCACGGGCTTCGTCGCTGGATTGCGCGAGGGGGCGGCGCGCTGCATGATGGACCGCGCGCCGGCCTCCGGCCGCGCCCTTCCCCCAACATTCTCGGGGCGTACCAGCATGGGCCTCTTCTGGGATCTGTACCAACAGAGTCAAATCAGCCGCCAGGGTGAGCGGGCGTCCACACTGGAGCAGCGAATGGAGTTCCTGGAGCGCGACGTCCAGCGGCTGCAGCAGTTGGTGCGCGATGTGATCCACCGGCTGGAAACGCACGTCGGGGTGGATCTGGACAAGGACGGTCGGATCGGGTGATCCGGCCGGCATTAGCTTGAACCGCCATGAGCGACCCGTCCTCCCCGGGTGATCGTTCGTCCCCTGCCGCGCCCCGTGCCAACGGGGCCCGCCCGCGGTCGTCGCGCGGGCGGTATCTGGAATTCGTGGATGACTACCGGCAGCGCCGCCTGGACGACCAGACCGACCGGGAGAAGGGTCGGGTCCTGACCGCCGCCACCGACGACAACGACGGCGAAACATCGAGGCGCGAAGGGAAGGCGCGCCGCCGCCGCTACCTGCGCGAATATCTCCACTGGCTGTCCCCGCACCGCGTGGGCGTGGGCACGTTCATCGTGCTGGCGCTGGTGGTGGCCGGCATCCAGATGGTGGAGCCGCTGTTTCTGCGCTGGATCGTGGACCACGTGCTGCTCAATGCGGCGCTGAACGACGGCACGCGACTGAGCCGGCTGAACCTGGTGGGCGGGCTGTTCGTGCTCGTCACGATCGCGTCGAACCTGCTCAATGCGCTCAAGGACTACCGGCAGCGGCTGCTCAACGTGCGCGTGATGCTGTCGCTGCGCCGGGCGCTGTTCGACCGCCTGCTGCACCTGCCCCTGCCGCAGCTGTGGGAGATGAAGACGGGCGGCATTCTGTCGCGGCTCACCGGCGACGTGGACACGACGACGGGTCTGCTGCAGTCGGCCATCGTGTCGCCGGCGCTGGCGGTGATTCGGCTGACGGTGGCGATCGTGATCCTGATGACGCTCAACTGGCGGCTGGCGCTCACCGCGCTGGCCATCGTGCCCGGCATCATGGTGATCAGCTTCATCTCGGCCAAGCGCATCCGCCCCATCTACCGATCGCTGCGCCGCGACGCCGAGGTCATCGACGGGCGGGTGGGAGAGACGTTCTCGGGCATTCGGGTGGTGCGGGCGTTCCGGCGCGAGCTCCAGGAGCTGTTCGAGTACATGAGCGGCCGCCACACGATGCTGCGCAAGGAGATGTTCGCCCAGCGGCGGGAGATGGTGATCTGGACGTCGTGGGGGCTGCTGATGGGCGCGGTGAACGTGGTGATCGTCTGGTACGGCGGCTGGCTGTACCTGCAGCACCGCGCATCCATCGGCGACATCATGGCCTTCCAGTGGTACACGTTCCTGCTGCTCAATCCGGTGTGGAACATCGTGAACTCGTTTTCCGAGCTGCAGCGGAGTCTGGCGGCCATGGAGCGCGTGTTCGAAGTGCTGGGCATGCCGCCCGACAAGCCCGACACGCCCGACGCGGTTGCCGCGCCGGCACACGTCGAGGAGATCCGGTTCGAACACGTGGAGTTCGAGTACCGTCCGAATACTCCGGTGGTGCGGGACTTCGACGTCACGGTGCCCAGCGGGTCGGTGGTGGCGCTGGTGGGGCGCAGCGGGGCGGGCAAGACGACGGTCACCGATCTGGTGGCGCGGTTTCACGACCCCACCGGCGGGCGGATCGTGCTCAACGGCGTCGACATCCGGCGCATCAAGCTCGACACCTACCGCAATCTCCTGGCCGTGGTGCAGCAGGACGTGTTTCTCTTCGATGGGTCGGTGCGCGACAACATCGCCTACGGGCGTCTCGATGCGTCGGACGCGCCAGGTGGAAGACGCGGCCCGGCGGGCCAACGCCGAGGAGTTCATCGTCAAGCTGCCCCAGGGCTACGACACCTTCGTGGGCGAGCGCGGGGTGAAGCTGTCGGGCGGACAGCAGCAGCGGCTGGCCATCGCGCGGGCGATTCTCAAGGCGCCGGAGATCCTGATCCTCGACGAGGCCACGAGCAACCTCGACACGGAGAGCGAGCAGCTCATTCAGGCGTCGATGGGCGACCTGCTGGCGGGCCGGACGACCTTCGTGATCGCGCACCGGCTGAGCACCGTCCGCCGCGCCGACCTGATTCTGCTGATGGAAGAGGGGCGGGTGATCGAACGCGGCACGCACGAGTCGCTGATGGCGCAGCGGGGCGTCTACTACGCCATGGTGGTGCGGCAGATGGAACAGCAGCGCGACGAAACGGAGCAGGTGCTGCGGTGACGGGCGGAAGCCCCGCAGGGGGCGCCGGCGTGCCGCCGGCGTCCCCCCGTGGGTCAGTACTTCCACGCGCTTCGTGTCGGTGCCCGGCGGGGCGTGCCTGGTGATCGCCGCCGCCATCTCCTTGAGCATCTCGGTGTTCGTGGTGTGCTGCCAGCCGTGCCCCTTCTCCGGCCGGCCGTAGCGGAACACGCCCGGCACGTGCGGCGCCGTGGTGGACTCCATGAACTTCTGGAGGTCCATCACCGCGAGATTGAGATAGAAGTTGTCCATGTCGCCCACGTCGACGTGGATCTTGTCCACGAGCTTGGGGCCGACGGTCTTCCAGTTCTTCGCCAGGTACGCCTCGAGGTCGAACCCGTGGTCGCGCATGTACTCGACCACGCTGCGGTTGATGTGCCCGGTGGCCTTGTCCCAGAGCGGCACGGGGTAGCCGTCGTTGCCCACGGGACCGTACACGGCGTCCCAGGCCTCGAACTGCTGCCCCGACCGGCCGTGGCTGCCCAGCACATTCTCCAGGCGGCTCATCTGTCGAATGCTCACCCAGGGCTGGCCATCGTTGTCGCGCATCACGAAGCGTTCGGGGTGGAACCACTCGTTGGTGGGATCGAACGGTGCGATGCCGCGGCGTGGCACGACGAACGCATTGGTGTCCACGTAGGCGTCGAACGAACCGTAGTGGTGGAAGTCCACCGGGTCGGGGTACAGGGTCCAGGTGCCGCCGAAGAAGTCGGGGTGGTGAATCTGCAGCGCGATACTCTCCCATCCGCCGGTGGAGCCGCCGGTGAGCACGCGGCCGTACTCCTGGTCGATCATGCGGAAGTGCGACTCGAGATAGGGCACGAGTTCCTTGAGCAGCGCGTCGCCGTAGGGGCCGTTGTTCGCCGAGTTCTCGGCGTACGAGTCGTCGAAGTAGGGCGTGGGATGCTGGAAGGTGACGGCGATGAAGCGCGGCACGTTCGGTCCCATCCAGTGGCGCGCGAACACCCAGCCCGGTTCGATGTTGTACGAAGAAAGGAACGACTGGTACTGGGGCGGCAGCGGAACGCTGTCGGGGTTGAAGCCGAGCGGCGCGTTGAGGCCGAAGTGGCCCTGCTGGTAGACCACGGGGTAGTGCACGTTGGGGTGCTCGTCGTAGCCCGCGGGCAGCAGCACGGTGGCGCCGATATAGAACGGATGTCCCCAGAACTTGGTGAGCAGCTTGCTCTCGATCTTGATGTGCTTGACCCACTTGGTGTCGGGCGGCACGTGCGCCGGCGGCAGCACGCGGGTGAGCGACAGCTTGACGTCGTAGCCCGCCGCCGGGTCGATGTGCACGCGCATCGGCGCGCTCACCAGGTTGCCGGGTGAGGTGTTGAACTGCTGCCCCTCCCACTGGTCCATGTGGGCCCAGATGGTGTGGCCGTCGGCGCGGTGAAACTCGGTGTAGACGTTCATCACCGCCTGCACCCAGTAGTCGCCGGCCGGCACGTCGGAGAGCGACTTCAGCGGGTAGCCGAGTGTGGACCCATCGATGGTGGCCGGCTGGCCGGGCTGGAGCGCGCTGACGTCGGCGCCGAACAGCGGCAGCCCCTCGGCGAACGAGCCGGCGCTGTAGCGCGGTTCGGGCGACGAGTCGCGTGCAATGACCACGAACACGCGCCCGGTGATGGGGCCGGCGTGGGCGGAGGCGGGAAAGGAGATTTCGAATCGCTGGGCTGCCGGCGGGGCGGGGGGAGGGGGAGCGTTGCGAGCGGGAGCGATACCGGACGCCGCGAGGGCGAGGGTAAGGGCAAGCAGGCGCATCGAACAGGACTCACAGGCTGAAGGATGCGCCAACATATCCCCGTCCGGCGCCGCGCGCGACCGCGGCGGGCGTCGCGCGGGGCGGCGCTGGCGCTACATTCGGCGCATGATCAAGACGGTGGGAGTGTTCTGCGCATCGGGCGACGGCCGCGACCAGCGGTATGTGGCCGTGGCTCGCGAATTCGGGACGCTGATGGCGACGTCGGGGCGCCGCATTGTGTATGGCGGCGGCAACACCGGCCTCATGGGCGCGCTGGCCGATGCGGCGATGGCGGCGGGAGGCGAGGTGATCGGGCTCATGCCCAAGCACCTGGTGGACCGCGAGGTGGCGCACCACGGGATCACGCGCCTGGAGGTGGTGCACTCCATGCACGAGCGGAAGGCCCGGCTGGCCGATCTGGCCGAAGCGTTCGTGGCGCTGCCCGGCGGCCTGGGCACGCTGGAGGAGTTCACCGAAATCTGGACGTGGGGCCAGCTGGGGCTCCACGCCAAGCCATACGGGTTATTGAATGTCGCCGGCTACTACGACGGCTTGTTGGCGTTTCTCGATCACGCCGTGTCGGAGGAGTTCGTGCGTCCGCAGTACCGGGCCATGGTGCGGGTGGCGACCGAGCCGGCCGCCCTGATGGACGCGCTGGAATCGGCGCCGCCACCCGCCATGCCCAAATACATCGACCGCTCGGCCACCTGACGGCCTAGTCGCGCTCCCAGAAATGCGGGGGCTCGATGTTCAGTGCGCGGAGGTACACGTAGCCCTGGGCGCGGTGGTGGATCTCGTTGTCGATCACGTACAGGATCAGGCGGTAACACACGTCCTCGTACTGGCCGAAGGCGTTGACCCTTTCCATGAAGCGCGACGCCGGAATCTTCGGCCAGGTCTCGTCCATGATCTTCGTGGCCTCGTCCCAGTACCGGAGCACCTCGGCCTTGGTCTTCGCCTCGCCTTCGATGAAGGTCTTCCATTCGTTGGTGAGCGCGCCGTGCACCATCGGCGCCGCCATGCCGAGCATCTCGTTGGCCATGGCGAGAAAGGTGCGCATGCCGCCCACGGCAAAGGTGCCGAACTGTTCGTCCGGAAAGGCCTCGATGGTGCGGCGGGTCAGGCGGCGGTGCCCCTGCCAGTGTTCGAGCAGGGCTTTGGGTGTGAGGAAGACATCGGGGGCGGCGGCGGGCATGGTGGAAGTCCTCGCTGTGGTGTGGGACGGTGGCGCCGGCTCCCGGTCAGCTTCGGCGTTTATTCGGGCCCGGACAATGTGGGGTTCGCCGGTCGGACCCGCAAGGGGTGGGCGGGAAGTTCACACGGGCGTCGGTAGGTCCGCCTCGACGACGGCGTCCACGCGACGCGCCAATTCCCGCGCGCGTTCGAGGTCCGCCGTCAACTCGTTCACCGAGGCGCGGCCGGCGTGCAGCCGGAGCAGGTCGAGCCGCAGGTTCTCGAGCGCGGTCACGGTGGCCTCGAGGCGTTTCGCCCGCGACGGATCGCCCTCGTCGAGGGCGTGGAGCGCTGCGGCATCGGCCTGCAGCCGGGCCAGCAGGGCCGGCACGTCGGCCAGTTGCCGCCGCTGGTCGCCGGGCAGCGCGTGATAGAGATCTTCCGTGGCCCGCGCGAGAAGCACGGCGGTGGGTTCCCCGGACGGTGACGTGCCGGCGGTGCGCACCGTCGCGCCGGCCAGCCGGAACAGCCACCGGCCGAAGCGTCCTTCCACGAGCCGGTTCCAGAAGGTGCCCGGCTTGCCGGCGCGCAGGTCGCGCAGCAGCCGGTGTGTGGTGACGACGGGGGCCGTGATGCCGAGCAGCCAGCCGATGAACTGGAGGTGGTACGCGTCGCTGTTGCCGGCCAGCAGGGTGAACCCGAGGCCGGTGACCGCGACGCCGGCCGCGGCACGCGCCCACATGGCGGCGGTGGAGCGCGGCGTGTGGGGGGCGGCCCGATCGATCTCGTGCTCGCGGTCGGCGGCGACGATCCCGACGCGCAGCGCGTCGTGGCGGTAGCCGTCGCGAATCAGGCGGCGCGTCTCGCCCACGAGCTGTCCGGCGCGGACGGTGGCGAGGCCGAGAAAGGACAGCGTCGACACCAGTTCGACCACCGTCGTGATGCCCAGGAAGTCGCCCTTGACCACCTTGATGATTTCCATGCCGACGATGACGGCGGCCGAGACGCTGGCCAGGGTCCCGATCTCCCCGGCGGCCTGCTGCGACGTATCGAGAAAGCGGCGCACCGGGGCGGGAACGATGCCGAGGGCGCCCCGCGCCTGTCCGATCGCCACGGCCAGCGCGTCGGCGGAGGCGGGCCGGTCCGCCGGCGCCTTGGCGAGCATCCGGTCCACGGTGGCGGCAAAGGTTCGCGGCAGTCGCGGGGCGGCGGCGCGCACGGCGGGCGCCGGTTCCGCGGCGTGCTTGAGCAGCAGGGCATGGGCGTTGGCCGCCTCGAATGGCAGGCGGCCGGTGGCGGCGAAGTAGGTCGTGACGCCGAGCGAGTAGAGGTCGCTCCGGCCGTCCACGTCGTCGCCGCGTCCCTGTTCGGGGCTCATGTACTGCGGGGTCCCGGCGGGCACGCCGCCGTCCGGATCGAGCGACTGGACGACGCGGGCGATGCCGAAGTCGGTGACCAGCGCCCGCCCGCTCCCGCGTTCGATGAGGATGTTGTCCGGCTTCACGTCGCGATGCACGACTCCGCGCGCGTGGGCGTGGGCCAGCGCCCAGGCCACCTCCTGCGTGATCCGCATGGCCTCGCCGGGGGCGAGGGGCCCGGCGCGCCGGACGCGGGCGCCGAGGGTTTCCCCGTCCACGAACGCCATCACGAAGAACACGATGCTGCCGTGTTCCTCGACGGCGTGGATGGGGACGATGTGCGGATGGGCGAGCCCGGCGGCGGTGCGCGCTTCACGCAGGAAGGCCCGCCGCAGATCGTCGCGGGCGGCGAGATCGGGGGGCAGGAGCTTGATGGCCACCGGGCGGTCGAGCGCGACGTCGCGGGCGAGGAACACGACCCCCATGCCGCCGCGGCCGAGTTCCCGGTCGAGCGAGTAGCGCCCCTTCACGACCTGCTGGAGGGCGAGGAATTCCGGGGTGCCGCCGGGGGGGATCGTCATGTGCCGGTAGCATAGCCTACGACCGTTGCGCGGGGGAAGATTCGGTCGCATTCATAGGGCCCCCCATCCGGAGGACCGATGCGCCTCTACCTGCGGTCGAAGCTCGTCCGAGCCGGGCTGGCGTTGCTCGTGATCGGGACGGGTCCGTTGGTGTCGATCATGCTGGCGGCGAAGCTGGGGTTCACGGACGATCCGAATCCCAATCCGGTGATCTTCGGCATCCTGGCCGGCGTGACGTTCTGGCCCAGCCTGATCATGATTCTGATCGGCGTGCAGATGGTGCGGCGGTCGCTTTCGCTCGCCAGGATGGGCAGGTCGGACCCGCGCTTTCCGCTCCCCGACGGCGTGGAGGCCCCTTCCGAGGGCGGCGCACGGCAGCGGGAACGCGATCGCATCTAGGGCCGGGCGCCGTCTTCTGGGCGCCCGGCCCTGGGGGCGGTGCTAGTGAGCGGCGACGTTCCGGGCCAGCACCACTTCCCAGAGTTCGCGATTGGCCTGCCACCGCTCGTGTTCCGCGGCGACGGAGATGTCGGCCACGTTCGCCTTCATCGTCTCGAGTTGCGGAGTGAGCGTGGCGACGTCGGCCTTGGAGAGCACACCGTTGCCCTCGATCAGCACGCGCCACAGCGCGATGTTCGTTTCCCAGCGCTGCTTCTCCGGCGCATTGCGGATGCGCGCTACGTTGTAGCGGATCCGTTGGAGCAGCGCGTCCATGCGGCTCCGGTCTTCGGCGGCGACGGGGCCGGGTTGGGCGAGTGCGATCTTCCACAGATCGACGTTGGCCATCCAGCGATCCTTTTCCGCCGTGTTCCGAATCCGGGCGACGTTGGCCTGCATCACTTCGAACGGCGGTTGCTCGCCGGCCGGTTGCTGGCCCGCCAGCAGGGTGGGGACGACGAGCAACAGGCCGAGCCACGCGGTTCTGACTTTCATGGGGCCTCCTCGATGAGCCCGCTCGGCGGCCCGAGGCGGGCGCCGACCATCGCAACTTCTGCGCGCGCCCGCGGCGGCACTGTCAGTGGAACGCCGAACCCCGTGTAGGGGAACGGCGCCCGGATTGCGGCCCGCCGCCGCGGGCATTTCCCCCACCGGCCCCGGCGAGTGCCCGACTTGTGCCCGCTCCCGGAGGGGCGATCGTTGCAGGAGGGGCTACGCGACCCCGACTTCGCCAGGAGGCGCCGCCATGTCACGAGAACCGCTCCACACCCCGATCTGCCAGAGCTGCGGCATGCCGCTCACGAAACCCGAGGACTTCGGCACCGGCGCGGACGGCATGCGCTCGACCGACTACTGTCACTTCTGCTACGTGGACGGGAGCTTCACCAATCCCGACATGACGATGGCCGAGATGGCGGACTTCTGTGCCGCGATCCTGACGCGGCGGGGGATCCCGGAGTCGAAGGCCCGGGGGATGATGACGGCCACGCTCCCGACGCTCACGCGGTGGGGCGCGCCGGTGGACGGGCATGCGACGGCGGGTCGCGCCTGACGCGAGCCGGCACGCGCCACGCCACATGAAAAGCGGCGCCCCCGGGGGCGCCGCTCTTCAGTGCTGCCCGGTGTACGCCGGCGTTACGGCACGATGCCGCACACCTGGCCCTGCGCACACTTGGGGTTGATGGGCGGGAGACCCAGCTTCTTCGCCTGCGCGTTGAAGGCGGTGAGATCGGTGGCCCACACTTTGGCCAGCGCGTCGGTCTGCACCTTGAGCTTGCCCGTGAGGTAGTTGAAGATCGGTTCGGCGTTCCCGATCGGACGGCCGTCGCCGCCATTGACGGTGCTGAGCAGGGTGGCGATGCGGTTGTTGATCTTGATCGGGAAGTTGAGCGGATCCTGGCCGCTCTCATTCTTCACCTGATAGATGTTCTGTTCGATGGCGCCGGCGTGGTCGTCGAGGCGGGCGCCGAGCGTTTTCAGGGTGGCGTCGTCGGACTGCTTGAGGCGGTCCTCAACCTGCGACTTCACGTTGCGCACGTCGATCACGGCCTGGTTCGCCTCGGAGAGCTTGTCGCGAATCCGGATGCCGAGCGCGAACTGCGCCCGCAGATCGGCGTCGGTGACGTCGGTGAACAGCGGATTGCGCTTGACGGTGAACGGTTGGCTCAGGGTACGGCCATCCACGAGCAGGCGCACCGCGTAGCGTCCCGGCGGTGCGGCCGGTCCCTGCGTGCCGCCGCCCCACAGGATCATGCCGTCGAAGCCGGTGGCGGGCTCGTAGCGGAGGTCCCAGGTGAAGTGGTTCACGCCTTCGCCCTTGGGGGGCGCCCCGCCGCCGAACCGTCCCCGGAATCCACCGCGCCCGCGCCCGCCGCGCCCACTGCTCGTGTCGGGCTTGTAGGTGCGGATCACCTTCCCCCCGGCGTCGAGGATCTCGACGGTCACCTGCTGGGCCGGGTGCTTGAGCCAGTAGGTGACGGTCGCGCCGTCGGTGGAACGGATGGCCGGTGGGGGCGAGAACAGGTAGGCGTCGCTCGCCGTCTCGACGGCCGGCCCGTACTGCTCCAGCGGCACGACGTTGTCGAGGATGTAGAATCCGCGCCCGTGGGTGGAGATCACGAGGTCGTTGCGCCAGACGATGAGGTCGGACACGGGCACGTCGGGCAGGTTGAGCGACAACGACGACCAGTGGTCCCCGTCGTCGTACGACAGGTACACACCGTGCTGCGTGGCGGCGTAGAGCAGCCCCTTGCGGTTCGGGTCCTCGCGCACGGCGTGCACGTAGTCGTCGGCGCGGATGCCGGTGACGATCTTCGTCCACGTCTTGCCGTAGTCGTGGGTGCGGAAGATGTAGGGCGCCCTGTCGTCGAGGAGCGGACGCTTGACGGCCACGTACGCGGCACCGCCGTCGAAGGCCGAGGCGTCGATCTGGCTCACCCGCCCGAAGTCGGGCATGCCCGGGGGCGTGACGTTGCTCCAGTGGGCGCCGCCGTCGCGGGTCACGTACACCAGTCCGTCGTCGGAGCCCGTCCAGATGACGCTGGTGTCGAGCTTGGAGGGGCCGATGGCGAAGATGGTGGCGTAGACTTCGGGGGCGTTCATGTCGTGCGTGATCGGTCCGCCCGACGGACCCATGGTGCTCGGGTCGTGGCGGGTGAGATCGGGACTGATGCGGGTCCAGGTCTGGCCGCCGTTGGTCGTCTTCCACAGGTGCTGCGAACTGGCGTACAGCAGGTGGGGGTTCACCGGCGAGAAGATGATCGGGTAGGTCCACTGCCAGCGTTCGACGAGGGCACTGGACGGTTCACCGGAGAACATGAGCGGATACGGATTGACCTCACGGGCCTCGCCGGTGCGGCGGTTGAGCCGTTCGAGGAATCCCCCATTGTTGGAGCCGGAGAAGAAGACGTCGGGGTCGAGCGGGTCGGGGGCGATGTAGCCCGGTTCGGCGCCGCCGGCGCTGTACGTCTCGGCCGCGCCGCCGCGTCCGCCCCGGCCTCCACGGCCGCCGCGTCCGAAGCCGCCGGCGTTGAGCCCCACGGTGCTCGAGATGCAGAGCGTTCCGTCGTCCTGCTGGGCGCCGCAGACGTCGTAGGGATAGCCGACGGTCGCCGCCACGTGGTACATCTGCGCCGTGGAGTAGTCCTCGTCGGTCCAGGTCGCGCCGCCGTCGGTGGTCACGGCGCCGCCGCCGTCGTTGCCGACCACCATGTGGGCGCCGTTGTCGGGGTCGATCCACAGGTCGTGGAAGTCGCCGTGCGTGCCGCGCAGACTGGTGAGCGTCTTGCCGCCGTCGGTGGACTTGAAGAGGCTCGTGTTCTGCATGTAGACGAGGTTCTCATCCTTCGGATCGGCGTACACGTGCGTGTAGTAGAACGACCGCTGCCGGATGTCGTGGCTGTCGTTGACCAGCGTCCAGGTGGCGCCGGCGTCGTCGGAGCGGAAGAGCCCGCCGTCGGCGTTCTCGACGAGCGCGTAGACGCGATTGGAGTTGGCCGGCGAGACGGCGATGCCGATCTTGCCGTCGATGCCCGAGGGGAGGCCGGGGTTCCGCGTGATCTCGGTCCAGGTCTCGCCGCCGTCGGTGGACTTGAAGAGGCCGCAGCCCGCTCCCCCCGACCAGGCGGTGTATTCCTTGCGGTAGGCCTGCCAGAGGGCGGCGTACACGACGCGGGGGTTGTTGCGGTCGATCTCGATGTCGATGGCGCCGGTGCTGTCGTTGCGGAACAGCACCTTCTTCCAGGTGACGCCGCCGTCGGTGCTCTTGAAGACGCCGCGATCGGGACTCGGCACCGCGTACTTGCCAAACACGGCCGCGAAGACGGTGTTGGCGTCGGTGGGATCGACGCGGATCTTGCAGATCGCGTCGGTGTCCTCGAACCCGGTGTGGGTCCAGGTCTTGCCGGCGTCGGTGGAGCGGTACATGCCGTCGCCGGGCATGATGTTGCCGCGGATCTCACACTCGCCGGTGCCGATGATGACCTCGTTGGGATCGGTCTCGGAGACGCCGACCGCGCCGACGGAGGCGCTGGTGAGCTGCCCGTCGGTGACCGGATTCCAGGTGTCGCCGGTGTCGGTGGTCTTCCAGAGGCCGCCGCCGGTGGCGCCGAAGTAGGCCACGTTGGGCTGTCCGCGCACGCCGCTCACGCCGATCGACCGGCCGCCGCGTTCGGGGCCGATGTTGCGCCACTTGAAGGTGGCCAGGAGGTTGGTGTCCACCGGCGATCCGGCGGGGCGTTGCCCGACCGGCACGGGGTGGCGCGTGTGGGTCCAGCCGGCGGCCGAGAGGACGAGGGCGCCGGGGAGGACGGCGAGGCCGAAGAGGCGCTGCAAGCGTGACATGGCGGGAATCCTTGCGGGGTGGCGATGGAGAACTGCGCCTCAAATACGCCCCGGGGACACGGGGTTGTAAAGAGCCGCGGCCAACCGGATTCCGGGACGCATTTGGTGCTGAGGGGCGGATGGTGCCATCTTGCACAGGCCATGACCCTTCCCTTCGATGGACCCGGTCGCCGGGTGAACCCCCCGATGCGGCGCGAGGTGCGGCGGCTGATGATCGCCGCGGTCGCCCTCGTCTTCCTCGGGCTCTTCTTCGTGCCCTGGCTGGCGAGCTTCGCCACCGACTGGCTCTGGTTCCGCCAGGTGGGATTCACCCCGGTGTTCGTGGCGTCGCTGTTCTGGCGCGTGACACTGTTCCTGGTGGCCGGCGTGGTGGCGTACGCGATCCTCGGCGGGAACGTCCGGTTGGCCTCGCACCGGGCCGGCAAGGCGCCGGCCCTGTTCATCCACCGCGTGAACCAGCCGCCGCTGGACGTGTCGCGCATCCTGCCGCGCATGCTGCGGATGGGCGCGCTGCTGGTGTCGTTCCTGGTGGCGGTGTCGATGTCGGCGCTCTGGATGACTTTCGTGCAGGCGTTCCACGGGGCGTCGGTGGGCTCCACCGACACGCTGTTCGGCCGCGACATCGGCTACTATATGTTCACGCTGCCGGCCGTGGCCGCGGTACTGAACGTGACGATCGCGCTGCTGGTGCTCACCCTGGCGGCCGCCGGCGTGCTGTACGTGCTCCGGGGCGACCTGCCGATCGGCCCCCAGCGCGGGCAGCCGGACCGCCGCGCCGAGATGCACGTGGGGCTCCTGCTGGCAAGCCTGTTCCTGCTCGTGGCGCTGCGGCTCTGGTTCGTGCGCTCCGCCGAGCTGCTGTATTCCACCACCGGGCCCCTGGTGGGCGCGAGCTATACCGACGTCCACTTCATGCTGCCGGGCATCCGCATCTCGGCGGTGGCGGCGGTGGCCGGTATGGGGCTCGCGGTGTACGGCGCGTTCAAGGGGCGGCTGCTGCGCTCGATGATGATCGCCGTGGGGCTGTACGCCGGGGTGGGGATCCTGGCGCGGGGCGTGGTTCCGCTGGCGGTGCAGAAACTCGTCGTACTGCCCAACGAACTGGCCAAGGAGACGCCGTACCTGAAGGATCACATCGCGGCCACGCGGGCGGCCTGGGGCATCGGCAGCGTCCAGACGCGCTCGCTGAGCGGTGAGGCGACGCTGACGATGGCCGACATCAAGGCCAACGCGCCGACGATCGACAACGTGCGGCTGTGGGAGCGGGACCTGCTGCAGCAGACGTTCAAGCAGCTGCAGGAGATCCGGACCTACTACGACTTCGTGTCGGTGAACGACGACCGGTACACGATCGACGGGAAGTACCGGCAGGTGCATCTCTCGGCGCGCGAACTGAATTCGAATTCGCTGCCCACGCAGACCTTCATCAACAACCGGCTCACGTTCACGCACGGCATGGGCGTGACGATGGCGCCGGTGAACCAGGTGACGGCCGAGGGACTGCCGGTACTGTTCATCAAGGATCTGCCGCCGGTGTCGACGGTGGACGTGAAGCTCACGCAGCCGCAGATCTATTACGGCCAGCTCACCGACAGCTACGTGTTCGTGGACACGAAGCAGAAGGAATTCGACTATCCGGCGGGCGACCAGAACATCTACACGTCGTACTCGGGCACCGGCGGCGTGCCGGTGGGGTCGTTCTTCCGTCGCGCCCTGTACGCCTGGCAGTTCGGGTCGCTCAAGATCCTGTTCTCCGACGACATCTCGGGCGGCGCGCGGATCATGTACCACCGGAACATTCGCGAGCGGGCGGCAACGGCGCTGCCGTTCCTGCGCTTCGATTCCGAGCCGTACATGGTGATCACCGACGACGGCCGGCTGGTGTGGATTCTCGACGGCTACACCACCAGCAGCGGCTATCCGTACGCCGAGACGGTGGGCGGCATCGACTACATGCGGAACAGTGTGAAGGTGACGATCGACGCCTACACGGGCGCGATCACCGCCTACGTGGTCGACCCGTCCGACCCCGTGGTGCGCACCTTCGAGGGCATCTTCAAGGGGGTCTTCCAGCCGCTGTCGGCGATGCCGGCCGACATCAAGCGGCACCTGCGCTATCCGGGACAGTTGTTCCGGATCCAGGCGACGCTGCAGGCCACCTACCACATGGACGAGCCCGACGCCTTCTACCACCGCGAAGACCAGTGGCAGATTCCGACCCCCAGCGACCAGGGGTCGAACGTCACGCCGTTCATGCGGCACATGATCATGCGGCTGCCCGGCGAGACGAAGGAGGAGTTCATCTACATGACGCCGTTCACGCCGCGCGGCAAGGACAACCTGGCGGCGTGGATGGTGGCGCGGATGGACGGCGACCATTACGGGCAGCTCATGGTCTACCGGTTCCCGAAACAGAGCCTGGTGTACGGACCGCGGCAGATCGTGAACCGCATCAACCAGGACACCGACATCTCGCGGCAGATCACGCTGTGGGACCAGCGCGGCTCCGAAGTGATCCGCGGCGAACTGCTCGTGATCCCGATCGAGGAGTCGCTCATCTACGTGCAACCGCTGTTCCTGCGGGCGCAGGGCGGCACGATTCCCGAGATGAAGCGGGTGGTGGTGGCCAGCGGCAACCGGGTGGTGATGGGTGAGACGCTCGATCAGGCGCTGGACGCGATGTTCGGCAACGGCGCCGAGGTCTCGGTGAACGGCCAGGCCCCCGATACGCTGGGGCAGGGCGCGCTCGAGTCGCCGGCGACGTCGGCCCGGGCGCCGGCCGCCACCACGGCGTCGCTGCTGCAGCAGGCGCAGTCGCACTACGACAAGGCGATCAGCGCCCAGCGCGCCGGCAACTGGGCCGAGTACGGAAAGGAGATCGACGCGCTGGGCGCGATCCTCCAGCAGCTGCGGTCACGAAAGCAGTAGTTCGGCAGGCCGGGACCGCGCCGCCCGCCCCCTCGGGGCGGCGCGGCGGTCCGGCCGTCTCACGTCATCCGGGCCACGCCATGCGTACACTCGCCACCGTCCTTCTGGCCGCCGCGACGGCGGCCGCGTCCCTGCCGGCGCAGCAACCCACGGCGCCGGCGGCGCCCGACCTCGCCGGGAAACTGCCGGTGGACAGCGCGGTGACGATCGGGACGCTGCCAAACGGCCTCCGGTACTACATCCGGGTGAACCACAAGCCGGAGAAACGCGCCGAACTGCGGCTGGTGGTGAACGCGGGGTCGATTCTGGAGACCGACCAGCAGCTCGGGCTCGCGCACTTCATCGAGCACATGGCGTTCAACGGCACGGCGCACTTCCCCAAGAACGATCTCGTGAACTACCTGCAGTCCATCGGCGTGCAGTTCGGCGCCGACCTCAACGCCTCCACGGGGTTCGACGAGACGGTGTACATCCTGCCCGTGCCCACCGACACGGCGCGCATCGTCGACCGGGCGTTCGAGATCCTCAGCGACTGGGCACACGAGCAGCTGTTCGACTCGTCCGAGGTGGTGGCCGAGCGGGGCGTGGTGCGCGAGGAGTGGCGGGGGCGCAAGGGCGCCCAGGACCGGATGCTGCAGCAGTGGCTGCCGGTGGCGTTCAAGGGATCGCGGTACGCGGTGCGTCTGCCGATCGGCAACGAGCAGAGCATCATGACGGCCACGCCGTCGCGGCTGCGCGGCTTCTACGACCGCTGGTACCGGCCAGACCTGATGGCGGTGGTGGCGGTGGGCGACTTCGATCCGGCGCGCATCGCGGCGCTCATCAAACGCGACTTCGGCAGCATTCCCAACCCGCCCCACGAAGCGCCGCGTCCGACGTTCGGCATTCCGGACAATCAGGCGCCGCTGGTGGCGATCACCACCGACAAGGAAGCGACCGGATCCAGCGTCGACCTGATCTTCAAGATGCCGCGGCGGCCGACGGCCACCGTGGCCGACTATCGCCGCGACCTGATGGCGAACCTCTATCTGTCGATGCTCAACAACCGGTTCGCCGAGATGGCGCAGAAGCCCGACGCGCCCTTCCTCGATGCCTTCGCGGGAAAGAGCGACTTCTACGCGCGCACGGTGGAGGCGTTCTCGCTCTCGGCGGCGGTCAAGGACGGCGGCATCGACCGGGGCACGGCGGCGCTGCTCGAAGAGGCACGCCGGGTGGACCGGTTCGGGTTCCTGCCCAGCGAACTGGCGCGCGCCAAGCAGAACCTGCAACGCGCCTACGAGCGGAGTTTCGCCGAGCGCGACAAGACGAACTCGGCGTCGTTCGTGGGCGAGTACGTGAACAACTTTCTCGAGCAGGAGCCGATTCCCGGCATCGACTGGGAATACCATGCCGTGCAGCGGCTGCTGCCGACGATCACGCTCCCCGAGGTGAACGCCCTGGCCAGCCGGTGGATCACCGACGACAACCGGGTGGTGATCGCCGAGGCGCCGGACAAGCCCGGCGTGGCCGTGCCCACGCGCGCACGGCTGCTGGCGGTGATGGACAGCGCCGCCAGGTTGCCGGTGACCCCGTACACGGAGGCGCTGTCCAGCGCGCCGCTGCTGCCGCCCATCCGGACGGTGGGGCGGGTGGTCTCGGAACGGACCATCCCCGCGGTGAACATCACCGAATGGACGCTCTCCAACGGCGCCCACGTGGTGGTGAAACCGACCGACTACAAGGCCGACGAGGTGTTGATGAGCGCCTTTGCCGACGGCGGGACCTCGCTGGCGCCCGATTCCGACTACATGTCGGCGGCGCTCGCCTCGCAGATCATGGCGCTCAGCGGTCTGGGCGCGTTCAATCGCGTCGACCTGGGCAAGAAGCTCGCCGGCAAGGTGGCGGGCGTATCGGCGACGATCGGCGACAACGCGGAGTCGCTGAGCGGCCGCGCGTCACCCAAGGACCTCGAGACGCTGTTCCAGCTCATCCATCTGGAATTCACCGGGGCCCGGCTGGACACGGCGGCGTTCGCTGCCTTCCAGGGACAGGCGGCGAGCTACCTGGCCAACCGCGGCCAGTCGCCCGAGGAGGTGTTCTCCGACACCGTCCAGGTGACCATGGGCCAGCACGGCTTCCGCGACCGGCCGCTGACCACCCAGACCTTCGCCGAGGTGAATCCGCAGCGGGCGCTGCAGTTCTTCCGCGAGCGGTTCGCGGGCGCCGGCAGCTTCACCTTCGTGTTCGTGGGCAACGTGAATCTCGACACGCTCAAGGCGCTGAGCGAGCGGTACCTGGCCACGCTGCCGGCCGGCCAGCCCGAGATGTGGCGCATGGTGGGCCGCGGCCCGCCCACGGGGGTGGTGGAACGCGTGGTGCACAAGGGCGTGGAACCCAAAGCGACGACGGTGATCCTGTTCACCGGCCCAGTGCGCTATACCCCGCAGAACCGGTTCGACCTGCGCGCGCTCACCGAGCTGTTCCAGATCGCCGTCGACCGGACGCTGCGCGAGCAGCTCGGGGGCACGTACAGCCCGGGCGTCAACGGCGGCAGCACCAAGGTGCCGCGCGAGGAGTACACGCTCACCGTGCAGTTCCAGTCGGCGCCGGACAACGTGGACACGCTCAGCCAGGCCGTGTTCGGGCTCATCGATACGCTGCAGGCGAAGGGACCGGAGGCCGCCGACGTGGAGAAGGTGAAGGAGCAGCTGCTGCGCGAGCACGAGGTGGAGGTGAAGCAGAACGCCTTCTGGCTGGGCAACATCGCGGCGCGGCTGCACTACGGCGAGGACCCGGCCGGGCTCGACTCGGCGTACACGGCGATGATCGACGCGCTCACCGGCGCCCAGCTGCAGGCGGCGGCCCGGCAGTACTTCAATACGAAGAACTACGCGAAGTTCGTACTGCTGCCCGAGGAGAAGAAGCCCTGAGCCGTGGTTCGCCGCCCGCCGCGGGCGGGCGGCGTTCTACGGCTGCGGCAGTTGCAGGTGGTACAGCGCCACGGCGTTCTCCCGCAGCACCATGCGCGCCAGCTGCTCGGCGCGCTCGCGGGTGACCTCGCCGTCGCGCAGCATGCCGGTGAGGGCGATACCCAGCGCCCGCCGGGCCGACGTCGTGGCCAGCCAGGTTCCCTGATCCCACCCCTGGATCGTGCCGCCCTCGAAGGCGTCGGTGCCGAACAGTACCTTGGACGGCCACTGGCTCAGCCAGTTCCGGAGCACGGCCGCCAACTGCGACGGCTCGATGAACTGCGTCATCATCGAAATGTCGGCGTACATGTTCGGCTTGCCGAGCAGCGACAGCGTCTCGTCGGTAAGCGGCCACCCGCCGTGCAGCATCACGAAGTTCGTGCCGCGCAGCGTCGAGTCGTTGGCCACGGCCTGGAGTTGGTGCGGCGCGGCGCCGTTGGCGTCGTAGAATCCGCCGAACTCGTAGAGCACGTGGATGTGAACCGCCATGCCGAGGCGTCCGGCCCGGTGGGCGATCTCGTGGAACAGGTAGTCCTCGAGCGTCCGGTATTCGGCGTGAGTCGGGACCCCGCCGCGGACGTACCGTGCGTAGATGGCGCGGGCCGCCGCGGCGTCGACGGGTCCGAAGTCGAGCGGCCGCAGGTACGCGGCCTCGAACTTGATGGCCGGCGCGCCGGCGTCGTGCTGGTGCTGGAGCGTGGCCTCGACCACCACCTGCACGTAGGCCTCGAGGTTGCGCGGTAGCGACGCGAGGCCGAGCGCGGCGAGATCGCGCTGCAGCAGCCGCGCCTCGCGCGGATACAGGGGCCGGGTGTCGGGCGTGCGGGCGGCCTCGGCGCGGGTGTCGAGCGGAAACAGCAGGGGATCGTCGAAGGGCACCCAGCGGAACCGCGGCGCCGTGAGGCCGGGGCCCGACCGAGATCCGGTTGGCGAACATCACCGCGATCCCCGCCCGGTCGAGCACCCAGGCCGGGAAGGTGTCCCGCATCCGGGCCAGCGCCGCCGCCCGGGCAGCGCCGAGCGTATCCCGGTACGCCGTGCCGGTGTCGGCCGCCGGCAGGTCGTACAACGCGCGCGCCGCCTGCGCCCATTCGGGATTCTCGGTGCGGAGCCGCCAGGGAAGCTGGAAGGGCGGAATTCCGTCCAGCGGCAGGGCGTCGTAGTCGGTGTCGGGGGGCGCGCCCGGCGGCACCGGCAGCATGGGATGGGCGTGATTGTCCACCGCCCGGATGCCCTGGATGTACGCCCCGAGCTGCGGGTCGATGGTGGAGGTGCGCCCCGTGCCGGACCCGCAGGCGGCAACGAGGGCGCAGACGGCGATGGCGGGAATCTTCATGGGGGCGGCTCGTGAGGTGGCGCGACTACCATATCAGAGGCTGGCGCGGGCTTCAAGCGAGGTCCAGCCTTGCCCACGCCCCACGGTTGCGGCACGTTCAGGCACAGCCGCCCCCCTTCCAAAACCCGTCACACCGGATGGTTTCATGCGCAAGACACTGCTCTCCGCCATCGCCGTTCTCGCCGCCTCGGCGGCCGGGGCCGGCGCCCAGTCGTCGAACCCCGTCACCGACGCCCTCCGCGCCGCGGTCCCGGGCGCCGCCCGCAACTTCGTGGGCGCTGCGGAAGAGATGCCGGCGGACAAGTACAGCTACCACCCCACCGAGCCGCAGATGAGCTTCGGGCAGCTGGTGCTGCACGTGGCGACGTCCAACGAGTTCCTCTGCTCGCGGATCAGCGGTCAGCCGGCGCCCACCGAGGCGAAGTTGACCGCGACCTCGCCCAAGGCCGATCTCGTGGCGCGGGTCAAGCGCTCGTTCGAATTCTGCGAGCACGCGTTCGCCAATCTGTCGGACGCCTCGCTCACCGACAGCATTCCCTTCTTCGGCGGGCGCAAGGTGACCAAGGCCGCGGCGATCCTCGACATCTCCGCCGACTGGGCGGACCACTACGGCGCGTCGGCGATCTATCTCCGGCTGAACGGGCACCTGCCGCCGACGGCGAAGCGCGGCGGGATGTAGTTCCGGGCCGGGGGTGGCGCGCGACGGGAAACCCCATCGGGCACGGCTGCGTATGAATGAGTGTCCGTGCACGGCAGGTCTTCATACACCGGAGTGTCCGATGGCAGCCACGAACGGGAACACCGAAGAACACAAGGTCAGCGGCGAGGGGCTCGTCGCGCGCGTGAAGGAACTCATCCATCAGGGGAACATCCGGCGGATCATCGTCAAGAACGACAAGGGCCAGACGATCTTCGAGATTCCGTTGACGTTCGGCGTCGTCGGCGCGGCGCTGATGCCGGTGCTCGTGGCGCTCGGTTCCATTGCCGCCCTGGCGGCGGAGTACACGCTGGTGGTCGAGAAGCGGGAGCCCGACGCGCCGAAGTCGTAGGCGCGCCGTTGAGATGGACGCAGGCGCCGTGCCGCCCGGTGGGGCGGCACGGCGCGTGTCGTTTCACTCGATGCGCATGGCGATGAGCGGGTCGACGCGCGAGGCGCGGATCGCGGGCACGATGGACGCCGCGACGCCGGCCAGCATGATCGCCGCGGCGGCGGCGATCCAGGAGACCGGATCGCCGGCGCTCACCCCGTAGAGCAGCCCGCGCAGCAACCGCGTGGTGGCCATTCCGCCCACGAGCCCGGCGGCCAGGCCGACGCCGAGCAGCAGTGCGCCCTGTCGCGTCACCAGCCCCACGATGCGCGCCGCGGGGCTGCCGAGCGCGCTGCGAATGCCGATCTCGCGGGTGCGCTGGGCCACCGTGTAGCTCATCACGCCGTACAGGCCGGCCACGGTGAGCAGCACGGCGACGGCGGCGAAGGCGCCGAGCAGAACCAGGTAGAAGCGCGGCTCGCCGACGCTCGCGGCGATCGTGGCCTCCATCGGTTGCATACGCGCGATGGCGGAGCCGGGATCGACGCGATGCACGGCGGCGCGGACCGCCGATTCCACCGCCGCCGGATCGCCCGACTTCACGCGGACGACGATCGAGGTGCTGGTGGTGCCGGGGGAGGACTGGTCGTACGGGTAGTACACCTCGGGGTGCGCCGCCTCGTACGGCCCGAAGTTGTGGATGTCGCTCACGACGCCGACGATGGTGGCGTAGGTGGTGTCGTCGATGTGGAAGCGCTGGCCCACGGCGCTCCGGCCGGGAAAGTCGCGCTTGACCAGCGCCTGATTGACGACCACCACCACCGGCGCGTCGGGCTTCGAATAGTCGGCGGGGCCGAACAGGCGTCCGGCGATCACGCGCTGCTGCGTGGCGCCGAAGAAGCCCGGCGTGGTCTCACGGTATTCCGCCAACGGGAGCCGGGACGGGTCGTCGCCGGGGACGCCCTCGTAGCGGATGTTGGAATTGTTGCCCCACACCGAGTAGGGCAGGGCGCTGATGGCGCCGGCAGCGGCCACGCCGGGCACCGCCTGCACCGCCTCCAGCGCGGGATGCAGAAAGCGCCGCACTTCGTCGTCGGCCGGGTAGGCCGTGGGCGCCACGCTGACGTCGAACGAGAGCATCCGCGACGCGTCGAATCCGGGGTCGGCGTGGAGCACCGACACGAATCCGCGCAACACCAGCGAGGCACCGATGAGCAGCACGAGCGAGAGGCCGACCTCGCCGATCACGAG
The DNA here is from genome assembly GCA_963728115.1 of uncultured Gemmatimonadaceae bacterium. Lineage (GTDB taxonomy): Bacteria > Gemmatimonadota > Gemmatimonadetes > Gemmatimonadales > Gemmatimonadaceae > JAGWRI01. The sequence goes on from CAVSJE010000010.1 coordinate 941,497, forward strand.
CCCGCCGAGCAGACGGTGGTGGCCGCGTCCGGTGCCGCCGCCGCGTCCGCCGCGCAGCGCTTCCTGCGGATCGACCGACGAACTGCGCCACGCCGGCAGTACGCCGCACACCGCCGCGGCGATCGCGGCGAGGGCGACCGCGAACAGGGCCACGCGGTAGTCGAGATGGAGATCGTGCAACTGCGGGATCTGTCGTTCGGCCAGGGCGCCGATGGTGCGCACCCCCACCCAGGCGAGGGCGAACCCGGCGGCGAGTCCGAGCGCGCTGAGCAGCACGCTCTCGGCGAGCACCGGGCGGACCACGGCCCACCGGCCGCCGCCCAGCGCCGCGCGCACGGCGATCTCGCGGCGCCGCTGAACCCCGCGGGCGAGCAGCAGACTGGCCACGTTGGACACCGCGATCAGCAGCACCATGCACACGGCGCCGAAGACGAGCAGCAGGGGCGTGCGCACGGCGCGCACCGACTCGGCCTCCAGCGGCACCACACGAATGGACTCGCTGCGCAGCTTCGGATAAGTCGCGATCAGCCCGTCGAAGAGCGACACGAGTTCGGTCTGGGCGGTGGCGGCGGTGGCATGAGATGCGAGCCGTCCGACGAGCATGAGGTAGTTGGTGTACCTGTTGTTCAATTCCTGATCGGTGAACCGCATCGGCACCCAGACATCCTCGGCAAGTTCCCGGGTACCCTGGATGAAGCGGAAGTCGCGCGGCAGGATGCCGACCACCGTGAACGGCCGCCCGTTGACGTGGATCGTGCGCCCCACCGCGGACGGATCGCCACCGAAGTGCTCGCGCCAGAACGGCTCGCTCAACACGGCCACGTCGGGCGCACCGGCGCTGTCGTCGGCGGGCGTGAACAGCCGCCCCTTCAACGCGTGCACGCCCAACAGCGGGAACAGATTGCCGGTGACGCGGAACATCGGGGGTTTGAGCGATTCGCCGTTCACGCCCACGATTCCCGTGGTCCAGGTGCCGGCCGCGAGGCCGGAGAGCTGGCGCGTCAGGCGCTTGAGGTCCAGATAGTTCGGAGCCGAATGCGGCCACCCGTTGGCCTGTGGCGCCGTGCGGTACACGGTGACCAGACGCCCGGGGTCGCGGAAGGGCGGGGGGCGGAGGAGCGCGCGGTCGATGGCGCTCGACACCGACGCCGTGACGCCGAGCCCGAGCGCCAGACAGACGACGGCGGCGGCGACGACGGTGGGGGCGCGGCGCAGGCCGCGAAAGGCGTCACGAAAGTCCGACAGGGAGATGAGCGGCACGGGCGGCCCGGGTAGGTGAGGGACGCGTGTTCGACAGGAGGACCGGGCGGAGGGTTGAAAGCGGGGCGTGCCCCGGGACGCGCCGGGATGTAGTATTGCCGCATGCCGAACTCATCTGCTCGCACGCCGCGCGCGGTCTACGCGCTCGCCGCCGGCCTGGCGCTGCTGCTGGCGGGGCCGCCGCTCCGGGCGCAGGCGCCGCCGCTGGAGCATCTGACGGTGACCGTCGACGGCCATCCGATGGCGGTGTGGGCCCGCCGGCCGGCCGGCGCCCGCCACGCGATTCTCTTCGTCCACGGACGCACGTGGAGCGCCCGTCCCGACTTCGATCTTCAGGTGCCGGGCGAGCCGCGCTCGGTGCTCGCAGAGTTTGCGGCCAGGGGGTACGCCGCGTACGCCGTGGATCTGCGCGGCTACGGGGCGACGCCGGTGGACGAGAGCGGTTGGAACTCGCCGGACCGATCGGCGGCGGACGTGGCCGCCGTGCTCGCCTGGATCGAGCGCCAGGCCCCGGCGCTCGGTGCGCCGGCGCTGTTCGGCTGGTCCAACGGTGCCACGGTGAGCCAGCTCGTGGCGCAGCGGTGGCCGGCCCGCCTCTCGGCGCTCGTGCTCATCGGCTACTGGGCCGATCCCGATTCGACGTTCGCGGCCGACACCGTGCATGGCCCGCCGCCGGTGGCGAAGAACACCGCCGAGGCCGCGGCCAGCGACTTCATCACCCCGGGCGTGATCGATGCCAGAGTGAAGAACGCGTACGTGAAGGCGTCACTGGCCGCCGATCCGGTGTACGCCCAGTGGCGGCATCTCGATCAGTACAACGCGCTCGATCCGTCGAAGGTGCGCGTGCCGACGCTCCTGCTGCAGGGCGAGCACGATCCCCTGGCACTCACCGCCGCCCAGGCGCGCTTCTTCACGCGCCTGGGGACGGCAAATCGCGAGTGGGTGACGATCGCCGGTGGCGACCACGCGGCGATTCTCGAAACCACACAGGATCAGGTGATCGGGGCGACGGTGGAATTTCTGGGCCGGGTGAGGCGGTGAGCGCGTAGGCGCAGCGCGCCGTCGTGTCCGCCGCCGCCCGCCCATCGCTCACCGCCGCGTAGCGCTACCGCCGCTGCCCCGATTTGACGGCGGGCTTCACCGTCACCACCAGCCGATCCCCGCGAATGATCAACGTGCCGGCCTGCTCGTCGCTGCTGACGTGTACGTTCGTGCCGCGCACTTCGATGTCGGCGCCGGCCACACTCCCCGTGAACTGCGTGGAACCGACCGCCACCGCGCGCTCGACGTTCACCTGGCGTGCCACCGTGGCCTGCACGAGCTCCTTCACCCGGCGAACCGAGTCCTCCGGCACGTGCACGCCGCTGGATTTCCGCGCGATGGCCTCCTTCTTCGCGGCCACGGCGACCTCGCTGTCGTGTGCCCGGCGCCAGTTGGTCAACGCGCGGGCCGCCTCCTCCTCCACCATCTCCCGTTCCACCGAGTCCTTCATCCGCTCGACGATCTCGGTGTAGGCCGTCGGCCGGTCGGCCACGAGCGCCACCGTGCCGGGCGTCATCGGCACCACGGTCGAGATGCCCGTGTGGCCGGCGCGCCTCCACGTGAAGCTCACACCGTGCCCGGCGCGTACCTGCGCGAACCGCCGTCCGCCCTCGGCGCTGGTGATCGGCGTGCCGTCGATGGCGGTGATGGTGTCGCCGACGAGCAGGCCCGCCCGCGCGGCGGGGCCGGACGGCGTGACCTCGGCCACCACCGGCGGGGTGGAGAATTCCCACCGGCCGTTGGCGGCGTCGCCCTGCGGGTAGCGGAGCGTGCATTCGCTGCACACGATGCCGAACCCGAGCCAGGCGCGGGAGCTGGCGCCCGATGCGGTGCTCTGCGCGAGGGCGGCGGGCCGACGCCGCGACCAGGGCCAGCAGGGCGCCGGCAAGGGGGCGCGCCACACGGCGCGCGCCCGACACGGTCCAGATGCTCGAGATTCCGTTCATGGTATTTCCCTCCGGGCCCGGGGGCCGGTTCAGAATCGAATGATCATGCCGCCGGTGGACGGCGCGTTGGCGGCGACGGTGGCGGACTGCGTGCCCGGTCCGCCCTCGGGGGCGGTTGCCGTCGGAACGCGCGGCGTGGTCCCGCCGGCGGTCGCCCGCCCCGAGTACACGCCGGCCAGGTAGACGAGGATCGCGGCGGCGGCGGCGATGGCGAAGCGCGCCGCGGGCGGCAGCCGGTGCCGGGCCGCCACGCCGCCCAGCAGTCCGGCAGCCCGCAGGCGGGCGAGCGTCGCCTCCTCCTGCGCCGGGTCGGCGGACGTGTCGACCGCCAGCGCGCGCAGCGCGTCCCGTTCTCCAGCGTTCAGTTCGTCGTGTTCGGACATGTGTCGTGCTCCCCGTTCAGGCGATCGAGCCGCCCAGTCGCCGGCGCAACTGCTCGCGCGCCCGCGACAGCTGTGATTTCGAAGTTCCGGTCGCGATGCCGAAGTGGCGCGCGATCTCCTCGTGCGTGAATCCCTCGATGTCGTGCAGCACCACCACCGCGCGTGCCTGCTCCGGCAGCTCGGCGATCGCCGTCTCGAGGTCGATGCGGTCGGCCTCGCGCACGGGCGGCGCCTGGCGCTGGTCCGTGTCCGGTTCGCCGACCACCGGCCACCGGCGCCGGCGGCGCAGCGCTTCGCGCGACACCCGGACGCCGATGCTGCACAGCCAGGTGGACAGCGACGACTCTCCCCGGAACTGGCCCAGCTTGCGCACCGCCCGCACCCACGATTCCTGCACCGTGTCGTCGGTGTCGGCATCGGCGGGGCCGAGCATCCGGGCCACGACCCGCCGCAACCGCGGCGTGTGCCGCCGGTACAGCAGGCGGAACGCCCCGTCGTCGCCGGCGAGCACCTGCCTCGCCAGCGCGACGTCGGTGGGCGGGAGTTCACCCCGGTCGACCCGCACGGAACTGGTCATCGCACTAGCTGAGTGGCCGCCGGCCGCCGGTTGGTTGCGTGGGGGAATGCGACAAATTCCGTTTCACCGGTTGAAATCTCGGGAAATTTTTGTATATTATTATCCAGCAACGACTTAGCTCGCTGTCGCGTCGTTGCGGCGGCTGGAGTTGGTACCAAGCTCCCCGAGCGAGGCGTTGTCTTCCCAGGATTCAGGAGGATAGCCATGGCGGGTTCGAGCATACGCGAGCTCAAGCGCATCCTGGACCGGGGTTTTCACCCAACGCAGAGGAGGAGACCTGTGAAAACTCTCCGAGCCCAAGATTTGAAGCAGATGATGGCCCAGAAGAAGGACCTGCTGGTTCTCAATGTTCTGAGCCAGGACGACTACGAGAAGGAGCACATTCCGGGATCGGAAAACATTCCGAATACCGCCCCGGACTTCGTCACCCAGGTGGAGAAGCTGGCCGGATCGAAGACGCGGCCGATGGTGGTGCACTGTGCGAACACCGAGTGTCCGGCGTCGACCGAAGCCGTGAACAAACTGACGGCGGCCGGGTTCACCAACGTGACGGAATTTCCGGGTGGCATGGCCGAGTGGAAGTCGGCGGGTGGCAACGTGCAGAGCCTGAGCGCCGCCGGCATGAAGTCGTAGCACCCATCGGCGGTCGTGCGATGAGAGAGGGGCCCGGGAGGGCCCCTTTTTCGCGCCCGCCGCTTAGCTTGAAACGCACCGCCGCGCGCACGGGAAGCGCGGCGGCCGCACCCCGACCCGAGCGCCCCGACCGATGAGTGACCGCGACCTGCACTCCCTGCTCACCGAACTGCATCATGCGCTCCAGGATGCGAAGTCGGTGGATGCCGACACCCACGCATTGCTGAAGCAGCTGGCCGCGGACATCCGGCCGATCGTCGAGCAGGGCGCGGGAGGGCCGATTGCCGGCGGCAAGGCGGCCGGCCTGCGCGAACGCCTGATGGCGGCGAGGGTGGCGGTGGAGACCTCGCACCCGGCGCTGGCGCAGACCATCCGCAGCGTGGCCGACACGCTGGCGTTCTACAACCTCTGACGGCGGCGGGGGTTCGGGCGGGGGCGCGCCGGGCGCCGGCGGGGCGGTGGGCGCGCCGTTCGCGTGTCGTGCGTGCAAATGCGCTATACTTCAGAGACAGCATCTCACCGCCGCGGACGTCCAGGCCGCGACTCGTCCCACGAGGAGCGACCATGTCAGCACAGCAGGCCCTCTCCGCCGCGCGCCAGGATTTCATCACGGCGCTCAAGCGCGACACCACGCCCACCGAATGTCCCCGCTTTCTGGCCGTGCTCGACTCGTTCATCGAGTGGAGCCTGGCCCGGCCCACGCACGTGAAGTTCAACGCCGAGGAGTCGCACGACGGGACGATCGTGTTCTCGCGCGTGGGGTCCAAGAACGTGGTGATGTGGACGGCGTCGCCGCGCAAGCGGGCCATGCCGCGGCTGGAGCTGCTCCCGCGGGCGGCGCGCTTTCTGCCCGAGGACGACCGGGCGGCGGTGGTGGCGACGTTCAACGCGCACGCGCGCGACGAGATGAGCATCGAGGAGCCGCTGCGGATCACCTTCGGCGCGCTCAAGAACAAGACCGCGCGCGCGGCCGTGCTCGAATGCATGGACCGCCTGCTGGTGGTCACCTGACCCTACGCCGCGCGCCCGGCCGCGCGGTCTGACTTTCGAGGACCCTGCGTGCCCTTTTCCGGACTCAAACTTCACCCCGGGCTGTTGCGTGGCGTGAAGGATCTTGGTTATTCGCGTCCCACCCAGATTCAGGCGGACGCGATTCCGCCCGCCCTGGACGGCCGCGACCTGCTGGCGTGCGCGATGACGGGGAGCGGCAAGACCGCCGCCTTCCTGCTGCCGATTCTGCATCATCTCATCGGGCGCCCCCGGGGCGCCACTCGGGCGCTCGTCGTCACCCCGACCCGCGAACTGGCGGCGCAGATCCTCGAGGATCTCAACGATCTCGCCGTGCACACCCCGATCACCGGCGCGTCCGTGTACGGAGGCGTGGGCATGGGACCGCAGGAGCACGCGTTCCGGAGCGGGGTGGACGTGATCATCGCCACCCCGGGCCGCCTGCTGGACCATTTCGCGCAGCCGTACGCCAAGCTGGCGAGTCTCGATCATCTGGTGCTCGACGAGGCCGACCGGATGCTCGACATGGGGTTCCTGCCCGAGATCCGGAAGATCCTGCGGCACCTGCCGGCCAAGCGGCAGACGCTGTTCTTCAGCGCCACGATGCCGCCCCCGATCGCCCAGCTCGCGCGCGAGATGCTGCGCAACCCGGTCACGCTCAACGTCGAACGGCAGTCGGCGCCGGCGGTCGGCATCACGCAGGCCGTGTATCCGGTGCCGCAGGAACTCAAGTCGGCGCTGCTCGTGGCGCTGCTCGAGCGCGGGGACATGTCGCAGGCGCTGGTGTTCACCCGCACCAAGCACCGCGCCAACCGGCTATCGGAGTTCCTGGTGAAGCGGGGCATCAAGGCCGAGCGGATTCACGGCAACCGGTCGCAGGCCCAGCGCACGGCGGCGCTGGACGGGTTCAAGCGCGGCGTGCACCGCGTGCTGGTGGCCACCGACATCGCGGCCCGCGGCATCGACGTCGAGGCGCTGGGCCACGTGGTGAACTTCGACGTGCCGAACGTGCCCGAGGACTACATCCATCGCGTGGGCCGCACGGCGCGGGCCGAAATGACGGGCGAGGCGTACACGATGGTGTCGCCGGAGGAGGAGGGCGAGCTGCGGGGCATCGAGCGCGCCATCGGCAAGCGGCTGCCGCGGGTGGTGCTGCCCGACTTCGACTACAAGGCGCGCACCGAGGCCAAGCTGGAGATCCCGCTCCAGGAACGGATTGCCGGCATCCGCGCCCGCAAGGCGGAGGAGCGCAAGCGCGCCCGCGAGAAGGAAGCGCGCCGCCGGAAATAGTGTAGATTCGCGCCGATGAGCGACGCCGATTTCACGATCGCGGTGGACGAACAGCCCTCCGCCGACGACCAGCGGGTGGTGCACCAGGGGCTGCGCGCGTTCAACGACGCGGTGATCGGCGACGGCAACGAACGGCCGATCTCGTGCTTCGTGCGCGACCGCGACGGCCGCGTCGTGGGCGGGCTCACCGGCCACATCCGCTGGCGCTGGCTGTACGTGGCCAAGCTCTGGCTGCCGGAAGCGACGCGCGGCCGCGGCGTGGGGCGGCGCCTGATGGCGGCGATCGAGGACTACGCGTGGGCGCACGACTGCCTGGGCGTCTACCTCGACACCTTCGAGTACCAGGCGCGGCCGTTCTACGAGAAGCTGGGCTATGCGGTGTACGGCACGCTCGAGGGCTATCCCCCGGGCTACCGGCAGTACTACTTGCGCAAGCTCCGGCCCGCCGGCAGCATATCCCGATGACCACTCCCGCCAAGCCGTACCCCACCCTGCGCCGCGTGAACGTTCCGCGGCGCATCGTCGTCTGGTCCCTGCTCGCCGCCGCCCTCGCCGGTTCGGCGCCCACCCCCGCCGCCGCGCAGCAGGGGGTGGACATGGCCCGGCTGCAGGACGAGGCGGTGTCGCGCATCGAGCAGTACATCCGGATCAACACCACGAACCCGCCGGGCAACGAAGCGCAGACGATGCAGTTCTTCGCCCGGATCTTCGCCGCCGAGGGCATTCCCTTCGATACGGCGTCGTCGGCGCCGGGGCGGGGCAACGTGTGGGCGCGGCTCAAGGGCGGCGACAAGCCGGCGCTCGTGCTGCTGAGCCACATGGACGTCGTGCCCGCCGACCCGAAGTACTGGGACGTCGATCCCTTCGCGGCCACGGTGAAGGACGGCATCCTCTACGGCCGCGGCACGCTCGACACGAAGACGCTGGGCATCGTGGAACTCGAAGCGTTTCTGGCGCTGCACCGCGCCCGGGTGCCGCTCGACCGCGACGTGATCTTCATGGCCACGGCCGACGAGGAGGCGGGGGCGGCGTTCGGCGCCGGGTGGGTGATGGAACACCATCCGGAAGCCTTCGCGGGCGCCGGGTTCGTGCTCAACGAGGGGGGCGGCGGGAGCGTGGACGACGGCCGGCAGCAGTTCGGCATCGAGGTCACGCAGAAGGTCCCCTACTGGTTCAAGCTCACCGCCACCGGCACGCCGCGCCACGGGTCGGAGCCGCCGGTGGCGTCGGCGGTGAACCGTCTGGTGCGCGCCCTCTACCGGCTGCAGACCTACCAGTTCGCGCCGCGCATCATCCCGGCGGTGGACGCGTACTTCAAGGGGCTGGCGCCCACCGCGCCGCCGCAGTGGCAGGCGGCGTTCGCCGACATGGGCAAGACGATCAAGGATCCCGATGCCATCCTCCGGCTGCAGACGGAGATGCCGGAGCTGGCGGCGCTCACGCGCAACACCTGCTCGATCACCGTCCTCAAGGGGAGCGCGAAGATCAACGTCATTCCCCCGGAGGCGGAGGCGCAGCTCGACTGCCGCCTGCTCCCCGACCAGAACGTGGCCGATTTCAAGCGCGAACTGCGCGACGCGCTCAACGATCCGCGCATCACCATCGACCAGATTCTGGGGTTCACGCCGGCCGTGTCGAGCACCGACAACGATCTGTACCGGACGCTGGTGCAGGTGACGCGGGCCCACTATCCGAAGGCGGCCATCGTCCCCGCGGTGTCCACGGGGTTCACGGACAGCCATTTCTTCCGCGACCGCGGCATCGCGAGCTACGGCTACGCGCCCTTCCTGATTCCCCAGGCCGACGAGTCGGGGGTGCACGGCAACAACGAGCGGATCTCGATCGAGAACGTGCGGACCGGCACCCAGATGATGTACGAGATCGTGCACGCGATGGTGTCGCGATGAGGGGCGGCGCCGCGATCGCCGCGATCGCCGCGATCGGCCTTGCGGCCTGCCTCGCCAGGGCCGGGCCGGCACCCGAGCCCGTGGCGCAACAGATGGCGGTGCAGTGCGCGCGGCTGGCAGTGCGGAATCTCGGCTTCACGCACACGCCCGTGGTTCGGGAAGTGCATTCGGGATTCATCATCGGAACGGACACCGCGCTGGACAACACGTTCGACTGGCTGGACGTGACCACGCACGTCGACACCACCAACGGCGCGATGTGGGCCTCGGCGAAGCCGCACACGGAGATCGCGAAGCCGGGCCACCCGGAGTCGCAGCCCGCGGCGGTGTCCGAGCGGGCGGCGAGAGCGGCCCGCGCCGTCAGCGATCAGTGCGGCGAACCGCTGCCGGCGCGCTCCGGCGCCCCGCCGGCCCGTGTCCGCTGACCGCGTGACCCCATGAAGCGGCGATCCTTTCTCGCGGCCGGTGCCTACGGGCTCGGCGCCATGGCACTGGAGCCACTGCTCCGCCGCGGCGCCGCCGGCAGCGGCCTCTGGGCCACGAGCGTCTTCTCGCCCGCCGCCGACCGCATGGCGTGGTGGCGTGAAGCGAGATTCGGACTGTTCCTGCACTGGGGCCTGTACTCCATTCTCGGCGGCGAGTGGAAGGGGCGCACCGACTACGCCGAGTGGATTCGCAACAATGCCCACATCCCCATCGACGTGTACGACCGGCTGGTGGGGCGGTTCAACCCGGTGAAGTTCGACGCCGACGCCTGGGTGGGCATGGCGAAGGACGCCGGCATGAAGTACGTGACGCTCACCACCAAGCACCACGACGGCTTCTGCCTGTTCGACAATGCGCTCACCGATTTCTGCGTCCGCTCCACGCCGTTCAGGCGCGACATCTGCGCCGAGCTGTCGGCGGCCTGCGCCCGGGCCGGCCTGCACCAGTGCTGGTACCACTCGATCATGGACTGGCACCACCCCGACTATCTGCCACGCCGCGACTGGGAGGCCGAAACCCGCCCCGTGGACGGCGCCCACTACGCGCGGTACGTGCATTACCTGCACGGATCGGTGGAACAGCTCCTGCGCAACTACGGCGACATCGGCGTCATGTGGTACGACGGGAACTGGGAGAGCACGTGGACGCACGAGATGGGTCGCGATCTGTACGACCTGTGCCGGCGGCTCCAACCCGGCGTGCTCGTGAACAACCGGGTGGAGGGGTGGTCGCCGACCCCGATCACCGAGCCGCTGGGCGATTTCCGTACGCCCGAGCAGACGGTGCCCGCGACGGGGCTCCCCGGCGTCGACTGGGAATCGTGCATCACGATGAATCACAACTGGGGGTACAACGCCCACGATCACGATTTCAAGTCGACGGCGCAGCTCATCGGGCTGCTCGTCGAGACGGCGTCCAAGGGCGGCAACCTGCTGCTCAACGTGGGTCCGGAGGCCGACGGCACCTTTCCCGAGGAGAGCGTGGAGCGGCTGGCCGGCATCGGCCGCTGGATGCACGTGAACGGCGACGCGATCTACGGAACCACGGCCTCGCTGTTCCCGTCGGCCCCCTTCCGGGCGACGACGAAGGGAAACCGGATGTACCTGTTCGTCACCGACTGGCCCACGGGCGCGCTGGCGCTCCCCGGGCTCGAGACGCGGCCGCGCACCGCGACGCTGATGGCCGACGGCGGCCGGCATCCGGCCGTCACGGTCGACGCCGCGGGGCGCATCAGCCTCACCGCGCTCGGCGCCGCGCCCGACCCGGTCTGCTCGGTGATCGCGCTCGAGTTCGATGGCCCGCCCCGGGTTGGGGCGTGAGCGGCGCGGCGCGGCGCGCGCCCGGGAACCGATGAGCCGGCCCACCACGATCACCCGCGTCGAGGCGCTGGACGTCCGGTTTCCGACCTCGGCCGGAAAGCACGGCTCCGACGCCATGCACGCCGACCCCGACTACTCCGCCGCCTACGTGATTCTCCATACCGACCGGCGCGACGGCACCACGGGCCACGGACTGACGTTCACGCTGGGGCGCGGCAACGAGCTGTGCGTGGCCGGCATCGCGGCGCTGGCGCCGCTCATCACCGGCTGCACGCTGGAGGAGATCCGCGCCGACATGGCCGGATTCTGGCGGCGCCTCACCAGCGATTCGCAGCTGCGTTGGGTGGGACCGGAGAAGGGCGTGATCCATCTGGCGACGGCGGCGGTGGTGAACGCGGTGTGGGATCTGTGGGCGAAGGTGGAGGGGAAGCCGCTCTGGAAGCTGCTCGCCGACCTCACGCCCGAGGAGCTGGTGGCGTGCATCGACTTTCGCTACATCGGCGACGCCCTCACCCCCCAGGACGCGCTCTCGATGCTGCGCGAGCGGGCGCCGGGCCGGGCGGCGCGCGAAGCCGAGATGCGGCGCGACGGCTATCCCGCGTACACCACGTCGGCGGGATGGCTCGGCTATTCGGACGAGGAGATCCGGCGCCTCTGCCGCGAAGGGGTCGCCGCCGGTTGGACGCACTTCAAGATCAAGGTGGGCGCCGATCTGGCCGACGACGTCCGCCGCGCGGCGCTCGTGCGACGGGAGATCGGGCCCGAGCGGCGATTGATGCTGGACGCCAATCAGCGGTGGGGGGTGGACGACGCGATCGCCTGGACGCGCGAGCTGGCGCGCTTCGATCCCTGGTGGATCGAGGAGCCGACGAGCCCCGACGACGTGCTCGGCCACGCCGCGATCGCGCGGGCCGTGGCGCCGATCGGCGTGGCCACCGGCGAGCAGTGCCAGAACCGCGTGGTCTTCAAGCAACTCATGCAGGCGGGGGGGATGCGATTCTGCCAGGTGGACGCCTGCCGGCTGGGTGGCGTGAACGAGGTGCTGGCGGTGTTGCTCCTGGCGGCGCGCTTCGACATCCCCGTGTGTCCGCACGCCGGCGGCGTGGGGCTGTGCGAGTACGTGCAGCATCTGGCGATCTTCGACTACATCGCCGTGAGCGGGTCGTTGGAGCACCGGATCGCGGAATACGTGGATCACCTGCACGAGCACTTCGTGCATCCGGTGGTGGTTCGCGATGGCCGGTACCAGGCGCCCACGGCGCCGGGCTACAGCATCACCATGAACGCGGCGTCGCTCCGGGAGTATGCGTTTCCCGAGGGAGCGGCCTGGCGGGGAGCGCACCGATGAGCGGACAGCCATTCGATCTCACGGGCAAGGTGGCAGTCGTGACCGGCGGCGGGAGCGGCATCGGGCGGGCGATTGCCGAGGTGTTCGCGGGTCGCGGAGCCACGGTGCACCTGCTGGACGTGGACCTCGAGGCGGCGGAGGCGGTGGTCGCCGCCATCGCCGGGGACGGCGGCCGTGCGCGCGCGCACCGGTGCGACGTCGGCGACGCCGACGACGTGACGCGCTGCTTCGCGACGGTACTCGACGCCGGCCCGGTGGACATCCTGGTGAACAACGCCGGCGTGTCGCACATCGGCACCGTGGAGACCACCACCGGCGAGGACTTCGACCGTCTGTACCGGGTGAACGTGAAGGGCGTGTACCACTGCACGCGGGCGGTCATCGGCGGCATGAAGGAGCGGGCGCGGGGGGTGATCCTGAATCTGGCGTCGATCGCCGCCACGTCGGGGCTCGCCGACCGCTTTGCCTACTCGATGACCAAGGGCGCCGTGCTCGCGATGACGTACGCGACGGCCAAGGACTACGCGGCGTACGGCGTGCGGTGCGTGTCGATCTCGCCGGCGCGGATCCACACGCCGTTCGTGGACGGCTTCCTGAAGAAGCACTACGCGGGCCGGGAGGAGGAGATGTTCGCCAAGCTCTCGGCCACGCAGCCCATCGGGCGCATGGGGAAGCCGCGCGAGGTGGCCGATCTGGCGCTGTATCTCTGTTCCGACGAGGCGGGGTTCGCCACCGGCACCGACTACCCCCTGGACGGCGGATTCCTGCGGCTCAACGGATGAGGAGCGCCGCGTGAAGCTGATCCGATTCGGCGAACCGGGGCGGGAACGGCCCGGTGTGTTGATGGAGGACGGGCGGCGGCTGGACGTCAGCCGGTTCTCGGAGGACTGGGACCGGGCGTTCTTCGCCTCCGGCGGCCCCGACCGGCTCGCCGAGTGGCTGACGGCCGAGGCGGGCGACTGTCCCGAGGTGCCGGAGGACGCGCGGCTCGGTGCCTGCGTCGCGCTGCCGTCCAAGCTCGTCTGCATCGGCCTCAACTATTCGGATCACGCGCGCGAGACCGGCGCCACGCCGCCCACCGAACCGGTGCTGTTCTTCAAGTCGACGACGGCGATCTGCGGGCCGTTCGACGACATCGTCCTGCCACCGGCCTCCACGAAAACCGACTGGGAGGTGGAGCTGGCGGTGGTGATCGGCCGGCGTGCGACGCGGGTGGCGGAGTCGGCGGCGATGGGGCACGTGGCCGGCTACGCGCTGCACAACGACGTGAGCGAGCGCCATTGGCAGATGGAGCGCGGCGGCCAATGGGTGAAGGGCAAGAGCTTCGACAGCTTCGCGCCGCTGGGGCCGTTCCTGGCCACCCGCGACGAGCTTCCCGATCCGCAGGCGCTCGACCTCTGGCTCACGGTGAACGGGGAGCGCATGCAGCAGGGCACCACCGCCAACATGATCTTCGGGGTGGCGTCGCTGGTGGCGTACGTCAGCCAGTGCATGACGCTGTTGCCCGGCGACGTGATCTCCACCGGCACACCGGCCGGCGTGGGGCTGGGCATGAAGCCGCCGCGCTATCTGGCGGCGGGCGACGTGGTGGAACTCGGTGCCTCGGGGCTGGGCACGGCGCGACAGCGCGTGGTCGCGCCGGCATGACGCGGATCGACGCCCACCAACACTTCTGGCGCTACGAGCCCGTTCGGCAGGGCTGGATCACCCCCGACATGGCGGCGATCCGCCGCGACGCACTGCCCGGCGAACTCGCCGCCGCGTTGAAGGCGCAACGCATGGACGGTTGCGTGGCGGTGCAGGCCGAGTCCACGCAGCAGGAGACCGAATTCCTGCTCTCGCTCGCCCACGAGCACGACTTCATTCGCGGCGTGGTGGGGTGGGTGGATCTCGCGTCGCCGACGGCGGACGCGACGCTGGCGCGGTTCGCGGCCGACCGGTGGATGCGCGGCGTCCGTCAGATCGCCCAGACGGAGGCCGACGACTTTCTGGCCCGGGACGACGTGGCGCGCGGCGTGGCGAGGCTCGCGCCGTTCGGGCTCACGTACGACATCCTCGTGTACGAGCGACAGCTGCCGGCGGCAATCGCGCTCGTCGACCGCCTGCCCGGGCAGCCGTTCGTGCTCGACCACCTGGGAAAACCGCTCATCCGGGCGGGCGTACTGGAGCCGTGGGCCACGAATCTCCGCGAGATGGCGCGCCGGCCGAACGTGCACGTCAAGCTGTCGGGGCTGATCACCGAGGCCGATTGGGCGCACTGGACGGCGGCCGATCTGCGCCCCTATCTGGATGTGGCGTTCGAGGCGTTCGGCATCGAGCGACTGATGTTCGGATCCGACTGGCCGGTGTGTCTCGTGGCCGGCGACTACGCGCGGGTGATGAGCGTGGCGGCCGACTACGTCGCGGCGCTGTCGGCGGCCGAGCAGGGAGCGCTGTTCGGCGGCAACGCGGCGCGCTTCTACGGACTCGACGAGACGGGGAGGGCGGCGTGAACCTCGAAATGGGCGGCAAGGCCGTGATCGTGACCGGGGGCGCCAGTGGCATCGGCGACGCGGTGACCCGGGCGCTGGCGGCGGAGGGCGCGCGGCCGGTGATCGTGGACCGCGACGGCGCGGCTGGAAGTGCGCTGCGCGCCGAACTCGCGGCGGGTGGGGCGGCGTGCGACTTCGTGCAGGCCGACCTCACCGAGTCCGGCGCCTGCGAGCGTGTGGTGCGCCAGACGCTCGCCGCCGCGGGGCGGCTGGACGGTCTGGTGAACAACGCCGGCGTGAACGACCGCGTGTCGCTGGAGCAGGGCACGGCCGACGAGTTCGCCGCGTCGCTGCGCCGGAATCTGATTCACTACTTCGAGATGGCGCACTTCGCGCTTCCCGCACTCCGGGAATCGGGGGGAAGCATCGTCAACATCGCCTCGAAGGTCGCGGCCACGGGGCAGGGCGGGACGTCGGGGTATGCCGCGTCCAAGGGCGGGATCCTCGCGCTCACCCGCGAATGGGCCGTCGACCTGGCGGGCGACGGCATCCGCGTGAACGCGGTGGTGCCGGCGGAGGTGATGACGCCGCTCTACCGGCGGTGGCTGGACAGCTTCCCCGATCCCGCGGCGAAGCTGGCGGGCATCGTGCGCCGCATTCCGCTCGGCCATCGGATGACGACGCCGGAGGAGATCGCGGCGATGGTGGTGTTCCTGCTGTCGCCGCGCGCCGGACACACCACCGGGCAACAGCTCCACGTGGACGGCGGCTACGTCCACCTCGACCGGGCCATCACCTGAGAGGCGGCATGAGCACTCGACCGGCGTTCACCGAGCGGCGCTACGTCGTCCCCCTGATCCTGGTCACCAGCCTGTTCCTGCTGTGGGCGTTGGGGGTGAATCTCAACGACATCCTGATTCCCCACCTGAAGCGGGCGTTCGGGCTCACCGACTTCGAGTCGTCACTCATCCAGACGGCGTTCTTCGGCGGCTACTTCCTGTCGGCGCTGCCGGCGGGGTGGTGGATGCGGCGCGTCGGATACCGCTGGGGGATCATCACCGGACTGTTGGTGTGCGCGGCGGGCGCGTTCCTGTTCATCCCGGCGTCGTACATCCGGCTCTATCCCTTCTTCCTGCTGGCGCTGTTCGTGATGGCCTGCGGGCAGGGGTTCCTGGAGGTCGGCGCCAATCCGTACGTCACGACGCTCGGGCCCGAGGAGACGGCGTCGTGGCGCCTGAACACGGCGCAGTCGGCCAACTCGGTGGGGGCGGTGATCACGCCGATCATCGGCGCCACGTTCATTCTCTCCGGGGCCGACGCGGCGAGCACGAACGTGGCGGCGATGACGCCGGCGCAGCTCGAGGCGTTTCGCGCCACGGAGGCGGGACTGGTGCGGGGACCGTATCTGGTCATCGCCGCGATCTTCCTGTTCGTCGCCTTTCTGTTCTGGCGCACGCGGCTGCCGGAGGTGCGGGAGGAGGCGGTGGACGAGCCGGCAGCGAAGATCCGCGCGTCCGGCATCCTGGCCCACGGCCATCTGGTGCGCGGCGTGATCGCGCAGTTCCTCTACGTGGGCGCGCAGGTGGGCGCGGCGAGCTTCGTGATCCGGTTCGTCGAACGCTCGGTACCCGGCACGTCGGACAGGGCGGCGGCCAGCTTCCTGATGTACCATCTCATCGGCTTCATGGTGGGCCGCTTCTTCTCGGCGGTGGTCATGAAGTACGTGAAGGCGCCGCGGCTGCTGGCGCTCTTTGCGGTGGGCGGGATCGCCGCGGCGGCGGTGGCGGTGGGCGGCGCGGGGATGCTCGCCGTCTGGATGGTGGTGCTGCTCGGATTCTTCAACTCGCTCATGTACCCGACCATCTTCGCGCTCAGCCTCGAGGGGCTGGGTCCGCATCGCAAGTTCGGCGCGTCGTTGCTCGTGATGTCCATCGTCGGCGGCGCGGTGGTGCCGGCGCTCATGGGGCTGCTGTCCGACCACACGACCATCCAGACGGCGTTCCTGATTCCCATCGTCTGCTACGTCTACGTGTTCTACTTCGCGGTGTCGGGCCATCGCCCGGATGCCGCGGAGTCGACGCGCGCGACGGCCGCTGCCTGACCATCCCGCACCCCAGGTTCCCATGCCACACCGCTACTGCCTGGCGCTCGATCTGAAGGACGATCCCCGGCTGATCGCCGAGTACGAACGGCATCACGAACACATCTGGCCCGAGATCACGGCGAGCATTCGCGCGGCGGGGATCACCGACATGGAGATCTACCGCACCGGGAACCGGTTGTTCATGGTGATGGAGGTAACGGACGACTTCTCGTTCGACGCCAAGGGCGCGGCCGATGCCGCGAACCCGAAAGTGCAGGAGTGGGAAACGCTCATGTCGACGTTTCAGCAGGCGCTTCCCTGGGCCGACGCGGCCGAGAAGTGGGTGCGGATGACGCGCATCTTCAAGCTGGAGCCGGCGTAGCGCGGCCGCGAAATTCCATTTGGTCCGCGGCGCGTCGGGGAATCCCCCTCTACCGGAGCCCGACCCGCCCATAGGTTGGGACGAACGGCGCGGAGGGCGGGGGCGGGGGCGGGGGCGCCGACACCGGAGGGCGAATGACCGGACTCATCTCGGACTTCCGTCTGGCGCTGCGCGTGCTGCTCAAGCGCCCGGGGTTCACCGCGCTTGCCGTGATCACGCTCGGATTGGGCATCGGGCTCACCACCACACTGTTCGGCGTGACCAACGGCATCGTGCTGCGGCCGCTGCCCTTTGCGCACCCGGAGCAACTCGTCTCGCTGTGCGAGCGGTATCCGGGGTCCGACGCGAGTTGGTGCGCCATCTCCCCTCCCGATCTCGAGGACGTGGCCGCCCAGGTGCCGGCCATCGCCGCCGCCGGCTTCGGCCGCTGGTGGCCGTTCACGGTGCGCGACGCGCAGGGCGCCGAGACGCTGAACGGAGGGCTCGCGACGCCGGGGCTGTTCCGCGCGCTGGGGGTCAGGGCGCTGGTCGGGCGACTGCTGCAGCCGGGCGACCTGCGCCCCGCCGGCGCCCGGGTGGTGGTGCTCTCCGAGGGGCTGTGGCGCTCGCGGTTCGGCGGCGCCGACGTGATCGGCCAGCCGATGGTGCTCGACGGCAACGCGTACACCATCGTCGGCGTGCTGCCCGACGGTCTGGAGATGCCGCAGTTGAGCGGCGCCGAGCTGTGGACGGTTCCCGACTTCGATCCACGCGACGAGCAGAATCGCGGATGGCCGGGCTTCGTGGGCTACGCGCGACTGCGCGACGGCGTTTCGCTCGAGGCGGCGCGGGCACAGTTGGCGCCCGTGGCGTCGCGCATCGGGCAGGCGCACTTCGCCGACCGCCAGGGCTGGGCGTTGAACGTGGCGCCGCTGCACGACCTGGCGGTGGGCGGCGCCGGCACGGCGGCCGTGGGCTTTCTGGGCGCCGTGTTCCTGGTACTGCTCATTGCCTGTGCCAACGTGGCCAACCTGCTGCTGGCGCGGGGCTCGGAGACGGCAGCGCGAACTGGCGGTCCGTGCCGCCCTGGGCGCGGGCCGGGCGCGGTTGATCCGCGAGTTGATGACGGAGGCGGCAGTGCTCTCGGCGGCGGGCGCCGCGCTCGGGTTGGCGCTGGCCGTTGCCGGCATTCGCGCCTTCCGTGCGCTGGCGCCGGCGGGAATTCCGCGCATGCAGTACGTCGGCATCGATGCGCGGGTGGTGGCGTTCACGGCGGCGGTGGCGATCGCCACGGCAGTGGTGTTCGGACTGCTTCCGGCACTGCGGTCGGCGGGGCCGGATCTTGAACGGGCGCTGCGCGAGGGCGGACGCGGGTCGTCGCGGCGTGGACGTCTGGGCCCGGCGCTCGTGGTGAGCGAGTTGGCGCTCGCGTCGCTGCTTGCCGTGAGCGCCGGGCTGCTCACGCGCACCTACGCGAAGATGCTGCGCTGGGAGCCGGGGTTCGAGCAGACGCACCTGCTCACCTTCAACCTGTTCGCCTCCACCGACCACTATACGACTACCCGATCGGTGGGCGACCTCTGGGCGCGCGTCGGCCAGTCGCTGGGCGCCGTTCCCGGCGTGCGCGCCGTGGGGGCGGCCTCGTCGGGGCCGCTGTTCGGCGGGCGCGAAACGGATCAGGCGAGCACCGGCGAGGGAGCGGGGGCGCATGCCGGCGCGGTGGTGTGGTCGGACGTGTCGCCGGGGTACTTCGCAGCGCTGGGGGTGCCGATCCTGCGCGGACGCGACCTCGCCGAGCGCGACGCGATGGGCGCGCCACCGGTGGCGCTCGTCAACCAGACCATGGCCCGCGCCTTCTGGCCCGATCAGGACCCGGTGGGCCGGCGCTTCTCGATGAAGGAGATGGCGCAGACGTTCACGGTGGTGGGGGTGGTGCGCGACGTGCCGCCGCTGAGCCCCGGGCAGCCGGTGGAACCGTCGGTGTACTGGTCCGACCGGCAGTTCGCCCGCTGGTCCACCTTCTTCGCGGTGCGCACAGGGACCGATGCGGGCGCGGCGGCGGGGGCGGTGCGCGCGGCGCTGCACGCGGTGGACCCGGACCTGTCGCCGGGCAACCTGCACACGCTGCCGGAGCTGGCGGCGCGCCAGCGTGTCCGTCCGCGCTTCGCGCTCTTCGTGCTCGCGTCGGTGGGCGCGCTCGCGGTGCTGCTGGCCGCGGTCGGCACGTATGGACTGCTGGCGTATCTCGTGGCGCAGCGGCGGCGCGAGTTCGGCGTGCGGATGGCGCTCGGGGCTTCGCCCGCGATGCTCGTGCGATCGGTGATCGCGGGCGGGTTGCGACTCGCGGCGATCGGCGTGGCGATCGGGCTCGGGGCGGCGCTGGTGCTCAGGCGCGTGCTGGCGTCGCTGCTGCCGGGGGTTTCGGTTTCCGATCCGGTGACGCTGGCCGGAGGAGCCGGCGCGCTGCTGCTGGTCGCGCTGGCGGCGTGTCTGGTGCCCGCCTGGCGGGCCGGTCGGGCAAACCCCGTAGAATCGCTGCGAAGTGACTGATCGGGGTGACCCCCGACACAACGCGGACCCCCTCCGCGGCATTAGGGGTAGGACGGGTGTTCAACGGCAGGAGGCCCACCATGTCCCGCGTGCTTCCCGCGATGTCGCTGGCAGCCCTGTTCGCCGTAGGCTGCACCAACACCGTCGTCCGTCCCGTCACCCGGCCCAACGTGATGCCCGTGGTGGATCCCGCGCTGTATGCGTGCGTCGAGCGGACGGCCTCCAACCTCGGCTTCAACCGGCAGACGCGCGCCGGTGCGGCGAGCGGCGCGCTGCTCGCCACCACCGACACCAATCGTGTGACCGGTGTGTACGACGGCATGCGCGTGCGCATCCTGTCGGACACGGGCCGCGTGGCCACGTGGATCACGGCGTCGCCGTACACCGGCGTGGCGAATCGCGGTCCGAAGCGCGAGGCGGCGATGCCGAGCCGGCGCGCCATCGAGGCGGCGGCCACGGTAGAACGCCGCTGTCGTCCCGCGCAGGATACCGTGGCTCGCGGCGCCCGCGCCTCCGCGTGAGCGGGGGCCGGCGCCGGTCGCGCGTCCGGCGCCAGCACGTGGCGAACGGGGCGGCTAGATTTCGCACATTCCACACTCCACCCCACAGCCCATGAAGCCGCTTCCGCTCCTCGGCGCCGTCGCCTTTGCGCTCGCCGCGTGCTCCGCTCCGCGTGTGCAGACCCAGGCACCGGCGCCCGTGACCGCCCCCGCCTCCACCCCCGCCGCTGTGCCGCCGGCCGCCGGCCCGGCCGAACCGGCGATCGTGCCGAAGGCGACGGTGGATACGCCGCCCAGCAACTGGCAGCTGCTGGACGAGTTGAACGACCGCATGCCGGGCATCAGCGTGCTGCGCGCCGAGCGGACGCTGCTGGCGGGCCAGCAGCCCAAGCGCACCGTGCTCGTGGCGGTCATCGACGGGGGCGTGGATACCTCGCACGTGGACCTGCTGCCGCACCTGTGGCACAACCCCCGGGAGATCGCGGGGAACGGCAAGGACGACGACGGCAACGGCTACGTGGACGACACGTGGGGGTGGAACTTCATCGGCGGCGCCGACGGCAAGGACGTCGATCACGAGACGCTCGAGATCACGCGGCTGTACGCGCGGTGCAAGCAGATCGCGCCGCTGAGCGTGGCCGGTCCGCCGCTGCCGGCGGACGAATGCGCCCGCATCGAGACCGAGTTTCCCGCCAAGCGCGACACGGCGGTGCGCACGCTCACCAACATCAACGGGGCGGCGAACGCCCTGAACCGGGCCACGGAGATCCTGAGCGCGGCGATTCCCGATTCCCTCACCGAAGCGCGCGTGAAGGCGTTCGCGCCCACGAGCGCCATGGAGCAGCAGGCCAAGGGCATCTGGCTGCAGCTGGCGGGCCTGCACATCACCAAGGCCGTCATCGAGCAGGCGCAGAAGGAGTACGAGTCGCAGGTGAAGTTCGGCTACGACACCACGTACGATCCGCGGTCGATCGTCGGCGACAATCTGGCCGACCTGTCGCAGCACGACTATGGCAACCGCGACGTGATGGGGCCGGACGCGCTGCACGGCTCGCACGTGTCGGGCATCATCGGCGGCGTGTTCGATCCGAAGCAGGGCATCCAGGGCGTGGCCCAGTCGGTGCGGATCATGATGATCCGTACGGTGCCCGACGGCGACGAGCGCGACAAGGACGTGGCGAGCGCCATCCGCTACGCCGTGGACAACGGCGCGCAGGTGATCAACATGAGCTTCGGCAAGCCGTTCTCGCCGCAGAAGTCGGCGGTGGACGAAGCGGTGAAGTACGCCGACGCGCATGGCGTGCTGATGGTCCACGCGGCGGGGAACGACGGGCACGACAACGACACCGGGCACAACTTCCCGACCGCCTACTATCTGGACGGCGGGCGAGCGCAGAACTGGATCGAGGTCGGCGCCTCGTCGTGGAAGGGCGGCGACACCCTGGCCACCTCGTTCAGCAACTACGGCAAGGAGCGCGTGGACGTGTTCGCGCCGGGCGAGGACATCCTGTCCACGATCCCGCACAACAAGTACGAGCGCGACAGCGGCACGAGCATGGCGTCGCCGGTGGTCACGGGGCTCGCGGCGCTGATCATGTCGTACTATCCGAACCTCACCGCGGCCGACGTGAAGGGCATCATCCTCAAGTCGGCCACGAGCTACTCCGCGCAGCGGGTGGCGAAACCGGGGGCGGGGCCGGGCGATCCGCTGGTGCCGTTCGGCTCGCTGTCGGTGACGGGCGGGATCGTGAACGCCTACGCGGCGTTGCAGATGGCGGCGCGGATGTCGGCGACCAAACCGTAGCTCGGCGCGCCGGCTCGGCGTGGCGCGTCGGCCTCCGCGCGAGGGCGGGGACCAAAAATTGGAACTGCGATTTCGCGGAAGGCGCGGAAGACGCTGATGAGAAGCGGGGTATTGGTGCCGTGCCCCCGGCTTCCGTCCGCGCGATCCGCGCCTTCCGCACAATTCGGTAGTTCAAACGGTTGGTGCCTGACCCCAAGCGGAGCTCCCCCCGGTGCGCCGCAACCAGAGTCGGAGCCCCGCGCGGCGCCTGGCGGCGGCGCCTCGCCCGGGGGCACAGGCGACTGGGGGGCAACGACTTGCCCCGCGGGGGTCCATTGGGCAACGTTCGGGAGTGGACCCTCTTTCATGGAGAGACCAACCCGCCATGCCAGCTACACCCACCACCCGCGCCTACGAACGTTTGACGCAGCCGCTGGTCCGCAAGGACGGCGAACTTCGCCCCGCCACCTGGGACGAAGCCCTCGATGCCGCGGCGGCCGGATTCCGCCGCAACATCGAGAAACACGGGCCCGACGCGCTCGGCATCTTCTCGTGCTCCAAGAGCACCAACGAGATGAACTACCTGGCGCAGAAACTCGCCCGCGTCGCCTTCGGCACCAACAACATCGATAGCTGCAACCGAACGTGACACGCACCTAGCGTCGTCGGTCTGGCGACGGTCTTTGGTGCTGGCGGGGGCACGAGCTCCTACGAAGAAGCAGAGGACACGGACGTCGCGTTCCTCTGGGGCTCGAACGCGCGCAACGCCCACCCGATCTGGTTCCACCATCTATTGAAGGGGATCCGGAACGGGGCGCGGCTGTACGTGGTCGACCCGCGGCGGACCGAGTCCGCGCGGTGGGCCGACGTGTGGATGGGACTGAACGTGGGCACGGACGTCGCGCTCTCCAATGGCATGGCGCGCGAGATCATCCATGCCGGGCTGGTGCACGAGGAGTTCATCGCCAATGCGACCGAGGGATATGACGCGTACCGGGCATCCGTGGAGCCGTACACGCTCGAGGTCACCGAGCGGATCACGGGCGTGCCGGCGGACGTCATTCGCGAGGCGGCGCACACCTACGCCAGGGCCGACAAGGCGATGATCTGCTGGACGCTGGGCATCACGGAGCATCACAACGCCACCGACAACGTGCTGGCGCTGATCAACCTGTCGCTGCTCACGGGACACGTGGGGCGCTGGGGCTCGGGGTGCAACCCGCTGCGCGGACAGAACAACGTCCAGGGGGGCGGCGACATGGGCGGCATTCCGAACAAGCTGCCCGGGTTCCAGGACATCCTGGACGACGAGGCGCGCACGCGCATCGAGACGCTCTGGAAGACCACGATTCCGCCCCGGTACGGCTGGAACCTCACCGAGATGCTCCGCGCCATGGACCACGGCGAGATGACGTCGCTGTTCGTGATCGGCGAGAATCCGGCGCAGTCCGACGCCGACGGGCACCACGTGGAGAAGCTGCTCACCGGCCTCGACCATCTGGTGGTCCAGGAGATCTTCCTCACCAGGACGGCGCAGCTCGCCGACGTGGTGCTGCCGTCCACCGCGAGCTGGTGCGAGGCCGACGGCTGCGTGACCAACAGCGAGCGCCGCATCCAGCGCGTGCGCAAGGCCGTGGACCCGCCCGAGGGCGCGCGCGACGAACTCTGGATCCTGGCGGAACTCGCCCGCCGCCTGGGCCACGACTGGGGGCACCCGTCCGCCGAGGAGGTGTGGGACGAGGTGCGCGAGGTGGCGCCGGCGTTCTGCGGCGGCATGAGCTACGCGCGCATGGACGAACTGGACGGCATCCAGTGGCCGTGCCCCGACGAGTCGCACCCCGGCACCAAGTTCCTGCACGCGCGGCTGTGGGAGAAGCCGCGCGGCGGCCGTGCCGCGCCGTTCTCGGTGGTCGAACACGAGGGGCCGGTGGAAACGCCGGACGACGAGTATCCGCTGCTGCTCACCACCGGACGCCGGCTGGAGAGCTACAACACCGGCGTGCAGTCCGGCGGCTTCGACTCGCCCCTGCATCTGGGCGAGGCGCTCGAGATCTCGCCCGAGGACGCGGCGCGGCTGGGCATCGCGTCCGGCGATACGGTGCGTGTGACCTCGCGGCGCGGCAGCGTGCTGGCGCCGGCCCGCATCGAGCGGTCGCTGCGCCCCGGTGTGGTGTTCATGACACTGCACTTCCCCGACGAGGTGCCCACCAACCTGTTGACCATCGACGCGGCCGACGCCCGCTCGGGCACCGCCGAGTTCAAGGCGAGCGCCGTGCGCGTGGAACCGGCCGGCGTGGCCGTGGAGACCGGCGACTGATGGATATCCGGACCATCGAGGCTGCGCCCACCACCGACGAACGACACGCGGTCGACGCCTGCCTCGGGGCGCCCGAGTCGGCGTGGGACGGCGGGGCGCGCGGCAGCACGCGCGACCAGCACCTGGCCCATGGCGGCCAGTCGATGCGCGACCGGCGGCACCTGCTGCTTCCGGCGCTGCGCGCGCTGCAGGCCCGCGTGGGATGGGTCAGCGAGGGTGGACTCGGCTACGTGTGCGAGCGGCTGGACGTGCCGCCCGCCGACGCGTGGGGGGTGGCCACCTTCTACGCGCTGCTCTCCACCACGCCGCGCGCCAGGCGCGTGCTGCACGTGTGCGACGACATCGCCTGCAAGTGCCGCGGGGCCGATGCCCTGTGCGCGGCGCTGGAGGAGAAGTTCGGTCCCGCGCATGCGCACGGTCCCGAGGGGCGGGAGGTCACGATCGCCGACGATGCGGCGGTGTGGGTGCGGTCGCCCTGCCTCGGCATGTGCGACCACGCGCCGGCGGCGCTGCTGCAGGTGGCGGGTGAGGAGCCGGTGGAACTGCAGATCGCCGGGCTGAGTGCCGGGGCGGCGGTCGAGATCCTGTCGCCGGCATTCGAACCACAGAGCACACAGAACACGCAGAAACAGCCACAGAAACTGCAGCAGAAGCGAAACGACTCTGTGGTGTCATCTGTGTCTTCTGTGTCATCTGTGGTTCACGCGTTCAACGGAACCGTATTCACCGCCGCCAAGGGAGAACCGCGGCTGCTGAAACGCGTGGGCAAGGTGGACCCCGCGAGCATCGACGCCTACACCAAGAGCGGCGGGTTCGAGGCGCTGGAGAAGGCGCTCGGCATGACGCCCGAAGCGGTAGTCGCCGAGGTGCTGGCGTCGCGGCTGATGGGGCGGGGGGGCGCCGCGTTTCCGATGGGGCGCAAGTGGGAGGCGGTGGCCGCGCAGGCGGCCCGGCCGCACTACCTGATCTGCAACGCCGACGAATCGGAGCCCGGCACCTTCAAGGACCGCGTGCTCATGGAGGGCGATCCCTTCGCGATCGTCGAGGCGATGACCATTGCCGCGTACGCCACCGGCTGCGAGCACGGATACGTCTACATCCGTGGCGAGTATCCGCTGGCCACCGGCCGGCTGCAGCACGCCATCGACCAGGCGCGGACGCACGGCTTCCTGGGCGACGACGTGCTGGGCCGCGGGCTCAGCTTCGACATCGAGGTCCGTCAGGGCGGCGGCGCGTACATCTGCGGCGAAGAGACCGCGATCTTCAATTCCATAGAAGGGTACCGCGGCGAGCCGCGCAACAAGCCGCCCTTCCCCACGCAGGCGGGGCTGTTCGGCTGCCCCACCGTGGTGAACAACGTCGAGACGCTGGCCAACGTGCCGGGCATCGTCCTCGAGGGCGGTGCGGCGTTCGCGAAGATCGGCACCGAGAACTCCACCGGCACCAAGCTGTTCTGCGTGAGCGGCGCCGTGGAGCATCCGGGGGTGGTCGAGGTCCCCTTCGGCGCCACGCTGGGCGAGGTCATCGAACTGGCCGGCGGCATCCAGTCGGGCAGCACGCTCAAGGCGGTGCTCCTCGGCGGGGCGGCGGGCGTGTTCGTGCGTCCGGACGAACTGGACATCCCGCTCACCTTCGAGGGTGCCCGTGCCGCCGAGGCGACGCTCGGCTCGGGCGTGATCGTCGCCTTCGACGAGACGGCGGACATGGAAGAGGTGCTCCTCCGGGTGGCGGCGTTCTTCCGCGACGAGAGCTGCGGCCAGTGCGTGCCCTGTCGCGTGGGCACCGTGCGGCAGGAGGAGGCGCTCCACCGCATCCGGCTGGGCAAGACGCTGGGCGGTCTGCATCAGGAGCTGGCGCTCATCGACGAGGTGGGCCGCTCCATGAAGGACGCGTCGATCTGCGGACTCGGGCAGACGGCGTATTCGGCTGTGGAAAGTGCTATCAAGAGGTTGGGACTTTACGGGGCCCAGTGACCGGTAGGTCGATAGGTCGGTAGGACGGTAGGTCGGACGGAACAACGTTCGCAGTTTGCAGTTGCAGTTCACATAATGCTTTTCGTTGTTGGCAGTTTGTAGTTAGCAGTCGGCAGTTTTCTGTTGCAGTTTCTGCGTGTTCTGTGTGCTCTGTGGTAAGGAGTTGCTCATACACGCTGTGAAGCTCTGGTACCTGGCACTCCAATTCCCGATCTCGATTCCGAGACGAC
Source organism: uncultured Gemmatimonadaceae bacterium (assembly GCA_963728115.1). Classification (GTDB taxonomy): domain Bacteria; phylum Gemmatimonadota; class Gemmatimonadetes; order Gemmatimonadales; family Gemmatimonadaceae; genus JAGWRI01. The sequence continues at coordinate 967,964 of CAVSJE010000010.1, forward strand.
ATGACCGGCATCGCACCAGTACCTCTCGCTCAGATCCGCCGGCGCCGCGGCGCCGACTCGAAGAAGGTCGCGCTCACCATCGACGGCAAGAAGATCGAAGTGCCCGAGGGCACGACGATCCTCGCCGCCTGCGCGACGATGGGCGTCGAGATCCCGACCCTCTGCTTCCTGGAAACGCTGCGTCCCGTGAACGTGTGCCGCATCTGCGTGGTGGAGGTGAAGGGGGCGCGCGTGCTCGTGCCGAGCTGCTCGCGTGCCGTGGAGCCGGGCATGGAAGTGCTCACCAACTCCAAGCGCGTGCGGCACAGCCGGAAGCTCATTCTCGAGATGCTCGCGTCGTCGGTGGATCTGTCCGAAACGCCGAAGGTGCCGAGTGGATGGCGGAGTACGGCGCCAAGCCCGAGCGCTATGGCCCCAAGGCGCCGCCGGCCCCCGCCGGGAGCCGCGACGCGCTGGTGCCGGGACATCATGCGCCCCCCGATCCCGCGTACGCCGCCACCGTGGCCCAGCCGGCCAAGGTGGACAACGATCTCTACGTGCGCGACTACGCCAAGTGCATTCTCTGCTACAAGTGCGTGGAGGCGTGCGGCCCCGACCACCAGAACACCTTCGCCATTGCGGTGGCGGGTCGCGGCTTCGACGCCCGCATCAGCACCGAGTTCGCCACGCCCGCTGCCCGGGAGCGCGTGCGTGTACTGCGGCAACTGCATCGCCGTGTGTCCCACCGGCGCGCTGATGGCGAAGACCGAGTTCGACATGCGCGCCGACGGCACCTGGCACGAGGAGAAGCAGACCGCCACCGACACCATCTGTCCCTACTGCGGCGTGGGGTGCACGCTCACGCTGCACGTGCAGGACGGCACCATCGTGAAGGCCACGACGCCCCTGGACAACGACATCACGGTGGGCAACCTGTGCATCAAGGGTCGGTTCGGGTGGCAGTTCGTGAAGGGGGCGGCCAGGGGCCAGGGCGTGGTGGCGGGGAGCGGCGTGAAGGCGGTGGGGAACGGCAAGGCGAATGGCCGAGGCTGACCCCCCCGCGGAGCGCAGCACCCCGGGACGCGGCACCGAAGCCGGAGACGCGACGCCGTCGGATGCGCTGGGTCCGGTGCCCGGGCTCGGCTACGGCGATCCCGTGCACGACCGCCGCTTCGTCCGGCTCACGGACGACGAATCGAGCGACGACAGCGCGCCGGTGGCCGAGGAGGTCCCCGTCGCGTTCGTGTATTCGGGGCGGGCGCACGCGGTGATGATGGCGACGCCGTCCGACCTGGAAGACTTCGCGTACGGGTTCACGTTGAGCGAGGGGATCGTCGCCTCGCGCGCCGAGATCGCGAGCGTGACCGTGTCGCCGCACAGCCGCGGAGTGGAGTTGGCGATCGAGATTCCCACCGCGGCCGCCGTG
>CAVSJE010000011.1:0-21799 GCA_963728115.1 uncultured Gemmatimonadaceae bacterium
CTATTTCGCCCTCGATGCGGTAGCGGTCGGCAGGGCGGCGGAGAGGCGCGCGGACGCGCCGGTCATCTAGTGTTTGACCGTCGCCAACTTGGCCGACGTCTCCGCCCACCAGTCGAGCACCACGTCCAGGCTCGAGCGCGGCGGTGGCTTGATGAACAAGAAGCGCTGCCCGTCGGGCGAGACGTCGAACGCCCCGGCCTGCAAGTCCCGAAAGTAGCGGCTGGCGTCGAAGAGCCGCTCGGTGGCGCCGGCGGGGTTCGATGCATTCTCGTCGATGGCAGTGGTCACGAGCACTGAATGACCATTCAGGAAGTAGAGTTGACGCCCGTCGCGCGCCCAGACCGGGCTCGTGCCGCCCGCGGTCGAGACCTGCACCCGCGCGCCGCCGTTCGGAAACGGGGTAAGGTATACCTCGTCGTGCCCGGACGCGTCGGACGTGTACGCGAGCCAGCGCCCGTCCGGTGAGACGGCGGGATTGCGTTCGTCGGCCGGCGTGTTGAGCAGCGGGTGGGCGGTCGTGTCGCCCTTGCGGACCGTGAAGATGTCGCGGCGCGTCAAGCCGTCGTCGAAACCTTCGCGGAAGGCAAAATCGTTGCCGCCGGCCGGCCAGCTCACCTCCTGCACGTGCCGGGCACGGGCCAATACCAGGTGCAGCGTATCGCTCCCGTCAACGGGAATCGAGAACAGGCGGCGCAAGCGAGCCGCGCTCCCGTGATCGCTGGCGAAGAGCAGATGCCGCCCGTCCGGCATCCACGCCGGACGGAACGTGTAATCGCCCGTGGGGCCGATCGGAGCGAACGTCTGTCGCTTGAGGTCGTACAGCCAGATGGCGGAGAGCGTCCCCGAAGCGTCGGCGACGGTCGCCGCGATCTGGTTGCCGTCGGGCGAAAGCGCCATGCCGATGTAGGGACGGGCGATCGTCGAGTCGACAATTGTCTCGACGCCCGCACGCGAGACCCAGGTGAGCTGGGCGAGGGCGCTCGTCGCCGGCTGGTAGAAAAGCGTCCCATCGCGACCCACCGCGGCCGCCATGGTTCCGTCGGCCGTGTAGACGCCCGTCAGCACGGGCACTGCCGCGCCGCTCACCCGGTGGCCGTCGAACCGCTGCGCCTCGATGCTCCCATCGCCGTTCGCGTACAGGAGCCACCCGTCACGCACCGCGAGCGGCTCGAGGCCGACCACGATGTCGGTCCGCGCGCCGCTCCTGGTATCGAACATGACGACCGTTCCGTTGGCCAGCGAGCCGATCCCACTCATCGCCGCCAACAGCGTGCGGCCATCGTCGAGCATGAGGGGACGGTTCAGCGCCCCTGCCCCGGTGACCTTCACACTGGAGTCGGGAATCGTCGCCACGACTTCGACCGTTCCGCCCGAAGCCGGAATGCGGCCAATCTCGGTACCCGCCGGGCCGTGACAAAAGTAGATGTGCCCGTCGCTCGCCCATGAGACATTGCAGTGCCCCATGGCGTCCCTGGTCAACAGCTGCGGCGAGCGACCGTCAACACCGATGGTGTGGAGTTCGTTGCCGATAACGGTATACGCAATGCTCTTGCCATCGGGCGAAAAGGTGACGTCGCCCGCCCCGTTGGTGCCCGGCAGCAGTTCCGAGGTATCGCGGTCCAGCCAGCGCACGCGGATGCCGGCGTCTGCACCGCCGGCGTCCGAGTAGGCCACCGCTCGGCCGTCCGGCGAGACCGCCGGCTGAGTCGTCGATCCCACGACCGAGGACGCGCCGGCGATCGAGAAGCGGACCACCCGCGTCGCCGGCTTCGGGCGCTGGAGCGCGTACACGACTGCTCCCACCGCTACGACCGACGCTGCGACGGTCGCGTATTGCCAGACGCGCGTGCTCCTCGAGCCCCCGGTCGTAGCACCGAACGCCCCGCCCGTCGTCGTGGCGAACGCGGGGTTCTCGAGTGCGTCGGCGAACGCCTTCGCGCTCTCGAAACGATCCGCCGGCAGCCGCTCCAGGGCCTGGGCCAGCGCCGCCGCGACGTTCGCCGGCACCGTCTTGCGCAGCCTCGTGACCGGCGCCGCGTCCTCGGTCACGATCTTCATGATGATCTGCTGCGCCGAGTTCCCGATGTGCGGCGGCTCGCCGGCCAGCATCTCGTAGAGCACCACGGCCAGCGAGTAGATGTCGCTGCGCGCGGTAATTTCCTTGTCGGCCGTCGCCTGCTCGGGGCTCATGTAGTGCGGCGTGCCGAGGCTCAGTCCCGTCTCGGTCATCCGCCCGCCGGCGGCCGCGCTCACGGCCAGCGCGATGCCGAAGTCCATCACCATCGGGCGGCCGTCGTGCAGCAGGATGTTCTCGGGCTTGATGTCGCGGTGGATCACCCCGTGGCGGTGCGCGTAGTCGAGGGCGTCGGCCACCTCGGTGGTGATCTTCACCGCCTCGTCCACGCCGAGTTGCGAATCCCGATTGAGCTTCTCTCGTAACGTCTCGCCTTCTATATACGGCATGACGTAGTACAACTGCCCGTCGGCAACACCCGAGTCGAACAGCGGCAGGATGTGCGGGTGGCTCAGCGCCGCCGTGGTCTTGATCTCCTGCACGAAGCGCTCGGCGCCGAGCACGGCCGCCAGCTCGGGCTTCAGGACCTTGATCGCGACCTTGCGGTCGTGCTTCAGGTCCTCGGCGAGATACACGGTGGCGATCCCGCCCTGCCCTAGTTCGCGCTCGATGCGGTAGCGGTCGGCCAGGGCGGCGGACAGACGGTCGGCGTCTCTCGTCACTTGTTCGCCTCGTCCACGGCATGCTCCATGTGCGTGAGCCAGTGCGGCACGACCCGGAGGTAGTCGACAGAGGGCTGATCCGGCACCAGCGAATAGACCACCGCGCCGTCGCTGGTGATCGAATTGGACCAGCCCGGGCCTTCCCCCATACGCGGATCGTCGAAACGCAAGGTGAGTGGCCCGACGGGCGGGTCGGCGCCGGGACGGATGGCCATCGTGTAGGTCCGCCCATCCACCTGGTGGATGAGCAGCGTCCCGTCGGGAAGCCAGTGGGGCTCGTACGGCTGTCCTGTCGAGAGGGTCCAGCGCCGGTCCAGCTTGGGCCACGGGCTCAGGTACGTGCCGTTCGCCTTGTCGGTCCAGACCAGCAAGTGCCGGTCGGGTGAGATCCGGGCGAAGGAGGTGTTCTGCGGGATCACCGTGTCGATGCGAGCCGGCTGCACCGAAGCGTCGACCGCGATCACGCCCGCGTCGCCGTTCTTGATCAGCATCAGCGACGAATCCACGTATTGGACGAGCCACCGGCGCGCCGCCTCATCGGGCCACGTCAGCAGGACCCTCGGGGGCTCGGACGAGTTCAGACGCCGGCGCACGACCTGAGAGGAATCGGCACGCCGGCGCAGATAGACCAGGTCCCGGCCGCCGGATGCCCAGAACGGCGTCGACAGGTACGGGGCCTGGTCCAGAACCTCGTATTCTCCGGTCTGGAGATCGTAGAGGCGCAGCTCCTGGTCGCGCACTCCGTCGACGACGCTCGCCATCTCGCGTCCGTTCGGGCTGATGTCGAAGCGCAGGTGCTCCGCGGGGTCCCCCGGCAGGATCTCACGATCACCATCGAGGGCGCGGCGTACCAGGACCTGCATCTGCATGTTCGCGCCCGGTGCGTACACGAGCGTGCCGTCCCGGCTGACGTCCCAGAATCCAGCCCCCGTGTAGGTCGGGGCCCGCACGCCGGTTACCAGCGCCACCGAGCGTCCGACCAGCAGCGAGTCGCGGTCGACGAACTCCGTCGCCATGACGGTCCCGTCGATGGACGTGTACACGAGGTACTTCCCGTCGAAGGGGCGGAATCCGGCACCTCTCAGGGGCACGCGCTCCCCATGGGCCATGATCTGCATGACGGGCCGCAACGTGAACGGCTTCTGATCCACGTCGCCGACCACGGCGTACTTCTCCTCGCCGCCCCCGCAGATCACCTGGCTCGTGGACAGCAACGAAGGCATCGGGCAGTAGTTCACCGGAAGATCACGCACGGGCCCCGTCTGGGGATCCACCCAGCGCAGCACGAAGTTGTCATGGTCGGCGTAGAAGAGCGTGCCGCTCTCCAGCCAGCCGCCCCCCCATGCGTCGGGGGACTCCGACACCTTGCTGGCCGCGCCGCCGGCGATGGGCCGCACCCACAGGCCGCCGGACGTACTCACGAAGGCCACACGCTTGCCATCCGGCGAGATGTATGGGGCCATGTTCGGGTCCGCCGCCGTGCCCGCGAGAGAACGAGCGGACGATCCCGTGAGGCTCCGGTACCACAGCTCCCCCGTTCCGTCCGCCTTGCGCGCGACGTAGACCACGAAGGAGCCGTCCGGCGACAGGGCGAAGGTCGGCTGCGGGGCGTGCGCGACCACCATCGGCGCGTCGAACGGCAGGCCGACGTCGAAAGTCTTCGAGTTGTCGTTCCCGGCGAAGGCCCGGCCCAGGGCGACCCCGAGCACGAGCACCGCGGCCGCGGTGATCGCCATGCCGATCCACCCGCGTGCACTGCGGCGCGAGCCGTTGAGGGCGGCGTCCTGGCCGGCGTCGTGCGCCTGATGCCGGAAGCCGGGATCCGCCAGCGCATCTGCGAACGCCTTCGCGCTCTCGAACCGATCGGCCGGCAGCTTCTCCAACCCTTTCGCGACCGCCGCCGCCACGTTCGGCGGCACGGTCCGGCGCAGCTTCGTAACCGGCGCCGCCTCCTCGGTCACGATCTTCATGATGATCTGCTGGGCCGACGACCCTGTGTGCGGCGGGTCGCCCGTCAGCATCTCGTACAGCACGCTGGCCAGCGAGTAGACGTCGCTTCGGTTCGTGATCGTCTTCTCGGCGGTCGCCTGCTCGGGACTCATGTAGTGCGGCGTCCCGAGACTCAGCCCGGTCTCGGTCATGCGGCCACCGGCCGCCGCACTCACCGCGAGCGCGATGCCGAAGTCGGCCACCATGGGCCGGCCACCGTGCAGCAGGATGTTCTCGGGCTTGATGTCGCGGTGCACCACCCCGTGCTCGTGCGCGTACTGCAGCGCGTCAGCCACCTCGCTCACCAGCTTCACACTCTCGTCCACGCCAAGCTGTGTCTCGCGGTCGAGTTTGGCGCGCAGCGTCTCTCCCTCGACGAACGGCATCACGTAGAACAGGAAACCGCCGGCCTCGCCCGAGTCGAAGAGGGGCAGGATATTGGGATGCTGCAGCGCCGCCGTCGTCTTGATCTCGGTGACGAACCGGTCGGCGCCCAAGACGGCAGCGAGTTCCGGCTTGAGGACCTTGATCGCGACCTTGCGGTCGTGCTTGAGGTCCTCGGCGAGATAGACGGTGGCCATGCCGCCCTGCCCGAGCTCACGCTCGATGCGGTAGCGGTCGGAGAGGGCGGCAGCCAGGCGAGGCCGCACGAGGTCTGTCATGCGATCTCCGAGTCGGCGACGGCGCCCGCCGGCTGCAGCCGGCCCAACCGCGCATTCAACGCGTAATACAGGACGGCGGCGGCGATCACGGCCGCGGTCTCAACTGCCTCGCGCGTGCCCGAGTGCGCCAGCAACCACACCACGGTCACTGACCCGAGCATCGCCGCCGTCGGTCCCCACGGCGCGCGGAACGTTCCGGGCACCACGGGCCGCGTGTAGCGCATGCGCAGCGCCGCCAGGCACACACCAAGGTAGATGAGCAGCAGCGCCACACCGGCCAGCACGGCCAGCGCCGCGAATCCGCCGCTCACCGCCAGCGCGAAGCCGATCACGCCGTATACGATGATCGCCACCCACGGCGTGTGAAAGCGCGGATGCACCGACGCCAGCGACCGCGGCAGCAGCCCGCGTTCAGCGACCGGGATGAAGGCCCGCGGCGAGCAGACGTAGTCCGCCGCGATCGCGCCAAAGCCGGCGATCGTCGCGCCAGCGAGCACCATCGCGCGACCCGCCCCACCCATCACGACTCCGGCGGTCGCCGCCAGCGGCGCCTCGGTCTGCGTGGACAGGCTGCTGCCCAGCACACCCTGCGACACGACTTGCAGGGCGAGATAGAGCGCCACGACCGCGACCACGGCACCAAAGACGCCGCGCGGCACCGTGCGCGCGGGATCGCGGACTTCACCGCTGGGCGTGAGCGCGGTCTCGATGCCGCCGAATGCGAAGAAGAGCGTCAGCGCGGCGGTGCCGAAGTCGCCGATGGCGGGCATGCCGTGCCAGGCGAGATTGGCTCCGCGAACCGAGAACGCCCCGACCACGGCGAGCAGTACCAGCGGCACCAGCTTGGCTACCGTCGTAGCCACCGAGAGGCCGAGTCCCTGGCGTATCCCGCGCACGTTGACAGTCACCAGTCCGCCGAACATCAGGAACAGCAGGGCGATTCGTGTGACCGGGCCGCCGAGCGCGGGGACGAGTCCCACCAGCGAATCGATCACCACCACCGCAATGGCCGCGTCGGCCGCCGGCTCGTACAGAATGATGAGCACCACCCAGGCGAGGAATCCGGCCAGCGGGCCGAATGCATCCTCGATGTACGCCACGGCGCCGCCCGAGCGCTTGGTCCGACTCCCCACTTCGGCGAAACATGCCAGCACACACATGATGAGCGCGGCGCACAGGAGGTAGGCGAGGATGGCCGCCGGTCCAAGAATCGCCGCCACGGCCGCCGGCAGCGCGAAGATGCCCGCGCCCACCGTGAGGTTCACCGCGTTGGCGCCCAGCGCCCAGGGCCCGATGGCGCGATCGAGATGGGCGCCGGTGGTGGTCACTTCCCCTTCGCCGTCAGCCGTTCGACTTCCACGCGCCAGTTGAAAATCACGTTCAGGTCGGCGGCGTTGTTGCCCCCCGACGCCACCATCAGGAATCGCTTGCCGTCCGCGGTCACGTCGTAGTCACGGTGGTAGAGGTCCTGCGCCATCGCGGGCAGCGTGAACAGGACGACCGGCGATCCGTGCGTGAAGTGTGCCCCGGTGGTCACCGGCGTCGCGAACATCTCGCCCCGCTGGCCGCGGAAGAAGAGTTCGGTCCCGTCGTGGCTCCACAGTGGCTCCACGCCGCCACCCACCGAAACGGCGACCCGTGCCGAATCCACGTTCGGGAAGGGGCGGACATACACCTCCGCGGTTCCCGACTCCTCGGAGACGTACGCCAGCCAGCGGCCGTCCGGTGAGAGTTTCATGGCGTAGTGGTCGTACCGGGAATCGATGAGCACCCGGGGGACGCTGTCCTTGCCGGGTTCCGCGAACAGCAGGCTCCGGCTGCCGACGCCGGTGCCCTGCGTGCGGAAGAGCATGAACCGGCCCAGCGGGCCGAATCCGACCTCGTCGAGCTTGGGCTCGCCCGACAGCACGGGCCGCTCGCCGTCGCTCCCGTCGGCCCGTCGTACGAACGCGGTGCGCACGGTGTCGGCGGTGGCCATGTAGGCCACGCGCCGCCCATCCGGCGACCAGTCCGGGCGATCGGCGTTTCCGCGGTCGGAGGTGAGTCTGGTGAAGGCTCCGGTGCGAAGTTGCTTCACCCAGATCTGCGATTCACCCGCTTCCTGCCGGGCCACAACGAACTGGGTGCCGTCGGGGGACAGCAACGGGTCCTGGAAGGTGCCGCGCATCGTCGAGTCCACGGTCGAGATGGTTCCCTTCCGGTCCACCCATACGAGCTGGCCGACCCCACCCGTCTGGCGCTCATAGACGATCGTACCATTTGAAGAGACCGCAAACTGAACCGTCCCGTCCGTGGCCTCGGTCTGCACGCCCTGCAGGATCGGAAGCGGCGTGCTCTGCAGTCGCGCGGTGGCAAGGTCGAATCGCGCAACCAGCACGCGGCCATCCGGCGTGCCGATCGCCAGATATCCGGGCGGCATGTAGTGGGCAACCGTCCCCGCCCCGAGATCACTCACCTCGCCGGAGGCGACGTCGAAAACCCCGACGTGCGACGCGGTAACCGATCCCAGCCACATCAGCAGCATCACCTTGCGGCTTCCCGGAAGCACTTCAGGAAAATCGAATTCCGTGGCCCCTCCCGCACCGGGACTCGTCGCCCCCGGGCGCGCGAGCACCGTCACCGGTCCGCCCGCGGCGGAGACCGATGCGAGGGCCGCGCCGTACGTCAAGTAGATGCGGCCGTCGTCGCCCCACGAGGCGCCACCGTAGAAGGGAACCGAATCGCGAACCAGGGTTCGAACCGTTCCGCCGGCGAAGGACACCACCTTGAGCGCCGCCTGCGATCCGGTGCCGGTATAGAACCCAACCGATTCTCCGTCCGGCGAGAAGAAGGGATCCGCGGCGCCGTCGGTATCGGCCAGTGGGTGCGCTCCATCATCCCCGAGCTCCCGCACCCAGAGCTGCACGGCGCCGCCCTTGTCCCCCACGAACGCGATCCGGCGTCCCGACCGCGAGATCGCCAGGCGCAGGCTCGCAATCGGAGGAATCGTGACACTGTCCGCGAGCCCGACCGATGCATGCACGACGTCCGTGGGGCCGACGCTCCCGGGATCGCCGCCACGGCGGCCGAGCAGCCAGCCCCCCACGAGCGCAACGACCACCGCCGCGGCGGCAACGGCCATGACGACGCGCGACGGGCCCGCCGGCACACCGGCGAACGAACCCGCCGTGATCGCCTGCGTGGCGAACCCCGGATTGTTGAGCGCATCCGCGAACGCCTTCGCCGTCTCGAAGCGGTCGGCCGGGAGCTTCTCCACCGCCTTCGCCACCGCCGCCGCCACGTTCGCCGGCACGCTCTTTCGGAGCTTGGTGACCGGCGCCGCCTCCTCGGTCACGATCTTCATGATGATCTGCTGCGCCGAGTTCCCCATGTGCGGCGGTTCGCCGGTGAGCATCTCGTACAGCACGCTCCCCAACGAGTAGATGTCGGAGCGGTTGGAGATGTCCTTGTCCGCCGTCGCCTGCTCGGGACTCATGTAATGCGGCGTGCCGAGGCTCATGCCGGTCTCGGTCATGCGGCCGCCCGCCGCCGCGCTGAGGGCGAGCGCGATGCCGAAGTCGGCCACCATCGGCCGCCCGTCGTGCAGCAGGATGTTCTCGGGCTTGATGTCGCGGTGGATCACCCCGTGCCGGTGCGCGTAGTCCAGCGCGTCGGCCACCTCGCTCGTGATGCGCACCGCCTCGTCGATGCCGAGCTGCGTCTCGCGATTCAACTTGTCGCGCAGCGTCTCGCCCTCGATGTACGGCATCACGTAGTACAGGAAGCCGTCCACGGTGCCCGAGTCGAACAGCGGCAGGATGTGCGGATGACTCAGCGCCGCGGTGGTCTTGATCTCGACCACGAACCGCTCGCCGCCGATCACGGCGGCCAGCTCGGGCTTGAGCACCTTGAGCGCGACCTTGCGGTCGTGCTTCAGGTCTTCGGCCAGGTACACGGTGGCCATGCCCCCCGCGCCGAGTTCCCGCTCGATGCGGTAGCGGTCGGCCAGGGCCGCGGCGAGGCGTTCGGGGGGGCCGGACATCACGTGGCTCCTCGCGATGATGATTCGGGATTGAAGCCCAGGCCCGGCACGGCCCGGTGGGCCGCGGCGCACGTTGAGGGGAGACCGGCCTTCGCAGAGGTCCGACCGGCGTCCGTCATTTCCCATCCTCCGAGTTCAGCGAAGTCCCCGGGCGCCAGTGATCGATCTCCACCAGACGTGCGCCCTGGCCCAGGGCAGCCGGGGGAGCTCGAGCATCACGAAGTGCCGGTCGTCGGGAGCCACGGCGTACATGTGATAGTATCCGTAGGGGAGGTAGGGACCGGAGAAGAGAACCCGTTGCCGCTCGACGTGGAACGTGGGGGCCGTGCTCACATCGGCAGCCAACATCTGGTTGCGCAGGTTCTGGTAGAAGATCCTGCGGCCGTCGTGCGACCAACGTGGTGCCATGCCGACCCCGGACGAGACTTGCCACACGCCCCCGGCGGCCGCCGGGAAGGGCCGCACGAACACCTGGTCGAAGCCGTTGACATCCGACGTATAGGCGAGCCAGCGCCCGTCGGGCGAGACCGCCGGAGAGAGCTCCTGCGCCGGCGTCGCGGCGAGGGGCACGGGCGTGCTGTCGCCGTCCATGCGCACGGCGAGGATGTCGCGGGTGCCGGTCACCGCCGCGTCGGTACGGTACACGACCCAGCGCCCGTCGGGAGACCACTCACCGCCGTAGATCCCCCCGACATCGACCAGCCGGCGGGCCGTGCCGGCGCCATCGACGGCCTTCACCCAGAGGCGGAGTGGCCCGCCGCCGGCGTCCGAGACGTACATGATCCGCTTGCCGTCCGGAGACCAGGCGGGGCGGATGTTGGTCTTGCCGTCGAACGTGAGCCGCGTAGGCGGGTCGCCCCGCAGGTCGTACACGTAGATATCGCTGCGCCCCGACTTCGATTCCGTGAGGCTCAAGGCCACGCGCCGCCCGTCCGGCGAGAGATCGAGTCCGCCGAGGTACGCCACTGGGGCGGCCTGCGCCGTATCCAGGGGCTCCGCGCTGCCGTCCATGGCGACCCGCGCAAGATGCTGCTCAGCCGTGGCGACAAGCGGCGACTGCCGCACATAGAGAAGCGTCCCGTCCGCCCCCACCGCGATATCCCCGCTCGGGTTCTCCGTGGCATAGCTGTTGATCTGTATGCTGTCCAGCACCGCCGCGGCGGCCCCCGAGACGGTGAGACGATCGAGATCGAACGGGGCGCTGTAGAGCGCCCCGTTGCCTTCGACATACAGCAGCCGGCGGTCGATGATCCATGCATTCACCGCGCCCGGCCGAATCACCCGGGTCTTCCCGGTACCGAGGTCGAGCACCACGACGCGCGGAGTGGGTCCGAGCACCGAGACGAGCACGGCATCGGCGTCCGGGATCGGTGAGAGATGCCGGTAGGTCTGCCCCGCCGAATCCACGGAGAGCACCCGTCGCGTCGGCCCGCCGGAGGACGGCACGGCGTACAGGTGCGTGCTGCCCCGGTCCATCCAGACGATGGTGCCATTGTCGAGCCACGCCGTCGTAAAGGTCCCGCTCGAGTCGGAAAGCCGTACCGGCGCGCCGCCGCTCCGAGAAACACGGTACAGCGTGCCGTCCACGAATGCGATCGACCGCCCGTCCGGCGAAAACGAGGGGCCCGGCTCGTACTCACCCTTGAGGGTGGCAAGCACCCGGGGCGCCAGCCGGTTCCGCTCCTTCAGCATCAGTTGGCGATCCCCGGCGGCGCTGGTGTCGACGTAGACGATGGCCGATCCGTCTGGTGCGATGGCCGTGCCGGACTCCACGTTGCCGGGCTTCGTGCCCAGGGAGCCCATCACGATCTCGCGCTCGGCCGTCGGTGCCGCCGGCGCCCCCGGCCTGAGCCAACCCCACCCGGCGGCCGCGAGGGCGAGCACGAGGGCGGCCGCGAGGATGGCGGTAAGCCGGGAGGGCGAGAGGGCGGTGCGCGATTCCGCGGCGACCACGGCTTCCGTCCGGAAGGACGCGTTGGTCAGCGCATCCGCGAACGCCTTCGCCGTCTCGAAGCGGTCGGCCGGGAGCTTCTCCACCGCCTTCGCCACCGCCGCCGCCACGTTCGCCGGCACGCTCTTGCGCAGCTTCGTCACCGGCGCCGCTTCCTCGGTCACGATCTTCATGATGATCTGCTGCGCCGAGTTCCCCATGTGCGGCGGTTCGCCGGTGAGCATCTCGTACAGCACGCTGCCCAGCGAGTAGATGTCGGAGCGGTTGGAGATGTCCTTGTCCGCCGTCGCCTGCTCGGGACTCATGTAATGCGGGGTGCCCAGCGACATCCCCGTCTCGGTCATGCGGCCGCCCGCCGCCGCGCTGAGGGCGCAGCGCGATGCCGAAGTCGGCCACCATCGGCCGCCCGTCGTGCAGCAGGATGTTCTCGGGCTTGATGTCGCGGTGGATCACCCCGTGCCGGTGCGCGTAGTCCAGCGCGTCGGCCACCTCGCTCGTGATGCGCACCGCCTCGTCGATGCCGAGCTGCGTCTCGCGATTCAACTTGTCGCGCAGCGTCTCGCCCTCGATGTACGGCATCACGTAGTACAGGAAGCCGTCCACGGTGCCCGAGTCGAACAGCGGCAGGATGTGCGGATGACTCAGCGCCGCGGTGGTCTTGATCTCGACCACGAACCGCTCGCCGCCGATCACGGCGGCCAGCTCGGGCTTGAGCACCTTGAGCGCGACCTTGCGGTCGTGCTTCAGGTCTTCGGCCAGGTACACGGTGGCCATGCCGCCCCGCGCCGAGTTCCCGCTCGATGCGGTAGCGGTCGGCCAGGGCGGCGGCGAGACGATCGGGAGGAGAAGTCATCGCTTCAGGATGGCGTTGAGGTCGGTGAGCCAGTGGTCGACCCAGACGAGGTTCGTTCCGGCGCTTCCCGACCCGGATGAGGCCGCCCGCGTGAAGTAGAACGCCTTGCCGTCCGGCGAGACGTCATACGACTGGTGGAATCCGTTATCGAGAAAGCCCCGGACGTCGAACAACGGGTTGAGCGTGTCGACGGCAAACGCCGGCTGCGTGTGGAGGGCCGCCTGCACGAGCCACCCGTCGGCCCGAATGAAATAGAGCGATCGCGAGTCATGCCCCCACTTGGGCTCCACCCCGCCGCGAATGGATATCTGCCAGTGTCCGTCGTCGGTGTTCGGAAACGGGCGCACGTACACCTCGTTGCGCCCGGTCTCCAGGGACTGGTAAGCGATCCACCGGCCATCCGGTGAAATGGACGGCGCCAACTCGGTGTAGGGCGACGCCACCAGCGGAACCGGCGTCGAGTCTCCGCTCGTGCGCACGCCGATGATGTCGCCGGCGCCGGCCGATGCGTTGTCGGTGCGCATCACGAGCCAGGCACCGTCGGGTGACCAGGTCACCTCCTGGACGCGCTGTTGGAGCCGCGCGGCGAGACGGTCCTTGCCCGTGCCGTCGGCCGCGCGCACGAACACGCCGCCGGTTTCCCCCGTGTCGCGGATGAACGCGACGAACCGCCCATCGGGCGACCACGCGGGGCGCCGGTCGTGGTCGCCGAAGGTCAGCTTGGTGAACGCCCCGCGATCGAGCTGCTTCACCCAGATGTCGAGGTTGGACGACGACCCGACGCCGACCGCGAGCCGGCGGCCATCGGGAGAGACGGCGAGTGAGTTGAAGTCTCCGGTCCACCCGGTATCTACCGGCTGGTACCGGCCGTCGAGGGCGACCCGCACCACCGACAACTTCGCGTTGGCCGCTCCGCCGGTGAAGTAGACCAGCGTGCCGGTGGGTGAAAACGCCATCTGCACGGTCCCGGTGAGCGGTTGCACCCAGACCCCATCGAGCACCGGAACCGCCGGTCCCGTGATGGTGAGCGTCTTGAGGTCGAATGGCGCGGCGAGCAGGGCGCCCGACGACGCCACGTACATCACCATTCCGTTCGGCATGTACCACGCCGTCATTGCGTTGTCGATGAGCGGCCTGGCCTGCCCCGTCTTCAGGTCCAGCACCCAGATGCTCTGCGTCACGCACCCGGACCCGCAATTCTGGAAGAGCACGCCGCGCGCGTGCGGCAGCGCCACGGGATAGCCGACGCCTCCTCCGGTCGCGGTGCCCATCTGCGTGTACGCCGACGTGTTCGCGCCGCCCGCTTCCGGGACCCGCCGCAACTCGGCCTGGTTCGGCGGCACGTAGACGAGGGTTCCGTCGTCCAGCCATGCGACGCCGCCGAAGCCCGCCGACAGCCCTTCGGCCAGCGTCACCCGCGTTCCGTTCGCCAGATCCTCCTTCACGAGCCTGTTGTTGGCCACGAAGGCGATCCACTTTCCATCCGGTGAGAAGGTCAGATTGTTGGAGCCATCCGTCCCGGGAAGCCGCTTCACGCCCAGCGCGTCAGCCTGCTTGAGCCAGATGGACGCATTCGCCTGCGCGTTGATGAATGCCAGCGTGCGGCCGTCCGGCGACAACGCCATGATCTGCACCCCGCTGTTGTTGGCCTGCGGATCGAGGTGCACGCTGTCGCCGAGCGAGATCAACTGCCGGGTGGTCGGCGGCTCGATCGGGCCGCGGCGACCCATCCACCCCCAGGCCGCGACGACGCCCGTCACGAGCAGCGCGGCGACGAGCCCGAGCGTGAGGCGGCCATCGCCGCCGCGCACCGTTGCCGCGCGAAATCCGGCTGCGACCGTCGCCCCCATCAGCGCCGGCCGTTCGAGCGCGTCGGCGAACTCCGCCGCCGTGCTGAATCGATCGGCGGGCAGCTTCTCCAGCGCTTTCAGCACGGCACCTTCCACGTGCGGCGGGATCGTGTGCCGCTGCACCGTCATCGCGCGCGGCGCCTCGGTGAGCACGCGCGCCACGATCGCCTGCGCGGTGGAGCCGGTGAAGGGCGGGTCGCCGGTGAGCATCTCGTAGAGCACGCACGCCAGCGCGTAGACGTCGGCGCGCGCCGTGATCTCGCGCTCCCCCATCGCCTGCTCGGGGCTCATGTAGTGCGGGGTACCGAGGGACATCCCCGTCTCGGTCATCCGTGTGTTGCCGGCGGTGGAGACCGCGAGCGCGATGCCGAAGTCGGCGACCAGGGCGCTCCCGTCGTGGAGCAGGATGTTCTCGGGCTTGATGTCGCGGTGGATGACGCCATGGCGGTGCGCGTAGTCGAGCGCGCTCGCGACTTCGGCGGTGATGCGAAGCGCATCGTCCACCGGGAGCTGCTTCTCGCGGGTGAGCCGGTCGCGCACCGTCTCGCCTTCCACGTACGGCATGACGTAGAAGAGCGCGCCGCCCGCCTCGCCGGAGTCGAACAGCGGCAGAATGTGCGGATGCTGCAGATTCGCGGTGGTCTTGATCTCGCTCAGAAACCGCTCCGCGCCGATGACGGCGGCGAGCTCCGGGCGGAGCACCTTGAGGGCCACGCGGCGGTCGTGCCGCACGTCGTGCGCGAGATAGACCGTCGCCATGCCGCCCGCGCCGAGTTCGCGCTCGATGCGGTAGCGGTCGGCCAGCGCCTCGACGAGACGATCGGGGGCCGTGGTCATTGGCCCGCCATCCGGCGCTTCAACTCGTCGAGGAAGTGGAACACCACCACCACGTGCACGGCGTCGCCCTGGGTGCCCTGCACCATCAGGAAGCGCTGCCCGTCGGGCGCCACGGTCCATTCCCGCGAAAACGCGCTGAGGAGGTACCCCCCGGCCGCGAACAGCACCCGCGGCTGGCCGACCTGGAACCCCGCCCCGGGTATGACCGGCACCGACACCATGTTGTTCGCGGCATCGATGTAGAACAGTTCCTTGCCGCCCGGATTCCACACCGGGTTCGTGCCTCCGGTCGTCGACACCTGGTAGGGCGTGCCCGCCGCATCGGGAAAGCCGCGCACGTAGATCTCACGCCGGCCCGACACGTCGGAGACGTACGCCATCCACCGGCCGTCGGGCGAGACCGCCGGCCCGATCTCTTCGGCGGGTGTGGCGACCAACGTGCGCGCCACCGTATCGACGCCTGGCCGAATCGCCAGAATGTCTCCGTTCCCACGCTCCTGGTTGTCGGTGCGAAACACCAGCCACTTGCCGTCGGGCGACCAGACAGCGCCGCCGATGGCTCGTGGATCGGGCAGAGACGGCTGCGTGATGCCGGCGCGGCCGCTGAGGGTCAGCAGGGACACCCGCCGGCCTGCCGCGCCGATCTGCTCCCGATCGGAAACGTACGATATCTGGTCGGCTCCCGGCCGCCACGCGGCGCGATTGTTGAGCGTCCCGTCGAACGTGACGCGGACCTTGGGACTGCCGTCCAGCGCCTTCACCCAGAGATTCTCCTTGCCGTCGGTTCCGGCCATCGCGATCACGATGCGCCGGCCGTCCGGAGAGAGCGCCGGACTGTCCAGCAGGTCGTCGACGAGATCGCTCGCCACCGGCGTGGCGTCTCCGCTGCGGTTTACCCAGACCGCGCCGTACGACTGGACGACGCCCTTCACGTAGGCGAGCGTGCCGTCCGGCGAGAGGGACAGGTCCCCGTAGGTTCTCTGCGCGATCGACAGCGTATCGGCCAGTTCGCGCGCCGGCCCGGTGGTCGCCATCGACTTCACGTCGAACGGAACGGCCCAGAGCACCCCGTTCGCCCGGGTGAAGATCAGATCGCCGGTGGGGGCGTAGATGGCGCGCGTCCCCTGGAGGAGGAGGGTCACCTTTCCCGTCTTGAAGTCCGCGGCCCCGATGGCCACCCGGTCCATGCTCGTCGGAGCGGACGCCGGCACGACGGAAACCAGCGCGCCGCGCGCTCCCGGGAGTACGGCCGGCCAGAGATACCGGAGATCGCCGCGCTCTGCGTCCAGGGGCACCACCACCTCGGGCGTGCCGCCGCGGGGCGAGACGCGCAGCAGTCCGGCCAGGCCGCTCACGTACAGCATGCCGTCCGAACCCCAGCCCACGCCGCCGCCGATGTCGGACACCGACGTGAGACCCGAGTCCGCCGCCGTCACGGGGAACCCGCCGGTGAGCGGGAACACCTGCAGGGTGTGCGGTGGCGCGAGGTACGCCACCGAGTCGCCACTCGGCGAGAACGCCGAGCAGCAGGCGCCGCCCAGCGTTTGCGAGAATCGGGTGGCGCCCAGACGATCCCACCGGCGGAGCCAGAGTTGGGGCTGGCCGTTCACCCCCGTGCCGGAGTAGAGCAGGCCGCTGCCGTCGCGGCGCAGGGTGAGCAGGGGCGCGTCAACGCTCCCGTACTCCGGCCGCTCGGCGGATGGGAATTCCAGCATCACGCGCGTCGTGGCGCGCTCGGCGGCATGCCCGCTGCGCATGAATGCGAACCCCGCCCCACCGACGACGAGTGCGGCGAGGACCAGCGCTGCCACCGCGGGCAGGCCGATTGCGCGCTGCGACTTCATGTACGGCATGCGCCGTGTGCCCGACGTCCCGGACGCACCACCGGACGCGTCGGCCAGGGCCGCCGAGAACTGCGCCGCGCTTGCGAACCGGTCGGCCGGCAGCTTCTCGAGCGCCCTGAGCACCGCCGCCTCCACGTGCGGAGGAACGGTGTGCCGCTGCTCCGTGATCGACGCCGGCGCCGCCGTGAGCACCTTGGCGACGATCGCCTGCGCCGTGCTCCCCGTGAACGGCGGATCGCCCACCAGCATCTCGTAGAGCATCGCCCCCAGCGCGTACACGTCGCTCCGCGCCGAGATCTCGCGCTCCCCCATCGCCTGCTCGGGGCTCATGTACGTGGGGGTGCCGAGCGACATCCCCGTTTCGGTCATCCGCGTGGCGCCGTCGCCGCGGCTCACCGCCAGCGCGATGCCGAAGTCGGCCACCAGCGCATGCCCCCCGTGCAGCAGCACGTTCTCGGGCTTGATGTCGCGGTGGATGATGCCGTGGCCGTGCGCGTATTCCAGCGCGTCGGCCACCTCGGCGGCGATCCGCAGCGCGTCGTCCACGGCGAGCTGCTTCTCGCGGTTGAGGCGGTCGCGGAGCGACTCCCCCTCCACGTACGGCATCACGTAGTACACGAACCCACCCGCCTCGCCGGAATCGAACAGGGCGAGAATGTGCGGGTGCTGCAGATTGGCGGTGGTCTTGATCTCGCTCAGGAACCGATCGGCGCCGATGACGGCGGCCAGTTCGGGACGCAGCACCTTGAGCGCGACCTTGCGATCGTGGCGGAGGTCGTGGGCGAGATACACGGTTGCCATCCCGCCGGCCCCGAGCTCGTGTTCGATCCTGTACCGGTCGGACAACGCGCTCCGGAGACCCATCGCCACATCGCTCAAGAGTCACTCCTGGATTGGGTATCGGCGGTCGGATCGGACCCTGGAGCGGCGTCCGATCGTCTGGCGTGTAACTCGCTGTGCGGCCGAAAGTTCGGACGTAGGTGGGAAGACCGTCCGGAACGTTTCCAAAGATGGAGTTCCGTACGCATCGGGGCAAGCACGGAGCGAGCCACGCCGGGACTCACCGGCACAAACGAGTAAGGCGGCATCGATCCACGATGCCGCCTCGCCCGTTCACCACCTCACGTCAGCCTGCGGTTCCGCCGCCTCACCGGGCGTCCAACACCCGCCCGGCATTGAGGTTGTCCCAGTTCATGATTGCGTTGAACACCAGCGCGTAGCTCCCGATGGTCTCCGCCCGGTACACCGGGTTGTTGGCGAACAGCACCACGTGCCCCTTGCCATGGGGAGCGTCGATGACCATCGGCCGCTGGGCGATGTCGCTCCCGCCGTCGAGCAGGCCGGAGACCAGCAGATCCTTCTGATCGGCGAACCGCATGATCACGCGGGGCCGCTCGGCGGGCGGAATGATGTTGAGCGCGTTCCGCAGCTGCTCGTCGGTAATCGGCTGCGCCTGCCAGGGCTGCACGTGCGGCCGGATCGGCGCCTCGAACTCGGGCGTCAGCGGCGGCCGTCCCTGCACCGTCTCCTGATCGTCGGCGGTGCCGCGGCCGGTCTCGCGCTGCGCCCCGCCCCGCCCGCGGCCGCCGAATCCGCCCCGGCCCCCACCGGTGTTGCTCACGCCGTACGACTCACCGGCGTCGCTGTACACGGCCAGGCTGTCCTTGATGCCGTAGGCGATCGGGCTCGCGCCGTCGACGATGCGCGTGCGCAGATAGCTGCCCACCACTTCCTGCGACCGCGGGCGGCTGCTGCTCACCCCGTTCGTCATCCCGAACTCCATCGCGAAGTCGGCGGTGTTGGCGGCCGTGATCAGCAACCCGCCGTTGTCCACGAAGGCGCGCAGGTGCTCGAGTCCGGCCCACCCCATGCCGGGCCGGATGTCGTCGGTGCTGTCGATCACGCCGATGTTGGGAGTCAGCGCGGTCTTCTTGTACGGGAGGGGATTCCGCCACATCGGCATCCCCTCGATGATCGACGTCGCGCTCCCGCCGGCGGGCGGAAAGACGATCACGTCGTACTTCGCATTGAGATCCGGCGTCCTGGTCAGCATCTGGGTGCTGACGTAGTCGTACGGTACGTGTTCCGAGTCGAAGCCGAGCCGCCACCAGCCCTCGGTCTGCGTGCCCTGCCAGGTGTGGAGAATGGCCACCCGCGGCGCACGTACCGGATGCGTGGCGACGCCCGGGGCCTCCGGGACCGCGTACACCTCGATCCCCAGCGCTTTCGCCGCGCGGTCCAGATCGCCCGACGCCACGCCACTCACGAGGAACGATCCGCGATCGAAGTGCCGCCCGCCGGCGGTGAACGAATCCTCGGCGGCCTGGAAGTCCGCGCTCCGCAACTGGTAGCGCAGGGTGATCAGCGAGTTGTCCCCGTTGTTGTTGATCGCGTAGCGGGTGCCGGTGCCGTGCACGCCGCCGGGCGCCTCGATGTCGCCGGTCACCCGGGCCATCGGTGCCTTGAGCACCGCGGTGTCCACCACGCGCACGCACTCGACGCCGAATCCCTCGGGGAAGGTCCACCCCGTGTCGTCGTAGGGGTGCTTCTGCGGATCGTTGGGCGACCAGTACTGGTAGTCGAGCAGCGCGTCGGCGATGCGCGAGTACGGCTGGTCCATGCGGATGATGTAGCTGCCGGCGGGGAAGGTGCGGGCCTCGGTGCGCGGCGGCTTGGGTTGCACCGCCGTGTCGGCCGCCGAGCCCGGCGCCGGCGCGTTCGCCTCACCGCCGTTCGCGCCGCGTCCCCCACGCCCGCCCCGGCCGTTGGACGACGCCTTCACTCGCACCTGCACCGTGAACGGCGCCGTGGCCCGGGAGATCTCCACGTGCTGGCGCTGCATCACGTGCAGCAGGTCGGCCTGCGCGCCCAGCCGCGGGTCGTCACCGGGCAGAACGTACGCCGCCGGGCCCTCGGTGGTCGCCTTGGCGATGGACCGCTTGGCCTTGGTATAGAAGTTCTCGAGGAACAGCTGCCGGTTGTTGGCGAAGTACTGCAGCGAGACGAGCAACCCCGTCTCTTCATAGTTGTTGTTGTCCCGCAGCGACCACTTCACGTGCGGCAGCGGCGGATCCTGGCGGTACCAGGTCTTCTCGGTCTCGCTTGGCGAGAGGGTGCGTTCGAGGGTCTCGGCGGTGCCGCCGTTGCCGAAGGTCTCGTACAGGCGGCTGATGCCGTTGTGCATGGCGGCGATGAACATCAGGTAGCCCGGCGACCAGGTGTCGAAGTCGCCGTGCGCGAACACGCCGGGCATGCCGAACCGGGTCATTTCCTGCACGTTGTTCCATCCGATCATCTGCCACTCGTTGGCCAGCAGCGGATCGATCCAGGCGTTGTAGGGGCCGTCGCCGATGGTGTTGTCGTACATGAACGGCACCGACTCGTGCAGGTCGTGCAGCACCTGGGCGTTCCAGCTCACGTAGGTGTTCATCACGTTTTGCGTGAGGTCGAGCGCCGCGCCCATGGCGTCGCGGTTGTTGTCGTGCGCTACGTAGTGCCCCCAGTAGATCAGCGGCAGCGGCGTGTCCTTGGGGTGCGCCATGTGCCACTTGAAGATGTCCACCTCCCGATCCCGCCCGTCCACCTCGACCACGGGCGTGATCAGGGTGATCAGGTGGTCGCGGATGTTCCGGATGTAGGCGCTGTTGTCCACGGCCAGCCGGTAGGCCAGTTCCATGAGCGCCGTCGGCGCGCCCGATTCGGGGGAGTGGATGGTGCCGGTGATGTAGTACACGGGCACCGTCTGGGGAATCAACTGCTCCGCCACGGCGTCGTTCATGCCGATGGTGCGTGGATCGGCGAGCTTGGCCAGGTTGGCCTTGTTCCGGTCGAGGTTCTTCCAGACCGCTTCCGAGGCGACGCCGACGGCGATCATCTCGCGCCCTTCCTCGGTGTGCCCGATGGTCCAGACGCGCACGCGCGGGCTGGCCTTGGCGAGCGAGCGCATGTAGGCGTAGACCTGCTCGGCGTACGGGAGGTTGTCCCGGGCGCCAGCGATGTCGCCCAACTCGGCCATCGGCGTGGGGATCCCCTTGGCGGCGGGCAGGTAGTTCACCAGCGGCGACGAGAAGAACGGCTCGGTGGTGTACTCGCGGATCTTCGCCGTATACGCCGAGTCGATGGGCTGCGACGGATCGCGGCCCGGCTTGGGGCCGTGCAGTTCGCCCTGGGCGACCGCGGGCGTGGGGGCGGCAAGCACCAGCGCGCCGAGCGCGACGCAGGACAGGAACACGCGGGAGAGGAAGGGCCTCATGAGATGCCTCGGGAGGGTGGAACCAGTGGAGACGACCACCGCCAAAGCTGGTCTCGGGGACGAGGGGGCGCCAGTCGGCCTGCCGGGGTGGCGGACCGGCCCCCGATGCAATGTGGCGATCAACAAGGCGACGCGGATGACCGCGGACGACGCGGATGAAACCGCGAACCCAACGATTGCACGGCAGCCGCGGCGCGCGCGCCAGTAGCGTACTGCGACGCACGGTGTGAGTGCACCAGCCGGTAGCAGCGGGGCTTCGGCGCGAAATGCAGGAGAAGTCCCACCTCAATTCGCGTGGCGGCGAGATAGGATAGTAATTGAGGTCGGGCAACGGACGGCAACAGTTCGCTCGCCTTTACCTCCACGATCACGCGGCCGTCGACCAGCATGTCGAGCCGTTGCCACCCAATCGTGAAACCTTTGTAGCGAACCGCCACCCGCACCTCCCGCCCGACCTGGTGGCCGCGGTCCCGCAGTTCGTGCTCCAGCGCGGACACGTAGAGCTGTTCGAGCAGCCCGAACCCGAGATGGCGGTTCACCTCGTAAAACGCCCCGATGATCGAGTACGTGAGCGTCTCCTCCATCAATCCCTGCATTGACATGGCCGGAAGATGGCAGGCGCAGAGGCCACCATCGCATCGTAATCCCGCCGATCCCACCCATCGTGTGCTCGCTGCGGACTCCGCGCCGTCCGCGCCATCCGCGAAATCGCAGTTCCTCCTGTTGCGGCCCTGTCCCCAGACTGGACCCACCGCCCGCCCCGCCCTCCGCCGAACGTTGACACATTGCGTGCAGATGGCCGCC
>CAVSJE010000012.1:0-9094 GCA_963728115.1 uncultured Gemmatimonadaceae bacterium
TACTCACGTCCACGCCGGTCCCCGACACCCCGAACGAGAGGTCCCCCGCCGCCTGGTCGGGAATGTCCATGTGCCCGGCAAAGTGCGTGGTCCACGACGACGCGAAGGTGGCGCCTCCCTTCACGTTCGTGAGCCCGATCTCCCCGATCTTGATGGTGGCGTTGGGCGCCGCCGCGGCCCCGAAGGTGTTGGTACCCGTGAGCGGCGTGCGCGTGAACGTCGTTGCCACGGTGAAGTTGTCGGGCACGCGGATGTGGCCGCCGGCGTGCAGCCCGTTCTGGTCGAGTTGCGCATTGGAGATCAGCAGCCAGGCGCCGCCCAGGTCCACCTCGGGCCAGTTGGCGTTTTCCATGCCGAACGCCGGCTTCCCGGTGGCATCGGGCGAGTAGAAGATCGTGGCGCCCACCTGCGGGATGCGCGAGGCCGGGGGCGTGAGCAGGTCGATCGTCCCCGGGAAGCGCACCACCCCATCGGCGACGGTGATGCTGCTGATGCGGAAGTCGGCGGTGTTGTACAGCCGGACCTTGGTGCCGTTCTGGGGGGAGAACACGTTGTAGCCGTTGGAGCGCAGGCTCCAGTTGTCGAGCGTGATCCGGTCGGTGGGGCCCAGGCCGGGCAGCCCGGCGATCGTGCCGCCCAACGCCGAGAGCTTCCACGGCCCCGAGCCCTCGCGTACGAACTGCAGCGCACCCTGGGGGGTGAGCTTCACCACGCCGCCCAGCGTGACCGCATCGGACTGGACCGTGCCGCCGGTGATGGCGTTGGGCAGCAGTCGCATGTTCGTGAACGGGAAGACGACGGCGCTCGTGGGTTTGTCCTTCAGCAGCGGCGCCCGCACCTGCCCCTTGCCGAAGTAGATGCCGGCGTCGCCCAGCGACCACTCGTCCACCTGCAGCGTCCACTGATCGAGCTTCACCGAGAGCGTGTCGGCCGTTCCGGTGGGCACCAGCCCCCCGCCGGCGGGCCGCAGCGTAAGGTCGGGCACCGGCAGCGCCAGGTCGCCCACGCCGGGGATGTCGGTGTGGACGGTGGCGCTGAAGTGCACGCCATCGGGGCGGAGCATGGACTTCGTGGCGTCGGCGTCCACCGGGAATCCCGACTGCCCGCTGTTGGCCGCGAGGCGGAAATGCGCGGGCCCGCCGTCCGCGGCGCCCACGTTGTAGCCGCCGGCGGGCGCCGTCGCCGAGCCGTCACCGGCCAGCGACGCCACCATCTCGCGGGCGGATCCCGCCGCGCCCGGTACCAGCACGTAGAGCGGCGCGGGTTTGCCCGCCGGGTCCACGAAGCTGAGCGCCGTGGACGTCCCCCCGCCGCTGAATGACGCCGGGCGCACCTCCATGGCGCCATACACGGCGCCCACGCCGCTGCCGCCGCGCTCGCGCACGATGAGCCCGGTTTTCGGAGCCGACTGCCGCACCGTGTACTTGTCGTACAACCGCAGGTCGAGGTCTCCGTTGGTGAGCACCAGCGTGTCTCCCTTGGGAAGCCCCACCTCGGCGCCCGCGGAGGGCGCCACCAGCCGCGCGTTCTCGAACGGCAGCGCCACCGTCTTCTGCACCCCCACCGCGTCCGTGGGCGCGAACGCGGACGACGCCGGTGCCAGCAGCGTGCCGCTCACGAGCGCTCCCTTGCCGCCGGTCGCCGTGTCGACCCTGGTCACCTCGAGCGGGAACCCGAGCAGCGTCGCCGGGAGCTTCACCGCGCCGGGGTCCTTGAGGTGGAAGCTCACGCGCGCGGCGGCCGTGCCCCGGAGCGTGACCTGCTGCGAGTCGGCGATCAGGTGAGAGCCGGCCTTGGCGGCGCGCATCACCTCGAAGCCCATCGACACCGAGTGCAGCACGTACGATCCGTCGGCGCCGGTGACGGTGTCGCGATTGGCGTTGGCCAGATACACGCGTGCGCCGGCCACCGGCGTGGAATCGGAGGCGCCGGCGAAAACCTTGCCCGACACGTGCGTGCCGGCCTCGAGGTAGACGGTGCAGTCGATGGGCGTCCGGCTCTCCCTGCCCGGGCAGGTCCAGTCGGTGGGCACGTAGTCGGAGTCCTTCGGCGTGTCGATGTGGATGCGGGTGAGCGGCGAGCCCGTGCCGAAGCTGGTCCACTCCAGCAGGGCGATGCCGCTTCTCGTGGTATTGGCCCGCGCGCTGTCGGAGTCGTAGGCGCGCACCGGCGCCCCCGCCACCGGCGTGGTGCTGGGGCGCCCGCGAGCCTGGCCACGGGCCACCCCGCGCCGCACGATCACCCGCAGGCGATGCTTGCGGCTGGTGAGCACGAACGTGTGCAGATCGTTGTTCCCCCGGGCGATCGTGATCGACGTGTCGATGGGGAAGTAGCCCGGCTCCGCCTCCACGTGCACCTTCTGCGGCCCCGACGATGCCACCGTGTCGACGCCGAACGCCGTCGGGATCTGGAACGTGGCGCCGCCCGGGCCGACCGCCCCGCCCATGCGCTTGACGTCCATGGGGCTCGCGGTGATCGCGGACCCGGCGCCCACCGTGATCGTTGCCTGCACCGGGAGGCCGCGCTCGTCCACGAACCGGGCCTGGATGCGCGCGTCGGGTTCGAGGTAGAACTCGTACACCCACTTGTGGCCCAGTCCCACGCGGATCGTGTCGAAGGCCTCGCTCTTGAGCCCGGGCGCGGCCGCCAGGACGTCGTACGCGTCGCCGGTCGTGTAGTTGTCCTTCACGTTCGCCACGGTGAAGGCGCCCGGGTTGCGGGAGTCGATCTTGGCAAAGGCATTGGTGCCGCCCGGCCGCTTGACGACCACGTATCCGCTGGCCACCGCTTCCCTGGTGTCGCGGCGGTACACGTGGCCCGCCAGCGTCGGCGGCCGCGGGTGAAGCGCCATCGCCAGCGTGTCGAGGAGCCCGGGATTATAGTCTTCGTTGAAGTTGGCGTTGTCGCGCGCCGTCCCGTTGGCGAACGACTGGTCGTTCCACGCGTTGAAGTACGTCTTCGACAGCGGATCGTAGTTGTAGTCGCTGGCGGAATCGATGGTCACGCGCACGACGTACTGATCGTTCACCCCGACGTTCTTCACCAGACGGCGGAAGGTGGCGTAGCCGTCGGCGGCGGTGGTGGTCTCCCCGATCACCTCGCCTTTGAAGATCGGCCCACCCACGTACTTCCGCGGGGGCGGCGCGTCGCCCTCCCCGTTGGGCTGGTGTGTCGGGTGCACGAATCGGAGCACCTGCACGCGGGCGCCCTGAATGGTGTCGTGTGTCGTCTGCCCGGTCACCAGCACGCGCAGCGTATACGTGCGCACCAGCGACACCAACGTGCCCACGTCGGCCATCTTGCTCGCCGGCAGGGTGAGTTCGTCCGACGGATTCAGGTAGTGGGCGTCCTCGATCTCGACCTGGTAGTAGCGGAAGAGATCGCCGGCCGGCTCGGAGTGATTCGAGAACTCCCCCGAGCCCCACGACACGTCCTGGTGGAGCGCGATCTGGCCCGTCGGCGTGTCGTCGTTGAAGTGGAAGCTGAAGCTGCCGTCCTTGCCCGTGGTCGCGGTGGCGATCACCTTTCCCACGTCGTCGTAGCTCTTGGGACCGGCGTCTACCTCATCCGAGGTTACGGGCGCGGTGCCGCTGCGGTAGCGCACCACGAGCCGCACCGGCACCCCGGCCAGGGGCTGGCGCACCGGGAAGCCTGCCATCGCATCGCCGTGCGGCGGCGGGGTCACGTGCCCGAACTGGTTGCCCATCCCGCCGGTCGACGCGCCCGTGCCTCCCGCTCCCCCCGATCCGGAGTTGGGCGACCCGTCCACGCTGTAGCTCATGCCGGGCCACTGGTGCCCCTCGTAGGGCTTGATGCGTTTGGGTGCCGGGAGCAGCCCGGCGAGGAAGGTGTAGTCCAGCTTCCCGCTCAGCGTGGCCGCGAACATCGGCGTGGTCGTCAGGTACCCGGGTTTCGCCTGCGGCCCCGAGGGCTGCGGCGCCGGTGTGATGTGCGTGGCGGTGATCAGCAGCTTCTTCGTGAACGTGAACACCTCGCTGCGGCCATCGTTGGCCCCCACGCCCACCGTCGTGCCCACCGGGCGACCGGCGCCGGGATCCGTGCTCAGCGAGTTCACCGCCTGCACCCGCCAGGCGTACGTCTTGCCGGCTTCGAGGGGCAGCGCCGTGGGCGGATAGGTGTAGGTGGTGACCGTGGTCAGCACCGTCTCGAGCACCGGCACGTCGGCCTCGATGGCCTTGAGCGGCGTCTGGCCCGGCAGCACCTCCACCACGCGCAGCAGGTAGCCCACCTGGCGCCCCGGCATCACCACCGGCGTCCACTGGAAGGTGGGGTAGGCGCTCACCACCGTCTGCTGGTCGGCGGGCGCGATCAGCATCGGCGGCTGCGGATACGTGATCAGGAAGGGCGAGCAGGCGGTGGCGTCGGGGAGCGGGCGTCCCTGCGTGCTCACGTTCGTGAACGCCACGCACAACTGGTAGCTCCCCTCGGGCAGCCGCCCCGTGCGCCGGTACGCCGCGGCGATCGAACCCGTGATCTGCATCTGCGTCCAGTTCGCTACCTGCGACCCCGAGTACACGCTCACCTTGGGCGTGGGGATGGGGGTGTGCGAGCCCGGCACCACCATGATCGGACTGGCTGCCGTGCCCACGAGTACGTCGCCCTGCAGCAGCCGCGCCTGCACCGTGGCCTGGACGTCGGCGGTGTCGGTGTTGGTGACGATGAGCTGGACGACGGCGGAACTGGCCGACCAGTCGGAGAGGAAGGGGCTGGGCGCGGCCACCGTGACGGCAGGGCTGAGCTGCGCCTGCGCGCCGGCCGGCGTGCCCGCCGCCAGCGCTGCCGCGGCCAGGGCGGCGGCGGCGCGGATCCCCCACCGGAGGAACGGGTGTGGCACCGGCTTCGACTGCATCAATTTCGATGCTGTTTCTTCCATGCCTCGACCGTTGGGGTGTCGGGAGAGGTCGCGGCCCGGCGGTGGGGGACGGGGGCGGGCGGCCATGCAGCATGCCGAGGCCCAAACATGGGCGCCCCCAGGGGGCAATGACGTGACGTGGGTCACAAACACGCCACGAACTGACGCGGGGAGCCGGCGTGTGGCTGCCGGCCCCCCGCGAATCGGTCTCCGTTGCCGCACCTGCGGCGCCGACCCGCGGCGCCCCGGTTCCGGATTCCGACCTTCCCTATGGAACAACGCATGCCCGTGTGACGGTGCGGTGACCGCGGCGCGATGGCGCGGTAACGCGGTGGCGACGGCGGTCCGCCTGTCACAGCCCCGACAGCTTGCCGCTCTATACTGCCTTCGCGTGCGGCGCATCCAACGGGAGCGCCGGCAGGCAATTCTTCAAAGGAGCACGAATGACCAAGCGATGGATTCCCGTAGCCGCCGCCCTCGGCGTGCTGCTGGCCGCCCCGGCCGGCGCGCAGCAGCCGGCGTACAAGCGCGATCTGCCCCCGGCGCTCGTCAAGCGCGCCAAAGTGAAGGAAGCGGCGGCCGCGACCACGGCGCGGAAGCTCGTGCCGGGCGCCACCATCGCCGCCGTCGAATTGGAGAACGAGGGCGGAAAGCTCATCTACTCGTTCGACATGAAGACCGCCGGCAAGGACGGCATCGACGAGGTGAACGTCGACGCCATGACCGGCAAGCAGGTGGGCAAGATCGCCCACGAATCGGCGGCCGACGAACGCAAGGAAGCCGCCGCGGAACACAAGGCCGCCGCCGGCAAGAAGCCCCGCGGTGGCGGCGGCGGGGGCGGAGGCTCCGCGCCTCCAGCGTGATTGCCGGGGCGGCCGCGCGCCGGGCATATTGCGGATGACTCACTCACACATCCCATGCCCATGCCCACGATCGGAAAAGCCGCCCCCGCCTTCACCCTCGACACCGACACCGGCGAGCGCCTCGCGCTGCGCGATCTCAAGGGCCGCCCCGTCGTCCTCTACTTCTACCCCAAGGACGACACCAGCGGCTGCACCACCGAAGCCTGCGAGTTCCGCGACGCCTTTCCGCGCTTCCGCAAATCGAAGGCGGTCATCCTCGGCATCTCGCCCGATTCGGTGAAGAGCCACCAGAAGTTCAAGGCCAGGTACGAGCTGCCGTTCACCCTGCTCGCCGACCCCGACCACACGGTGTGCGAGAAGTACTGCGTCTGGAAGGAGAAGTCGATGTACGGGCGCAAGTACATGGGCGTCGAACGCACCACGTTCGTCATCGACGGGGCGGGCAAAATTGCAGAAATCTTTGTGAAGGTAAAGCCCGCGGGACACGCGGCCGACGTGGAAGCGGCACTGGCCGAGTTGTAAATTGGCGGGGCGCGTGCCCAACGTCGGGCGAGCCGCGCGTTAGCATCGGGATCCGGCCGTCTTCGTATCCGGGAAGGCGCGCGCCCTTCGCTCCGTCCATGCCCGCCGCAGGTGGTCATCCCGATGCATCGCCATTTCGCGCTCGCTGCCGCCGGCCTGGCCCTGGTCGCCGCATGCAAGAACTCCGAAGCCCCGGCTCCGCCCACGCCCAGTCACCTCGTCATCGTCTCCGGGTCGGATCAGACGGCGGATCTGTCGGCCCCCCTCGCTGCCCCGCTCGTGGTCGAGGTGGAAGACGGCAGGAATGTCGCCGTGTCCGGCGTCGCCGTCACGTGGACGGTCCGCGGCGGCGGCACACTGTCGGCGGCAACGGCCACCACCGATTCGCTGGGGCGCGCGTCGGTCACCTGGACGCTGGGGCCCACGCTGGGCCCCCAGGTCGTCACCGCCGGCATCACCAGCGGCGGCGGATCGTCCGTGTCGTTCGTGGCCAGCAACGGGCCGACGATCACGGGCACGGTCACGATCGCGAATCCGGATCCGACCAGCTTCTTTTCGGCCCAGCGCAGCGTCGTCCGCAGTGGCGCGCGCGCGCTCGCACCCGCGCCGGCGGCCGGCAGGGTCAGAGTCGCGGCCCACGGGCTCGAAGTACGCTTCCGCAGCGACCGGTTCTCCGTCGCGCAGGCGGGATCACCCGCCTACCGGTCACTCGCCGTCGCGCGCGGCACGGCCGCCGTCCTCGGACAGCGGCTGGCGACGATCACGCGCGGCCTTCCGGTGCGCGATACGCGTGTATCTCCCGCCATTCTCATGGCGCACCTCGAGGTCGCCGACACCGGCGACGTCGCGGCGGTCGTGGCTGCGCTGCGCGCCGACCCCGGCGTCGCGTCGGTGTCGCACGACGTGCTCGTGGGCGTGCCCCAGGGGGCGCCGCCGCCGCAGAACGCCCCGGCGGTAGGTCTCCGCACCTCGAGCGAACCGGTCTACCGGCCCACCGGCGCGCCCAGACAGGTACCCAACGACCCGTACTACTGGGTGCAGGAGTGGGGCGCCAACATGGTGGACCTGCCGCGCGCCTGGGCGATCACCACTGGCAGCAGCGCGTTCACCATCGCCGTCGTCGACCAGGGGGTGCGGTTCGACGCCCCGTCCGTCGCCGCCAACTTCACCAACGACGGCTACGATTTCGTGTCGCCGATCCTGTTCAGCGATATCGGCGACCCGTCGAACGGTGCGATCTGCGGAGGCGGCGTGCTCCCCGACATCGACGATGACGGTACGGCAGGTCCCGATCCGGATCCGACCGACCCCGATGGCGTCATTTACGACTCGACGGCCGCCTGCTGGCAGCACGCGACGCTCGGGGACCACGGGCTCTGGACGTCGGGGATCGTTGGCGCGGTGAGCAACGACGGAAACGACGTCGCCGGCGTTGACTGGAACGCTCGCATCAGGCCCATTCGCGTGCTCGGAATCACCGGCCTTGGCACCGGCTTCGACATCGCGCAGGGGATCCTGTATGCCGCCGGGCTGCCCGCGGTGGGCGCCGGCGGAGCTCTGGTGACGGCGCCCTCGAAGTCGGCAATCATCAATCTGAGCCTGGGCGGTTTCGGGTCGGACTCCGCGGAGGCCGCGGCGGTGCAGGCCGCGGAGCAGGCGGGCTGCCTGGTCGTCGCGTCGGCCGGCAACGGCACCACCGACGTGCCCGTCTACCCGGCGGCCTACCCGGGCGTCGTCGGCGTCTCGGCCGTGGGAATGGACGGCGTGATCGCGAGCTATTCGAACGGCGGGTCGTACGTGTCCCTCGCCGCCCCGGGCGGCGAGTACCGGCTCGACGACAACGGGGGAGACGGCATCCTGGGGCCGGGGTGGAACTTCCAGACCGGCCAACCGACGTTCCTGGTCGGGTACGGCACCTCGGCGGCGGCACCGTACGTCTCCGGGGTCGCCGCACTCGTGCTGTCCCACGAACCGGGGCTCAGCGCCGAAGCGCTCGCCACCCGCCTCGAGACCTACGCGTCACGGCGCCCGAATAGCGGCCGCAACGACAGCTACGGGTGGGGCATCGTAAACGCGTACAACGCGTTGATGCAGCGGTACGACGGCCCGCCGCACGCCACCTACGTCCGCCTGGTCAACGCGCTCAATGGGGGCGTCGTGCGCACCGTCGCCGCGGACGCATTCGGGTCGTTCACTTTCACGCAGCTCGACCCCGGCACCTACTGGTTGCAGGCCGGCGAGGACGAGAACGGCGACATGACGATCGGCATTCCCGGACGGCGATTCGCGTGGGCGGCGCCGGGTACGTTCACGGTGGCCAGAGGCCAGGAGGTCGTGCAGAGTGCCGGAATCACGCTCGGCATTCCCGTCGAATCAGAGCCGAACGACCTGCCCGGTGGCAACCCGCTCGCCGTCGGCAGCTACGTGGTGGGGCAGATCAGCGGGCGAGACGCCGCCGACTATTACCAGGTGCAGATCCCGACGCCAGGCGTCTACACGTTCGAAACGTCGGGTGTGACCGGCGCCTGCGGCGAGGGCATCGAACTCGACACCGACCTTCAGCTCTGGGACGCCACCGGTGCGTTCGTCGGCGAAAACGACAACAACGGCCGGGCCGACGGTCCGTACTGCTCGACGATCACCGGCTCGCTGAACGCCGGTTCGTACTCCATCGAGGTGCGGCCGAGCACGTCGGGGCTCGCCGATCACGGACGGTATCGATTGCAGGTGCGCCCGGGAAACTGAGACGGTGAGGCAATGGCGATGTGAGCCGGTGGGGCTGCCCTCACCCCCACGGGCTCGTTGTTCCACTGCCTCACCGTGTACCCCGGTTACC